>DASVBY010000123.1:0-11381 GCA_036381895.1 Burkholderiales bacterium | reverse complement strand
TTCGCTAGGTTTCGCGATCGAAACTTGGTGAAATTCAAGCGCTTACCGTTTCAGTGCTCACCGTGCCGCCTGCTCGACTCCTCTCTCGCGCGCGGGAAACTGACGAGCGGCCTTTCACTTTTTCATAACCCTCCATCTGCGCCGAGCGCGAAGGCGCAGACGTCTGCACCGCGGATCCGGCCATGAGCTTGATTGCGCTTATCGCCGCCGGCGAGCTCCGCGACGCGCCGCTGCTCGAGCTGCACCGGCTAATCGACTGGGCGCCGATTGAGCGCGAGCTCGCGCCACTGCGCCAGGCCGAACGCCGGCGCGGCGGGCCCGAGGCCTTCGCGCCGCTGATCCTCTACCGCGCGCTCCTGGTGCAGCGCTGGCACCGGTTGTCGCTTCGCGGCCTGAATCGAGCGCTTCGGGTGCGTCTGGACTTTCTCGTGTTCGTCGGGCTCGAGCCCGGCTTTCCTGTTCCGAGCGTTCCCACGGTCCACCGCGCCCGCCTTCGGCTCGAGCGGGAGGGGGTGCGGCGACGCTGCGACCGAATCGTCGCCGCGCAGCTGCAGCGCGCCGGCGTTACGGTAAAGCCCGCGAACGGCGCGCTTACCAATGTCCGCATCGTCAGGCGATGAGCCTCGCGCGCCTGTATGCACTGCAAGAGCTCGCCGAGCGACACGATCCCGCGCTCGCGAGCTGGCTCGCGGAGGCCTGGGCGCGCTACTTGGCCGGACTGCCCCTAGACCAGGCGCTCGAGCTCCGAGGCCTCCGCGCGCGCAATGCGGCCCTCATGACGGCGGCCGATCTCATCGATCCCGAACTTCGGATGAGCGCGCGTGAGCTCGCGCGGCGGATCGAGCGGGCAGTTGACTGGTTTGAGCGCCAGGCATCGCGCCTCGGCGATCGCGAGGAGCTCCGCGATCCGTTGCTGGTTGCGCTTCACGACATGCGGTTCGCTGCGCCAGCGAAAAGGCTGCGCCGGCGCCAGCTCGAGAAGCTCCTCGCGCGCAGGTGCGCACTTTCGAATGTAGAAAGTGCGCGCCCGTCGGCGGAATGCTCAACGCCGATCGAAGCATCGGAGAGCCACGATGACTGTTGTTACGGACCAGCCGTACTTCCTTCGTAAACTGGGCCACGATCCTAAGGCGCTCGCCGGTGCGCTGGCCGATGTGCTGTACGCGCGGCTCGGCGGCGAGCGTGACATTCACCCCCTCGCGCAAGCTCTGCTCGAGGATGGAATCAAAACGCGCGATCTCGTCGCGAACATCGATCTCGCGACGCGCCTGCTACTGGAATCGCCCCAGCTCGAGCGCGAGGCTATCGCGCGGTCGGCGTCCTTTTACACCACGAGCGACTTCAGCACCGCGCTCCTGAACGCCATGCAGCGCCTGATCGTCGAGACGGTCGAGGCGTCGAGCGCGTACCTGCAGGTCGCCCGCATCATCGAAGCGCCGAACTTTCGCGAGGTTGACGTGCCGGCGCTCGCGCTTCGCCTCGACGGCGAAGATCTGGATACGCCGACCTCCGACGCCGCCGAGGCGCGGTACGACCTCGATCTCGTGTTGCGCCCTGGCCTGAAGGCTCAAGTCTCCAGCTGGAGCAGGTACTTTGGCGTGACGCGCCGTCTTCTCATCAGTGATGCGCTCAATGTCGTCGGTGCCGTGGTGGTGCAATTCGGCACCGTCGTCGCCCGTCGCGAAGCACGAAGCGTTTTCGGCACGCTGACAGCAAACCCCAAGCTCAGCGATGGCGTCGAGCTCTTCCACAGCGATCGCGGTAACATTGTTGCGGGCGCCCTCGACCTCGCGTCGCTCGCCGAGGCCTGCGGGAAGCTCGCACGCCTCAAGAACGCGGCCGGCACGGAATGCGGCCTCACGCCGCGCTTCCTGATCGTCCCGCCGGAGCGGTACATCGATGCGCTCAAGCTCGTTGCCGAGCTCACCGCCGGCAACAGCTCGCCGCCGATTCAGGTGTTCGCCGATCCGGCAATCACCCAAAACACCTGGTTCGTTCTTCCATCGCCGAGCGTCATGCCGGTTGTGGGGTTCGTGCGCCTTGCTGGCGCGCGCAGCACGGTCGGCATCGATCGCCGCAGCTCAGGAACGTTCGACGGCCAGACCTTTCTCGTGCGGCACGACCACGGCGCCGTCGCTCTCTCGCACTTCGCCGTTCGCGGGCAGGAGGGATCGTGATGCGGGTTTCGGCGTACCGAAAAGAGCTCGCAAAGCTCGAGGCGGCGAACGAGCGCTTGGCGCCGCTCATCGAGGAGTTCGGAGAGGTCCGCCGGCAGCTCCGTCTCCAGAACTGGAATGTGCCTGAGCTCGAGGCCCGGGCGAACGACTTGGCCGCGCGGATCAAGGCCGAGCTCGAGGCGATCGAGCCGGTCGAGCGGGCGCTGAAGGCTTTTCATAAGCGCTACTGGCAGAGCCGAATTGACGAGCTGCTCGGCGACGGCATCACGGTCGAGCGCGTTGTCCAGGCGCACAAGATTCGCTGGAACGTGTTCGGCGACCGGACGCCGCTCGAAAACTTCGTCGCCGCGTATCTTCCGCGAATGATCGTAGCGGCGATGAACGCATCGCCGAGCGTTGACGAAGTTCCGCTCGATCCGCCGAGCGCGGAAGCGCTCGACGACGTGCGTGAGATCCGCGCGGGGGTTTACTTTGGGTGAGCGCGCTCATGGGCCGCGCGTTCGCCAGAGAGCCGGTATGCCTCGGCCGGCTCAGGCGTGACGGGGCGGCGCCGCGGCTACCTCCCGCGAACAAGCCCCCAGCCCGCCGGGCGATCACGACGAGGGCGGCAGTGACGCGGCGGCGGGCATTCTTGGCTTTGAGGACAAAGAGCAAAGACGGTAGCAATCGGAGGATCGATGGCCGTAGCAACACCTTGGTTGGACTTTGGGTCGGCTGATACTTCGACAGGCACCACGCGGCTGTGCGCGTCGTTCGATCTCGTCAGCGTCTGGCTAAACCCGTCGAATGCGCTGGCGGCCGGCGGCGGTGAGGCTCAAATATTGCTCGCCCAGGACGAATTTTCGGCTGTCAGCGAGTCGCGCTATTTGCGCGTAATGGGGTTGCAGGGGTTAGCCGCATTTCTCCCCGAGTCGGCGGTCATCGAAGGCATCGAGGTTCGGGTGTCACGCAGGTTCACGCGCTCCGGCGGTTCTACGTTCCCGCAGGATTGTCACGCGCACATCGTGAAGGGCGGGAACCTCGGGGCGGTGAATGCGGCAAAGGCGGGGAGTTGGCCGCTCAACACGCTTGCGGATGCAGTGTATGGCGGGGCCACGGACCTGTGGGGGGGGGAGAGTTGGACGCGCGCGGACCTTCTAAGCCCCTCGTTCGGCTTCGCGCTGAAGGTCTATCGACAAACAGACGATGGTCATTCACTCAACTGTTTCGTCGATCATGTGCAGGCGCGCATCCACTATGACCCCGGGCCGGCGGCCATGTTCTTGGCCTTCTAGTGCAGGGATACCAGGGCAGCGCAGACGTCTACAGAGGAACAATGCGATGAAAATCAGCACCCGACTCGCGCACCGGTTCGAGCGCGTCGTCGCATGGCTCGCGCGAGCCCCTCGCTCGAGCGACCTGCTCGCCTGGGCCAAACCCGAGGCCTCGGCCGAGGCACCGGCGGCGAACGACCAGATCATCACGATCGACGGCGAACGGATCGTCGTGCGTGAGCTTCGCTTCCTCGAAAGCCTCGAGGCGCGCGCCGAAGCCGCGCCGCTTCTCGCGGAACTTCGCGAGATCGTGAAGACGCGCGGTGAAGCGCCGAGCACAGCGGAAGTTGCGCAGCTGCTGCAGCGGCATGCCGACGCCTGGTGCCGGATGGTGGCCCGGGCATGCGATCGCGCGCCCGAGTGGTACGTGGGCCTTCCCGTTCGCGCGGCCGATGCCGTCGCGGCGGCCTTCTGGCGCGCGAACGGTGTCTGGCTCATGAGCGATCTGATCGAGGACGTCGCGGCAGAGAGCCTGATGCCCGCCGTGCGCGAGCGCCTCCGGAAGTTGAGCTAGGGGGCACGCCATGGCCGACCGCGACCTCGAAATCGCGCTTCTCATCCGCTCCGACGTCAACCGCGCGGTCAACGACCTGCGCCGCTTCAATTCCGAGGCGCGTCGCAATCTCGACGAGACGGGCCGCTCGGCCGAGCGCACGACGCGAATTTTCCGGGCGCTGCGCGACACCGCGATCGGCCTCGGCGCGGTGGCGGTGCTGCGCGAGCTCGCCGAGGCGACCGTCGCGTTCGTGCGCGCCGGCGCGGACGCCGAGCGCACCCAGGCGCGGTTCAACGCGATGCTCGAGACAACCGGCCGCATCGCCGAGATCTCGACCGCAGGCCTGAACGAGCTGATCGATCGAATCGCCGACGCGACAGGCCGCTCGAGACAAGAGATCGAGGACGCGACGTCGCGGCTCCTGACGTTCACCAACATCGGCGTCGATCAATTCGGCGAGCTGATCCGCCTGGCGTCGGGCTTTGCCGTGATCACGGGCCGCGACCTCGGGAGCGCCGTGCAGCTCTTCGGCCGCGCGCTTAACGACCCAACGAAGGCCGCCGCGGCGCTCGCCGACGCCGGCATTCGCGTCGATGCGTCGATGAAAGCGATGCTTGCCTCGATGACCGAAACCGGGCGTTCGGCGGAGGCGCAGAAACGGTTGATGCAGGATCTCGCGGCGCGAGGCCTCGGGAGTGCGGCCGACGCGCACGCATCAGGCGTCTACAAAGCGGCTAACGACGTCCGAAACGCCTGGAACGAATTGCTCGAGTCCTTCGCCCGCACGCCGAGCGTGCAATCGAGCGTTCAGTCCGTTCTCAACGCGATCGCGGGCGGACTCCGCGAGGCGCGCGAAATCATTGCCCCGAGCCGCGAGCGGCAGCTCGCGCGGCTCGCCGATGAGCGCGCACGCGCCGAGCGAGAGCTCCGCGACATGGCGGAGATCGAGCGCCGGCGCGCGCTCACGCTCGATGAGCGCCGCCGCGCCGAGGCGCTGCGCCGGCGGGTCGAGGCGATCAACGAAGAGATCGAAGCGCTGCACCGCCTGACCCAAGCGGAGAACGAGCAGTTCCGGGCGCGTCAGCAGGCAGCGCGGCAGCGCGCCGAGCAGGCGAAGCGAACCGAGCAGGCGGCCGCTCGATCGCAGGCCGCGCTCGAGGCCGAGAAAAAGTTCCTCGAGGAGGACGCGAAGGCCATGGATGCGGTGACGGAGGCTAGGTATCGCTACATCGTGGCGCAGCTCAAAGCCGCCGACGCGGCGCGCGACGCGGTCGACCCGACGCGCGCGATCCAGCGCGAGATCAATGCGCTCTTCGAGCTCCACGAGGGCGGTTTCATCGACGATGACACGTTCGAGGAGCGCTTCATTCAGCTGACCGACAGGCTGCGCGAAGCGCGGGGCGAGATGACGCAGACGGCGGAGGCTTCGGACACCTTCGCGGACCAAATGCGGCGCAACTTGCAGACCGCGTTCGCGGACGAGATTTTCAACCTTATCACCGGGCGGTTCGATTCGATCGGCGAGGCCTTCTCGAACCTCCTCGCCCGTATGGCGTCGGAGCTTGCCGCCTCGCAGATCCTCGAGCTTCTGGCGGGCGTGTTTCCTGGGCTTCGCGGCGGCGTCAATCCTGGTGCGGCGCTCACGCGCGACATCCTCGCCGGCGTGCAGCACCGGGGCGGTGTCGTCGGGAGCGACGGCGAGCGCCGGCGCGTGCCGGCGCTCGCTTTCCTGGGTGCGCCGCGGCTTCATCGCGGCGGCATCGCGGGGCTCGCGCCGGATGAAGTGCCGACAATCCTGCAGCGAGGCGAGCTCGTGATCCCGCGCGATGCGATGCGTGCCGGCCCCGCCGCGCTCGGCAACCTCAGGGTCGAGATCGAGAATCGCGGTACGCCGATCGAGGCGCGCGAAGTGTCGTTCGATCCAGAGAGCATGGTGGTGCGCATCATTACGGACGACGTGCGCCGCGGCGGACCGATCTGGAGCACGTTTGAGCGTACTGCCGGGCTACGCCGCAGGGGGTAAAACGGACGCTTGCGCTCCAGCTCGGGCGGCGTATGATTCCCCGCGGGGCTGGTAACCCCAGGAGAGCGGACACCGCGCCCGTAAGCTGCGGTTTATTTTTGCCATGGCTTGGCCTTATGGCCGGGTGCGCGCGGATAAAAGAGCCTCGCGGCGAAGAAGCGCGCCGTTCTCTCAACGGTTACCAGCGCCCGGTCACCCTCAACAACAAAGGAGGTCGCTATGGCAACAGCAGAAGTCAAACCCCTTCGCCCTGTGCAGAGCGCTCCAGAGGATCTGAAGCGCGCCCGCCGCGCGCTGCTCGAGGCGCTTTGGCGCATCGACGCGGTGATCAAGAATTTTCCGATTTCCGGAGACGAGCCGCTCGACAGGACTTTCGCCCGGGTGCTGCAGCGCGACGCCAAGGAAGCGGTTAACGTGGCGTATGGCGCGATCGAGGACATCGAAGACCTCGCGCTCGGCGACTCGATCAACCCGGACAAAGGAGAAGTCGACCCCTTCAGCGAGGCATACGATTGGTACGTCAGGGCATCGCAGGAGGCGAAATTTAGAGCCTGGCAACGGCGCGTGGCGGAATTGCCGGCGCGGAAGCGATGAGAGAGGGATGTTCTTTTCCTGTTCCGTTTGAGCAGGAGCCGGCTGGATCGGGAGGGTAGACCGGGAGGTCACCAGCCCGCTCGCTGGTGACTTTCCGGTGACTCGCCTGTCGATGCTTGCGGCGGCGACTTGCTAAGTGATTGATTGATTGGCTCCCCGGGAGGGACTCGAACCCCCGACCAAGCGGTTAACAGCCGCCCATCGTCTTTCCTGCCTGTTTCTGTCTCTTACCGTGTTCTTCGTAAACATGCGAGCGAGAAGAAAATTCGCGTCTTGTGTCGTACGGCGAGTCGCTGTTGAATTCGGTTTGTCTTGGTGACTCTGTGGTGACTCCTCGAGCAAGCGGGAGGCGAGCGGGTTGGAAATTGATCGAGACGAATCGAAGCGAGTGCATTTAACGCGCCGCGCGATCGACGCGATGACGTACGCGGGGCAGGGCAAGCAGCGGGACGTTCGCTGGGACGACGAAGCCCCCGGACTCGGCCTGCGCATCTATCCAAGCGGCCGGAAAGTGTTCGTGCTGAGCTACCGCACCCAGGGGCGCAAGCGGCTTATCACTCTCGGGCCGTACGGTGTGCTGCTCCCCGAGGAGGCGCGTCGGCAGGCATTGAAGCTCCGTGCGCGCGTGCTCGATGGTGCCGATCCGCTCGGTGAGCGTCGGGCGGAGCGCACCGCCGAAACTGTCGAGCAGCTCGCGCACGACTACATCGAGCTTCACGCGAAACGGCACAAGCGCTCTTGGCGCAAGGACGCGAGCATTCTCGAGCGCGACGTCTTGCCCCGGATCGGGAAGCTCAAAGCGAAGGACGTGCGCCGGCGAGACGTGATCGCGCTACTCGAGCGGGTACATCAGCGCAGCCCGATAATGTCGAACCGTACTCTGGAGGTGGTGCGGAAGATGTTCAATTTCGGGGTGCAGCGTGACGTGCTCGAGTACAACCCCGCCCAACAGATTCCGAAGCTCGCAAAGGAGGTCCGGCGCGATCAGTGGCTTGCGGCGAGCGGCATCCGGGTTTTCTGGCGCGGACTCGACCAGGCGAAGATGACGCCGGAGGTGCGAACGATCCTGCGCCTTATCCTCGTCCTCGCGCAGCGCCCGGGCGAGGTCTGCGGTATGACGAAGGCGGAGCTCGATCTCGAAGGCGGGTGGTGGACGATTCCGGCCGAGCGCTCGAAAAACGGCCTGCCGCACCGGGTGCCGCTCTCGAGGCTGGCGCTGGCGCTGCTCGAGCCGTTCCTCGATCGCGAAGGCGCGCTCTTCACGCGCGCGCTAGGCAAACCCATCCACGTAAGCGCGCTCGCGCACGCCATCAAGCGCAATCGCGCGACGCTCGGTGTTGACGACTTCCGGCCGCACGACCTGCGCCGCACAGCGGCCTCGCACATGACCGGAATGGGGATCTCGCGCCTGGTTGTCGCGCGCATCCTCAACCATGCGGATGCTGCGGTCACTGCGGTGTATGACCGGCACAGCTACGACAAAGAAAAGCGCCAGGCACTCGATGCTTGGGCCGAGCAGCTCGACGCGATCCTCGCCGGCGAGGTCGAGCGCAAGGTGGTGGCGATCCGATGACGGCGGGAGCTGTACTGCGTGAGCTGCGCGCTTGGCTCGACGAGCACCCCGAATACCGGGGTGTCGCCGAGCGGTGTCCGCGCGCCCTCAGGCGCTGCGTCGAGGCGTGGTTGCGTGCTGGAATGGAGCAGGCGCGGGTGGTTCGGCGTGCCAAGCTCCTCATCTGGCGGCTGCATTGGATCGAAGAGGCGCTATGGTTTTCTGAGTGGCGCACCATGCACCCGCTCGAGATTAAGAGGCGTTACGAGGCTGCCGCCAAGGTTGCTGCCCACATGCCGGAGCTCGGGCTTGCCGTGCAGCCGCCGCCGGGGACCTTCAAGCTCGCGAACGTCGGTACACGCGGCGCCGCGGCGAGGGAACGTTACGTGCGAAATGGGAAGCTGCTCGACTGTGGAGCCTGGGCCGGCGTGTTCGCGCGCGAGTTCGACGAGGTCGTGCCAAAGCGCGCTGTCGCTCGCTACGAAGTCATCGCGGAGCTCATTCGGGCAATCGGCATCCCGAAAGTGACGGGAAAGAACGTAAGAACGATCCTCGTCCACCCATCCCGCGCCCCGGGCGCTCAAGTCATCGATTTTCTCGCGGCCAGAGCGCGCCGGCGGCAAATTACATAGTTTCCGCGGTTTCTATTTACCGCGCCGCGCGCGGTGTAATCCGGGGCACCACGTCACAGATACACGAGGTGTCCCGATGGACCCACTTCTAACCGAGCAACAAGTCGCCGATCTCCTCGGCGTGTCGGTGCGGACGCTCCAGGACCAGCGCTTCCGCGGCGTCGGCATCCCCTTCGTCCGCGTGGGGCGGCTGGTGCGCTACGAGCGCGCGGTCGTCGAGCAATACATACGCGCGAACCGGCGCATCTCGACGCGCGGCGCGTCGCTCGAGGTGCGGCCATGACGACCGACGACGCAGCCCGCGATCCGTACAGCATCCGGTACTGGTGCGCCTGCGCCGGCCTCGAGTGCGAGACGGCGCCGCCGCTGCCGGTCCCGGAGGGCCGGTACGCACCGCCGCGAGACATCATCGCCGGGCGCCCCTGCCGGATGTGCCGCGCGCGGAACGTCACCGCACACATACGCACGATGCACCGGCTGGGCGTCGAGCTCGGCGAGGCGGTCGCGCACGGCGCCGACGTCGAGGTCGTCGAGCGCCTCGCCCGCGCGGCGGAAGCCCGCGCCGTCCGACTGCTCGCGCGCCACGGCACGGATACACCGCTATGTCTGCGGGAGCTGCTCGCCGGCGAGCTGGCCGCGTACCGCCGCGTGATCGCCGCCGCCGAGCGCGCGACATGAGCGTCGTCGACGTCGCGGGCGGCCCGGAGCGCGCCAGGACGCCGCCGCCCAAAGGAACGGACGACCTCAGGCCGTCCATCTACCACGTCGACGGGCAGCTGCCGGAGATCGTCGACCAGACGATCGCCGCGATCGCAACGCTTGGCGATCGGGGCGTATTTCGGTTCGCGAATCGCCTGCACCGCGTGTACGTCACGAGCGCCGCCGAGAGCGGTCTGGTTCGCCGTCCCGTCGGTGCGGTGCGGCTGCACCCGGTGGATGCAACGCACCTGGCCGAGCTCGCGACGCAGACGGCGGTTCATCTGCGCTACGACCGCCGGTCGGAAGCGTGGCGGCAGATTAACTGCCCCCGACGAGTAGCGGAAGCGATCCTCGCGCGCGGTGACTGGCGAGAGCTTCCGCTGCTTCTCGGGATCGCCGAGGCCCCAACGATGACGCTCGACGGCCGCATCATCGACAAACCCGGTTACGATAGGCGATCGGGCTTGTTCCTCGCGGCGGTTCCCGAGCGCTACAAGTCGCCGTCACCAACGCCCACGATCCAGGAAGCGCAAGCCGCGGTCGATCGCTTGTCCGAAGCCGTCTCGACGTTCCCATTCGTCGACCGGAGCGATCTCGCGGCGTTCGTCGCGGCTGTGTGTACCGCGCTCGTGCGTCGCTTGCTTCCCGCGGCGCCCCTTATCGCGATCACTGCACCGACGCCAGGAACGGGCAAGAGCCTCCTCGCGGATCTCATCGCCATGATCGCGCTCGGCCGGCAGGCCGCCATGCTCGCGCTCAGCGACGACGAGACCGAGAACGAGAAGCGGCTTTACAGCGCGCTGCTCGCGGGCGACAGCCTGATCATCGCCGACAACATCGAGGCGCCGCTTCGCGGCGTGCTCCTGTGTCAGCTGCTCACGCAGCCGAGCGTTCAGTTCCGTCCGCTCGGCTTTTCGTCGCTCGTTACCGCGCCAACCAATACAACGCTGGTCGCGACCGGGAACAACCTCTCGATCATCGGCGACCTGCGTCGCCGCGTGATGCTCGTGCGCCTCGACGCCAAGACCGAGCGGCCGGAGACACGCGCGTTTGCGCGCGACGCGCTCGAGTACGTGCGGCAGCGGCGCGGCGAGCTGGTGCGGGATGCGCTCACGATCATGCGAGGCTACGCGGCGGACGGGCGGCCGCACGTGGGCGTGCGGCCGTTCGGCGGATTTAGCGAGTGGGACCTGATGGTTCGGCGGGCGGTTGTGTGGGCAGGTCTGCCTGATCCGCTCGGGCCCGCCGAGGAACTTCGCGAGCGCGACCCCGACCTCGAGGTCACGCGGATGCTCTTTGCCGCCTGGCGGGCCGAATTCGGCGACCACGGCGTCACGGTGGCAGAGGCGATCGCGACCGCGCGCAAGTCGCATCAGCGATTCGACGGAGGGACCGAACCCGATCACCCCGAGCTGCGCGAAGCGCTTCAGGCTGCGGCAGGCGACAAGCTCGACTCCCGTCGCCTCGCAGCTTGGCTGCGCCGGCATCGTGACCGGGTCATTGACGGCCTGGTCTTAAGCCAGGGCGAGGACCGCCACGCCAAGGTCGCCCGATGGTCCGTTCTGGATGCCGCATGCGGGGTTATGCGGGGTTAAGCGGTATCTCTCTACCCCAGGCCAGAAAAAATGCATAAATGCAAAAAAAAGAGGGCGGGTAGAAAACACCACGCGCAACCCCGCATAACCCCGCAGTTTCACCTCGCGAGCGGGTCCTCCCGCGGCGCCCCTCATCTGCGGGTCCACGGGCCGCAGAATTTCGCTAGGTTTCGCGATCGAAACTTGGTGAAATTCAAGCGCTTACCGTTTCAGTGCTCACCGTGCCGCCTGCTCGACTCCTCTCTCGCGCGCGGGAAACTGACGAGCGGCCTTTCACTTTTTCATAACCCTCCATCTGCG
>DASVBY010000122.1:0-25290 GCA_036381895.1 Burkholderiales bacterium | reverse complement strand
CCGCCTGGACGAACACCTGGTGGACGCCGCCGGCGCTGAGTTTCTTCACGGTCTCGGGTGTCGCGGCGACGCGGGTCTCCCGCGGCCAGACCTCGGCCGGGATGCCGATGCGCATGGTGGTCTCCTCCGAACGTTCTTGTGTCCGCCGGGCGTCTCCGGCCGGGGGCGCGACCGCGGATTCTAAAGGCTGACGCGGAGCAGGGGAATGCGGAACCGCCCGGGATCCCGCGCGTCCCGGGCGGGTCCGGCCGGGTCAGAAGACGATGACGCCGCGGGCGTTGCGGCCCGCCGCCAGGTCGGCGAAGGCCTGGGGCGCCTCGTCGATGCGGTAGGTGCGGGTGATCAGCTCGTCGAGCTTGAGGCGCTTCGCCTTGTAGAGCGCGAGCAGCCGCGGGAAGTCTTCGCGCGGCCGCGCCGAGCCGAAATAGCTGCCGGTGAGGGTTTTTTCCTCGAACGTCAGCGTCGCGGTGCGGATCGAGGTCGTATCCTTCGGGGGCGCGACGCCGACGACGACCGCGGTCCCGCCCTTGCGCAGCACCCCGTACGCCTGCGCCACCACCTCGCCGAAGCCGACGCACTCGAACGCGTAGTCGGCGCCGCCGCCCGTGAGCCGGCGGATCGTCTTGACGGGGTTCTCCTCCTGCTTTGCGTTGACGGTGTGCGTCGCGCCGAACTGCTTCGCCAGCTCGAGCTTCGCGTCCGAGGTATCGACCGCGACGATCACCGCGGCGCCCGAGAGCGCGCACGCCTGGATCGCGTTGAGCCCGACGCCGCCCGCGCCGAAGACGACGGTCGTCGAGCCCGGCTCGACGCGCGCGGTGTTGGTGACGGCGCCGACCCCGGTCATTACGCCGCAGCCGATGAGCGCCGCCCGATCGAGGGGGATGTCCTTGTCGATTTTGACGACGCTGTCGATGTGCAGCGTCGCGTACTCCGCCATGACGCCGCAACCGGTGAACACGTTGAGCGGCCGGCCCGCGCTGTCGTGCGTGCGCACGGTGCCGTCGGGGAGGGTGTACACGGTTTTCGACGCCTGGTCGCAGAGCGACGGGCGCCCGGTCATGCAGTAGCGGCACTTGCCGCACATGCTGACGAAAGAGCTCACCACGTGATCGCCGACCGCGAGATCGGTCACGCCTTCGCCGACCTCGACCACGACGCCCGCGCCCTCGTGCCCGAGCACCACCGGGGGCGGCAGGGGAATGGTGCCGTTGGTGGCGGAGAGGTCGCTGTGGCACACGCCGCAGGCGGCGAGTTTGATCATGACTTCGTTGCGCTTCGGCGAGTCGACGTGAATTTCCTCGACCACGACCGGCTTGTTCACTTCGCGCGAGATGACCGCTTTAGCCTTCTGCCCCATGCGTTCTCTCCGTCAACCGTTGGCGCGCATCGTACCGATGAACTGCTCGAGGTGCGAGTCGGTGTCGCCGAGCGTGAGCTCGATCGCCGTGAGCCGCTTGAAGTAGTGGCTGACGACGAGCTCATCGGTCATGCCCATGCCGCCGTGGAGCTGCACCGCCTGCTGCCCGACGAAGCGCCCGGCGCGCCCGATCGCGACCTTCGCCGCCGATAGCGCACGCCGCCGCTCGCGGCGGTCGGGATCGCGCGAGCGGATCGCGGCGAGGTACGTCATCGACTTCGCCTGCTCGTAGTGGATCAGCATGTCCACGGCGCGATGCTGTAGCGCCTGGAAGCGGCCGATCGGCTGGCCGAACTGGCGGCGCGTACGCAGGTACTCGAGCGTCGCGTCGAGCAGTGCGTGCATGATGCCGGTCGCTTCGGCGCAAAGCGCGGCGAGGGCGATATCGCAGGCGCGCTCGAGGGGATCCAGCCCCCGGCCTTCGTCTTCGAGGCGCGCGGCCGCGGGCACGTGCACATCGTGCAGGAACACCTCGGCTTCGCGCAGGCCGTCGAACGTCGGGTACGCGCGCACCTCGAGGCCGGGCGTGTCGCGCCGGAGCAGGAAGAGCGAGATGCCGTCGCGATCGGCGACCTCGCCCGCAGTGCGTGCGGAAACGATCAGCCAGTCGGCCGCTGCGCCATGGAGCACCCCGGACTTGCGGCCGCGCAGGCGATAGCCGTCGGACGTGCGCTCCGCGCGCGCGGCGACGCGGTTCAGCTCATAGCGCGCGCCGGGCTCCGCCTGGGCGACCGCCGCCAGCGTCTCGCCGCGCGCGAGCGCGGGGAGCAGCTCGCGCTGCTGTGCCTCGCTCGCCGCGAGGCGGATCAACCAGGTGGCGAGCACGGCGCTCGAGAGGTAGGGCTCGACCACGAGCCCGCGCCCGAGGGCGTCCATGACGAGCATGGTCTCGACCGCGCCGGCGTCTAGACCCCCGTGCTCTTCCGGCACGTTCAGGCCCAGGAGCCCCAGCTCCGCGAAGTGATTCCAGACCTCGCGGCTCCAGCCCTCGGGGGAGGCGGCGACGGCGCGGCGCCGCTCGAACGTGTAGTCGCGAGCGACGAAGCGCCGGACCGTGTCTTCGAGCATCTGCTGCTCTTCGGTGAACGTGAAGTGCATGGCCGCGCCCTCAGAGCCGCAGGATGTTCTGCGCGATGATGTTCTTCTGAATTTCGTTCGAGCCGCCGAAGATCGAGAGCTTGCGCATGTTGAAGTAGCCCGCGGCGACGCTCGAGACGTAGTCCGGCCAGGGGGCATCCGGCTGGTAGCCGGCCTCGAGGTATTCCTCGATGTAGACGCGCGCGGAGGGACCGGCGGCGTAGAGCAGGAGCTCGGTGATCGCCTGCTGGATCTCCGTACCCTTGATCTTGAGGATCGAGGCCTCGGGGCCGGGGGCGCGCCGCTCGGCTTCCGCCGAGAGCACACGCAGGTTGGTTATCTCGAGCGCCATCAGCTCGATCTCGACCTCGGCGATTTTCGCGGCGAACAGCGGGTCCTCGATCAGCGGCCGCGCGTGCTTCTGCTCGGTGGCGGCAAGGCGCTTCAGCCGCGCGAGCTCGCGCTTGGCGATGCCGACGCCGGCAATGTTGGTGCGCTCGTGCCCAAGCAGGAACTTCGCGTAGGTCCAACCCTTGTTCTCCTCGCCGACGCGGTTCTCGAGCGGGACCTCGACGTTCTCGAGCCAGACTTCGTTCACCTCGCGGGTGCCGTCGAGCAGGGTGATCGGCCGCACCGTCACGCCGGGCGACTTCATGTCGATCAGGAGGAACGAGATACCCTCCTGCGGCTTCACTTCCGTGTTGGTCCGTACCAGGCAGAAGATCCAGTCGGCGTGCTGTGCGTACGTGGTCCAGGTCTTCTGGCCATTCACGATGTAGCGGTCGCCGCGGCGCTCGGCACGCGTCTTGAGCGAAGCGAGGTCGGAGCCGGCGCCGGGCTCGGAATAGCCCTGACACCACCATTCCTCCGCGGAGAGGATCTTCGGCAGGAAGCGCTCCTGCTGCGCGCGGCTCCCGAACGCCATGATCACGGGCGCCACCATCTTGATGCCGAAAGGGATCAGGCGCGGTCCGCCGCCGGCGGCCGTTTCCTCCTCGAAGATGTACTGCTGTACCGGCGTCCAGCCCGGACCGCCGAACTCCTTGGGCCAGGTCGGCCCGCCCCAGCCGCGCTCGTACAGCGCGCGCTGCCAGGCGATGAAGTCCTCGCGCGCGAGCCGCAAACCGTTCATGACCTTGTGGCGGATGTGCGCGGGCAGCTTCTCGCGCACGAACGCCCGCACCTCCTCGCGAAACGCGTTCTCCTCCGGTGTGAAATTGAGATCCATGGGTCTCAGCCTTCTCTTTCTAGTTCGCGTGCGCCGTCCGCCGCTTGTCCGAGGCGCGCGATCGTACCGAGCGCCGTGGCGCAAAGCTTCTCCTCGCCGTCGGCGCTCACGTAGACGTCGCAGCGGCACACGGCCTGCGTCCTGCCCGCGTGCACCACGCTCGCGCGCGCGATCAGCGCCTCGCCGATCGCCGGCCGCACGTAGTTGATCTTGTACTCCGAGGTGACGACCGCGGTCCCGAGCGCGGCGCCGCCGGCATAGGTGAGGGCGTTGTCGGCGAGGTAGCTCACGACGCCGCCGTGCACGAAGCCGTGCTGCTGTTTGAGCTCCGCGCGGATCGGTACGCGCAGGACGGCCGTGGTCGGGGTGAACTCGACGAGCTCCGCGCCGAGCAGCCGGCTGAACGGCTGTTCCGCGAGTACCCGCGCGCCGATTTCGAGCATGTTCCCCATGATCAGCTCGTGAACGCCTGAATGCCGGTCTGGGCGCGCCCGAGGATCAGGGCGTGAATGTCGTGCGTGCCCTCGTAGGTGTTGACCACCTCGAGGTTGACGACGTGGCGGATCACGCCGTACTCATCGGAGATGCCGTTGCCGCCGTGCATGTCGCGCGCCATGCGCGCGATCTCGAGCGCCTTGCCGCAGGAGTTGCGCTTCATGATCGAGGTGATCTCCGGCGCCGCCTTGCCTTCGTCCTTGAGCCGCCCGAGGCGCAGGCAGCCCTGCAGGCCGAGCGTGATCTCGGTCTGCATGTCGGCGAGCTTCTTCTGGATCAGCTGGTTCGCGGCGAGCGGGCGCCCGAACTGCTTGCGCTCGAGCGTGTACCGGCGCGCGGCGTGCCAGCAGAACTCGGCCGCTCCGAGCGCGCCCCAGGCGATGCCGTAGCGCGCGGAGTTGAGGCAGGTGAAGGGGCCGCGGAGGCCGGAGACGCCGGGCAGCTCGTTCGCTTCCGGCACGAACACCTCGTCCATCACGATCTCGCCCGTGATCGAGGTGCGCAGCCCGACCTTGCCGTGGATCGCCGGCGCCGACAGGCCCGTCATGCCCTTCTCGAGGATGTAGCCGCGGATCCTGCCTTCGTCGTTCTTCGCCCACACCACGAACACGTCGGCGATCGGCGAGTTCGTGATCCACATCTTGTTGCCGGTGAGCTTGAAGCCGCCCGGCACCTTCTTCGCACGCGTCTCCATGCTGCCCGGATCGGAGCCGTGGTTCGGCTCGGTGAGCCCGAAGCAGCCGATCAGCTCGCCGGTCGCGAGCTTCGGCAGGTACTTGCGCTTCTGTTCTTCGCTCCCGAACTCGTAGATCGGGAGCATCACCAGCGAGCTCTGCACGCTCATCATCGAGCGGAAGCCGGAATCGACGCGCTCGACCTCGCGCGCGATCAGGCCGTACGCGACGTAGTTGAGCCCGGCGCCGCCGTACTCGCTCGGAATCGTCGGGCCGAGCATCCCGAGCGCACCCATCTCGCGGAAGATCGCCGGGTCGGTACGCTCGTGGCGGAACGCCTCGAGTACGCGCGGCATGAGGCTGCCCTGACAGTACTCGCGCGCCGCGTCGCGGATCATGCGCTCGTCCTGCGTGAGCTGCTCTTCGAGGAGGAGGGGGTCGTCCCAGTGGAACTCGGGGGTGGAAGTGCTCATTGGCTGTTCGTTCTCAAGCAAGTGACGGGTGTCAGGACCGGGATCTCCTTCGTACCGTGAGCGCCGGCGCGACGCCTGTCGGGCCGGGCGCGCGCCGCACGGGACTCGCGTCCCGCGCGCGGCAAAGCCGGGTTGCGGCGCGACGCGCCGGTTCGCGTCCCGCGCCTTGCCCCGTCGGCGCGCCGTACGGTCAAACGCGCTCCATGATGATGGCCAGGCCCTGCCCGACGCCGATGCAAAGACTGACCGCCGCGTACCGGCCCTGGCGCCGCTGCAGCTCGCGCGCGGCGGTGAGCGCGAGGCGGGCGCCGGAGGCGCCGAGCGGATGGCCGACGGCGATCGCGCCGCCGTTCGGATTGACGCGCTCGTCGTCGAAGGCCACGTTCATCAGCTTCAGGCAGCCGAGCACCTGGCTCGCGAACGCCTCGTTGATCTCGATGATGTCCATGTCCGAGAGCTCGAGCTTCGCGCGCTCGAGCGCCTTGCGGATCGCGTACACCGGCCCGATGCCCATGATGCGCGGCTCCACCCCCGCCGCCGCGGCGGCGAGGATGCGCGCGATCGGTTTGGCGCCTTTGCGCTCGCCGGCCTCGCGGCTGCCGACGAGGAGGGCGGCGGCGCCGTCGTTGACGCCCGACGCGTTGCCCGCGGTGACGACGCCGCCTTCGTACAGCGGCTTCAGCCTGGCGAGCGCTTCGAGCGTGGTTTCCGGGCGCGGGTGCTCGTCCCGGTCCACCACCTTGGGCGGCGTCTTGCGGCCGGTCGGTACGGTGATCGGGTGGATCTCGCCGGCGAAGAAGCCGGCGGCGCGCGCCTTCTCGTACTTGGCCTGCGAGGCGGCCGCGAAGCGGTCGGCGTCCTCGCGCGAGATGCCGAACTCCTTCGCGACGTTGTCGCCGGTCTCCGGCATGGTGTCGGCGCCGTAGCGCGCGGTGACTTTGGGATTCGGAAAGCGCGCGCCGATGGTCGAGTCGAACATGCGGAACTCGCGGCTGTATGCCGATTCGGCCTTGCCGAGCACGAACGGCGCGCGGCTCATGCTCTCGACGCCGCCGGCGACGAAGATCTCGCCTTCGCCGCAGGTGACGGCGCGCGCCGCATCGATCACCGCCGCGAGACCGCTCGCGCACAGGCGGTTGACGGTCTGTCCGGGAACCGTGACCGGAAAGTCCGCCGCGAGCAGCGAATTGCGCGCAACATTGCGCGCATCCTCGCCCGCCTGATTGGTGCAGCCGAGGATGACGTCTTCGATCTCCTCCGGCTTCCACGGCGAGCGCGCGACCAGCGTGCGCATCACCTCGGCGACGAGATCGTCCGGGCGCACCGGCGCGAGCGCGCCGGCGTGGCGGCCGAACGGCGAGCGCAGGCCGTCATATATATAGGCGTCGAGCATTGTGTTACCTGTCCTGGGTGATTGTCTGACCGTGAAGTTGAATATTAATATAATGCCGCGCAGCGGAACATGGTTCTGAAATCGCCGACGCACCTTCCGCGGGCGCGCGCGAAGGGATCGGGCGGCAACTGGAGGCGTCCACCGCGCTGCACGACGGAACGGGCAGGCCTGACGCTGGAATAATGAGGACGAGTTGATGGCATTGCCTCGGAGCCTGCAGGACCGTCTGGCGCTTCCGGTCATCGGCGCGCCGATGTTCATCGTTTCCAACCCGGATCTGGTGCTCGCCCAATGCAAGGCGGGCATCGTCGGTTCGTTCCCGGCGCTGAACGCCCGTCCCAAGGAGCTGCTCGACGAATGGCTCGATCGCATCACGCGGGAGCTCGCGGCGGAAGCGGCGGCGGCGCCCGACCGGCGCATCGCGCCGTTCGCGGTTAACCAGATCATCCATCAGTCGAACGACCGCCTCGAGCACGATCTCGCGCTCTGCATCAAGTACCGCGTGCCGCTCATCATCACCAGCCTGCGGGCGCCGGGGGACTTCATCAAGGACATCCACGCCTACGGCGGCCTGGTGTTCCACGACGTCACCAACGTGCGCCACGCCGAGAAGGCGCTCGAGGCGGGCGTCGACGGGCTCATCCTCGTCTGCGCGGGGGCGGGCGGCCACGCGGGAACGCTGAGCCCGTTCGCTCTGGTCGGCGAGGTGCGCCGCTTCTACGATGGCCCGATCGCGCTTTCCGGCGCCATCACCACCGGACAGGGCGTGCTCGCGGCGCAGGCGCTCGGCGCCGATCTCGCGTACATGGGAACGCGCTTCATCGCGAGCCGCGAGGCGAACGCGGATCCGCGCTACAAGGAGATGATCCTCAGCTCCGCGGCCAAAGACATCGTCTACACCGCGTTCTTCTCGGGCGTCCCCGGCAATTACCTCAAGCCGAGCATCGCCGCCGCCGGGCTCGACCCGGACAACCTGCCGGACAATCGCGACAAGTCGGCAATGAACTTCGGCTCGAATCGGGTAAAGGCGTGGCGCGACATCTGGGGCGCGGGGCAGGGTGTGGGCAACATTCACGACGTGCTGCCGGCGGCCGATATCGTCGCGCGCCTCGAGCGCGAGTACCGCGCCGCGCTGTCGCGGCTCGCTGCGTTCCAGGCCGTCTGCGCCGGCGCCTGACACGGTCCGCGCCCGCGAGGCCCGCAACATGACGCAGAAGCTCAAGACCGGAGCCGGCGGTATGCAGGAACCGCTGGCGCAGGCAGGGGGGCGGCCGACCCGGATCAAGGAGGACCGGCACTTCGTTTCCGCGCTCGCACGCGGCCTCAAGGTGCTCGCCTGCTTCCGCTCCGGGGACGAGCTGCTCGGCAACCACGAGATCGCACGCCGGTCCGGCCTGCCGAAGTCGACGATCTCGCGCCTGACCTACACGCTCACCAAGCTCGGCTACCTGCACTACGTGCCCGACGCGGTCAAGTACCGCCTCGGCACCGCGACGCTCGCGCTCGGGAGCGCCATGCTCGGGAAGATGGACGTGCGCCGCCTGGCGCGCCCCATGATGCAGGAGCTCGCCAACTTCTCCCGCGGCATGGTCTCGCTCGGCATGCGCGAGCGGCTCAACATGATCTACATCGAGAACTGCCGCAGCCAGTCGGCCCTGACCCTGAGCCTCGACGTCGGCTCGCGCATTCCCCTCGCCACGACCGCGATGGGCCGCGCCTACCTCGCGATCCTCTCGGACGCGGAGCGCGCGGAGATCATGGATCAGATCCGCCAGCAGGACGAGGCCAACTGGCCGCGGATCAGGGCCGCGATCGAGGCCAACGTCGAGCAGTACCGGCGGCTCGGCTGTTCCACCTCCTTCGGCGACTGGCAGCGCGACGTCAACGCAGTCGCCGTCGCGTTCCGTTCGCCACGGGGGCTTACGCACCTCTCGATCAACTGCGGGGGCCCGGCGTTTCAGCTGTCGCCCGAGTTCCTGCTCGAGGAGGTGCGGCCGCGTCTGATCGATCTGGTGCAGCGGTTGCAGATGTCGCTCGGCAGTGCCGACTGACGCCGGGCCGGGCGGCGGTGCCGGCAGCGGCCGGGACGCGCGCCCGTCGATTCAAGCCACGGCGCAAAGGGGTTAGCATTAGTCCGAGTATCGTGAAGAAGAGCGCAAGTCGAGGCCATCATGGGTGCTAAAGCGAGCTACGAAGCCAGACCGTGGGTCAAGTTCTACGAGCCGGGGGTGCCGGCGGACGTCGAAGTGCCGCTGAAGTCGCTGCCGCAGCTGTTCGACGAGGCGACGTCGAGGTACGGCAATAAGTCCGCCCTCATCTTCTACGGCAAGAGAGTGACGTTCTCGATGCTCCGGGACCACGCCGACCGGCTGGCGGCGGCGCTCGCGGATCTCGGGCTCAAGAAGGGCGACAAGATCGCGCTCTACCTGCTGAACAGCCCGCAGTTCGTCGTCGCCTATTTCGCGGCGCTCAAGCTCGGCTGCACCGTCACGCCGATCAGCCCCGTGTACACGAGCTTCGAGATCAAGCATCAGCTCGAGGACAGCGCGGCGCGCGCGCTGATCTGTCAGGACATTCTCTACGACAAGGTGGAGAAGGCGGGGGTCAAGCTGCAGCACGTCATCGTGACCAACATCGCCGAGTACCTGCCGATGCTGAAGAAGCTCTTCGGCCGGACCAGCGCCTTCGGCGAGATCGGCGCCGGCGGCGCGCGCCACATCGCGGGCGTGCACCAGTACCAGGACCTGCTCAAGAAGTACCCGCCGAATCCGCCGAAGGTCGACATCGATCCGAAGAGCGATATCGCGGTGCTGCCCTACACCGGCGGCACCACCGGCAACCCGAAGGGCGTGGTGCTGACGCATTACAACCTGGTCGCCGCCGTGACCGCGGGCGCCTCGGTGTACATGTACGAGCAGGGCGAGGAGGTGTTCATCGCGTTCCTGCCGTTCTTCCACATCTTCGGGCAGGTCGTGATCATGCTGAACGGCCTCTTCCAGGGGCACACGCTGGTGCTGTTCACGACCCCGCACACGGAATCGATCCTCGATGCGATCGAACGCTACCAGGCGACCGTGTTCCTCGGCGTGCCGACGCTGTACGAGTACCTGAAGGACCACAAGGACACCAACAAGGTGAACTGGAAGCGGCTGAAGCTGCTGCTCTGCGGCGCCGACACGCTGCATGAGAACACCGTGCGCGACTGGGAGAAGCGCACGCAGTCGAAGATCACCGAGGGCTATGGGCTCACCGAGTGCGCCGCCGCGAGCCACGTGAACCCGATCAGCCGCCCGAAGATCGGCTCCTTCGGCGTGCCCGTGCCGAACATGATGGCCGCCGTCGTCGACCCCGACGGCAGCGAGTTCCTGCCGGTCGGCGAGATCGGCGAGCTCGTGCTCAAGGGCCCGAGCATCATGCAGGGCTACTGGAAGAACCCGGAGGAGACCGAGGCCACGTTCCTGGAGGTCGACGGCGAGCGGTGGCTGCGCACCGGCGACCTCGTGCGCATGGACGAGGAGGGCTACTTCCACTACTACGACCGGCGCAAGGACCTGATCAAGCACCGCGGCTATTCCGTGTTCGCCAAGGACATCGAGGACGTGCTGTACACGCACCCGCAGATCAAGGCCGCGGGCGTCATCGGCGTGCCCGATCCGTCCGAAGGCAGCATCATCAAGGCCATCGTCGTGCTGCAGCCGGAGGCGCGCGGCAAGGTGAGCGAGGAGGAGATCCGCAAGTACTGCGAGGAGCGCCTGGCGCACTACAAGGTCCCGAAGATCGTCGAGTTCCGCGGCGAGCTGCCGAAGACCGACGTCGGCAAGGTGTCGCGCCGCGAGCTGCGCGAGGAATCGCTGAGGGAGGTGCGTAACTGATGGGCGCCCCGTTCTTCAAGGTGGAGGGGCTGACCAAGCGCTTCGGCGGTCTCGTCGCGGTCAACAACGTCAGCTTCGAAATGCGCCGCGACGAGATGGTCGGCATCATCGGCCCGAACGGCGCGGGCAAGACGACGCTGCTGCGGCTGATCACCAAGATCCTGAAGCCCGACAGCGGCAGGATCGTGTTCAACGGCGAGGACATCACCGCCCTCAAGCCCTGGGACATCGTCAACCGCGGCATCGCGGGCACGTTCCAGAACACGCGCCCGTTCCGGCACCTGCCGATCATCGCGAACTGCATGGTTCCGTGCCTCAACCGGCGCGCCAAGAAGCGCGGCGAATGGGTCAAGCGCATCGAGGCGAAGGCGCTCGATGCGCTCGAGTTCGTCGGCATCTCGGACCTCGCGCTCGAGCCGGCCTCGGCGCTGTCGCAGGGCGACCTCAAGCGCCTCGAGGTGGCGCGCGCCATCGCGGCCGAGCCGGAGCTGCTGCTGCTCGACGAACCGTTCGGTGGCCTCAACCCGGCCGAGTCGGAGCTGCTCGCGAAGTCGATCCGCCGGCTGCACAAGGGCGGGCGCTTCGGGCGCCTGCACAGCGAAGGCCCGGCCATGATCATCATCGAGCACAAGCTGAAGGAGCTGATGGCGATCGTCGACCGCGTCATCGTCATCAACTTCGGGGAAGTGCTGCTCGACGGCAAGCCGGAGGAAGTGGTCAAGGATCCGCGCGTCATCGAAGCCTATCTCGGGGTGGACCATGTCCAAGGCATTGCTTGAAGTCCGCGATATCAAGGTCCGCTACGACAAGGCGGTGCTGCTGAACGGCGTCACGCTCGAGGTCGGCGCCGGCGAGCTGGTCGGCCTGGTCGGACCGAACGGCGCCGGCAAGTCGACGCTGCTGCGTACGGTCTCCGGGCTGGTGCAGTGGGAGCGCGACGTTCGCCGCGGCGCGCGCGGCGACATCGTGGTCGAGGGCACGGTGCGGTTCGACGGGGAGGACATCACCAACCTGCCGGCGTACCGGATCGTCGAACGCGGCCTCGTGCACTGCCCGGAGCGGCGCCGGCCGTTCCGTGAGCTCACGGTGCTCGACAACCTGCGCGCCGGCGCCTACCTCAGCACGAGCGCGGCCGAGGTCAGGCAGAACCTGGAGAAGGTGTTCGCGCTGTTTCCGCGCCTCAAGGAGCGCCGCACGCAGTTCGCGGGCACGCTCTCGGGCGGCGAGCAGCAGATGGTTGCGATCGGCCGGGCGCTCATGTACAAGCCGCGGCTGCTCTGCATCGACGAACCTTCGCTCGGTCTGTCGCCCAAGGTGCGCAGCGAAGTGTTCGCCGCCATCAAGACGATTCACGAGGGCGGCATCCCGGTGCTCCTGGTGGAGCAGGAAGTCGGCAAGGTGTTCCAGATGTCCGACCGGAACTACATCCTCTCGCAGGGCCGGATCGTGGCGCAGGGTACGAGCAAGCAGCTCGCGGCGGACGAAACGCTGCGCGCGAGCTATCTCGGGATGTAGTCCGGCGCTTCCTCAGCAGGAATCCCGGGCAGGCGCGAGCCGCCCGGGATTTTTTTATTGCGTCGCGGCGGCGACAGCCGCGTCCGGCGGGTCCGCGCCGAGCGCATGCGATCGGATGCGCGGTGCGGTGGAGAAAACAAAGCCCGGATGGCGCACGTCCATCCGGGCTTCGCGGCACCGGCCGTGCGGCCGGCGGAAACCGCGCGACTCGCTAGTGCATCGCCGTGCTGCAGATGCGGCACTCGCGCCGCCAGAACACGTTGCGGTTCTTGCAGCGCTGGCAGATCGATTCGATCTTGTCGCGCAGCCACGGCGTGAGCCCCTGCGGCATGAACAGCAGCACGAGCAGCACCACGACCGCGAGGATCAGCAGCCGGAACTCGCGCAGCTCCGGGAACACTGCGACGGCTTCGGTCAGCGGGTAGAGGATGAACACCGCGACGATCGGGCCGTAGATGGTCGCGACGCCGCCGAAAATGCCCCAGATCACCGCCTGGAACGAGAGCGCCACCTCGAGCGTCGACGGGCCGGCGATGCGGATGAAATGCGCGAAGAACGCGCCGGCTATGCCCGCGAAGAAGGCGCTCAGCGCGAACGCGAGCAGCTTGTAGCGCTTGGTATTGATGCCCGAGGCGCGCGCCGCCACCTCGTCCTCGCGGATCGCGTGAAAGATGAGCCCGGTGTTGGAGGTGCTGATCTTCCACATGGCGAAGCACAGCACGAGCATCAGGATGACGGCGGCGTAGTAGTTGTGCACCGGCTTCACGAACAGCCGCCGGAGCCCGGAGATGCCGAGCTCGCCGCCCGAGAAGTCCGGGAAGGCGAACAGGATCCCGGTCAGGATCAGCGGGAACGCGAGCGTCGCGAGGCTCAGGTACGAGCCGCGCAGCCGCAGGCACGGAATGCCGACGAGCACGCCGCCGAGCGTCGCGACGACGGCGCCGATCGGGATCGTGATCCACGGGCTCAGCCCGAAGTGGTGGTTGAGCAGGGACGAGCCGTAGGCGCCGAGCCCGAAGAAGAGCGCATGCCCGAAGTTCACCTGGCCGGTGAAACCCGCGAGCAGGTCCCAGCTGGCGGCGTAGATCGCGAAGATGCTCGCCATGATGACGATGCGCATCAGGTACGGATCGGTCGAGTACAGCGGCAGCAGCAGCAGCGCCAGCGCGAACACGAGCACGATCGTGCGGCTCGGCAGCGACAGCACCTCGGTGCGCAGCTGCGTGTACGCGCGCCGGATGGGGTAGGTCAGCGCGTTGATCATCGCTCCTCCTCGAATGCCACGCCGAACAATCCTTCGGGGCGAATCAGCAGTACCACGATCATGATCGAGAGCGCCACCGCGCCCTTCAGGAACGAGCCCGCCGGCACGGTGAACACCGTGATCGCCTCGACGTAAGCGATGATGAATGCGCCGATGAGGCTCCCCTTGAGGCTGCCGAGGCCGCCGAGCACCACGATCGCGAGGATCGTGACGAGCGGCGCGAGCCACATGAGCGGATCGACCACGAACAGCGGCGCGACCACGACACCCGCGATCGCCGCGAGCGCGACCGAGATCGCCACCGTGTACATGGCGACGCGGCTCACGTTCATGCCCATGAGATTGGCGACCTCGAGGTCGTTCGCGGTCGCGCGGATCGCGAGCCCGAGGCGCGTGCGGGCGAGGAGGTACCACGTCCCGAGCAGCACCAGCGCCACGACGCCGATGGTGAGCAGCTGCTGGTAGGACACGCGCACACCGGCGATATCCCTGGCGCCGGGGATCAGCGTGGGGCTGCTGAGGAAGGTGCCGCCGAAGATCAGCAGCAGCGTTTCCTGGAAGATCAGCGCCAGGGCGATGGTGGCGATCAGCACCGCCGACTCGTACTCGCGCACCGGTTCGATCACGAGCTTGTAGCAGACCATGCTGAGCAGGGTGACGAGCCCGACCGCGAGGACCACGGAAAGGAGGAGCGGGAGTCCGGCGATGTTCAGGAACGTGTACACCAGGTAGGCGGCGAGCATGTAGAAGGCGGTGTGCGCGATGTTGACGATGCGGGCCACGCCGAAGATCAGCGAGAACCCGATCGCGAGCAGCGCGTACACCCCTCCGTTCACCAGCCCGGTTATGAGGATGTCTTGGAACATGATTCGTGTGCGCCCCTTGGGATAGAAAAACGCCCTTGGTCCGCCGGGACCAAGGGCGTTCGCACGGCCGCGCCTACTTCTTCTTCTGCGCCATCATGTGCGGCGGGATCTTGAAGGCCTTCACGCCCTTGTACGTGACCCCGTTCCAGTTGTTCGGCCAGAACGCGACCTTCTCGCCGTCCTGCCACTGTACCGCCAGGCCGGTGAGGTAGCCCGGGCCGAAGGTCGGCGCATGGTTCTTGTCGAACACCAGCCGGCCGCCGGTTCCGACCCGGTCGGTCTTCTCGAGCACCGGCACGAGCTTGTCGGCGTCGAGGGTGCCGGCCTTCTCGACGGTCTCCTTCAGCAGGTACACCGCGTCGTAGGTGGCGGCGGTGTAGGCCGGGATCGTGCCGTAGCGCTTCTTGAACTTCGCGACGAAGTCCACGGTCTGGTCGGTGATGTGCACGTCGCCGGCGCCGTAGGTGTCGAGCGTCGCGACGTAGTTGGCCTTGCCGCCGCTCGCCTGCCAGAAGCCTTCCTTCTGCGCCTCGACGTTGATGCCGAAGGGAATGGCCGGTATCTGCAGCTCGCCCATCTGGCGGCCGAGCACGATGCCGACCGGACCGGAGATGACGGTGAAGATCATGTCGGCGCCCGCGCGGCGGATGGCGGAGAGCTCCGCCGTCACGTCGGTCGCGGTGGGCGAGGGCTGCCACAGGCCGACCACTTCCATCTGCATCTTGGGGAGGTTGGCCTGTGCGGCCTTGACGATGCCGTCGACCCATGCCGCCTTCTCCGCGACGATGGCGACCTTGGGCTTCGCCTTGCCGAGGTCCTGGCGAATCTGCCCGGCGATCTGGCCGAGCACCGCGAACAGCGTCCTGCCGAGGTCCGAGGCTTTGGTCGGGGCCACGTGGAAGAAGTACTTGTAGCGGCCGTAGTCCTCACCGACGCGCTGCGTCAGCTTGTCGTGTGCGGCGCCGACGCCGAGGAAGATCTTCTTGTAGTCCATGGCGACGTCCTGCATCGCGAGTACGGCCTCGGTACGGAAGCCGCCGATGACGAAGTCGACCTCGTCCTGCGTGAGGGCGCGTTCCATCGCGTTCGCCGCATCCGGCACGTTCAGGATCTCGTTGGTGTCGACCTTGACCAGCTCGATCTGACGCTGCTCCTTGCCGACCTTGACGCCGCCGGCCTTATTGATCTCGTCCGCGGCCAGCTCGGCGCCCCGCCAGTGGTTCTCTCCCTGGACGAAGGCCATCGGCCCGACGACGCCAATTTTTATCGGATCCGCGGCCTGCGCGGCGGTCACCGTGAGCGCGGTGCCCGCGACTGCAGCGACGAAGGCCGCCAACATTCGGCGAAGCATGGTGGACCTCCAATTGCGTTGCATGTGGTTGACTGCAGACTGTTGCGACCGGCAGCCGGCGATTGTTGTTGGGGATCACGGCTCGCGCCGACCCACCGAATCTGTGGCTACGCTACACCTCCCCCCGCTAGGATTCAATCCACGGTGCGGACGTCTGTCCC
Organism: Burkholderiales bacterium; assembly: GCA_036381895.1. GTDB lineage: Bacteria > Pseudomonadota > Gammaproteobacteria > Acidiferrobacterales > Sulfurifustaceae > JACQFZ01. Next base: position 9,501 of record DASVBY010000122.1, on the reverse strand, counting down.
ATGGAGCGGTCGCCCCTGCTGACAGGCAGCGCACGCTCCCGCCGGTGCACGGCGTGCGCCTCGAGTCGGGGAGTGCATTGCGCGGCGCATCGAGCAATAGTGGCGGGCTGGCGATCCGATTCCCGATGCCTGCCTTGCTCTTGCGTGCCGCGCCGCGCCGAGGCTTGCGCCGCGCGAGCGTCGGCCTCCGTCGGCGGCGCCCGTTCCGACATGCGGTATCGCGCGTGCGGCGCGGCGGCGGGGCTGCGCGTCAGCCCGGTCTCGGCGCGTGGTGCCAGGTGCCGGCGCGCAGTGCGAGCGCCACTACGGCGCCGTAGGCGGCGAACGCAAGCGCGATCATCGTGAAGAAGCCGCGCAGCCCGGCGCCGAACCAGTGGATCGCCGCCCAGCCGCCCGCGACCGCGATCGCAAGGCGCAGGGCGCTCGCCGCGAGCGGCCAGAACAGGCGGCCGCCGCCCTGGAACGCGAAATAGAGCGCGAGCCCGAGAGCGAACAGGGCATAGAACGGGCCGACGACGCGCGCATAGGTGGCGCCCACGTCGAGCACCGCGGGGTCGCCGGTGAACAGGCCGATCCACGCGCGCGGAAACAGCGCTATTCCGACGCCGATCAGCGCGGCGGCGATGAACGTGCAGCCGGCGCCGATCCAGGCGATGCGTTCGGCGCGCGCGATTTCGCCGGCGCCGACGTTGGTGCCGACCATCGTGACCACCGACGTGCCGAGCACGAACGTGAGCGGCATCAGCACGTATTCGACGCGCACCCCCATGCCGAAGCCCGCCACCGCCGCGCTGCCGAACGTCGCCACCACCGCCGTCAGCAGGATGACTCCGATGTTCGTGAACAGCGTGTTGAGCGTAGCCGGAGCGCCGACGCGCAGTATCTCGGCCAGCACCTCGCGGCGCGGCCGCAGGTGTGCGGCGTCGAGCCGCACGAGCGCGCGCGGCGAGCGCAGGTAGCCGATCAGCACCACGGCGCCGAGCGCGAACGAGAGCATGAGGCCGGTGCCGACGCCGGCGACGCCGAGCGGGGGGAGCGTCCCGTGTCCGAAGATCAGGAGCGGCGAGAACACGGCGTGCGTCACGGCGCAGCCGAAGAGCACCGCCGCCGGGAGCACCATCTGTCCCGTGCCGCGCACCACCGCGGCGAGCACGTTCACCACCCAGAGCGCGGCGCCGCCGGCGAAGATCGCCTGCGAATAGGTGGCCGCCGCCTCGAGCACCGCGCCGCGCCCGCCGATCGCGCGAAACAGCGCGCGCGCGAACAGGAGCTCGGCGGCCGCGAACAGGAGCCCCATCGCCACCGCTACGACCAGCGCGTGCGTGGCGATCGCGTTGGCGAAGTCGCGGCGCCCGGCGCCGAGTGCGCGCGCCACCGCCGAGGCGACGCCGCCGCCGAGGCCGCCGGCCGACATGTGCTGCATCAGCATCAGCAGCGGGAACGCGAGCGAGACGCCGGCGAGCGCGTCGGCGCCGAGGCGCCCGACGTACAGGCCGTCGCACGTGATGATGATCGCGAGCGCCCCGAGGTTGAGCAGGTTCGGGGCGGAGAGCAGCAGCAGCGTCCGCAGGATCGGTCCCTGCAGCAGCTGGCGCGTGCGTGCCGCGTAGGCGGCCGCCGCCGGCGCCTCGGTGGGTGTCGCCATGGGCTAGTCGAGCTCGAGCAACGCCTCAAAAGAGGAAGGGACGCCGTACTCTCGGGAGAAGCGCCGCGGGAGTCAATGGCGCAAACGAGAAGCCCCCGGGCTGGACCGGGGGCTCCTGCGGCTGGCGCTCGTGTCTCAGGCGGCTTTCGGCGCCGGCTTGAACTGGATCGCCTTGTACTCGAGGAACTCCTCGAGCCCGTAGCGCCCGAGCTCGCGGCCGATGCCCGACTGCTTGTAGCCGCCGAAGGGCGCCTGGAGGTTGAACGGCGCGCCGTTGATGTCGACCTGGCCGGTGCGCATGCGCCGCGCGACGCGCTGGGCGCGCTCCTCGCTTCCCGACCAGACGCCGCCGGCGAGCCCGTAGGGCGTGCCGTTGGCGATGCGGATGGCGTCGTCCTCGTCCTTGTAGGGGACGATCGCGAGCACCGGTCCGAAGATCTCTTCCTGCTCGATGGTGCTGCCGGGCTTGACGCGGCCGAACACGGTCGGCCGCACGAAGTAGCCCTTCGTCAGCCCCTCCGGCGGTTCGAGGCCGCCCGCGAGGAGCTCCGCGCCTTCCTCGATGCCCTTGCGGATGTACTTCAGCACGCGCTCGCGCTGCGCCGCCGAGGCGAGGGGCCCGAGCATGGTCCCTTCGGCGAGCGGGTCGCCGACGCGGAAGTTGCGCGCGACCTCGACCGCGAGATTCGCCGCCTCTTCGTAGCGCGATTCGGGCACGAGCATGCGCGTGTGCGCGGTGCAGGTCTGGCCGGAGTTGAGATAGCAGTTGTTGACTACGCCCTTGACCGCGGTCGGGAAGTCCGCGTCGTCGAGCACGATCGCCGCCGACTTGCCGCCGAGCTCGAGCGCCACGCGCTTCACGGTCTTCGCCGCGACCTCGGACACCCGCTTGCCGGCGGCGGTGGAGCCGGTGAACGAGACCATGTCGACCTCGGGGTGGCTCACCATCGCTTCGCCCACGACCGGCCCGAAGCCCGTGACCAGGTTGAATACGCCCGCCGGCAGGCCCGCGGCCTCGATCACTTCCGCGAGGAGGAACGCGTTGAGCGGCGCGACCTCGGAGGGTTTGAGCACCACCGTGCAGCCGGCCGCGAGCGCCGGCGCGACCTTGAGCGAGATCTGGTGCAGCGGGTAGTTCCACGGCGTAATCGCCGCGACCACACCGATCGGCTCGCGCACCACCAGGGAATTGCCGACGCGCTCCTCGAACGGGAACTCGCCGAGCAGCTTCGCGTAATAGCCGAACACGGCGATCGGCGAGCCGGCCTGGATGCGCTGCGAGAGCTTGAGCGGCATCCCCATCTCCTTCGAGATCGTCTCGGCGATCTCGCCCGCCCGCGCTTTCAGGCCCTCGTGGATCTTCTGCAGGTACTCGGCGCGCTGCGCGACCGGCGTGTTCGACCAGGCGTCGAACGCGCGCCGCGCCGCGGTCACCGCCGCCTCGACGTCGGCCGGCGTGCCCTCGGGAATGCGCGCCAACACTTCCTCGTTGGCCGGGCAATGTACGTCGATGGTGCCGCGGCCGGCGGGCTTCACCCAACGGCCGTCGATGAAGAACGTATCGCGAATGATCATGGGTGCTCGATCCGGAAAGCGTTTGGAAGGAAAGGAGGTATTCTATTAGCCGCCCGGGGACGATACCATGTCCCGCCCTTGAGCAAAACGCGATTCCGCAGCGCGAACGTTCTGCGCCATGCCTCGTTTTCCGAAGCACCACGCCCCGCCCGCGATAGCGCGCGGGGCGCGTGCAGCCGCGACGCGAGCGGGCGGCACGCGGCGCCGGTAGCGGCGAAGATCCGGAGAAAAGCGAAATGACGACGTACGTGGCCCCCGTAAAGGACATGCTCTTCGCGATGGAGAGCCTCGCCGGCCTCGAGGAGCTCGCGAGGCTCCCGGGGTGGAGCGAGCTCACGCCCGACACGGTGCAGAGCATCCTCGAGGAAGCGAGCCGCTTCGCCTCCGAGGTGCTCGATCCCCTGAACAAGGTCGGGGATCGCACGCCGTCGCGCGTCGAGAACGGCGTCGTCACCACGCCGCCGGGCTTCAGGGAGGCCTACCGCAAGTACGTCGAAGGTGGCTGGCCGACGGTCGCGTGCCCGACCGAGTTCGGCGGCCAGGGGATGCCGCAGCTCGTCGCCATGGCGCTGCAGGAGATGTGGTGCTCGGCGAACATGGCGTTTCAGCTCTGTCCCATGCTCGGGCAGGCGGCGGTCGAGGCGATCGAGCAGTACGGCTCGCCGGAGCAGAAGCGGACGTTCCTGCCGAAGATGGTGACGGGCGAGTGGACCGGCACCATGAACCTGACCGAGCCGCAGGCGGGCTCGGATCTCGCGGCGATCCGCACGCGCGCGGTCCCGGAAGGCGATCACTACCGCATCAGCGGCACCAAGATCTTCATCACCTGGGGCGAGCACGACTGCGCCGAGAACATCGTGCACATGGTGCTCGCGCGGCTGCCGGACGCGCCGGAGGGCGTGAAGGGCATTTCGCTCTTCATCGTGCCGAAGTTCCTGGTGAATCCCGACGGGTCGCTCGGCGAGCGCAACGACATCACCTGCGTGTCGCTCGAGCACAAGCTCGGCATCCACGCGAGCCCGACGTGCGTCATGTCCTACGGCGACAAGGGCGGGGCGATCGGCTACCTGGTCGGGCAGCCGCACCGCGGCCTCGAGTACATGTTCCTGATGATGAACCGTGCGCGCCTCGGCGTCGGCTTCCAGGGCGTCGCCATGGCCGAGCGCGCCTGGCAGCAGGCGCTCGCGTACGCGCGCGAGCGCGTGCAGGGCAGGGCGATCGGCACGAGCGGCGGACGCACCGCGATCATCCATCACCCGGACGTGCGGCGCATGCTCATGAACATGAAGGCGCAGACCGAAGCGATGCGCGGCCTCGCCTACTACGCGGCCGGCATGCTCGACCGCGCGGTACGCGAGCCGGATGCGGCGGCGCGCCAGCGCGCCCAGGCGATCGCCGATCTGCTGACGCCGGTGGTCAAGGGCTGGTGCACCGAGCAGGTGAACGAGGTGACCTCGACCGGCGTGCAGGTGCACGGCGGCATGGGCTTCATCGAGGAAACCGGCGCCGCGCAGCTCCTGCGCGACGCGCGCATCACCGCGATCTACGAGGGCACGACCGGGATCCAGGCGAACGATCTCGTCGGGCGCAAGCTCATGCGCGACAACGGCGCGGCGGCGCAGAGCCTCATCGCCGAGATGCGGCAGACGCGCGAGCGCGCCGCCGACGCGGGCGGCGACCTGCGCGCGATCGCCGCGTCGCTCGGGAGCGGCATCGATGCGCTCGAGGCGGCGACGCAGCACCTGCTCGCGGCGGGCGGCGCCGATCCGCGCGCGGCGGCGGCGGGCTACGTGCCGTACCTGATGCTCTTCGGCACGGTGGCGGCCGGCTGGCAGATGGCGCGCGCCGCGCTCGCCGTGCAGCGCGAGGGCGCCGCGGTGGAGCCGGGATTCCGCGCCGCGAAGCTCGCGAGTGCGCGCTTTTTCGCGGATCACGTGCTGCCGCGCGCCGCGGCCTACCGGCACGCGGTCGTCGAAGGGGCGGAATCGACGCTGCGCCTGGAAGAGGCGTTGTTCTAGTCGCGCTCGAGTCGCGCCGCGCGCTTCGTCGCGGCGGCCGCGAGACCGCCGCCGGCCGGCCCGCCGCGGCGGGCGCGGCGAGAGCCATCGATGCCGGATACGCAAGAACAAAAACCGTCCGTTCTCGTGGTCGGCGCCGGCGCCATCGGCGCCTTCTACGGCTCGGTGCTGGCGCGCGCGGGCGCGCGCGTGGCGGCGGTGTGCCGCGCCGATTACGCCGCGGTGCGCGATCACGGGTTTCGCATCGAGAGCGTCAAGTTCGGCGAGTACGTGTTCCGGCCGGAGCGGGTGCTGCGCACCGCGGCCGAGTACGGCGGCGCGCCGGACTACCTGCTGCTCGCGACCAAGGTGCTGGCGGGCGAGGATCGCGCCGCGCTCATTCGCCCGGCGGTCGGCCCGCGCACGGTCATCGTGCTGGTGCAGAACGGCATCGACATCGAGCCCGAAGTGGCGGCCGCTTTCCCCGGGAACGAGGTGCTGAGCGCGGTCGCCTACGCCGGCGTGAACCGGCTCGAAGGCGGCCGGCTCGTGCATCAGTCCTACGGCCGCATCGTGTTCGGCCGGTTTCCCGCCGGCGTCACGCCGGCGGCGGAGCGGCTCGGGGTGCTGTTCACGGCGGGCGGAATCTCCTGCCGCGTGGTCGAGGACGTGCAGACGGAGCGCTGGCGGAAGGCGGTGTGGAACGCCGTCTTCAATCCGCTCTCGATCGTGGGCGGCGTGCTCGACACCGGACAGATCCTGGCCGAAGGGCCGCCCGAGGCGTTCGTGCGCCGCGCGCTCGCCGAAGTCTGCGCCGTCGCCGCCGCGCACGGTCATGCACTGCCGGCGTCGCTCGTCGACCAGATCGTCGAGAACACCCGCGCCATGCCGCGGTACAAGACCAGCATGGCACTCGACTACGCGAACGGCCGGCCGATGGAGATCGAGGCGATTCTAGGCAACGTGGTGCGTGCCGGCCGGCGCGCGAACGTGCCCATACCGGCGCTCGAGGCGATCTACGCGATCGCGAAGATGATCGAGCGCAGCACCGCGTCCTGACGTACGTTAGGTGCGGCGGGAGCGTAATTGCGGCGGATCGGCCGCGCGCGGCGTCGCGGCGGTGTCGGCGTCCGGGGCGAGCGGTGCGGCCGCGAACGCCGTTTGGGGCCGCGGTCGCGCGCGGTTCCGCGACAACCATTGAGAGGAACGAAACATGTCGGTGGTCTCTTTCTCGAAGCACGGTAACGTCGGGGTCGTGACGGTGAACAACCCGCCGGTCAACGCGCTCTCGCACGCGGTGCGCGCGGGGCTGCGGGATTGCGTCGCGCAGGGCATCGCGGACGGCGACGTCGAGGCGCTCGTCATCTGGTGCGAAGGCCGCACGTTCATCGCCGGCGCCGACATCCGCGAGTTCGGCAAACCGATGCAGGAGCCGGACCTGCCGGAAGTCGCGGCCGGCATCGAGCGCTCGCCCAAACCGGTCGTGGCGGCGATCCACGGCACCGCGCTCGGCGGCGGGCTCGAGGTGGCGCTCGCCTGCCACTTCCGCATCGCGCTCCCGAACGCGAAGGTCGGCCTCCCCGAAGTGAACCTCGGCATCATCCCGGGCGCCGGCGGCACGCAGCGCCTGCCGCGGCTGATCGGGGTGAAGCCGGCGCTCGACATGATCGTGAGCGGCGAGCACGTGGCCGCGACCAAGGCGCACGTGTACGGTTTGATCGACGAGATCGTCGAAGGCGATCTCAAAGCCGCGGCGATCGCGCTCGCCGCGCGCGTGGTCGCGGAGAAGCGCCCGATCCGCCGGCTGAGCGAGCTCACGGCCAAGGTGGACGATCCGGGGCTGTTCGAGGAGTACCGCAGAAACATCGCGAAGAAGAAGCGCGGCTTCCTCGCGCCGTTTCGCGCCATCGACGCGGTCCGGGCCGCGACCGAGCTTCCGTTCGAGCAGGGCATGAAGCGTGAGCGCGAGATCTTCGCCGAGCTCGTTGCCTCGCCCGAGTCCCGGGCGCAGCGCCACGTGTTCTTCGCCGAGCGCGAGGTGGCCAAGATTCCGGGGCTCCCGGAGGGCACGAAGCCGCGCGAGGTGAAGCGCGTCGGCGTGATCGGCGCCGGCACCATGGGCGGGGGCATCGCGATGGCCTTCGCGAACGCCGGCATCCCGGTGACGCTCCTCGAGATGAATCAGGAGAATCTCGACCGCGGCTTGAACACCATCCGCAAGAACTACGCCAACAGCGTCGCGAAGGGCAGCCTCAAGCAGGAGGACATGGACAAGCGCATGGCGCTCATCGCGCCTACGCTCTCCTACGACGATCTCGAGGACGTCGACCTCGTGATCGAGGCAGTGTACGAGGACATGGCCGTGAAGAAGGAGGTGTTCGGCCGGCTCGATGCGGTGGCCAAACGCGGCGCGATCCTCGCGTCGAACACCTCGTACCTCGACATCAACGAGATCGCCGCGGCCACGAAGCGGCCGCAGGACGTGATGGGCATGCATTTCTTCAGCCCGGCGAACGTGATGCGCCTGCTCGAGAACGTCCGCGGTGCGCAGACCGCACCCGACGTCTACCTGACGGCCATGGAAGTCGGCAAGCGCATCCGCAAGGTGCCGGTGCTGGTCGGGGTGTGCCACGGCTTCGTCGGCAACCGCATGCTCGCCAAGCGCTCGCGCGAGTGCGGTTTCATGCTCGAGGAGGGCGCGCTGCCGCAGCAGATCGACAAGGTGCTCTACGACTTCGGCTTCCCGATGGGGCCGTTCGCCGTGAGCGACCTCGCGGGGCTCGACGTCGGCTGGCGCAACCGCAAGGCGTTTTTCGACAAGCTCACGCCGCGCGAGCAGGCGAACGATCTGCTCGATAAGATCTGCGAGATGGGCCGCTACGGCCAGAAGACCGGCGCGGGCTTCTACAAGTACGACGACAAGCGCAACCCGTCGCCCGATCCGGTAATCGAGGAGCTGATCATCAATCACTCGAAGGAGCGCGGCATCGAACGCCGCACCATCGGCGACCAGGAAATTCTCGAGCGCGCGCTCTATGCGATGGTGAACGAAGGCGCGAAGATCCTGGAAGAAGGCATCGCCGCGCGGCCGCTCGACATCGATATCGTGTGGATCTACGGCTACGGCTTCCCGGTGTACCGCGGCGGGCCCATGTTCTGGGCGGATCAGGTGGGACTCGACACCATCTACCAGGCGATCCTCAAGTACCGGAAGCAGTTCGGCGCCGAGTACTGGGAGCCGGCGCCGCTGCTCGAGCGCCTGGCGAAGGAAGGGAAGGGCTTCTACGGCTAGGCGGATCGCGGCGCTCCATCGCGCTGCAGCGGAGGCGGCGGACGGGCAGGAGCGCATCTGGGGGAACCGGATCGGAGCGGCAGCCGGACGAGCGGCACGCTCGCGCGGCGACCGCCCGATACCGGCGTTCCGCGGTCCGCTGCGCGCTGCGTCCTTTACGCCGAACCCGGCGCGCGTCTCGCGCCGCTCCAGCGCCGTGAACGGCGATACGAGTGAGTAGGATGCTCCTGCGCTTCGCCCGCGGCGCCCCCGACGAGCTGCGCACGCTGCACCCCGCCTATTTCGCGCTGGTCATGGCGACCGGCATCGTCGCCCTGGACATGACGGTGTGGGGACTGGCGCAGCCGGCCGCGGTGCTCCTCGGGCTCAATCTCGCGTTCTACGCCATCCTCGTCGTCCTCACGTTCGTGCGCGCCGTGCGCTATCCGCAGGCGTTCCGCGCGGACATCGCGAGCCACAGCCGCGGCGTGGGGTTCTTCACCGTCGTCGCAGCGACCGCCGTGCTCGGGACGCAGCTGCTGCTCCAGACGCGGGCGGTGCTCTGGGCGGAGGTGCTGTGGCTGATCGCGGCGGCGCTGCTCGTGCTGGTGACCTATGGCGTGCTGTCCGTGCTCACGGTCACGGAGTCGAAGCCGACGCTCGAGCAGGGACTCAACGGCGGCTGGCTGGTGAGCGTGGTCGCCGCGCAATCGGTCGCGATCCTCACCGTGCTGCTCGCGCGCGAGGCGCTGTCCGCGCACGCGCCGCTCCTGGTATTCGCGGCGCTCGTGCTCTGGCTCGGCGGCGGTGCGCTCTACCTCTGGCTCACCACGCTCATCGTGCTGCGCTATACCTTCGGGCGCATGGCGCCCGATGATCTTGCGCCGCCGTACTGGATCAACATGGGGGCGGTCGCAATCTCGACGCTGGCCGGCACCGTGCTGCTGCAGCACCCGGTGCCGGAGCTCGCCGATCTCGCGCCGTTCCTCAAGGGCTTCACGCTGTTCTTCTGG
>DASVBY010000121.1:0-12833 GCA_036381895.1 Burkholderiales bacterium | reverse complement strand
GGAGGGGCGTGCGATCGTCGCCGAGGGACGCAAGGCGGTGGAAAGCACCGATTTGCGCTCGCTGATCATGGCCGACGTGCGCTTCCATACCTATATCTACGAGCTTTCGGCCAACCCGCTGATCGGCGAGATCATGGGGCTCTACTGGAACCATCTGCGCCGCGCCATGGGCGAGGTGCTGCGAACCCGCGGCGAAGGCGACACCGTGTGGCGCGAGCACGAGGCGATCTTCGAGGCCATGGCGGCCGGCGAGCGCGACCGGGCTGCGGAGCTCGCGCGGCTGCACGCGGAATCGGCGGTCGCGCGGGTGCTGCCGGCGCTCGAAGCGCGCATCGAGGCGACCGAATAGGCGTTCCCGCAGCCACGCCCGCGCCCGATCGTTCCCGCTGCCGGGAAGCGTCAGGGCACTGGCGCGGTCCGCCTCCTTCCACGACAATCCAGCGGCGCCATGGCGAGAAACAAGGACGACCTGCTGACGCTTTCCCAGGCGGCCGAGGCCTACGGCTTCTCCAGCGACTATCTGCGGCGCCTGGCGGAGAAGGGCCGGTTGCGCGCGCGCAAGCTCGGCCGCAACTGGCTCACGACCGCGCAGGACATGGAAGCGTTCATCGAGAGCCGCGAGCCGCGCGGCGTGTACAAGAGGCTCGTCCGCCGGCGCAAATAACCCGCCTCGGATCGATCGCCCGTTCTTTCAATTAGCACGATATCGTGCTATTACGTTCCGCCTGGGCGCCCGGCAGGGATGCGGCCGCGATGTATCGGCTGCAAGTCGAAACGCATCTGCTGCGTGCCGATCAATATGAGCATCGTTGCGCGGCACGGCCGCTGTAGACGGCAGTATTTTGCACCCACTTTATTGACGTGCATGGGTAGGAGAGCAAGGAACCTGCTCGCACAGAAGCTGCGGATGCTGCGCATGATGCGCGGCTGGTCGCAGGAACGGCTCGCCGAAGCCAGCGGCCTGCACCGCACCTACATCAGCCTGATCGAACGCTCCGAGTGCAACGTGAGTCTCGACAATCTCGAGAAGATCGCGGACGCGTTCGGCTTGTCGCTGCCCGAATTGCTGCGGGCGCCGGACGCCGCCGCGTTCGGCGCGAAGCTGCTCGAGCGGCTCGACATCGACGGCCGGCCGGAGGGGCGTTGATGCTCATCATCACGCGCCGAGTCGGGCAGGCGATTCGCATCGAGCTCGATCCGGCCGCCGACCCGCGCACGCCCGTCGGACAGGTGTTCGCGCAGGGGGCGATCGAGATCATGGTGGCTCAGGCGCGCGGCTCCTACGTGCGCCTCGGCGTGGCGGCGCCGGCTTGCCTTTCGATCCTGCGCGCCGATTCCCTTCCCGACTCGACCGATACCGATCGGTAATCCGAGGCGGCCGCTGCGCGCCGAATCCGCGGCCGCCGACGGGAATCCGTCGCCTGTACGCGCCGACCCTTCCGCTTTTCTCGCGACGGCTCGCGAGAGTCCCGCCTCGTCGCCCTCGTGGCACGGCTTGTGCAGAGGCTGCGAAAAACGACACGGGGAGGCACAGAGTGTTTTCCAGTCGCTGGGCGAAGGCCGCCCTCGTCGCGGCGGGCTGTCTGATCGCCGGCGCGGCGCAGGCCGCGCTTTACGTGTACGAGCTGCCGGACGGCTCGCGCATGGTCACGGACTACCCCATGAACAACCGGCATTACCGCCTGGTCCGCACCGGCGCGGGGCCGAAGCACATCGGCCGGCTCGCCGCGTACCAGGACCCGCGGCTCTTTCGCAGCGACCCGGCGGCGTTCGATCCGCTGATCCGCCGCGTCGCCGCCGAGCACCAGGTCGATTTCGCCCTGGTGAAGGCGGTGATGCACGTCGAGTCGTCGTTCAATCCGTACGCGCGCTCGCACAAGGGCGCGCTCGGGCTGATGCAGCTCATGCCGGCGACGGCCGCCCGGTACGGCATCGAGGATATCTGCGACCCGGTGCAGAACCTGATCGCCGGGGTGAAGCACTTGCGCTACCTGCTGCAGCGCTTCGACCACAAGCGCAGCCTCGCGCTCGCCGCCTACAATGCCGGCGAGGCCGCGGTGCGCCGCTACCGCGGCATACCACCCTATCCCGAAACGCAGGCGTACGTGCGCAAGGTACTGAAATACGCGCAGGAATACGGCCGACGACGAAACGGTTGAGGCATCCCTTGCGAAGTGCGGCGGCGCGCCGGTTCCGGCGCGCTCCTGATCGCGTCCCCGCGTTCCGCGCCGCTGCACGTCCCGTCACGCGCGAGCGAGGCGCCTGTTCGCCGGCGAAGCGGCGATAGGCGCCGGGCATCCTGCCGGTCGAGTGCTTGAACGCAGTCGCGTTCTCTATCGCGTGGGGCCATCCCTGAGCTCGGGGAGTCGAAGCCTCGAGGGCTCGCGGGCAGCAGCCGCGAGGCCTTTCTTCGCGGCGATGAGCCGGCGCAGTATTTGGGATCGCGCATCCAGCCGCCTTACGCGTCCGCAGCGCCTCTCGCCTTTCGTCCACCGCGTCCCCGTGGCTTGCGTGCTCGCACTCCGAGCGGGTTGCGGCGTTAAGATAGCGCGGCGGCGCGGGAGCGAGGCGGGCGCCACGAGGAGCGGGGATGATTTTGGAATCCGAAGCGATCGAGTGTGCGGCGCTCGAAGACCTGCATGCCGCGGCGACGGCCGAAGAGCGCGAGGCGCTCGGTCTGCGGACGCGGCGCCTGGGCTCGGCGCTGGTCTCGATCGGGGCGCGGCTGCCGGCAGCGGCGATCGCGGTCAATCGCACGGTCGGGCTCGGACTGGCGCAGCCGGCGACGCCCGCGGACGCGGCGGACATCGCCGGCGCGTATCGCGCCGCCGGGGTGACGCGGTATTTCGTCCAGCTGGCGCCGCACGCGCAGCCCGCGGCCGTCGGCGCGTGGCTCGAGGCCGCGGGGCTGCGGAAAGCGCGCGCGTGGCAGAAGTTCGAGCGCGCCCGCGAGCCGGTCGCGGAGCGCCCGACCGATCTCGACATCCGGCTCGTCGGGCCGGAGCATGGGGGCGGGTTCGCGGAAATCGTTTGCGCGGCGTTCGATCTCGGCGACGCCGCGATTCCCTGGCTCCGACGAATTCCGGGCCGTCCGGGGTGGCACGTCTACATGAGCTTCGACCGGGGCCGGCCCGCCGGCGTCGGGGCCATGTACGTGCGCGACGGCCACGCCTGGCTCGATTTCGGCGCTACGCGCCCGGAGTACCGGGGCCGCGGCAGCCAAGGAGCGATCGTGGTGCAGCGCGTTCGGCTCGCGCTCGCTCTCGGATGCCGCAAGATCTACACCTGTACCGGTGTGGAGATCCCGGGCGATCCGCAGCACTCGTACAAGAACATCCTGCGGGTCGGGTTCCGGGAAACGTACGTGCGGGACAACTACGCGCCGCCGAAGGACTGACGGAAACGCCGACCGGCGGCGCCATCGCTCGAGGTGAGCACATGCAATTCACCGTGAACATCGATGTCGACGATCTGGACCGGGCGGTGGACTTCTATAGCGCCGCGTTCGGGTTGAACGTGGGCCGCCGCTTCGGAGCGTACGCGGTCGAGCTCGTGGGCGGTCCGGCGCCGATCTATCTGCTGGCGAAGGAAGCCGGATCGACCCCGCACGCGGGTGCTTCCGCAGCGCGCAGCTACGCGCGGCACTGGACGCCGGTCCATCTCGACGTTGTGGTCGACGCAATCGAGCCCGCGGTCGAGCGCGCCGTTGCAGCCGGGGCGCGTCTCGAGAAGCCGGCTGCGGCGTATCGGTGGGGGAAGCTCGCGCTCATGGCCGACCCGTTCGGCCACGGCTTCTGTTTCATCGAGTTCCTTGGCCGCGGCTACGATGAGATCGCAGAATAGCGGGGTTCCGAGACGTCGGATGCGAACGGGCTATCGCGGGCCGTGAACTACGCGCCCGTCGCGGCCGCGCGGCTCGAGGCGGGAGCGTTTTGGCTCGGCTCGGCCCGCCGGTGCAGGCGGCGTCCACGTCGCGTGACGGTAGGCTCGGCGGTGCATAGCCGAAGTCGCTGCAATCGCAGGCCCGGTTCGCGCGGCAAGCCGGAACATTTATCGATCGAGGAGCGCACTCATGGCCATACGCATCGTACGTCTGGGCACGCCTAGGGAGGCGGGCGAGGGATTACGCGTGGGCACCGTGCGGCGCCCGCCGCGCGGCGTGCCCAAAGCGCGGCTTGCGGCGGATAACTGGTACGACGTCTGGCTGCCGCAGCTCGCGCCGAGCCCCGCGCTCGTGAAGCAGGCGCAGAGCGCGAGCACCGCGCGCGACTGGCAGGCGTTCGCGCGCCGGTACCGCAAGGAAATGGCCGATTCGGAGAATGCGCGGTTGATCGCGCTGCTCGCCGCGCTCTCGCACCATGCCAATTTTTCGGTCGGCTGCTACTGCGAGGACGAATCCCGCTGCCATCGCTCGGTGCTGCGGGAGCTTCTCGCCGAGCAGGGCGCGAAGCTGAAGTAGGACGTCAGTTGAGCTGTATTCGCTGGCCCCATGGCACCGGGGCCTTGCCCTTCACGAGCCAGAGCACCGGAAGCGGCGGCTCCGCCGCCGGAAACTCGCCTTCGGCGTCGGTGAAATAGATGAGCAGATCGGGCGGCGGCTCGAGCTGCGCGGCCCATTCGAACGCCGGCGTGAAGCGCGTGCCGCCCCCGCCGATCAGCTGTCGGGGAAGCACCAGCTGCTCCCAGGGCTCGCAGGTCCAGGGACCGTCGGGGGCGAGTGCCGCATCGCAGGCGTGCAGCGTGATGCGCGCGTTGACCTGCCCCTTGAGGGCGTTCACTTCGGTGACGAACTCCCGCATCTCGGCGTCGGTGATCGAACCGCTCGTATCGATGACGACGACGACGTCGATCTGCGCCGCCCGCAGTCCGGGCAGGATCGCGCTGCCCTCGCGGCGGCTCGGACGCGCGAAGCTGTAGTCGGTGCGCGCGACGGCCGTCATGTGGCGCGCGAGCAGCATGCGCCAGGGAAGCTGCGGCTGCACCAGATCGTCCACGAAGCGCGCGGCGCTCGCCGGGAGCCTGCCGGCGCGCAGCGCCTGCTGCACGGCGGCCGCGAGCCGCAGCTTCCACTGAATCGCCAGTCGCTCGCTCTCGCCCGGGGTCAGCGGCCGCGGCCGGCCCGCGCCTCCCGCGCCGGCGCCCGCAGGCAGGCCGTGGTCCGGCAGCGGCGCGCCGCCCGACGCTCCGGCGCCCTCACCGCCATGCGCGCCGCCCGCGCCGGCAGGCGCGTGGCTGTCCGCGTAGACGTGCAGATCGAGCGTCGCTTCGTCCGTGTCCTCTCGGACGTAAGGGTAGATCTCTTCCGCCGACATGCCGGCGCATTCCTTGCGATAGAGCGCGTTCGGCGGCAGCGCGAACCCGTCGCCCGCGAGGATGGCGTTCACGGCGAGGTCGCAGGCGATGTCCCAGCGGCGCCGGTTGCGGTGATCGCGGCGATGAAAATGCGAGAGCGCGCAATGCAGCGCCTCGTGCGCCAGCACGCACTTCGTCTGCTCGAGGCTCAGCGCGGCGATGTACGCCGGGTTGTAGTAGATGGCGCGGGCGTCGGTGGCGGTGGTTGGGCACCAGCGGGGATCGGCGGCGGTGAGCGGCAGATGCAGCACCAGGACGCCGAGGAACGGCTTCTCGATCACGAGCTGCGCGCGCGCGGCGGCGAGCTTGCGCGCGATCTCATCGGGCGGAGCGTGCGATGTCGTCTGCATGCAGCACCGTCGACAGGACGCGGGCGGCGGCGCGGGCGGTCCGTGCAGCGCCGCGCCTCAGTTCGCCCGCGCCGGACGCTTCCAGAGATCGTACAGCATCACGTCGGCCACGTTCCTGGCCCATTGCGCGAACTGCGGCAGGTTGAAGATGCGCTCGCCGACCGCGCGCTGCAGATCGGACACGAGCATCACGCCCATTTCGCGCGTCGGCAGACGGTCCGCGTAGCGCAGGATGTTGCCGTATATCGTGCGCTCTTCGGGCGTGCCGCGGGCGCGGACCGCGCGCGAAACGAGCGCCGACGCGACCGCGTACTGCAGATCGGTTTCCTTCGGCACCGCGTCCGACCGGCCGGCGGCGATGGCGTCGATGTCGGGCAGGTTGTCCAGGTTGTCGAGAAAGGCCTTGAGCTCGATGCCCGCCGCGGGACCGACGCAGCCTTGCAGAGCCCCGAGGAGCAGCGCCGGGTCGTCGCCGAACTTGCGCAGCGCCCGGTGCGCGAACTCCCAGGAGCGCGGGGAGGGAAACGCGACCGGGTTGTGCGCCGGGTTGAAATCGAACAGGAGCTCGGGACGAAAGCGCAGGAACGCGACCACGCGCTCATCGATGCCGTGGGCGTAGGCCCAGGCGACCCAGTCGTCGAGGTTCACCTCGACTTCGAAATGCGCGAAGCGATTGGCGAGCGGCGCGGGCATGCTGTAGGTGATGCCGCGATCGCCCTGGCGGTTGCCGGCGGCGACGATCGCCCAGCCGGGCGGAACCTCGTACGCCCCGAGCCGGCGGTCGAGGATCAGCTGGTACGCGGCCGCGGAAACCGCGGGCGGCGCGGAGGTGATCTCGTCGAGGAACAGGATGCCCTCGTAGCCGTGGCGGACGGGGTCCGGCAGCATCGCCGGCACGGCCCATTCCACGAGGTCGTTCACGCGAAACGGGATGCCGCGCAGGTCCGTCGGTTCGAGCTGCGACAGCCGCAGATCGATCATGGGCGTGCCGTGGCGCGCGGCGATCTGCGCCACCATCTGCGATTTGCCGACGCCGGGCGGACCCCAAAGCATGATTGGCGTGTGCTGGCCCTCGCGCGCAGCGGCGTACTCGCGGTCGAGAACGGCCATGATCAGAGCGGGACGCATGCCGAATCCTTCGTGCCGCTCGCGGCGAGCGGCGCGCAAGATCTCAGTGTTCGTGTTGGAGCGAGGATCCGCTTCAAGTATATGATCCGGCTGCGGGGGATTCCATTTGGCAGCCGCGCGTCGGCGGCGCGCGGGACCGCGTCGGGCATCCGCCGCGGATCCGGCGAAGGGATCGGCATGGAGATCGAGTTTCGCGGTCGTTACGGCGAGGGGCTCGGTATCGCCCTGTGGCAGGCGGACGGGAGCGGTCCCGAGCCGGCCGCGGTAGGGCACCGTTTCGTCACGCCGTTCGAAACGATCACGGCGCACTACTACATCGCCTCGCGCGATCACGTCGACGCCGCCGCGCGCGGCGGTCTCGTCTGCGTGGGTCTGCGGGGCGAATGGTCCCGTACCCGCTCGGCGCTCGCGGCGCAAGGCCGCGCGCCGGCCGATCTGGTGCTGCGCGTGCCGCTCACGACGCCCGGCGCCGACCGTGAGGGCGAGGACTGGCACTACCGCGACGGCATCGAGACGCGCTATCTCCGTCCGGTCGCGCCGCTCCCGCTGCTGTGCGGCGGGGCGGTCGTGCTCGAGTTCGCGCCGGCGCGGCTCGTGCTGACCGAGGATTATCGCGGCGCGCGCTCGTTCGCCGACGTCCGCATCGCGCTCGTGTCGGACGCGACCGAGGCGCAGGCGCCGGACTCGCGCGCGAGCGCCGCGACGCGGGCGCTCACCGACGCGCTGCTCGCCGATCTTGCCGGCCGCCGCGTGCGCTTCGTCGTCGACGCCGTGCGCCTGACGCCGCACGCCTTCGGCGGCGCCGGGCGCACGAGTGGCCGCTATGCGGAGATTCCCTCGGCGCGGCTGGAAGTGCTGCGAACAGGGTCGGGCGCGCGGCGATCCGACGCGCGGCCGGGTCAGGTGCTTCCGGAGAGCAGCGCCCGCGCCGGCGCCTCGCGTTCCTCGCGCTGCTGCAGCGCCCAGAGCCGGGCGTAGGCGCCGTTCCTGGCGAGCAGCTCGGCGTGCGTGCCGCGCTCGACGATGCGGCCCGCCTCCATCACCAGGATCTGGTCGGCGTCCATGACGGTCGACAGCCGATGGGCGATGACGAGCGTCGTGTGGTGCGCGGCGATCTCGCGCAGCGCCGCCTGGATGATCGTCTCGGACTGCGAATCGAGCGCCGACGTGGCCTCGTCGAAGACGAGGATGCGCGGGCGCTTGAGGATCGTGCGCGCGATCGCCACGCGCTGCTTCTCGCCGCCCGAGAGCTTGAGGCCGCGCTCGCCGACGATGGTGTCGTAGCCCTTCGGCAGCGACTCGATGAAGTGGTGGATGTGGGCGTGGCGTGCCGCCTGGATCACCTCCTCGTGCGTCGCCTCCGGCCGGCCGTAGGCGATGTTGTAGTAGATCGTGTCGTTGAACAGCACCGCGTCCTGCGGAACGATGCCGATGTTCGCGCGCAGGCTCTTCTGGGTGACGTCGCGGATGTCCTGGCCGTCGATCAGGATCCGCCCGCGGGTCACGTCGTAGAAGCGGAACAGGAGCCGCGCGAGCGTGGACTTGCCGGCGCCGCTGGTGCCGACGACGGCGACCTTGTGCCCGGCGGGGATCTCGAAATCGACGTCGAACAGGATCTGGCGGTCGGGATCGTACGCGAAATCGACGTGCTCGAAGCGCACGTGGGCGCGCGTGACGACGAGATCCGGCGCGCCCGGCTTGTCGCTCACCTCGGTGCGCTGATTGAGCAGCCCGAACATGCGCTCCATGTCCGCGAGCGAGTGCCGGATCTCGCGGTACACGAAGCCGAGGAAGTTGAGCGGCGTGTAGAGCTGGATCAGGAACGCGTTCACGAGCACCAGATCGCCGAGCGTCATGCGCCCGCGCATGACGTTGTAGCCCGCGAGCAGCATCAGCACCGTGACGCCGGCGGAGATGATGAACGCCTGCCCGACGTTGAGGAGCGAGAGCGACGTCTGGTTGCGCACCGCCGCCTGCTCCCATACCGCGAGCGTCTCGTCGTAGCGGCGCGCTTCGTACCGCTCGTTGCCGAAGTACTTGACCGTCTCGTAGTTGAGGAGGCTGTCGATCGCGCGCGTGTTCGCCTTCGAGTCCATCTCGTTCATGGTGCGGCGGAAGATCATGCGCCACTCGGTCACCCAGAGCGTGAACGCGACGTAGGTCGCGAGGGTCGCGAGCGTGACGACGGCGAAGACGGGGTCGTAGCGCACGAACAGGATGCCCGTCACCAGCGCGATCTCGAGGATCGTCGGCAGGATGTTGAACAGCATAAAGTTGAGCAGGAACCGGATGCCGGCGGCGCCGCGCTCGATGTCGCGCGACACCCCGCCCGTCTGGCGCTCGAGGTGGAAGCGCAGGCTGAGGCCGTGCAGGTGCTCGAAGACCTTGAGGGCGACGCGGCGGATCGAGCGCTGCAGCACCTTCACGAACACCACGTCGCGCAGCTCCCCGAAGAGCGAGTTGCCGAGCCGCAGGAGCCCGTAGGCGGCGAACAGGAACACCGGCAGCGCGAGCAGCGCCTGGCTCTGCTCGAACGTGTCGACGATGCGCTTGAGCACGAGCGGCACGCCGACGTTCGCGAGCTTCGCGAGCATCAGGAAGCCGAGCGCGAGCGCCACCCGCCCGCGGAACTCGAGCAGGTACGGGAGCAGGGTCCTTATCGTGCGCCAATCGTTGCGATTGGCGGGGGGCTTGCCGTAGTGGGTGATGCGCACGGAGGGCGTCGCGTCCTCGAGCGGCTATTGTACATGAGGGGTCGGGGGGAGCGCCGAGGCGCGCCCCGTGCCGCGACCGGCAGTAACCCGGGCCGCGGTGCGGGAAGGCGGCGGCGCGGGGCCGCCGCGCCGCCGCGGCCCTCAGTGCACCAGCCGCTTGTACCTGATCCGGCGCGGCTGGGCGGCGTCGTCGCCGAGGCGCCGGCGCCGGTCGGCTTCGTAGTCGGCGTAGTTGCCTTCGAACCACACCACCTGGCTGTCGCCCTCGAACGCGAGGATATGGGTCGCGATGCGGTCGAGGAACCAGCGATCGTGCGAGATCACGACCGCGCAGCCGCCGAAGTCGAGCAGCGCCTCTTCGAGCGCGCGCAGCGTATCGACGTCGAGATCGTTGGTCGGCTCGTCGAGCAGCAGCAGGTTGGCGCCGCTCTTCAGCAGCTTCGCGAGGTGCACGCGGTTGCGCTCGCCGCCCGAGAGGTCCTTCACGAACTTCTGCTGGTCGTTGCCGCGGAAGTTGAAGCGCCCACAGTAGGCGCGCGAGGGCACCTCCTGCTTTCCGAGCAGGATGATGTCGTGCCCGCCCGAGATCTCCTCCCACACGGTCTTGTTGCCGTCGAGCGCGTCGCGGGTCTGATCCACGTAGGCGAGCTGCACGGTCGGCCCGATGCGCAGTTCCCCGCTGTCGGGCTTTTCCTGTCCGGCGATCATGCGAAACAGCGTGGTCTTGCCGGCCCCGTTCGGTCCGATGACGCCGACGATGCCGCCGCGCGGGAGATTGAAGTTCAGGTTCTCGAACAGCACCCGGTCGCCGAAGCTCTTGCTCACGTTCTTCGCCTCGACCACGAGGTCGCCGAGGCGCGGTCCCGGCGGGATGAAGATCTCCTTCGTCTCGTTGCGCTTCTGGTACTCCTGCGACGCGAGCTCTTCGTAGCGCGCGAGGCGCGCCTTGCTCTTCGCGTGGCGCCCCTTCGGGTTCTGCCGCACCCATTCGAGCTCTTCCTTCATCGCCTTCATGCGCGCGGTTTCCTGCTTCTCCTCGAGCGCGAGCCGCTGCTCCTTCTGCTCGAGCCAGGAGGAGTAGTTGCCCTTCCACGGGATGCCGTGGCCGCGGTCGAGCTCGAGGATCCAGCCGGCGACGTTGTCGAGGAAGTAGCGGTCGTGCGTGACGGCCACGACGGTGCCGGGATACTCCTGCAGGAAGCGCTCGAGCCAGGCGACGGACTCGGCGTCGAGATGGTTCGTCGGCTCGTCGAGGAGCAGCATGTCGGGCTGCGACAGGAGCAGCCGGCAGAGCGCGACGCGGCGGCGCTCGCCGCCCGAGAGCTTGGTCACGTCGGCGTCCCAGGGCGGCAGGCGCAGCGCGTCGGCGGCGATTTCGAGCTTGCGCTCGAGCTCCCACGCCCCGGCCGCGTCGATCTTCTCCTGCAGCGCCGCCTGCTTCTCTAGGAGCTTGTTCATCTCCTCGTCGGACATCGGTTCGGCGAACTTCATCGAGATGGCGTTGAAGTCGTCGAGCAGCTTCTTGATCTCGGCGACGGCCTCCTCGACGTTGCCGCGCACGTCCTTGCTCGGATCGAGCTGCGGCTCCTGCGGCAGGTAGCCGATGCGGATGCCCGGCTGCGGCCGCGCCTCGCCGTCGTAGTTCGTGTCGACGCCGGCCATGATGCGCAGCAGCGTCGACTTGCCGGCGCCGTTCAGGCCGAGCACGCCGATCTTGGCGCCCGGGAAGAAGGAGAGCGAGATGTCCCGCAAGATCTCGCGCTTCGGCGGCACGATCTTGGTGACGCGGTGCATGGTGAATACGTATTGACCGGACATAGGCTCTCAGGGAGTAGCAGATTCGGTTGAGGAAACACGGACGACGTTCCGTGGCGCGCGCGCAGGCGCGCGCGAGCCGCGCGTCAGGCTGCGGAGATTAGCGGCTTTTGCCCGTGCTTGCCACTGCCCACTCGGGCGAGCTCTCGGAGGAGAGCGTGGTCTCTCCGGCGAAGTCGTAGCGCAGTTCGCTGTCCGCTTCCTGGAAGTAGTGGCCCTGCACGTAATCGATGCCGAAGGTCCACAGCACCGACAGGGCTTCCGCGGACTCGACGCTCTTGGCGATCGTCTTCTTCGCCATCGACTTCGCCACTTCGACCACGGCCTTGAGCGAGGCCTGCGCCACCGGGTCGCGCGCGACGCCCCGCGCGAGAGCGCCGTCGAGCTTGAGGTATTCGATCGGCGATTCGCGCAGGCGCTGCGTCGCATCGAGCGCGCGGCCGAAGTTGTCGATGCAGAAGCTGCAGCCGAGCTGGCCGGCGGCGCGCATGAACGCGAGCGCCGCGGCCGGGTGGCTCGCGAGCGCCGCTTCGTCGAGCTCGAACACCACGTACTTGCCCTTGAGACGCGTCTCGTGCAGCGCCTGCTGCGTGATCACGGCGAGCTCGACGTCCTGCAGCCCGGCCGCGGAGAGGTTGATGAAAAAGGTGACCGTGCGCTTCTGGCGGCGCAGCTCGGCGAGGGCGCGGATCGCGTGGCGCACGACCCAGCGGTCGATCGCCGCCGCGAGGCCCGCCGCTTCGGCGGGCGGCATGAACTGCCCCGCCGGGATCAGCGTACCGTCGTCCGCGACCATGCGCACCAGCACCTCGAAGAATTCGCCGCCGTCGCCGTGCAGGTGCACGATCGGCTGGTACAGCAGGCGGAACGCACCGTGCTCGAGCGCCGCGCGGATGCGCGCCGGCCAGTCGACGGCTGCCGGCTCCGCGCTCGACGCGGCGGGCGCCGCGGGCGCGGCCGGTCCCGGCGCATTCGCGCCGGCCGATGCGCCGCCCGCCGGTCCGGCGTCGGCGGCGTAAAGCGCGTTCAAGAACGCCTCCGCACTCTGCGCACCGGCATCGAGCGCGACGCCGGCGACGCGGCAGTCGCCGCTCGCGCCGACGTTCGCCTCGGCGGCGTGCTGCTTCAGCGCGCGCTCCGCCGCCTCGCAGAGCGCGGACAGGCGATCGGTCTGGTCGGCATCGAGCAGCGCCGCGAACTCCCGATCGCCGAGGCGCGCCAGCGTCGCGCCGGGCCCGAATACCTCGTTCAGCGCCCGCGCTGCGAGGAGCAGGAAGCGCTCCCCGGCGGCGGGATCGGCGGGCCGGCCGTTCGCGTGCAGGAGGGGAAGCGCGACGTACGCCAGCGCGCGCGCGGCGCCGCCGGCCTTGACGCCCGCGAGCGCTTCCTCGAGCACCCGCAGGAAATGCGCCCGGTTGTAGAGTCCCGTGAGCGGGTCGTGCTGGTTCAGGTACTGCAGCCGCGTTTCCGCCGC
>DASVBY010000120.1:0-12049 GCA_036381895.1 Burkholderiales bacterium | reverse complement strand
GCCGGCCGCGATCTGCGTCTTGCGCTCCACCTCGAGCTCGCGCTCGGTGCAGAAACAGGGGTAGGCGCACCCCGCGGCTTCGAGCGCCGCGAGGTACTCGCTGTAGATGCCGGCGCGTTCGGACTGGGCGTACGGTCCGCTCGCGCCGTCGCGCTCCGGCCCCTCGTCCCAGTCGAGCCCGAGCCAGCGCAGATCCTCGATCAATGCGCGCCGGTACTGTTCGTGCCCGCGCGCGGCGTCCGTGTCCTCGATCCGGAGCAGGAACAAACCGCCCGCCCCGACGGCAAGGAGGTAATTGAACAGGGCGGTGCGCACGTTCCCGAGGTGCAGCAGGCCCGTCGGGCTCGGCGCGAAGCGGGTCTTCAGGCGGCGCGGTGTCATGCGGGCGAATGGTAGCGGAATTGGGGTGTGCGGCGAAGTGTTTGATATTGCGCTCAATTCGGCCAGCGTTCACAATCTGCCGCGAGCCGCACGAGTGCACGCCGTCGGCTTCCCGAATCGCGCCCACTCTTCGCTCGCCTCGCCGGCAGGGAGCGGGCGAACTATTCTCAGGACATGCCGTTCGAAAAGCGGCGCCTCGCCGGTCGGCAGGGCGCGACGGCACAACGAGCCTTTGCCATGGTCCATCTGAAAACCAATCTCGGCACGATCATCCTCGAACTCTTTCCCGACAAGGCGCCGAAAACGGTCGCGAACTTCCTGCAGTACGGGCGTACGGGCTTCTACGACGGAACGATCTTCCATCGCGTCATCGACGATTTCGTCATCCAGGGCGGCGGGTTCGGCCCCGGCATGACGCAGAAAATCGGGCGGCCGCCGATTGAGAACGAGGCCAAGAACGGCCTGCGCAACGCGCGCGGCACGATCGCCATGGCGCGCACCAGCGATCCGCATTCCGCCACGAGCCAGTTCTTCATCAACGTGGTGGACAACGACTTCCTCAACTACACCGCGCCGACCCCGGCCGGCTGGGGCTATTGCGTCTTCGGGCGCGTGGTCGACGGCATGCAGGTGGTCGACAAGATCAAGGGGGTCCCGACAGGGACCCGGCTCGGGTTCAGGGACGTGCCGCTGACGGACGTGATCCTGGAGAAGTTTCAGATCGTGGACGTGCAGTAGCGCCGCGCACGAACCATGACGACGCTGTTCATTTCGGATCTGCACCTCACCGCCGCGCGTCCCGCGATCACGGAGCTCTTCTTCGAGTTCCTCGAGCACGAGGCGCGGGACGCCGAAGCGCTCTACATCCTCGGCGATTTCTTCGAATACTGGATCGGCGACGATGCCGCGGATCTGCCGGAGTATCGCCCGATCATCGCGGCGCTCAAGCGCACCGTCGACGCCGGTACGCCGATCTACGTGATGCACGGCAACCGCGACTTTCTGCTCGGCGAGGACTTCGCGCGTGCGAGCGGCTGCCGCGTGATCCCCGACCCGACCTGCATCGAGCTCTACGGCACGCGGGTGCTGCTCATGCACGGCGACACGCTCTGCACCGGCGACGTGCAGTATCTCGCGATCCGCGCGCGGACGCGCACGCTCGAATGGCAGCGCGAGCTCCTCGGCAAGAGCATCGCCGAGCGTATCGCGCTCGCGCGCGGCTACCGCGAGGAGAGCCGCCGCGCGACCGCGCAGAAACCGCCCGAGATCATGGACGTGACGCCGCAGGCGGTCGCCGCGGCCATGCGCGAGCACGGCGTGCGCCACCTGATCCACGGGCACACGCACCGCCCGGGGGAGCACGTCTTCGACCTCGACGGTGCGCCGGCGCGCCGCGTCGTGCTCGGCGACTGGTACGAGCAGGGCAGCGTGCTGCGCTGCAGCGCCGACGGCTGGACGCTCGCGCGTCTGCCGCTCGCCGCCAACGCCGCCCGATCGGCCGGATGATTCCGGCCGCGCGGCGTCATTGAGCGAGCCAATCCTCTCCCTTGACAACGTTCATTGTCGGCCGGCGTCCGATGTTTGCCTTTTCGCGGGTCGCGGAGTAACGTCCGCGCCCATTCCTTCCTGATGGGGAAGTCCAGCCTTGCATAGCGAAGCATCGCGGCCGCGGTCCTCCACGGCGGCGCTGAGTCTGCTCGCGCTCGGCATCGTCTTCGGCGACATCGGCACGAGCCCGCTGTACGCCCTCAAGCAGACGTTCCACCCGCGTTACGACATCCCCATGGTCGCCGACAACGTGATCGGGGCGTGCTCCGCGGTCTTCTGGGCACTGATGATCGTCGTGTCCCTCAAGTACGTGAGCCTGATCGTGCGGGCGCACAACAACGGGGAAGGCGGCAACCTGGCGCTCCTCGCGCTCGCCCTCGGCGCGGTCAAGGACCGCTCGCGGCTCGCGCTCCCGATCCTGCTGATCGGCGTCGCCGGCGTCTCGCTCTTCTACGGCGACGCGGTGCTGACGCCGGCGGTATCGGTCGTCGCGGCGGTCGAGGGCATCACCGTCGGCACGCCGCAGGTGCAGCCGTACGTCGTGCCGATTTCGGTGGCGATCCTGGTCGCGCTGTTCGCGTTCCAGCGCTACGGCACCGCGGTCGTCGGCGCCCTCTTCGGCCCGATCGTGCTCGTGTGGTTCGTCGCGCTGGCGGCGAGCGGCGCCTACCAGATTGCCCGGAACCCGGTCGTGCTGCAGGCGCTGAATCCCTGGCACGGCATCCACTTCGTCACCGCGCACGGCTTCTCGTCGTTCCTGGTCCTCGGCGCGATCGCGCTCGCGATCACGGGCGCCGAAGCGCTCTATACCGATCTCGGACACTTCGGCAAGCGGCCGATTCGCATCGGCTGGTTCAGCGTGGCGCTGCCGGCGCTCGCGCTCAATTACTTCGGCCAGGGGGCGCTCCTCATCGGCGACCCCCGGGCGATCGAGAATCCGTTCTATCTGGCCTTCCCCGCCTGGGCGCTCTACCCGATGGTCGGCCTCGCCACGATGGCCACCGTCATCGCCTCGCAGGCCGTGATCTCCGGCGCCTATTCGGTCACGCGCCAGGCGATGCAGCTCGGCTACCTCCCGCGGCTCAACGTGCTGCACACCTCGGCGAAAGAGATCGGCCAGGTGTACCTGCCCGCCGTGAACTGGGCCATGCTCGCGGGCGTCGTCGCCGCGGTTCTCGTCTTCGGTTCCTCCTCGGCGCTCGCCTCGGCCTACGGCACGGCGGTAACGGGAACCATGCTGGTCGACACGCTGCTCACGTTCTTCGTGATCCGCTACCGCTGGGGCTACAACCTGGCGCTCTGCATCTTCGCGACCGGGTTCTTTTTCGCGGTCGACGCGTCGTTCTTCGCCGCCACGCTCTTCAAGATCCTCCAAGGCGCCTGGTTCCCGCTCATCGTCGCCGCGATCGTCTTCACGCTCATGCGCACCTGGCGCCGCGGCCGCGAGCTGCTGCTCAGCCGGCTGCAGACCTCCTCGGTGCCGCTCGAGCCCTTTCTCGACGCGCTGTTCCGCGATTCGCCGCCGCGCATTCCCGGGACCGCCATCTTCATGACGTCCACACCGGACGCCGTGCCGCACGCGCTGCTGCACAATCTCGCGCACAACAAGGTGGTGCACGAGCGCGTCGTGTTCCTGACGGTTCACGTCGAAGACGTGCCGTGGGTGCCGCACACGCAGCGCGTGGAGGTCACGCCGCTCGATCACGGCTGCTACCGGATCGTGATCCGCTTCGGCTTCAAGGACCAGCCGGACGTGCCGGCCGCGCTGGAGCTCTGCCGCGAGCGGGGACTCGAATTCAGGACGCTCGAGACCTCGTTCTTCCTGAGCCGCGAGAAAGTGATCCCGAGCGCACGCAACGGCGACGGCATGGCGCTCTGGCGCGAGCGTCTGTTCGCCGCCATCGCGCGCAACGCCGGCAGCGTCGTCGACTACTTCAACCTGCCGACGAACCGCGTGATCGAGCTCGGAACGCAGGTGGAGATCTGAGCGCCGTTGAAGCGCGCCGGGCGCCGCAGACCCGGCGCAAGGGCCGCGGCGCCCGCCGGTCGCGCCGCGATATCCGCGCCGCCTTCGACGACCTTGGCGGTCATCCCACCCGCAGCCCCAGCACCAGGTCCATGACATTGGTTCCGGTCGGACCGGTCTGAATCAGGTCGCCGCTCGCTTCGAGAAAACTTCCGGCATCGGCACGGGCGAGCGCGGCGCCCGCCTCGAGCCCCGCCTCCTCGCCGCGCTCGATCGTCCCGCCATCGACGAGCGCGCCCGCATCCGCCGTGGGTCCGTCGGTACCGTCCGTACCCCCGGCGAGGAGCAGCACGCCCGGCGCGCCCTCGAGCGCGCGCGCCGCAGCGAGCGCCAGGCTCTGGTTGCGCCCGCCCCGGCCCGGGTCGGCCGGCAGGCGGACCGTCGTCTCGCCGCCCCACACGTGCAGCGTGTTCGGGGCGGAGCCGAGCACGCACTGCGCGAGCCGCGCGCCGACCTCCGCCGCTTCGCCGGCGAGCGGCTCCTCGTGCACCTCCGCCCGCCAGCCGCGCGCCGTCGCCGCGCGCGCTGCGGCGCGCTTGGCGTCCTCGAGCCGCGCGACGATCGTGAAACGCACGCCGGCGAAGCACGGGTCCCCGGGCGGCGGCACCGGCGGCGCGGCGAGCAGGACTCGGCGCAGCTCGGGCGGCGCATCGTCGAACGGCTCCTCTGCAATGCTCGCGTCCGCCACCAGCGGGCCGCTCCCGATGAAGCGCGGATCGTCGCCCGGGACATCCGAGATCGCGAGGCAGATCACTTGCCGCGGGGCGAGCATGCGCGCGAGCCGCCCGCCCTTGATCAGCGACAGGCGCTTGCGAATGCGGTTCATGGCAGCGATATCGCGGCCGGAAGCGAGCAGCCATTCGTTCAGGCGCCGCAAAGTATCGAGGTCGGCACCGGGCGGGAGCTTCTCGACCAGCGCCGAAGCGCCGCCCGAGAGCAGCACCAGGACTTGCGCCGCCCGCGGAATGCGCTCCGCGAACCGGATGAGCGCGTCGCCGGCGGCAAGACTGCTCTCGTCCGGCACCGGATGTGCCGCCTCCAATACCGGCCACGGCAGAGGTTCGGCGTGTCCGTACTTGGTGACGACCAGCGCATCACGAATGCCGCTCCCGAGCGCGTCGAGCGCACCGAGCGCCATGGGACATGCGACCTTGCCGAGCGCGATCACGTAGAGCGGCGCGGCGGCCGGCGCCGCCGCGAGCGCTTCCCGCACCCGCCGGCGCCCGTTCACCGCATCGAGCGCGGCGAGGAAGACCTCGAGCAGAGCCTGGCGCGACTCGTTCATCGGCATGGACCAAGGGGTTCGCGAGGCCACCGCGTTGCTTTCGCGGAACGGAGGACTATATTTTCTGCCGCCCGCTTCGGGTCGTTCAGGGGATCGAGCATGAAATCGAACGTGCGCACGTTGTTGGCGATGCTGCTCATGGTACCGGGGCTCCTGCTCGCCGCCGAGCCCGACGCGATCGTCGGCGTCTGGACTACCGCCGAAGGCAAGTCGCAGGTCGAGATCTACGAGCAGGACGGGCTCTATCACGGCAGGATCATCGCGCTCAAGGAGCCCGTCTACCCGACCGATCCGGACCACAAGGACTATGTACAGGGCCGCGAGGGCCAGCCGAAGGTCGACCGCAACAATCCCGACGAGAAGCTGCGCGACCGGCCGATCGTCGGCATGCAACTCATGACCGGATTCAAGCACGACGGCGACGACACCTGGAGCGGCGGCACCATCTACGATCCGGAGAGCGGCAAGACCTACAAGTGCAAGTTGACGCTGTCGCAGCCGAACGAGCTCAGAGTGCGCGGCTACGTGGGCATCTCGATGTTCGGGCGGACCACGGTCTGGACGCGATAGCGGCGCTCGGGCGGCGGCGCAGGCCGCAAACCCGTTTCCCCTCTCGCCGCGCTTTCCTCGAATGTCGCCTCCCGGGGCGCTTCGCATCCCGCGGCGGCCGGACCTCGCTTCACGACAAGCCGCGCGCGAGATCGGCCTTCAAGTCCTCGACATCCTCGAGCCCCACCGACAACCGCACCAGTCCGTCGCTGATGCCGCTCTCGCGCCGCTGCTCGGGCGTGAGCCGGCCGTGCGTCGTCGTGGCCGGGTGCGTTATCGTCGTCTTCGCGTCGCCGAGGTTCGCGGTGATGGAGGCGATGCGCATCGAGTCGATCAGCCGCCAGGCGGCCGCCTGCCCGCCCTCGAGCTCGAAGGACACGATGCCCCCGAAATCCGACT
This sequence comes from Burkholderiales bacterium, assembly GCA_036381895.1. GTDB lineage: Bacteria > Pseudomonadota > Gammaproteobacteria > Acidiferrobacterales > Sulfurifustaceae > JACQFZ01. The sequence goes on along the minus strand of DASVBY010000120.1, from coordinate 5,861 downwards.
GTTGCCGGCGCGCGAGCTCGTGCTGCGGGTGCGACGCGAGACCGGGGTAGTGCACGCGCCGCACGCCCGGCTGCTGCTCGAGCCAGCGCGCGAGCGCCATGGCGTTGGCGCTGTGCGCCTTCATCCGCAGCGCGAGCGTCTCGAGACCCTTCAGGAACACCCAGGCGTTGAACGGGCTCAGCGCGGGCCCCGCGGTGCGCAGCACGCCGTAGACGTTCTTGCCGACGAGCGCGGCGCTTCCGAGCACCGCGCCGCCGATGCAGCGCCCCTGCCCGTCGATGTACTTCGTGGCCGAATGGATCACGAGATCGGCGCCGAAACGAAACGGCAGCTGCAGCGCCGGCGTACAGAAACAGTTGTCGACCGCGAGCAGTGCACCGTGCGCGTGCGCCAGATCGGCCAGCCGGCGGATATCGGCAACTTCGGTGAGCGGGTTCGAGGGCGTCTCCAGGAACAGCAGGCGGGTGTTGGGCCGGAACGCGTGCTCCCAGGCCTCGTAGTCGGTCGGCGCGACGAAGGTCGTGGCGACGCCGAAGCGCGACAGAATGTTCTGGAACAGCAGCACCGTCGTCCCGAAGATGCTGCGGGAGGCGATGATGTGGTCGCCGCTCTTCAGCAGCGCGAGGCAGGTCGAGAGGATCGCCGACATGCCGGACGCGAACGCGACGCAGGCCTCCGCGCCCTCGAGCGCTGCGAGACGACGCTCGAACGCCCGCACGGTAGGGTTCGTGAAGCGGGAGTAGAGGTTGCCCTGGCTCTCCCCGGCGAAGCGTGCCGCGGCGTCCGCGGCGCTGTGCGCGACGAAGCTCGAGGTCGCGAAGATCGGCTCCGCGTGCTCGTCCTCCGCGGTCGCGCTCCGGCCCGCGCGCACCGCGCGGGTATCGAACCCCCATCCTTCATACTCTTCCACGATCATGTCGTCTCCTGCCACCGGCGTGCCGGCCACCGCAACCAGAACGCGGGCAACAAAAAACCCGCTCAAGCAGCAGCTCAGCGGGTGGCCTCGCTTTAGCTGCATTTGTAACGCGCCCGCAAGCTGAAGCTCAAATCGGCGCGTCGATCACTATGGCGCCCGCCGCAGGCGTTGTCAATGCGGGCTGTCGATCCGTGCTGCCGCTCTCGCCGCGGACTCGCCGATCCTTCCGATACGAGAGCATCTCGCACCGCACCCCGCCGGCGCGGCCGCCCCGCTACTCCATCGCCGGAAACGCCACCACGTGATCCACGTTCAGGCGGATGCCGATCTTCTCGCCGAGCGCATGGTTGTGATGGCTCGGCACGAGCGCGAGCACGCGGCGGCCGCTCGCGAGCCGGAGGGTGTAAAGGATCTGCGCGCCGCGAAACGCCTTGTGCACAACTTCCGCCTGCATCGGCGAGGCGTCGTCGTGCACGATGTCGTCCGGCCGCAGCAAAATCTCCGCGCGCTCCCGCAGCGCCTGCAGCGCCGGTCCGTGCAGCTCGCCCTCGAGCACGCCGAGCTCGAACTCGATCTTGCAGCCGTTCAACACCCGCGCGGGCAGGAACACGCCCTGCCCGACGAAATCCGCGACGAAGCGGTTCGCGGGCCGGTGATACAGATTGTACGCGCTATCCCACTGCTGCAGCCGGCCCTCGTGCATGATGCCGATCTCGTCCGCCATGGCGAACGCCTCGTGCTGGTCGTGCGTCACCAGGATCGCGGTCGCGCCGCTCGCCTTGATGACTTCGCGCACTTCGAGCGACAGCCGCTCGCGCAGATCGACGTCGAGATTGGAGAACGGTTCGTCGAGGAGCAGCAGCTCCGGCCGCGGCGCGAGCGCGCGTGCGAGCGCGACGCGCTGCTGCTGGCCGCCCGAGAGCTCGTGCGGGTACTTCGCGAGCACGCCGCCGAGCCCGACCAGCTCCGCGAGCTCCTGCGCGCGCCGGCGGCGTTCGGCGCGCGGCAGGCCGTGCAGCCCGAACGCGATGTTGTCGGCGACCGAAAGGTGCGGAAACAGCGCGTAGTCCTGGAACACCATGCCGATGCGGCGCTCTTCCGGGGGAACGGTGCGGGCGGGCTGCGATACCGTGATGCCGTTCAGCCGGATGGCGCCTGCGCGAATGCGCTCGAACCCGGCGATGCAGCGCAGCACCGTGGTCTTGCCGCAGCCGCTCGGCCCGAGCAGACAGCCGATCGCGCCGCGCTCGAGCCGGAACGAGAGGTCGGCGATCACCACGAAGTCGCCGTAAGCGTGCTGCAGGTGCTCGACTTCGAGCAGCGGAGGCAAACCGTTCATGCCGGCATTATAGGAGTGGTACACAAACCCCCGAAAGCGCGACGCGATTGTTACAATCCAGCGGAAACCTCCTCCGCACCGCCCCGTGAGCGACGCGCGCGCCATCCTGCTGCAGAAGCTCAAACCCGCCGGCCGGTTCGGCGCACTCGGCTGGGTGTCGCTGGCCGTCGCCCTCCTGCTGGTGTTCCCGCTCGCCGCGGTGGTCGCGAGCCTCCTGCGGCCCGGCGGCGAAACCTGGGCGCATCTCGTCGACACCGTCCTCGGCGCGTACGTCGTGAACACGATCCTGCTCCTGCTCGGCGTCACCTTCGGCGTGGTCTCGATGGGGGTGCTCAGCGCCTGGCTGATCGCCGCCTACCGCTTTCCCGGCCGGCGCCTGCTCGAGTGGGCGCTGGTGCTGCCGCTCGCGATGCCCGCGTACGTCATGGCCTACGCCTACACCGACTGGCTGCAGTTCGCGGGGCCGGTGCAGAGCGGCCTGCGCGCGCTCTTCGGCTGGGAGGCGCGCGACTACTGGTTCCCGGAGATACGCTCGCTCGGGGGCGCGATCGCGATCCTGTCGTTCGCGCTCTACCCGTACGTGTACCTGATCGCGCGCAGCGCGTTCCTCGACCTCTCGCGCAGCGCCATCGAAGCCGGGCGGCTCGCGGGCTACTCCGCCTGGGGAAGCTTCTTCCGGGTGGCCGTGCCGCTGGCGCGGCCGGCCATCGCCGCGGGCGCTGCGCTCGCGCTGATGGAGGCGCTCGCGGACTTCGGTACCGTCTCCTACTTCGAGGTGCAAGTCTTCACTACCGGCATATTCAAGGCCTGGTTCGCGCTCGGCGACAGCGTCGCTGCGGCGCAGCTCGCGACCTGCCTGCTCGGCTTCGTCGTGGTCGTGCTCGCGATCGAGCGCGCGAGTCGCGGCGGCGCCGCCTACTACAGCGCGGCGGCGAAGAAGCCGACGCCGCCGACGCGGCTGCGGGGAGCGGCGGCGGCCGCCGCCCTGATCGCCTGCGCCGCCCCGCTCTGCTTCGGCTTCCTCCTGCCGGCGGGCATCCTGGCGCATCTGTCCTTCACGTCCCCCGAAGCCGAATGGGGGACGCGTGTGCTCGAGCGCATCGGCAACAGCTTCCTGATCGCCGGCGTCACGGCCGCGGCCGGGGTGCTGCTCGCGATCGTCATGGCGTACGCCGCCCGGCTCGGGCGCAGCGCCGTGGTCGCCGGTGCGAACCGCATCGCGGCGCTCGGCTACGCCATTCCGGGCCCGGTGATCGCGGTCGGCGTGCTCGTGCCGCTCGGGCGCTTCGACAACTGGCTCGCCGACCGGCTGGAGGCGCTGGGCATCGACGCGGGGCTGCTCCTCACCGGCACCGTGATCGCTCTCGTGTACGCCTACCTGGCGCGCTTTCTCGCAGTGCCGCTCAAGGCCATGGACGCCGGGCTCGGGCGCATCACGCCGAGCATGGACGATGCGGCGCGCAGCCTCGGCGCGGGCCCCCTGGCCACACTCCTGCGCGTGCACGCGCCGCTTCTCGCCCCGAGCGTCCTCAGCGCAGCGCTGCTCCTGTTCGTGGAAGTGATGAAGGAGCTCCCCATGACGCTCGCGCTGCGGCCGTTCGACTTCGATACGCTCGCCGTCTCGGCCTATCAGCTCGCGAAGGACGAGCGCCTCGCCGAAGCGGCGGTGCCGGCACTCGTCATCGTCGCCGTGGGGCTCCTGCCGCTCATCCTGCTGTCGCGGCAGGTGATGCGCCGGCAATGAGCCGGTTCACTTCCAGCCGACCCGGTCGTAAATCTTCTGCGCGGCCGGCTGGTTGCGCCCGAACACCGCGACGTTCACCCGGTCGTATTTGAAGTCCCCGAACGTCGCGAGCACTGGGTTCGCCGCTTTCGCGCCTTCGACCACCGGCCATTCGTTGTTGCCGGCCGCGAAGTAGCGCTGCGCCCCGTCGCTCGCGAGGTACTCGAGGAACTTGATCGCCGCCCCGCGGTGCGGCGCATGCTTCGCGACACCCGCGCCCGAGACGTTCACGTGCGTGCCCCAGCTGCGCTGGTTCGGGAACACGAGCCCTACTTTCTCCGCGATCGCGCGGTCCTCCGGTTTGCTGGAAGTCGCGAGCCGCGCATAGTAGTAGTGATTGGTGATCGCGAGGTCGCACTCGCCGGCCGCAACACCCTTGATCTGATCGGTATCGCCGCCGCGGGGCGGACGCGCCAGGTTGTCCTTCACCGCCCTGGCCCACGCCTCGGCCTTGTCCTCGCCCAGATGATCGATGAGCGCGCTCAGGAGCGAGAGGTTGTACACGTGCGAGCCCGAGCGTACGCAAATGCGGCCCTTCCACTTCGGGTCGGCGAGCGCTTCGTAGGTCGCGACCTCCGCCGGGTCGATTTTGGCCTTGTTGTAGGCAATCACCCGCGCGCGCATCGAAAAGCCGAACCAGTGGCCGCCCGGCTCGCGAAAGTTCGCGGGAATACGCGCCTCGAGCACCTTCGATTCGACCGGCTGCAGCAGTCCGAGCTGCTCGGCGCGCCACAGCCGGCCCGCGTCCGTGGTGATGAAGACGTCGGCCGGGCTGCGCTCGCCTTCGTTGCGCATGCGCTCGATCAGCGCATCCTCGCCCGCTTCGATCCGGTTGATCCGGATTCCGGTCGCCTTGGTGAAGTTCGCGTACAGCGCCTCGTCGGTCTGGTAGTGGCGCGAAGAATAGATGTTGAGCTCGGCATCCTCGGCTTGCGCGCCGCCGAACGCGAGCGCGAGGCACGCCGCCGCGCACGCGCGAAGGAAATTCCCGATGGACATGGTGATCCGCCGCTTCAATTGGGAGAGCGGAAATGATAATGACTCTCAATTAGCCAGACAAGCGGCGGCGGCCGGTACCCCCGGGCCGCACGAACCTCGGGGTCTGTCCTCGACGGCGCGGCCGGATGCTAGCGCGGGAAGCTCAGAACTTCCGCCGTCTGCGCATCGTCGGCGTAGCGCGACGGGCGGCTCGTCCTGGCGGCGTCGTTGCGGTCGCGCGCGAGGCGCTCCAGGTAGGCGGCATCGACGTCGCCGGTGACGTACACCCCGTCGAAGCACGACGCGTCGAAGCGCGTGATGCGGGGATTGCCTTCGTGCGCGGCGTCGATCAGGTCGGAGAGGTCCTGGTAGATGAGGCGGTCGGCGCCGATGAGGCGGCACACTTCCTCCTCCGTGCGCCCGGCCGCGACGAGCTCGCTCGCGGCCGGCATGTCGATGCCGTAGACGTTCGGATAGCGCACCGGCGGCGCCGCCGAGGCGAAGTACACCTTGCGCGCGCCCGCCTCCCGCGCCATCTCCACGATCTGCGCCGAGGTCGTGCCGCGCACGATGGAATCGTCGACCAGCAGCACGTTCTTGCCGCGGAACTCGAGGTCGATGGCGTTGAGCTTCTGCCGCACCGAGTTCCTGCGCTGCGCCTGCCCGGGCATGATGAAGGTGCGCCCGATATAGCGGTTCTTTATGAAGCCTTCGCGGTACTTGATGTCGAGCTCGTAGGACATCTGCAGCGCCGCGGTGCGCGAGGTGTCGGGGATCGGGATCACGACGTCGATGTCGAGATCGCGCCACTCGCGCTTGATCTTGGCCGCGAGCTTCTCGCCCAT
>DASVBY010000119.1:0-8028 GCA_036381895.1 Burkholderiales bacterium | reverse complement strand
ATGTGCGCGGTACGGGCGTGCTCGCCGAGGGCGAGCTCATGCGCTTCCTCGCGGAAGCGGCGTGGTATCCGACGGCGCTGCTCCCGAGCCAGGGCGTGCGGTGGGAGGCGGCGGGTGAGCGCTCCGCGTACGCGACGCTCGAGGACGGCGCGGTTGAAGTGCGCATGCTGTTCGCATTCGACGACCAGGGACTGATCGAGAGCGTGCGTGCCGAAGCGCGTGGACGAATGGTCGGCGACGAAATGGTGCCGACCCCGTGGCAGGGACGGTTCTGGAGCTACGCCGAGCGCGGCGGCATGCGCATACCGCTCGAAGGCGAAGTTGCTTGGCTGCTGCCCGAAGGACCGAAGCCGTACTGGCGCGGGCGAATCACGGCGATCGAATACGAGCTCTGAACAGCCAACCCTTCAATCTTGCGGGGCGCAGCGGGTTACGCGGGCGACGCCCGCGAACCCGCTGCCGTGGCCCTGCCCGGCTGCTAGAAAGGGGCGCAGGCGGGATCCACGTCGCCGCCGGCGTTCCCGCTGATAAAGCCGAATGCGTTCGCGTTCGTCGTCGCTAAATTGCCACGAATTGGCAGTTTGCTAGCAGTATTGGCTGATACTGCTAATTCTTGTCAAGTTAGCAGTTAAGTTGGGGAACGCGCACGAAACCGGCGCTCGTCGGGACGAGCCGGGACCGGGTCGGCCGGGAACGAATCCTGCCGGAAGTGCTCGCCGTCGAAGGTTCCGGTGCACCGATGTCCTTCGCGGCCGAGGCGGAAAGTCCGACGCGGACGGGATTGTCCGGAATGACAGCGAGGGCGCCCGAAGGCGTCCGGTGGTCATCGGCATTCCGGCGAAAGCCGGAATCCGGATGGAGTCGGGCGCCACGGTGGCAACGGACTCGTACGGGGCGCCACTCCGAATCGTGATGCCGCCTGGAATTCCGAATCGCGCGCCCGCGGCGCGACTGTCCGGAATGACGAACTTTCATTGACGGCGCGCCGGATTCGGACGGTCGTCACGTTCGGGACGATCGTGCATTGCCTGCGATCCGGCAGACGCCGCGCGCAATAGAAGATACGCGCTCCCTAACGCGTGTCGCGGCCGGGCGCGCTACTCGCCGGCCACCTTGAGCACGAGCTTGCCGAGGTTCTCGCCGGTGAAGAGCTTGAGCAGCGCGCTCGGGAAGTTCTCGAGCCCTTCGACGATATCCTCGCGCGCCTTCAGCCTGCCTTCCTTGAGCCAGCCGGCCATGTCGCGCACCGCCTCCCCGTAGCGCGCCGCGTAGTCGAAGACGATGAAGCCCTCCATGCGCGCGCGGTTCACGAGGAGCGACATGTAGTTGCGCGGGCCGGTGAGCTGGTCGGGGGTGGCGTTGTACTGCGAGATCGCGCCGCAGAGCACGACGCGCGCCCTGCGCGCGAGGTTCGCGAGCGCGGCCTCGAGGATCGGGCCGCCGACGTTGTCGAAGTAGACATTGATGCCGTCCGGGCAGTGCTCGCGCAGTTTCCTGCGCACGTCCTCGTGCTTGTAGTCGATCGCGGCGTCGAAGCCGAACTCCTCGGTCACCGCGCGGCACTTCCCGGCGCCGCCCGCGATGCCGACCGCGCGGCAGCCCTTGATCTTCGCGATCTGGCCGACGACGCTTCCGACCGCGCCGGCGGCGGCCGAGACCACGACCGTGTCGCCCGGCTGCGGCTGGCCCACGTCGAGGAGGCCGAAGTACGCCGTCATGCCGGTCATGCCGAGGACGCCGAGGTAGCGCGGCAGCGGCGCGAGCTTCGGGTCGACCTTGATCGCGTTCTTCGCAGCGAGCACCGCGTACTCCTGCACGCCGGTGAGGCCCGTCACCGAGTCGCCGACGGCGATGCCCGGGTCGTTGCTCGCGACGACGCGCCCGACGCCGTTAGCCCGCATCACGTCGCCGAGCTCGACCGGGCGGATGTACGAACGGCCCTCGTTCATCCAGCCGCGCATCGCCGGGTCGAGCGAGATGTACTGCACCTGCACCAGCACCTCGCCCGGGCCGGGCGCGGGCACCGGACCGGCGGTGAACTCGAAGTCGCTCGGCTTCACCATGCCGACCGGGCGGGCGGCGAGTTTGTATTGGCGGTTCTTCTGCTGTGCCATGTTCGACTCCTCCGGCGGCGGTCGCGGTCGGCGACCGCGGCGCGCCGAAAACCGCCACGTTACTCGATTCCGCCGGCGCCGTGAACGACGAGCGGGCGCGTTGCGCGCAGCGGAACGCGGCGAAAGCGCCGCGGCGTTTGTTAAACTTGCGGCTCCATCAACGACACCGGAGCTCATGAGCCTTTCCCCGACGCCCGCTCTCGCCCCCGACCTCGAAGCGCTGCTTAAACGCCCGTTCGCCGCGATCCCCGAGCTCGTCCGCGAGCACGCGCGCCGGCAGCCGGACCGCGCGGCGCTGAAGCAGGACGAGCGCACGCTCGACTACGCGGCGCTCGATGCGCTCATGGACCGGATCGCGGCGGCGCTCGCGCGCGACGGCGTCGAGCCGCGCGAGGTGATCGCGATCTGCGCCGCCACCTCGATCGAGTACGCCGCTGTCTTTCTCGGTGCGCTGCGCGCGGGCGTGGTCGTCGCCCCGCTCGCGCCCTCGGCGACGGCCGAAAGCCTCGCCGTCATGATCGCGGATGCAGGCGCGAAGCATCTGTTTCTCGATGCCGGGGTCGCGCAGCTCCTCGAGCCCGCCGCGGATCGCATCGCGGCACGGCGCATCGCGCTCGATGACTCGGGCGCGGGCGAGGCGCTTTCCACGTGGCTCGCGCCGGCCGGCAGCACTCCGCCCGCGGTCGCGATCGAGCCCGACTGGGCCTTCAACATCATTTATTCCTCGGGCACGACCGGCACGCCCAAGGGCATCGTCCAGCCGCACGGCATGCGCTGGCGCCACGTGCAGCGCGGCATCCGCACCGGCTACGCGCCGGGCGCCGTGACGCTGCTCTCGACGCCGCTCTACTCGAACACCACGCTCGTGAGCTTTTTCCCGACCGTCGCGCTCGGCGGCACGGTCGTGCTCATGGCGAAGTTCGACGCCGCCGGGTACCTCGCGCTCGCCGAGCGCCACCGCGTGACGCACACGATGCTCGTGCCGGTGCAGTACCAGCGGATCATGGCGCTGCCCGATTTCGAGCGCTACGACCTGTCGGCGTTCCGCATGAAGTTTTGCACCAGCGCGCCGTTCTCGGCCGCGCTCAAGGCCGACGTCCTGAAGCGCTGGCCCGGCGGGCTCGTCGAGGTGTACGGCATGACCGAAGGCGGCGGCACCTGCGTGCTCGAGGCGCACCGCTATCCCGACAAGCTTCACACCGTCGGCCGCCCGGCGCCCGGACACGACATCCGCCTCATCGACGACGAAGGGCGCGAGGTGCCGCGCGGCGAGCCGGGCGAAGTCGTTGGCCATTCGCCGGCGATAATGCTCGGCTACCACAATCAGCCCGAGAAGACGCGCGAGGCCGAGTGGTACGACGCCTCGGGGCGGCGCTTCATCCGCACGGGCGACATCGGGCGCTTCGACGAGGACGGCTTCCTGATCCTGATGGATCGGAAGAAGGACATGATCATCTCGGGCGGCTTCAACATCTACCCGAGCGATCTCGAGGCGGTGGCGCGCGCGCATCCGGCGGTCGCGGACGTCGCCGTCGTCGGCGTGCCGTCCGCGCGCTGGGGCGAGACGCCCGTCGGGTTCGTGGTGCTCCGGCCCGGGCAGCGCGTCGCGGCCGAGGAACTGCGCGGCTGGGTGAACGGCAAACTCGGCAAGACGCAGCGGCTCGCGGCCGTCGAGATCGTACAGGAGCTTCCGCGCAGTGCGATCGGCAAGGTGCTGAAGCGCGAGCTGCGCGACGATTACAAGGCGCGCGTCGGCGTATTGCCTTGAGTCGGTCTCGGCCCGGCGGCCCGGCTGCTTCAGGCGCCGGCTTCGGCGCGCTCCACGGTAAGGTAGCGGTCGAGCGTCGCGCGGTCGGCGAGGAGCTCCGCGCTCGCCGCAGCGTGCACGATGGTGCCGCGCTCGAGGATCACGGCGCGGTCGGTGATGCCGAGAACCTTCATCGGGTTCTGCTCGACCACGATCGCCGAGAGCCGCTCCTCGCGCATGATGCGCCGCAGCGCCTTGAGGAGCTCCTCGACGATGAGCGGCGCGAGCCCTTCGAGCGGCTCGTCGAGGAGCAGCAGCCGCGGATTAAGCACGAGCGCGCGCCCGATCGCGAGCATCTGCTGCTCGCCGCCGGAGAGCTGGGTCCCGAGGTTGTCGCGGCGCTCGTGCAGCCGCGGAAACATCTCGAAGACGCGCGCGGGCGTCCACGGACCGGGGCGCGCGACGGCGGTCAGGTTCTCCTCCACGGTGAGCGACTTGAAGATGTTCCGCTCCTGCGGCACCCATCCGAGGCCGGCCGCGGCGCGCCGATCGGGCCGCAGCCGCGTGACGTCGCGGCCCGCGAGCACGATGCGTCCGCCATGCAGGCGCGTGAGGCCGACGAGCGAGCGCAGGAGCGTGCTCTTGCCGACGCCGTTGCGCCCGAGGAGCGCCAGCGACTGGCCCTCTTCGAGCGTGAAGCTCACGCCGTCGATCACGACCGCCTGGCCGTACCCGGCGCGCAGCCCGTCGACGCGCAGCAGCTCAGCCACGCGCCTCCTCCCCGAGGTACACGGCCTTGACGGTCGGATCGCGCGCGATCGCCTCGGCATCGCCTTCGACCAGGAGCTCCCCGTAGACGAGCACCGAGACGCGCCGTGCGAACCGGAACACGAGGTCCATGTCGTGCTCGATCAGGAGCACCGCGACGTCGTCGGGCAGCGCCGCGAGGATGTCGAGGATCTCGCGCGAGTCGGCCGCGGGCACGCCGGCGACCGGCTCGTCGAGCAGCAGCACGCGCGGCTCGCAGGCCAGCGCGATGGCGATCTCCAGCAGCCGGCGCTTGCCGTAGGCCAGCACCCGGGTGGTCTGGTCCTTCACGCTGGTGAGGTGAAACTGCTCGAGCAGCTGGTCGCAGCGCTCGGCCACCGCGCGGTGCGCACCCAGCGGCCGCCACCAGCCGGCGCCCAGGCCCCGATGCTGCGACACGGTCAGGGCCAGGGTCTCCAGCGGCGTCAGGCCGTCGAACAGCTGGTTGATCTGGAAGGTGCGAACCATGCCGCGACGCACGCGCCGGTGCGGCGGCAGGCGCGTGACGTCTCGGCCTTCCAGCGCGATCTGCCCTTCGGTGGGCTGGAGCACGCCGGTCAGCAGGTTGATCAGCGTGGTCTTGCCCGCGCCGTTGGGGCCGATCAGTGCGTGGCGCGCGCCCTTCTTCAGGTGCAGCGTCACGTTGCTGGTCGCGGTGATGCCGCCGAAGCGCTTGACCAGTCCGCGCGCACTCAGCACGTTGTCGTCGGGAGAGCCTGCGAGGCTCATGGCCGCCGCCCCTTGCCGAACCAGGTCCAGGGGCGGATCAGCCGGTCCCGCCCGACCAGCACCAGCACCACCAGGAACAGCCCGAGCCAGAAGGTCCAGTATTGCGGGGTCATCGCCGACAGCGCGTCCTGCATCAGCTTGAAGACGACCGCGCCGGCCACGCCGCCATAGAGCCAGCCGGTGCCGCCCACGACCAGCATCAGCATCACGTCGGCGGAGCGGTGGAACTCGAACAGGTCCAGCGAAGCGAAACCGGTGGTCTGCGCCAGCAACGCGCCGGCGGCGCCGGCCAGTCCAGCGGCCAAGGTGTACGACACCGCCAGGCGCGAGCCGACCGGGATGCCGATGGCCATGGCGCGCAGCCGGTTGTCGCGGATGGCCTTGAAGGTCGCCCCCAGCGGCGATTCCACCAGCCGGCGCGCCAGGAAGAACAGCACCAGCAACACCGTCAGCGAATACCAGGCCGCGGTGCGGCCCGACAGGCCGAACTCGAACCGCCCCAGCAGCGGCCCCATGATCACGCCCTGCAGGCCGTCCGCGCCGCCGGTCAGCCAGTCCAGCTTGTTGGCCAGCTCCAGCAGGATCAGCGCCGCTCCCAGTGTCACCATCAGGCGGGTCAGGTCGCTGCCGCGCTGGATGGTTACGGAAAACAAGGCGCCGAGCACGGTTGCCGCGGCGATCCCCACCGCGAGTCCCACCAGCGGATCGGGCATCACGTACTTGGCGAACAGCGCCGCCGAATAAGCCCCCATGCCGAAGAAAGCGGCGTGACCGAGCGACACGATGCCGGTGTAGCCCAGCACCAGGTCCAGGGAAACCGCGAACAGCGCCACGATCGCGATTTCGTTGACGATCAGCGCGTGGCTGGGCAGCAGCAGCGGCGCCGCGAAAGCCGCCAGCCACAGCAGCGGCTCCCAGGCGCGCCAGCGGCGGGCGGCCAGCAGCGATCGCTGCGCGGGCGATGCGCTCGTCACGCCTTGCCCCCGTTGCGCACGAACAGGCCTTGCGGGCGCCAGATCAGGATCAGGATCATCAGGCTGTACACGATGAAGGCGCCGAGCTTGGGGATGTAGTACTTGCCGGCCACGTCGGCGATGCCCAGCATCAACGCGGCCAGCAGCGGCCCGGTGATGGACGAGGTGCCGCCCACGGCCACGACGACCAGGAAATAGATGATGAACTTGAGCGGAAAAGTCGGGTCCAGCCCCAGCACCTCGGCGCCCAGCGCCCCGCCCAGGCCCGCCAGCCCCGAGCCGAAGGCGAAGGTGGAGAGGAACACGACGTTGACGTTGATGCCCAGGCCGGCCGCCACGCGCTGGTCGTCCACCGAGGCGCGCAGCCGGCTGCCGAAGCGGGTGCGCGCGAGCACGTATTGCAGGCCCACCGTGAGCGCGGCGCACACGGCGATGATGAACAGCCGGTAATGGCCCATGCCGAGCGTCCAGTCGCCAGTGCCGAGCTCGGTGCGCCCGCGCAGGAACTCGGGCAGCTGGATGATCTGCTGGGTGGACCCCATGAAGTAGTCGGTCGCGGCCACCGCCATGAACGCCAGGCCGATCGAGAACAGCACCTGGTCCAGGTGCGGCTTGTGGTACAGCGGCCGATAGAGCGTGCGCTCGAGCACGGCGCCCAGCAGCCCCGCGCCGGCGAAGGCCAGCGGCAGGCACCAGAGGAACGGCACGTCCAGGCGCTGCATCAGCAGCACGGTGATGTAGCCGCCCGCCATGGCGAACGCGCCGTGGGCCAGGTTGATGAAGTTCATCAGGCCCATCGTCACCGCCAGGCCGACGGCCAGAATGAACAGCAGCATGCCGTAGGCGATGCCGTCGAAGAGGATGGTGAGCATGAACGCTGGGAATCGCTGGGATGGGACCCCTCCTCAGGGAGAGGGTCATGGTGAGGCCTGCCGCACCGCCTTCGCCTGCCCCCCGTGCCGCGGGCACAGGGGGCAAGACAAGCTACTTCGTCTTGCCGGGGTCCTTGACGTCCTTGATCACGTCGAACTCGACGTTGTACAGCTGCCCGTTCTTCCTCTCGACCTTGCGCAGGTAGACGTTCTGCACGATGTCGCGGGTCTGCGCATCGATGTAAACCGGGCCGCGCGGGCTCTCGAAGACCTGGCCTTTCATGGCCGCCAGCAGCGCGTCGCCGCCGCCCTTGCCCTGGGTCTTCTTCAGCGCTTCGTAGATCACCCGCATGCCGTCATAGCCGCCCACGGCCATGAAGTTGGGGCGCAGGCCCTTGTTGGCCTTCTCGAACGCCTCGACGAATTTCTTGTTGGCGGCCGAGGGATGCGCGGCCGAGTAGTGGTGCGAGGTGACCACGCCCAGCGCGCCGTCGCCCATGCCGTTGAGCTGGTCGTCGTCGGTCACGTCGCCGGTGGCGATCAGCCGGATGCCCGCCTTGTCCATGCCGCGCTCGAGGAACTGCTTCATCACCGCCGCGCCGGCGCCCGAAGGCACGAACACGAACAGGGCGTCGGGCTTGAGGTCGCGCACCTTCTGCAGGAAAGGCGCGAAGTCCGGATTGCGCAGCGGCACGCGCAGGGATTCGACCACCTGGCCACCGTTGAAGGCGAGCCGCTCCTTAAAGTACTTCTCGGCGTCGATGCCGGGGCCGTAATCGCTGACC
>DASVBY010000118.1:0-2681 GCA_036381895.1 Burkholderiales bacterium | reverse complement strand
CAACATGATCGGGCTCGACGGCCGGCCGCGCGTCTACAACCTGCGCGACCTGCTCTCCGAATGGCTCGAGTTTCGCATCGAGACGGTGCGCCGGCGGCTGCAGCACCGCCTCGACAAGGTGGAGGCGCGGCTGCACGTCCTTGCGGGCCTCCTGACCGCTTACCTCAACCTCGACGAAGTGATCCGTATCATCCGCCGCGAGGACGAGCCGAAGCCCGTGCTCATGAAGCGCTTCAAGCTCACGGAGACGCAGGCCGAGGCGATCCTCGAGACCAGACTGCGCCACCTCGCGCGGCTCGAGGAGATGAAGATTCGGGGCGAGGAGACCGAGCTCAAGCGCGAGCGCAAGGACCTCGAAAAGGTGCTCGGCTCGAAGAAGCTCCTGCGCGAGCGCGTGCGCGACGAGATCATCAAGGACGCCGAGGAGTTCGGCGACGCCCGGCGCTCGCCGTTCAAGGAGCGCGGACCCGCGAAGGCGATCGATCTCGCGCAGCTCGTGCCCGCGGAGCCCGTGACCGTGGTGCTCTCCGAGAAGGGCTGGGTGCGGGCGGCGAAAGGCCACGAGGTGGATCCGCGCGCGCTCGACTACAAGGCGGGCGACGCGTTCCTGCAGGCGGCGCGCGGCAAGACCAACCAGCTCGCCGTGTTCCTCGATTCCACCGGGCGCAGCTACACGCTGCCGGCGCACAAGCTGCCGTCCGCGCGCGGTCACGGCGAACCGCTCGCCTCGAGCCTCAATCCGCCGCCGGGCGCCACCTGGTCGGGTGTCCTCATGGGCGATCCGAACGACCTGTACGTGCTCGCGTCCGATGCCGGCTACGGCTTCATCGTCCCGCTGTCGGAGCTCATCACCGACCGCAAGGCGGGCAAGGCGGTGCTCAAGGTGCCGAACGGCGCGCGCGCGGTGCCGCCGCAGCGCGTGCAGGACCCGGACGAGGACTGGCTCGCGGCCGTGACCAACACCGGACACCTCCTGATCTTCCTCGCCGGCGAGCTGCCGCGCATGGAGAAGGGCAAGGGCGACAAGATCCTCAGCATCCCGGGCAAGAAGGTGGCGGCCCGCGAAGAGTTCCTCGCCGGCATCGCCGTCTTCAAGGAAGGCGACTCGCTGCGGCTGCGCACCGGCAAAGGTGAGCTGCTCCTCAAGCCCGGGGACCCGATCGATCGCTACGTCGGCGAGCGGGCGCTGCGCGGGCTGAAGCTCCCGAAGGATCACCAGCAGGTGCGTTCGATCGAGCGGCTGCCGAAAACCTGAGGCAGGACGCGCCGCGCCCGGCGGCAGGATTGCGGCCGCGCGCGGGCGGCGCCACGGTTGTTTCAAACCCCGCTTCCGGCTTAGAGTCCGCCCGACCGTGTGCATGCCGAGAGCGTCATGGAGTACCTCGTTCGGGTGGTCGTTTCCGCGCTGGTCGTCGTGATCGTCGCCGAGGTCGCCAAACGCAGCACCCTGTTCGGCGGACTGATCGCGTCGCTGCCGCTCGTCTCGATACTGGCGTTCGTCTGGCTGTACCTGGATACGCGCAGTACGGAGCGCGTCGCGGCGCTTTCCTACAGCATTTTCTGGCTGGTGCTGCCGTCGCTGTCGCTCTTCCTCGCGCTGCCCTGGCTGCTGCAGAAGACGGGCAGCTTCTACCTCGGTCTAGCCGCGAGCATCGCTATCATGCTGGTCGTTTACGGCGTCCTCGTGTTCGTGCTGCAGCGCTTCGGCGTCGAGCTCTAGGCATGCGCGACCTGCCGCTCTCCGATCTCCTCGGCCTGCTCTGGTTCGTCGCGCTCTGGGTCGGCTACACCTTCTACACCGACCGCGGCGCACCGCGCCCGCACTCGCTGCGCGGCGCGATGCACCGCAACCGCTACCTGTGGATGACGCAGATCCTCAAGCGCGAGAACCGCATCATGGACACGCAGGTGCTCGGGCAGCTGGGGCAGGGGGCGAGCTTTTTCGCGTCGACCACGCTGCTGATACTCGCCGGCCTGTTCACGGTGCTCGGCGCGCTCGACGAGGCGGTCGTGACGCTGCGGCGCATCCCCTATGCGGACAAGGTGACGACGCTGCAGTGGGAGCTGCGCCTGCTCGCCCTGATCGTGATCTTCGTGCATGCGTTCTTCAAGTTCACGTGGGCGCTGCGCCAGTTCAACTACTGCGCGGTGCTCGTCGGCGCGGCGCCGTCGCCGAAGGAGGCCGGCGACGAGGAGTGGGTGCGCCGCACCGCCTGGCTCAGCACGCTCGCCTCGAAAGACTTCAACCAGGGGCTGCGCGCCTACTACTTCGGGCTGTCCGTGATCGCCTGGTTCGTCAACGGGTGGCTGTTCATGGTCGCGACCGCGCTCGTCGTGGGCGTTCTCTACTGGCGCGAGTACCGCTCGGAGGCGCTGCGCACGCTGGAGCTGCCAGCGAGCCGTGCCCTGCCCGAGCGGATCCTCCCCTGAGGTCCGGCGGCGCGGCGACTCACTCGCGCAGCGCCTGGCGGCGGCGTTCCATGAGCCGCCAGATCATGGGCGTGAAGATCAGCTGCATCGCGAGGTCCATCTTGCCGCCCGGGGCGACGATGGTGTTGGCGCGCGACATGAACGAGCCGTGCAGCATCGACAGCAGGTACGGAAAATCGATGCCGCGCGGATTGGCGAAGCGGATGACGAGGATCGACTCGTCCGGCGTCGGAATGAAGCGCGCGATGAAG
>DASVBY010000117.1:0-4235 GCA_036381895.1 Burkholderiales bacterium | reverse complement strand
TCGACGTAGCGCGCGTCGCGGTGCACCTCGGCGTAGTCGCGGATGCGCCGGCGCTCGACTTCCTTGAGCTGCTTCACGGTCTCGAGGTTGATGCCGGCCTCGTGGTAGATGACGCCGTTCGAATCCGAGCACGCCACCACTTTCGCACCGAGCGCGTGCAGCTTCTCGATCGCGTAGATCGCGACGTTGCCGGAGCCGGAGACCACGCAGGTCTTGCCGGCGATCGTATCGCCGCGCACCTTGAGCATCTCTTCGGTGAAGTACACCGTGCCGTAGCCCGTCGCCTCGCGCCGTACGAGCGCACCGCCCCAGGCCGGGCTCTTGCCGGTGATGACGCCCGACTCGTAGCGATTGGTAATGCGCTTGTACTGGCCGAACAGGTAGCCGATCTCGCGCGCACCGACGCCGATGTCGCCGGCGGGCACGTCCGTGAACTCGCCGAGGTGGCGGTAGAGCTCGGTCATGAAGCTCTGGCAGAAGCGCATCACCTCGGAATCGGATTTTCCTTTCGGGTCGAAGTCCGCGCCGCCCTTGGCACCGCCGATCGGCATGCCGGTCACGGCGTTCTTGAACGTCTGCTCGAAGCCGAGAAACTTGATCACGCCGAGGTATACGGACGGATGGAACCGCAGCCCGCCCTTGTACGGCCCGAGCGCGCTGTTGAAGCCGACGCGGAAGCCGCGGTTGATGTGCACTTCGCCGCGGTCGTCCTGCCACGGCACGCGGAAGATGATCTGGCGCTCGGGTTCGCAGATGCGCTCGATGATCTTGTGCTCTGCGTACTCCGGGTGCTTGCGCAGCGCCGGGCCGAGGGTCTCGATGACCTCCTTTACGGCCTGATGGAACTCGCGCTCGCCCGGATTGCGCCGGACGACCTGCTCGAAGACGCGCTGGATTCTTTCTTCGACGTTTGTCATTGCACGGGCCTGTACGAAAAACGGGGCCGGAAGTATAGCGAATGCGCGGCCGGCGCAGCGGGGGGTGAGGCGGGAAAGTCGCCCGCCCGCCGCGGCCGCCGGATGAGCGCGGGCCGCACTGCGGGCGCCGGCGCAGCGCGCCGCGAAGCGCTTTCGGTGCTCGCGCCCGGGTCGGGCGCCGGCAGCCGGCGTGGGCACCGGCGGCCCGCGCCGCCGCGGGGCTCGCCCGGACCGCCTCTCGACTACGCCGCCTGATGTTTCATGCCCCTCGGGTTTGCTGCAAAATGTGCCGGCTCAAGCGGTGCTGTCGCTCCGCGCCCGAGAACGAGGGCCCTCATGCCGAAAACGTCCCGCCGCACGTCCGTCTTCACCGAGTCCGTCATCCGCGAGATGACGCGCGTCGCCCAGCAGTACGACGCGATCAACCTCGCGCAGGGGTTCCCGGATTTCGATCCGCCGGCCGAGCTCGTGCAGGCGGCCAAGGATGCGATGGACAGCGGCCGGCACCAGTACGCGATCACCTGGGGATCGCCCGAGATCCGCGCCGCGCTCGGCGCGAAGCTCGAGCGCTTCATGGGCATCCCGGTCGACGCCGAGCGCGAGCTCGTGGTCACCTGCGGCGCGACCGAAGCGATGATGGTCGCCATGATGACCGTGTGCGACCCGGGCGACCGGGTGGGACTGTTCTCGCCGTTCTACGAGAACTACGGCGCCGATGCGATCCTCTCGGGCGCGACCCCCGTGCACGTGCCGCTGCATCCGCCCGAGTACACCTTCGATCCCGCCGAGCTGCGCCGCGCGTTCGCGAGCGGCCTCAAGGCGTTCGTGCTCTGCAATCCCTCGAATCCGAGCGGCAAGGTGTTCACGCGCGAAGAGCTCCAGCACATCGCCGCGCTCGCCGAGGAGTTCGACACCTTTGTCATCACCGACGAGGTGTACGAGCACATCGTTTTCCCGCCGCACACGCACACGTACTTCGCGACGCTCCCCGGCATGCGGGCGCGGACCTTGAGCTGCTCGTCGCTCTCGAAGACCTATGCGATCACCGGCTGGCGGCTCGGCTACCTGCACGCGACGCCCGAGATCATCGCGCAGGCGCGCAAGGTGCACGACTTCCTCACCGTCGGTGCGGCGGCGCCGCTGCAGCACGCCGTCGTCGCCGCGCTCAACTTCCCGGCGAGCTACTACGCGGCGCTGACGCAGGAGTACGCGGAGCGCCGGGATATCTTCCTGAGCTACCTCGACCGGACCGGTCTCGCGTACACGCGCCCGCAGGGCGCCTACTACGTGATGGTCGATATCTCGCCGTTCGGCTACAGGAGCGACGTCGAGTTCTCGCACTGGCTCACCAGGGAGATCGGTGTGGCGCCGGTTCCGGGGTCTAGCTTCTTCGCCGAGGACGAACACCGCTACGTGCGCTTCAACTTCGCCAAGCGTCCCGAGACGCTGCACGCCGCGGGCGAGCGGCTGCTCAAGCTGGCGGAGCGGCGCCGCGCGGCCGGGTAGAACGACGCGTCGGGGCGGCGCGGCGGACGGTCGCCGCCGCACAGGCGGCCAGGCTCATCAGCCGTCAGCTGAGGATTGGCGCGCGACCGCGTCCCGTCGCCGCCCCGATACAGCAAAGAGGAGAAGCTACATGGCAACTCGCGTCGTGCGCCGTATCGGTTCGATCGCGGCGGTCGCGCTTCTCTGCGCCTGCGCGGCAATGCCCGAATCGGACCGGAGTCCCAATATCGACGAACTGACGGCAAGCGAAGCGGCGGCGCGGATCTGCGCCGGCACGCTGCGCAGCGAAGCGCTGGTCGAGGCATACATCGCGCGCGCAAAGGCGAAACCGCATCTCAACGCGTTCGTGACGCTCGATGCGGACGGGGCGCGGCGCGCCGCGGCCGAGGTCGACGCCCGCCGCGCCCGCGGCGGGCCGTGCCGGCCGCTCGAAGGGGTGCCGGTCGTGATCAAGGACAACATCCACGTGCGCGGGCTGCGCTCGACCGCGGGTACTCCGGCGCTCGCGAACTTCGTTCCGGCCGAGGATGCGCCGGTCGTCGAGAAGCTGCGCGCGGCGGGTGCGATCGTACTCGGCAAGACGAACCTGCACGAGCTTGCGTTCGGCATCACCGGCTACAACCCGGCGTACAACACGGGGCCCGCACCCGGTGTCCGCAACGCCTACGATTCGACCAGGATGGCGGGCGGCTCGTCCGCCGGCACGGGCGCGGCGCTGGGCGCGCGCATGGCGCCGGCAGGGCTCGGCACCGACACGGGCGGCTCGGTGCGGATCCCGTGCGCGCTGAACGGCTGCGCGGCGCTGCGCCCCACGGTCGGGCGCTATCCGCAGGCCGGCATCGCGCCGATCTCGAAGACGCGCGACACCGCGGGTCCGATGGCGGTGTCGATGGCGGACGTCGAGCTCCTCGATCGCGTGATCGCGGGCGGCGCGCCGGTCGCGCCCGCCGATCTCGAATCGGTGCGCCTCGGCGTCGCGGCGCCGTTTCTCGCGAACATGGACGACGACACGAAGCAGGCGTTCGACGCGGCGCTCGACCGTCTGCGCGCCGCGGGCGTTACGGTCGTCGACGTCGAGATGCCGGGCCTCATGCAGCTCAACGCCGCGGTCGGTTTTCCGCTCGCGCTCTACGAAGCGTACGACGGAGTGGTCGACTACCTCGCGACATATCGTACCGGCGTGACCATCGAGCAGCTCGCGGCGCAGATCGCGAGCCCGGACGTGAAGGGGACGTACGCGGGCCTGGTGCTGCCGCGCAAGCTGCCCGCGCCCGATGGGGGCGTGGTGGATGCCGCGCCGCGCTATCGGGAGGCGATGGCGAAGCATCGCCCCGCGCTCGTCGCGCTCTACGAGGACACGTTCCGCGAGCACCGGCTCGATGCGCTCGTGTTCCCCACCGTCCCGCGCACGGCGCTCCCGGCAACGCCGGATGTCAGCAGCGTCGAGAATTTCCTGCTCTTCATTCAGAACACCGATCCCGGCAGCAACGCCGGCATCCCGGGCCTGCAGATGCCGATCGGCTTCGGCGCTGCGAGCAAGCTGCCGATAGGAATCGAGCTCGACGGCCCCGCCGGCAGCGACCGGCGGCTCATCGCGATCGGGCTCGCGCTCGAGCGGGTGTTCGGCCGCCTGCCGGCGGCGAAGTAGTGCTCGACCAAAGGACTTCCAGGCGGGGCCGTTCGCCTGTTTTCATGACGCGCGCCTACGTCGCGACGTCTGTCGGCTCGTTAGTCTTTGGCGAGCGGCGACAAACCCGAAGGAAGTCGAAGCGTGCGAGGCATCGAGTTGAATCTCGAGCCATGCGACACGAT
>DASVBY010000116.1:0-10203 GCA_036381895.1 Burkholderiales bacterium | reverse complement strand
CCTTGGCGTCCTTTTGCGCCTTCTGCAGCCGCTTCTCCACCGACTCCAGGTCCTTGAGCGCGAGCTCGGTGTCGATCACCGCGGCGTCGCGGGCGGGGTCCACCGAGCCCTCCACGTGGACCACGTTGGGATCCTCGAAGCAGCGGAGCACGTGGGCGATGGCGTCCACCTGGCGGATGTGGGCCAGGAACTGGTTGCCGAGACCCTCGCCCTTGGAGGCGCCCTTCACCAGCCCCGCGATGTCCACGAACTCCAGCGTGGTCGGGACGATCCGCTTGGAGCCGTAGATCGCCGCCAGCTTCTCGAGCCTCTCGTCGGGCACGGGCACCACGCCCACGTTCGGCTCGATCGTGCAGAAGGGGTAGTTCTCGGCGGCGATGCCGGCCTTGGTGAGCGCGTTGAAGAGGGTCGACTTGCCGACGTTGGGCAGCCCGACGATGCCGCACTTGAATCCCATGGCTCGCGAAACGTCTGCTCTGACTCTCTAGGACCCGCGCGCGTGCAGCGCGTTCATCGCCCGCTGGTACTGGCCCGACACGATCTCGTCCAGGTGCTCGCAGGCCCGCTCGATCGCTGCGTCGATCAAGGCCTGCTCCGCCGGCGGCGCCTTGCGCAGCACGTACGCGGCCCCCTGGCCGGCGCTCGGCGGGCGGCCGATCCCGATGCGCAGCCGCAGGAACTGCGGCGTCCCGAGCTTCGCGATCACATCGTGCAAGCCGTTGTGACCCGCGTCGCCGCCGCCGAACTTCAGCCGCAACACCCCGGGGGGCAAGTCGAGCTCGTCGTAGGCCACCAGGATCTGCGCCGCGGGAATTTTGTGGTACTGGGCGAAGCGGGCGACGGCGTCGCCGCTATGGTTCATGAACGTCATCGGTGCGAGCAGCCACACGTCGCGCGCCGCGATGCTGGCGCGGGCGACGTCCGCGCTGAAGCGCGACTCGCGGCGCAGCGCCGCGCCCTTGCGCTGCGCCACCGCCGCGAGGAAGCGGAACCCGGCGTTGTGCCGGGTATCGGCGTATTCCGGGCCGGGATTGCCGAGCCCGGCGATGAGCGCGATGCCGGGATCCACCCCCGCTTCCCGGCGCTACTTCTTGCCTTCGGGCTTCTTCGCTTCCGTAGCGCCGCCGGCGGCGGGCGCACCGGCCGCCGGTGCCGCTTCCGCGGCCGGCACCGCTTCGGCCGCGGGCGCCTCCTCCTCCACGTGCACCGGAGTAATGGTAACAACCGCGAGATCGTCGCCGCCGTGGGCGAGCTGCGTGATCTGCACGCCCTCCGGCAGCTTGATGTCCGACAAGTGCACCGACTGGTTCAGGTGCACGTTCGACACGTCGACTTCGAGGTACTCGGGCAGCTGATGCGGCAGACAGGTCACGTCCACCTCGGTGATGAGGTGCGTGATCACCCCGCCTTCCTGCTTGACGCCCGGCGCCACGTCCTGGCCCACGAAATGCAGCGGTACGCTCATGTGGATCTTCTCGGTGGCGCTGATGCGCTGCAGGTCGACGTGCAGCACCTGCGGCTTGACCGGGTGCATCTGGTAGTCGCGCAGCACCGCCTGGTCGGTGGCGCCGTCGAGGTGCAGCGTCAGGATGGAGGTGTGAAACGCCTCCTGATTGAGCAGGCGCAGCATCGCGCCGTGATCGAACGCTACCGGCGTCGGCTCCTTGCCGCCGCCGTAGACGATCCCGGGGACCTTGCCGGCGCGGCGAAGGCGGCGGCTCGCACCCGTGCCCTTCGCCGTACGCGGCTCTGCAGTAACTTCGAACTTGGTTGCCATGTGCATCTCCTCGATGAGTGAAAGCAGTCCGGTTCCGCGACCAGAACCGGGCCTTTCGCGCCGCTGCGCCGATCCGGCCCAGCGGATGAAACCGGCGCGGCGCCTACTCCATGAACAGCGAGCTGATCGAGTCGTCCTCCGCCACGCGGCGCATCGACTCGGCGAGCAGCTCCGCGATGCTGAGCTGACGGATGCGCCGGCACGCGGCGGCGTCCGGGCGCAGCGGGATCGTGTCGGTGACGACGAGCTCGTCGAGCTGCGAGTTCTCGATGCGCTCGACCGCGTTGCCCGAGAGCACCGGGTGCGTGCAGTAGGCGAGCACTTTGCGCGCACCGTGCGCCTTGAGCGCGGCCGCGGCTTCGCACAGCGTCCCGGCCGTATCGACGATGTCGTCCATGAGCACGCACACGCGGCCCTCGACTTCGCCGATGATGTTCATGACTTTGGCTTCGTTCGGCCGCGGGCGGCGCTTGTCGATGATCGCGAGATCGGCCTCGAGGTGCTTCGCCATCGCGCGCGCGCGCACCACACCGCCCACGTCCGGCGACACCACCAGCACGTCTTCGTACTCCTGGCGCCATATGTCGCCGAGCAGGATCGGCGAGGCGTAGATGTTGTCGGTCGGGATATTGAAGAACCCCTGGATCTGGT
Source organism: Burkholderiales bacterium (assembly GCA_036381895.1). Classification (GTDB taxonomy): domain Bacteria; phylum Pseudomonadota; class Gammaproteobacteria; order Acidiferrobacterales; family Sulfurifustaceae; genus JACQFZ01. The sequence continues at coordinate 7,775 of DASVBY010000116.1, read as the reverse complement.
CGGCATGCAGATCGACGGTGAGCACCCGGTCGGCGCCGGCCACCGTAATCATGTCGGCGACGAGCTTGGCCGTGATCGCGACCCGCGCCGTGCGCGGGCGCCGGTCCTGCCGCGCGTATCCATAGTATGGAATGACCGCGGTGATGCGACGCGCGGAGGAGCGCTTCATCGCGTCGATCATCACCAGCAGCTCCATCAGGTTGTCGTTGCTCGGCGCACAGGTCGACTGCAGCACGAACACGTCCTTGCCGCGCACGTGCTCCATGATCTCGACCATCACTTCGCCGTCGGAGAAACGGCCGACCACGGCCTTGCCGAGCGGGAGCCCCAGATGGCGGACGACGAGCTCCGCTAGCCCCGGGTTGGCGTTCCCGCTGAAGACGGCCATGTTGTCCGTCGGCATACGCTCCCCTTTAGTACTGAAACCGGTAGTTGAATGTTGTCGTGCTCGAACTGGTTGGGGTGCCAGGATTCGAACCTGGGAATGCCGGAATCAAAATCCGGTGCCTTACCGCTTGGCGACACCCCAAGAAGACAGGCGCGAAGCCGGAGGACCGCTTCCTCCAGCCTTCGCGCCTTGGTCACTTCGCCAGCGGATGCCGGTTCATGCCGCGGGCGACGAATCCGTCGAAGCCCGACGGCAGCTCGCCCAGCAACCGCTCTCCGGCTGCCGCGTCCGAAACCTCGGCGTACACGCAGCCGCCCGATCCGGTCATGCGCGGTTCGCCGTGCGCCGCAAGCCACTCAAATGCCCGCTCGACGTCGGGATAGCGCCGCCGCACGATCGCTTCGAGGTCGTTGCCCTGGCCGGTCGGAAGGCCGCGTATTGTCCGGGCCATGGTTGGGGGTGTCAATCGGCGTTCCCGCGCGTAGTCGGCGTAGACGCGGGCGGTCGCCACCTGCACCGGCGGCACGATCACCAGATACCACGGCTCGGGCGGATCGGCGGGCGTGAGCACCTCTCCGACCCCCTCCGCGAAGGCCGCATGGCCGTGCACGAACACCGGCACATCGGCGCCCAGCCGCAGGCCGAGCGCGGCGAGCGCCGGCCGATCGAGCCCGGTTCCCCACAATTCGTTCAGGGCAATGAGCGCAGTAGCCGCATCGGAACTGCCACCGCCGAGACCCCCGCCGGTCGGGATGCGCTTGCGCAGCCCGATCCGCGCACCCAGCCGGCAGCCGGTGCTCGCCTGGAGCAACCGCGCGGCACGGACCGTGAGGTCCATATCGGGCGGGATCCCGGGAACGGGCGTTGACCGCACGACCTGGCCGTCGTCCGTGACCGAGAACGTCAGCTCGTCGCCGTAATCGAGAAACTGGAACAGGGTTTCGAGGAGGTGGTAGCCGTCGGCCCGCCGGCCGACCACGCGCAGGAACAGGTTGAGCTTCGCCGGAGCCGGCCAGACGCGCGCGGCGGTCACGGCACGCGCGCCCCGGGAAGGGTCCAGCGCTCGATGGCGATGCGTGCTTCGAGCCGCCCGCGGTTCGCGGCATCGTCCGCGGTCCGCCGCACGAAAAGGCGCCGGGGGAGCTCGTAGCCGTTCACGACGGCGTACTCGAGAAACTCGATCTGCCAACCCTGCTGCTCGAGGAGCCGCAGGCGCCCGCGCGCATCGAGCTCGGTGCGCGCACGGCCTCCGGGTGCCGGCAGACCCAGTACCCAGAAATTCAGGTCCTCGACCGGGAGCCACCACCCCGTCGTTCGCGCGAGCAGCCCCTGCGCCGACGCGTCGTAGTGCACGTCGCCGTTCGCTTCCCGCAGTTCCGCACCCTCCGCGTCGAAGGCCACGCGCACGCGCCCGCCGCCGAAGGGTCCGGCAAGACTCAAGCGGTGGGCCTCGCCGCGGCGCACCCAGTGCAGCGAGGCATGGGCTCCTTCGTCCTCGGCGCGCAGCGCGAGGCGGCCGCGCAGCTCCCACACGGTGAGGTCACCGAGGCGCGCCTGGCGCGCCTGCCAGGTCGCCTGCGGATCGGCCACCGGGGGGAGCTCGGGAACGCTCGCACAGCCTGCGAGCAGGCAGGCGATCGCAACAAGGAGCCGGCGCATCGATTCAGGTTAACAGAAACGGCCCGCCGTCGCCGGCCAGGCGCGTCACGGCTTGAACTTCTTGATGACGTCGCGCAGCACTTCGTTGTCGGGGGTATCCTGCAGCGCGCGAGTCCAGACCGATTCCGCTTCGCGGCGCTCGCCGGTTACCCACAGTACTTCGCCGAGGTGCGCGGCGATCTCCGCGTCGTTGCGCAGCCCGAGCGCACGCTTGAGGTACTTGATCGCTTCGGCATTGTTGCCGAGCCGGTACTGCAGCCAGCCCATGCTGTCGAGGATGAACGGGTCGTCGGGCTTGAGCTCGAGCGCCTGTACGAGCAGCGCGTGCGCCTCCTCGAGCCGGTCCGTGCGGTCGGCGAGGGTGTAGCCGAGCGCATTGAGCGCGTTCGCGTTCTTCGGATCCTGCGCCAGGATCGCCCGCAGGTCGCTCTCGACGAGAGCGAGCATGTCGAGGCGTTCCGCGACCAGTGCGCGCGCGTACAGGAGGTCCTTGTGCCCGGGCATGCGCTCGAGCGCCTTGTTCAGCACCGCGAGCGCCTCGCGGAACTGCCGGGCATCGCGCAGCACCTGCTCCTCCGCGAGGATCAGCTGTACGCGCTGCTCGTCGCTCTCGGTCGGGACCGCGTGCAGCAGCGCGCGCGCCCGCGCCACGTGGCCCTGCTTTGCGGTCACGATCGCAAGGCGGGCGCGCGCTTCAAGGTAATACTCGCCGGGCTGGACCTCGCCGTACCAGCGGGCCGCCTCCGTGTAGCGCTTGCCCTGCTCGAGCGCCTGACCGAGGTAGAGCCGCGCCTGATCGTGATCGGGCTGCAGCGCGAGCACGCGCTTCAGCCAGGTCTCGGCCTCGTCCAGCCGGTTCGTCTGCAGCGCGAGCAGTGCGACAGCGTAGATCGAATCGGCGTCGTTCGGGTTCCGCTGCACGATGCGCTTGAACTGCTCGCGCGCCTGCTCCCATTGCTTCTGGTCGATCAGGTGCCGCGCGTACTGGAGCCGGACGCTGTTCGCCTGCGGATGGGCGCGCAGGAACTCCTCGAAGAAGCGCTGCGCTTGCGCCGCGTTCTTCTGCGACACGAGGATGCGCGCCTTGAAGAGCGCCGCCTCCTCCCACCCGGGCTTGAGCGCGAGCGCACGCTCGATCGCCGCGCGCGCCGCCTCGAGATCGCCGGCGCGCACCGCGAGGTGCGCGTGCGCGAAATGGCCCGCCGGCACATCGGGGTAGAGGGCGACCAGGCGCTGCATGCTCGCGAGCGCCGCGTCGCGCGCGCTCGTGCGCCCGAGGACCGCGGCGATGCGGAGGTACGCCTGCTCAAGGTTGCCGCGCCCGCGCTCGGCCTCGAGCAGATGCTCGAGCTCGATCTGCGCCTCGGTCACGCGCTGGAGCTCGAGCAGCGCGGTCGCGAGCACTTCGCGCGCCTCGGCATTCGCGGGCTGGAGCTCCACCCATAGCCGCGCCGCCCGGCGCGCGTCTTCGTAGCGCCGGCCGTAGAGCGCCGCCTGGGCAGCGCGTTCGGCGAGGCGTGCGTCGCGGGTACGCTCCGCCGCGCGCTGGAGCGCGTCGGCGGCGACTTCCATGTTGCCCCTCTGCGCCGCGATCTCGCCGAGCAGCACGTCGTAGAGCGTTTCGGGACGAAGCTCGCTCGCTGCAGCCGCGGCCGCTCGCGGCGCGGGCGGCGCCTGGCGCACATCGGCGGCCTGCGGCGTCATGCCGGCGCAGGAAAGCAGCAGCGGAAGTATGGAAACGAGCGAAAAGTGGCGCAGGCGATTCATCTACCCGAACTCCGCGGAAAACCAACTATACACACCCTCCCCTGTGCCGCCACAAGCTCCAGTCATCGGCGATGGGTGAAGGACGCTCGCGGACTCTGGTAATGTTTCGCCACTCGAAGGAAGCGGCCGGACGAATCTCACGATGAATGGGCTGTATCTCGCGGCGGCCACGCTCGTGGTGTTCGCATTCGGCTACCGCTTCTTCGCCAAACTGCTCGCACTCGAGGTTTTCCGGCTCGAAGGAAATTATAGTACGCCCGCCGAAGCGCAGGCCGACGGGCGCGACTACGTGCCCACGCACCGGCAGCTGCTCTTCGGGCATCAGGTCGCCGCACTCACGGGCGCGACCGCTTTCGCCGGTCCGATCGTCGCCGCGGGCTGGGGCTGGGTCCCCGCGTTTCTCTGGATCACGGCCGGAAGCGCCGTCGCCGCCGGCACCTACGGCCTGGGCGCGCTGTGGTTCGCCGGCCGCTATCCGGGGAGCCTCGGGCACGCCGCCGGACGCCTGGCGGGCCCGTGGGCCCGCGCCGTGCTGCGGCTAGCAGTGCCCGGCGCGCTGCTCATCATCGCCGCGGCGGCAGGCGGCCTCGGCGCCAGCATCCTCGCCGCCTACCCCGGCGCCGCGCTGCCGTTCGCTGCGCTCGCCGCCCTCGGCGCGCTCCTCGGCCGCTACCTGCACGGGCGCGCCGAATCGGAGCTCCTTCCTGCCTGTACGATTGCGTTCGCGCTGAGCCTCGTCGCCCTCTGGCTGCTCGGTCGGGTGACGTTCGCGGTCAATGGCGCGCTCGCGCTCAGCATCGGCGGGCAGGCGCTTTTCGCGGTCGATGCCCGCATCGTCTGGCTCGCGATCCTGCTCGTGTACGCGCTCCATGCCGCGCAGCTTCCGGTATGGAAGTTGATGCGCCCGCGCGCGGTGCTGACCGCGCTGCAGCTCGGCGTGCTGCTGGCCGTCTTCTACGTCGCGCTCGCGCTCGAGCGCCCGGTGCTCGCCGCGCCCGAATTCCACTCGCCCCCGGAATCGTCCGGATCCCTGCCGTGGCTGCTTCTGGTGCTCGGCGCCGGCGCGTTCGCCGGGTGGCAGCTCTTTCTGGTGCACGCGGTCACCGGGCGCGAGCTGCGTCGCGAACCGGACGCACGCTACGCGGGCTACGGCGGTGCGCTCGTGCAGGGTCTCGCCGCGCTGAGCGCGCTCCTGCTCGCCGTCACGGCTTTCGCCGGACGCACCGACTGGGCGGCTCACTATGCCGCTGCCCCCTCGGTGGCCGAGTTTCCACGGGCGCTGGTCTTCTACATCGACGCGTACGCCAGGCACGCCGGCGCACTCGGTATCGACGCCGCGGCGGCGCGCAATCTGGCCGCGACCGTGATCGCCGGGCTTTCGCTCGCGCTGCTCGAAGCGGCCGTGCGGGCGCTGCGGCATACGTTGAGCGAGCTCGTGCCGGCATCGCGCCGGAGCCCGCGCAGCGAACGCCGCGCACTCTGGCTCGCGCTCGGCGCCGCCGCCGGCATCGCCCTGCACGATGGCGCCGGCCTCGGCGGCGTCCGCGCCTGGCCCGCGCTCGCGGCGGTGAGCCTCTGGGCGGCCGCGCTCGGCTTCGCGCTGATGGGGCTCGCGCTGCGCGCGCTCGATCGAGCGGCGACGCCGCTCGCGGTCTTCGCCGGCGCCACGGCAGCCGTCGCCGCGTGGACCTCCCTGGCACTGGTGGTCTGGGCCTGGCGCGAAGGCGCCTGGGTGCTCGCGGCCGCCAACCTGATCCTGCTCTTCGCGGCCGTCGCTACCGCGCGTGAAGTGACGGGTGCGTGGCGTCGCACCGCCCCGGGTGCGGCGCCCGCCGCCGGCCGCCCGGCCGACGGCTGAAAAAACCCGCGGATTTGACTGTTTTCCCGTCCCCTCCAATAATCGCCCCGGACGGCCCGCAACCCGCTGGCTTCCCGGCAATGCACCTGCTCACCCTCGGCCTCAATCATCGCACCGCCCCAGTCGCTATCCGCGAGCGCGCCGCCTTCGCTCCCGAGCAGCTGACCGACGCGCTGCAGGACGTCACGCGCCGCGGCGTGGCCGGCGAAGCGGCCATTCTCTCGACCTGCAACCGTACCGAGGTTTATTGCGGCCTCGACGAGGCGAACGGCGAAGGGGTGCTCGACTGGCTCTGCCGCTACCGGCGCCTCTCGCCGGCCGATCTGCGGCCATACTTATATACGTACCCCGACCAGGCGGCCGTGAAGCACGCCTTTCGCGTGGCGGCCGGCCTCGACTCCATGGTGCTCGGCGAGCCCCAGATTCTCGGGCAGATGAAGCAGGCGTTCGCGGCGGCGCACAAGGCAGGCGCGACCGGGAAGCTCCTCAACCGCCTGTTTCAGCAGACGTTCGCGGTGGCGAAGCAGGTGCGCACGGATACCGCGATCGGCGCGAGCCCGGTGTCCGTCGCCTCGGCCACGGTGCAGCTCGCGAAGCGCATCTTCCGCGATCTCGCCGAGCAGACGGTGCTCCTCATCGGCGCCGGCGACATGATCGAGCTGTGCGCGCGCCACCTGCGCGAGAGCCGCATCGGCCGGCTCATCGTCGCGAACCGCACCCTCGAGCGCGCGCGCCTGATCGCCGACGCGGTAGGCGGCGAGGCCATTTCGCTCGCGGAGATGCCCGCACGGCTCGCCGATGCCGACATCGTCGTTTCCTCGACCGCGAGTCAGCTGCCGATCCTCGGGAAGGGGGCGGTCGAGAGCGCGCTGCGCCAGCGCAGACGGCGCCCCGTCTTTCTGGTCGATCTCGCGGTGCCGCGCGACGTGGAAGCCGAGGTCGCAGAGCTGAGCGATGTTTATCTCTATACCATCGACGATCTCAAGGACGTGGTGGACGAGAACATGCAGTCGCGCGTCGCCGCGGCGCGCGAGGCCGAACGCATCATCGACATGCGGGTCGTCGACTTCATGCACTGGGTGCGTTCGCTCGATGCCGTGCCCACCATCCGGGCGCTGCGCGATAATGCGAACGCCATTCGCGACGCCGAGGTGCGCCGCGCGCGGCAGCGGCTCGCGCGCGGCGAAGACCCGGTCAAAGTCATGGAGCAGCTGGCGCGTGCGCTCACGAACAAGTTCACCCATGCACCGACCGAGGCCTTGCGCCGCGCCGATCGCGACGGCAACGACACGCTCCTCGATGCCGCCCGGCGGCTGTTCGACCTCAACGACGAGTAATCGGTGAATTCTTCCCTCGAGACGCGCCTCGAAGCGCTGGCGCAGCGCTATGACGAAGTGCTCGCGCTGCTCGCCGATCCGGCGGTGATCGGCGACGCCGAGCGCTTCCGCAAGCTCTCGCAGGAATACGCGGAGCTCAACGACGTCGTCGCGCTCTACCGCGAGTACCGCCGCGCCGCGGATGAGCGGCGGGCGGCCGAGGCGCTGCTGCACGATCCCGACAGCGAGCTGCGCGCCATGGCGGCCGAGGAAGTGGCGCGCACCAAGGCGCAGCTCGAACGGATCGAGCGCGAGCTCGAGCGGCACCTGCTCCCGAAGGATCCCGACGACGAGCGCAACGTGTTCCTCGAGATCCGCGCCGGCACCGGCGGCGAGGAGTCGGCGCTGTTCGCCGCCGAGCTGCTGCGCATGTACCTGCGCTTCGTCGAGCGGCAGCGCTGGAGCGGCGAGATCGTCTCGGCGAGCGAGTCCGACCTGGGCGGCTACAAGGAAGTGATCGTGCGCATCGTCGGCGAAGGCGCCTGGTCGAAGCTGAAATTCGAGTCGGGCGGGCACCGCGTGCAGCGGGTGCCGGAAACCGAGGCGCAGGGCCGCATCCACACCTCGGCGTGCACGGTCGCGGTGCTGCCCGAAGCCGACGCGATCAACGAGGTGGTGCTGAACCCGGCTGAGCTGCGCATCGACACGTTCCGCGCTTCCGGCGCCGGCGGCCAGCACGTCAACAAGACCGAGTCGGCGATCCGCGTCACGCACCTGCCCACCGGGA
>DASVBY010000115.1:0-14507 GCA_036381895.1 Burkholderiales bacterium | reverse complement strand
GGTCGACCGCACCGAAGACCGCGAGCGCGCGGTGGCGCTCGTCAAGCGTGCGATCGCCCACATGCGCGCGGTCGGACGCGAGCGCGCGCTCGCGGACATCAACGACCCGCACGGGCCGTTCGTCGAGGGGGAGCGGTACGTGATCGTGTGGGATCGCAAAGGCGTGCAGCTGGCGTCGGCGGGTGCGCCGCATTTCAACGGCCGCGACATGTCGGGCCACACGGACGTCGACGGCAAGCTCATCACGCGCGACGTGCTGGACCTCGCCGCCTCCATGGGCTCCGGCTGGTACGACTACCGCATGATGAATCCAGTGAGCGGGCGCGTCGAGCCGAAGTCGCTGTACGTGGAGAGGTACCGCAATCTGGTCTTCGGCTGCGGCATCTACCGGCCGGAAGCGGAGCGCGAGGCCGATCGCCGAAGCGCAGGCGCCGCGCCCGTGGAGAGCGGCGCGAAGCCGCCGGCCGCGCCGGTCGAATCGCGGCACCCGCTGAGCGCAGTCGGCTGACGAACGCCGGAGCTGCGCCAGGTGCGGTAGCGCGGTACTCGGGGGAATCGCGGCGCATCTCCTTCCAGCGCCTGAATTCCTGGAGCTCGCCGCACGGTTGCGGCTAGTTCCGCAACCGTGTCGAAACCGTTGCGCTATCCGGCGCGGGGCACCGGGTTCGCGGGCGCGGACGCGCCGTGCGCGGATTCCGTGGCGGGGAAGAGCGTGCGGTAGCTGCAGTAGAGGCTGCACGCGACCACGGGCATGAGCGCCGCGCCCGCCGTGAACCCAAGCACCGGCGCGAGCACCGGCGTGCGGACCGCGACAAGCGCTTGGAGCAGGGACGGCGCCGCGCCGAGTGCAGCAATTACGAGCAGCGCGACCGGATGGCGCATGCTGCGCGTGAAGCTCGCCGCGATCGAGGGGATGAGCGGTTCGCGTTGCAGCAGCGCGAGCGGCAGCGCGAAGACGAGCGACGCGGCGAGCACGAGGTAGGCCGCGAGCAGGATCAGCGCGCCGAGCAGCATCGGCAGGAGCTGCCCCGGTACGCCGAGCGCGCGATTGCTCCAGGCGCTCCCGGCGACCGACCACACCAGCACGTCCGCGAGCACGACGCCGATGAGGGCGTAGAGCCCGAGCAGCACCACCTGGAGCAGCCGGCGCTCGTCGCGGGCGACGTTGAGCAGTTCCTTCGGCGCCTGCTTCAGCGCCGCGGCCCGCAGTGCCGCGGGAAGCCGCAGCCGCTGCTGCGCGACCCCGTCGACCGCGATGAAGAAGCTCGCCGCGAGCGCGGGCGCGAGCAGGCCGAGGAGCGGCCCGCCGAGGAGCGGAATGGCGCCGGCCGCGACGACGAGTGCGGCGGCGCACACGCCCATGCCGCCGAGCAGCCATGGGTTCCGCGCGTACAGGCGCGCCCCGCACCTGACCCAGCGCAGCCCGAGTCCGGCACCCTGCGTTATGCGTTGCAGCGCTCGCTTCATCTCGCCGTGCCCCTTGGTTCAAAGCTAGTCCCTGGCGCGGTCCGGCGCCGCCCGCGGGCGGACGAAAGGCGTACCGGCGCCGGCCAGTGTACGCACGGACGCCGCGGCCCGGGCGCTCACCCCGGCTGCGGCAGCGCCAGCGCCAGCACCAGCGGCAGCAGCGGCACGGCGGCGAGATGCCCGATCATGACCATGGACGCCACCTTGTCCGGCTCCTGGCGATAGCGCTCGGCGAAAATGTAGTTCAGCACCGCGGGGGGCAGTGCGCCGAACATGAGCACGAGCGCGCGCTCCTCCGCCGAGAAGTCGAACACCCAGAGGAGCGGCGCAGCCACTGCCAGTCCGGCAAGCGGACGCGCGAGGGCGGCCAGCAGTCCGATGCGCCAGGCGTCGAAGCGCGCATCGGCGAGCCGCGCGCCGAGCGAGAACAGCATCAGCGGAATGGTGATCTCGCCGACCATCCGCACGGCCTGCATCAGCGGGGGCCAGATCTCGATGCCCGCCGCACTTACCCCGAGGCCAGCCATCGTCGCCATCACCGAAGGCACGCGCCAGATCGACGCCAGCCGCATGCCGCGATCCAGCAGCCAGACGCCGTACGAGAAGTGCAGGAGGTTCGAGACCATGAACAGCACGACCGCCGCGGGCAACGCCTGCTCGCCGAACGCGAGCACCGCGAGCGGCAGGCCGAGATTGCCGCAGTTGTTGAACATCATCGGCGGCAGGAACGTGCGGATGTCGATGCCCGTGGCGCGCGCGAGCAGGTAGCCGATCGTGCCGGAGCCGACGATCACCGCCAGCGCGGCGAGCGCGAGCGGAACGAAGTCCGCGATGCGAAAGTCCTCGCCGGCGAGCGCGGCGAACACCAGCGCCGGGACGAACACGTCCATGTTGAGCTTGTTCATGTACGCGAGGTCGGGCGGCGAGCGCCGCGCGATCACGAAGCCGAGCGCGGCAATGGCGAACAGCGGAAAGACGATGGAGATGATCCGGAGCGACATAACGACGACGCAGGACTGGCAGCGGCAACCGGGCTCGCGGGCGCCCGCGAAGCGCGCCATTCTATCTTCTCGTCCGGCCGCGCGCGCCTCCCGTGGCGGCGCCTCCTAACACACGCTCCCTGCGGATTCAATGATCCCGCTCAGCCGACGCCGCGGCCGGAGCGCTATTCTCGCAGAAACCGGATGGGACGCCGCGTGGCGCAACGGTCGCGCAGCCCGACAGCCGCGCGCGCAGCGCGCCCCTGCCCGTAACCAGACCGGGAGGACTGCATGCCGATGTTCGTTTGGGACGAGATTTATCGCGTAGGGATTCCGCGGGTCGATGAGCAGCACCAGCGTCTCTTCGCGATCGCCAATCGCTTTCATGACGCGGTCGAGCGCAGCGCGGACCGCGCCGCCCTGCTCGCGATATTCGACGAGCTGCTCGATTACACCGCCTACCACTTCGCCGAAGAAGAGCAGCGGATGGCGGAGATCGGGTACCCCGGGCTCGAGAAGCATCGCGGCTACCACCGCAAGCTCGTGAGCCTGGTCGAAACGTACCGGCACCAGCTTGCGGACGGCTCGAGCGGGATCGAGGCGCGCGCCCTCGAGTTCATTCGCACGTGGCTCAATGCCCACGTGCTCGGCACCGACAAGGAGCTCGGCGCCTACGCGGCCGAGCACAACCTCGTCGCATGACGCGCTCGCGTCGCGGCGCTTTGGCGTTCGGTTCCGACCAGGCGCTCGCGCGGCCGGCGGGTTCGCACAGGATGCTCGGCGTCGGCATTCGCCACCGCATTGCTGCGTACCATATTCGTTCGTCGGGCGGAAACGAATTCAACCGGCGCTGCGGCACGCGCTCGCCGCGCCCCGGCATCGCCAGGTGGGCGCGCCCGCGGGCGTGATCAGGCCGTGACGCAGCAGCCAGGCGCGCGCGTCGTCCGCGTCCTCGCTGAACCAGGCGCAGGCCGAGCCCAGGCGGAAGGTGTAACCCCACGCGTCCATGTCGGCGCAGATCGCGTGCCGTGAAATCCCGAGCTCGCCGGCGAGCAGGATCTGCAGGTAGCAGACGGCGTTCTCTTCCGCGTAATCCCCGCCGGCGTCGGTGTGCAGGTGCGCGCGCCGGGCCTCGTCCATGCAGATCAGGTGCGCCGCCTCGTGCAGCGCCGAATGCAGCGGCGTGTCGGCGCGCACGTAAACCGTGCGGCCGATGAGCCCCGCTTCCGGCGGGCCCCAGTAGCTTCCCGGGATCGGCGCTTCGGGCCCGAGGTGTTCGAGCGAAATCCCGAAGCGCTGCAACAGCGCCGCGAGCGCCGCGCGGCGCGCCTCGTCGCAGAAAAGCACGGTGTCAGTCCGCGGGCGCCGGCGCCGCCTCGGGTTCGAAGGCGAAGCGAAAGCGGCGCACGTCGATCGGCTGATCGGCGAGCACGCGGAACACGCAGCGCCCGTGACCCGTCTGAAAGCGTTCCTCGCGCACCACCTTGACGCCGAGCAGCCGCTCGAGCGTCGAGACGGTGACGCTGCAGAGTACCGGCCGCGCGCTGGCGACGTTGAGGAACGGACAATTGCGCTCGATCAGGCGCAGGTTCCCGCGCGCGAGCTCGACCGTCATGTACGGATCGTCGCCGCCGTAGATCTCACGCAATGCGGCGATGCGCTCCTTGAGCGGCATCCCGGCCAGGCGCGGCTCCCACTCGCGCACGCGCCGGTCCGTGAACTCGGCGAGCACTTCCTTCAGCGCCCGCGGCCCGAGCCGCGCGGTGAGCGCATCGATGAGACCGATGGTGAGCTGGTCATAGCTCTTGGGAAACGCATGCTCGCCGGCGCGGCTCAGAACGTAGCGTGCGAGCGGTCTCCCGGGCGCCCGGCCCCGCACCAGGCGCTTCTCGATCAAGCCCTCCTTCTCGAGCCGCGCCACCTGCAGCCGTGCGCCCTCGTAGCTGACGCCCAGATGCTCGGCGACCTCGGCAACACCCGCACCATTGCGCTCTTTGAGGAACGCAAGGACCGCGGCGCGTGCGCTCACGGTTGCGTCAACGCGCGGGCGCGTCGCCGCGGAGCTCCCGGAAGTGCGCTTGCTCATGTCCCGATGCGACGGCCGGCTCCATAGCGATACACGAGTGTACCACCCAGCCACCCGCCGACGCCGAGCAGCACGCTGCCGACGAGCGCCAGGCCGATCGCCCACGCGGACGGCGCGCCCGGGTCGGTCGCGGCGCGCACGACCCAGCTCGCGCCGAACGCCGCGGTCGCGGCGAGCATCGCGAGCATGTGGCGGGCCGCGGTATCCAGACCGGGGTGCTCCGGGCCCAGAGCCAGGAAGTCGAGCACCCCCGAGGCGATGGCGGGCAGCGCCAGCAGCAGGCCCAGCGCGAGCGACCAGTACGCAAACTCCGACCAGATCGGCTCGGCGCGCCACCAGCCGACCGCGTCCCAGAATACCGCCGCGTACCACAGCGCCAGCGGGAAATGAACCAGCGCCGGGTGGAGCGGATGGCCCGCGAGATCGAGCCGCATGCCGACTTACGCCGGAGACAGGGTGAAGATGCCGGCGAGCAGCAGCAGGAACGCCGCGACACCGACGAGCGCGTGGATGATGACGACCGGGCTCGGCAGGCGGCGATTGCGCAAGTGGTAGCTCACGAGCAGGAAGCCGCCGAGCGCCGCCAGCACGAACAGCGCGAGCGCCCAGCCGACATAACCCGTCGCCCCGCGCGTCACCGCCGCCCAGATGAGTATGAGCAGCGCGGTTGCCGCGAGAATTCCGTGCAGAACCGCAAGCCCGCCGCGAGGATTGCGATCCTGCGCGAAGTGCATGTAGGCCATGGCGAGGCCGCCGAGCGCGGCGAGCGCGAACAAGACAGCAGCAACGGTCAGCATTGCAGGTCCTCCGTAGTTCGACTCGGGCGCGGCACGGCGCGCCGCGCGGGCGCGCTTGCTGCCGCAAACCCGACTCTAGGAAGCTTGGCCCCATTTTACAAGATGTTACTTGTATTGTTTGTGTCAAACGGCGAGGCGGCTAGCATTGGCGGTGCGGTTCAGCGCCGCACCACCAGGGCGACGCCGACGACGGCCACGACCATCCCGAGCAGCGCCGGCCAGGCGAGCGATTCCGCGAAGAGCAGCCAGGCATGAGCGCGGTCGTGGGCGGCGTGAGGTAGAAGAGGCTCACGACGCGGGTGGCGGCGCCGCGCCGGATCAGCAGGAACAGCAGAAAGATCGCCGCGACCGACAGCACGATCACGGACCACCCGAGCGCGAAGTAGAGCCCCGGCTCCCACTGCATGGGCGCGTCCTCGAGCACCAGCGCGAACGGCAGCGTCACCGCAAACGAGGCGGCGTACTGCACGAAGGTGCCCGTGCGCAGATCGAAGTGCGGGCAGAAGCGCTTCTGATAGAGCGTGCCGGCCGTGATGCTGCCGAGCCCGAACACCCCGAGAAGGAGCGCCGATGCAGTCAGCCCGGCGACGGCGATCTTGTTCGCCGCGACGAGCGCAACGCCCGCAAAACCGAGCCCCAGCCCCAGCCACTGGCGCGCGCCGACGCGCTCGCCGATCAGCGGGCCGGCAAGCGCGGTAAGGACCGGCTGAAGTCCCACGATCAGTGCGATGAGGCCGGCGGACATACCGAGCGCAACCGCGCCCCACACGCCGGCGAGGTAGCCGGCGTGTACCAGGACGCCGGCAACGGCGATGTGCGCCGCCTGCATCCGCGAGGCCGGCCATCGGGCGCGGCCGAGCCAGATCATCGGCGCGAGCACCGCCATCGCCAGCGCATAGCGCCATTCGAGAAACGTGAGCGGCGGTGCATAGGCCGCGCCGAGCTTGGCAACGATGAACCCGGTGCTCCAGAGGAGCACGAACAGCGCCGGGGCGGCGCGGATGAGCAGGGAATCGCCGGCAGCGACGGCCGGCGCGGCGGAATGGCTCGACATAGACGCGAAAGCGCGCCAGTTTACCCATCGGCCGAAGGCCGCGCGATGCGGCAAAAACGAATCCCGGCCGCGGCCGGGATTCGCAAACACGACGACTCGGGCGGATGAAGCGTTCTTACGGCTGCGTCTTGGTCCAGGCCGAGAAGTCGCAGCCCTCGGGAGAACCCGTGGAAAACGGCCGGAAGTCGCTGCATGCCCAGACGGCCGCGAACAGCTTGTCGGGGCTCAGGTAGGCACGCATGACGGCGAAGTCACCTGGCGGGACTGCGGGATCGTTCGTGAACGTGGAAATGAAGCGGCCCCGCCCCGCCGGATCGTCCATGCGGACGTTCGAGATCACGCGCGTGACGCTGTCGATCATTGCGGTGCACTGCGAGGTGGGATCCGGCGGCGCCGGGTCGGTGGGCGCGCACTGCGCGCTCGAATCGAGATGTGCGAAGGTGGTGAAGTCGGGCGCGGTTTGAAGCGTGTCGCCGCTCCAGGCGCCGTCGATGTCGGTAAGGGCGTAGGTCGGCAGCGGCCCGGTGGCGCCCTTCTGCAGCACGCCGAAATCCGAATGCTCATTCAGATAGAGCATATGGGCTCCGGCAGGATCCACCATCATCATGCCGGTGGCGATCTGGGCGCCGCCGCTCGCCAAGGCGAACCGGAAGGCCCGCGGCACTTCGGTGGCTTTGGTGATACTGCCCGTGAGTCCCTGGTCGGCGCCTTCGAGCTTGACGCCGGTCATGCCGCCCGCTGCGTCTACCGTGAACTCGAACGTCCGCACGGTGGACTTGTCGTCGAAGGTGCCAAACCATGTGCCCGCCAGCTGATCGAGATTAACGTCGGCCCGCGGCGGTTCCTGCGTGAAATCGTTGTCGTCGCTGCCGCAGGCGGCCAAAAGCACAACAACAGATGCGGAGACCAGAAGAGACGAACATTTCCTTGTCGCTATCATAGTCGTTCCCTCTGAGTAGTAATGGATGATCCCGAACAACGCCGCGATTTTGCGGCAGGCACGAACACCTGTCTAACGCGAAGCACGCGGGATTTTTCGCGTTGGCGACGCGCTGTTGGATCCGGAGTTCTTCTTCACCGCGGAGGCGGCGCAGCAACATCGAGCAGAAAAAAATTCCCGCTTCCTTGCGGAAGCGGGAATCGCCGACGTGGAGCGGGAGGTGGTGTCGCGAGCGTCGCGCTGCGTCAGCCGCGCGCGACGCGCGGCAGCTTCTCGATGGAAGCGGCCACCGCGGCTTCCGGATACGCGTAGTCCTCGAGCTGCCCGGCGAAGTACTTGTCGTATGCCGCCATATCGAAGTGACCGTGCCCGGACACATTGAACAGAATGACGCGCGGTTCGTTCGCCTGCTTCGCGGCGAGCGCTTCGTCGATGGCCACGCGTATCGCGTGCGCCGATTCGGGCGCCGGAATGATGCCTTCGGCGCGGGCGAACTGCACACCCGCCTCGAAAGTGGCGAGCTGCGGCACCGCCGCCGCTTCGATCAGCTTTTCGTGATAGAGCTGCGATACGAGCGGCGAGTCGCCGTGATAGCGCAGGCCGCCGGCATGGATCCCGGGGGGCACGAAGTCGTGACCGAGCGTGTACATTTTCATCAATGGCGTGTATCCGGCGACGTCGCCGAAGTCGTATGCATACGCGCCCTTCGTGAGCGTCGGACACGAGGTGGGCTCCACCGCCACGAGGCGCACGTTCTTGCCCGCCGCCTTGTCGGCGAAGAACGGGAAGGCGATGCCGCCGAAGTTCGAGCCGCCGCCGCAGGAAGCGATGACGACGTCGGGATAGGCGCCCGCTTTCTCCATTTGTTTCTTCGCTTCGAGCCCGATGACGGTCTGATGCAGCAATACGTGGTTCAGCACCGAACCGAGCGAGTAGTTGGTGTCTTGCCGGCTCGCGGCCTCCTCCACGGCTTCCGATATCGCGATACCGAGCGAGCCCGGACTGTTCGGATCGGCCGCGAGAACTTTGCGGCCCGCCTCGGTGGTATCGGTCGGGCTCGCGAGCACCTCGGCGCCCCACGCCTGCATCATCGAACGGCGGAACGGCTTCTGTTCGAAGCTTACCTTGACCATGTACACACGCACCTCGAGACCGAACATCCGGCCGGCGAGTGCCAGCGCCGAGCCCCATTGGCCGGCGCCGGTTTCCGTGCTCAGCCGCTTGATGCCGACTTGCCGGTTGTAGTAGGCCTGCGCCACGGCGGTGTTCGGCTTGTGCGAGCCTGCCGGGCTCACGCCCTCGTACTTATAAAAGAGCTTGGCCGGGGTCCCGAGCGCGGCTTCGAGCCGGTGAGCCCGGTAGAGCGGGCTCGGGCGCCACAGGCGATACACTTCGCGCACGGGTTCGGGGATCGGAATCCAGCGCTCGCCCGACATTTCCTGCATGATGAGCGGCTCCGGAAAGATTGCCGCGAGCGCCTGCGGCGACACTGGCTTCCCGTCCGGCCCGAGCGGCGGCGCCGGCGGCGTCGGCATGTCGGCGATGACGTTGTACCAGTGCGTCGGGATATCGGATTCGTCGAGGAGGATCTTGGTCTGACTCATTGAGCTACCTCGTGTGCGTTCGTCCGCAGGCGGCGGAGTCGCGAGTATAGCGTCACGCCGCGCGGAAGGCGCGAAGGCCCCGCTTTGGAATACATGCCGCACGACAGCCCACGACGCAGGCTGCACTGCCCCGCCGCTGCGATCGCCGTTGCTCATCGCCGCCCCCTTCCTTTCCTGATTTCGACGCTACGGCGCCCCCGGTTCGGGGCGGCGAGTGCCGCACAGCGGCAACTGCGAAGGCGAACTTCGGCACTCCGCGATGTGCCGACGCCATCACCGCCGCTGGAGGGGAGCGACCGCCGGAGTATGAGGACTCCCCGGTCCGCCGTGCGAAACCGGGAAGCTTCACCGGGCCGGGCAAGGATTTTGCAGTGGTCTTGCCGCACGGGGTCGCTGCACGTCGCCGGAGACCGGCGGCGCGGAACACGAGGAGGGCACATGTTCAGCTACCTGATGGGACTCGTCCAGGAATTCGAGAAGAGGCATGGCCGCCGCCCGCAGGTCGTGTACCTGAACGCGCGACATATGCGCCGATTCATGGAGGAATGTCCGGATCTCTTCGATCCCGAGACCGCGATGCCGCTCGGCTTTCGGATCGTCGTGCTGCCCGAGAGCGAACTGAGTCAGCCGCGAGCCGCCTGGCTGCCGCGTCGCCGCACCCGCCCGCGCGGCGCCGACGAGCCGGACTTGAAGCTCCTCGCCTGGGATCGGGGGCGGCTGCGCCGCGCACGCCCCTCCGCCTAGCGAACGCGAATCGGTAGAACCGCCGCTGCACGGCAACCGCGCCAACCGCTGCGTCAAGAAATCGGCGGCGGGAGCACCCGCCGCCGCATCAAGGTCTGGTCCGCGTTGACCGCCGCTTCGCCGGCGCGCAGCGCTGCCGCATCAATCGTCCGGTCCGGGCGGATTCACGTGCGTGCCGCTCGCAACGGCGTCGCGCAGACCGTTCGGGTTCACCGCGCGCGCCTGATTCGCCTGCCGCGCATGTTCGGTAGAGGGGTTGACCACGATCGCCTGCCCCGGATCGATCTTGCGCGCCGGTACGAAGCCCCCCGTTCCGCGGCCGGGGTTCACGTGCGTGGTGACCGGCGCCGGCGCGCCGCGGCACGCCCAGGGCATCGCGCGGCACACGCTGCCGTCGCCGCGCACTGCGTTCGGGTCCTGCGTGCCGGCAATGCCTTCCCCGCTGCGCGGATCGGCCTCCGTCACGATGCGGTCCTTGCCCGTCACGTTGCCTTCGCGATCGCGGTGCACCACGTCCATCGTTATGGTGTTGCGCTCGAGATCCGTGCGAATCGTCTGCACGGTCGAGCCGCCGTCGGCGTGCTGGCTGAACACCTCGGTCTCCATGTACCCGTCCTCGTAAAGACGGGTCTCGCGCGAGTACACCGTTCCCGTCTCGGGCACGACGCCGCCGTCGGACTCGTAGCCGACCACGCGGCCGTGCTCGCCGTCCTGACCGGCGGCGCCGCTCATGTGAGCGCGCAGATTGTGCGAGGGCGAGCCGACGAGCGAGCCCGGGCGCTTGTTGCTGTTGCGCGGCAGGTCCGGCATGCGCGGCATGCCTTCCGGCATGCGGGCATCGCTCCGGTCGCCGCGATTCGCGGGCACATTTCCGAAGCGGCTCCCGGCGCTGCGCTGACCCGCGAGATCGACGCCGCCGGGTTTGAGCAGGTCGTTGTTGCTCGTGTCCACGCCGCGCAGCGTCGCGCCGAGCTCCTGTACGCCGCGCATGTCACGAACGGCGTTCGCCTCCGCGGGCATCTGCGCGCGATCGCGGAGGCCGCGGACGGATCCCGCCTTTGGCGTCCGGATCGTTGCCTTGGGGGCGGCTGGCCCCGGCACCATCGGCTGTGTGGATGCCGCGGGGTGCGTGGATGCCGGGGACACCAGGCTCTCCGCCGCGATCCCCGCCTTCAACTTCACGGTGGTACTGGCCGCCGCCGATGATGCCGCCTTGGTGCTCTTCGTCGTCGTCGCTGCTTCGGCGGCCCCGTGCAGCAGCAAGCACACCGGCAGTACGACCGCCCAGGCACGAGCGGGTCCGAGCTCGTTCACCGCCATGATCACCTCCCTCGGTGTTGGATCGAAGCTGAGTCGCGGACCCCAGGCCCCCGGTTCAATTCGCCGCGGCCAGGCAGTTGCGAACCGCGAAGTTCCGGCAGGCGGCAGCGACGAGGCAGCGGCCGCCTGCCGGAACTACAGCGACTTCAGGTACTCGACGAGGTCGTTCCGCTCCCCGTCGCTCAGCCCCAGGCGGAAGAATTCATTGTAGTGCTCGATCACGTCGGCAAGCGTCGCGAAGCGGCCGTCGTGGTAGAAGCCGCCCTTCGTGTGGGTCCAGAGGCCCTTGAGCGGCGCGGTGCGATAGCGGCCGTCGGGCGACCGCTGCGCCTGGAAGTCGTCGATCCCGATTTCCTCGGCCGTGTGCATGTTCCAACCGGGCTCGGTGTAGAGCGGCGGAACGTGACAGCGCGCGCAGTTCGCGTCACCCATGAACAGGCGTTCCCCTTCGGCGGCCAGAGCCGCATCGAACATATCGGCAGGCGGTTTCGGGGCCGGGAGCGCGAGCTGATAGAAGTGCAGCGCCGCAAGCTTTGAGGTGATCAGGTCGGGCTCGTTGCGGACGTCATAGAAGCCTTCGCGCGCGGCGATGGGGAATTTCACGGGGTCGTTGAGGCGCGGATCGTAGAAGGTGCCCTGCCCGTGCATTTCGAGGTTCGAGACGAAGGCATTCCAGTGCGTGACCGAGCCCCACCCGGTCCACGTGTGGAGGTTCACGCCTGCTAGTCCGAAGGCAGGCGGCAGCAGCGTCGCGGCGGACCTGCCGTCCGGCTGGAATGCCTTGCCGTCGAGGATCAACTCCGCGTCGAACTTGCCCGGACCCCAGCTGTGGAGGACCGTCTTGACCGTCGCCTCGTCGACGCCGAGCAGATTCGTGAAGGCGCTCAGATCGGGCGCGAGCGCCACGATGGCGCCGACGTCGAGGTCGCGATTCGCCCAGCCATCCAGCCGCTTCCCGATTCCGGGCACGAACGAATCGTCCACCGTGGAGTGGCACAGGGCGCACGTGATCCCGACCGATTCGAGTTGGGACCCTGCGAAGAATCCCTTCACGCCCACGACGGCGTCCTCCCTGAGCAGCAGCAACGTTACGGCCGGATCGTTCAGATCCACCTCGCCGCGCTGGAGGGCGCTGACGATCTGTCGGGGAAGTGCCTCGAGGTCGACTTTCAGTCCGAGCGCAAGGGCCGTCGCAGGCGCCAGACCCGGACCCACGCCGCCGTTGGCTGCCCCGGCGATCGCCTCGTGAAGTCGGAGCGTTCCGCCCCAGAATGCCTCATCACCGAAGGTGTCCTTCCGGAACGTCCGTCGACCCTCGTTGACCATCTCGCGCGAGTAATCGCGCACCGCCCGGTCGTAGTGCTCCCCATCGACCCCGCGAAAGACGACGACGGATGCCGCTGCGACAAGGACCAGTCCAGGCACGGCCATCCATGCCCATAACGGACGTTCGCCGCGCGTCCGCGCGAAATTGGGCTCTCCCTCCGAAGCATTCCTCTGCATGACCCTGCCTCCTCTGTGATCGTTCGCCCGCGCCCATACCCCAGAGAGGCGATTTCCGCAGCAAAAGTCAAGGTAACGTTTGTGTTTTTGCTGTTTCTATTGCGGACAAAGCCCGGACAATGGAGGATCGAGGGTGGAGGTTCGAGGATGACGTAAGCCTGGGCGGGTTGCCTACCGAGAAATCTCCAGCAGCCGGTACAGCCAGTCGGTCGCCAGTTCGTCCCACATATTGGCAGGCGAAGCGGGGTTCAGGCCGAAGCCGTGGCTGCCGTGGTCGAAGAGGTGGAATTCTGACTGGATGCCGTGAAGCTTCAACTCCTCGTAGAACTGGATGCTGTTGAACGGATGGACGGTTTCGTCGTCGCCGGCGTGGACGAGGAAGGTTGGCGGCGTGTCCGGCGTGACGCGCAGCTGGTTTGAAAAGCGGGCGACGAGGCTGGCAGGTGCGTCTTCGCCGAGCAGGTTTCGAGCCGAGCCCCCGTGGGCGTAGTCGGGCAGCAACGTGATTACCGGGTAGACGAGGATCATGAAGTCGGGCCGATGGCTCAGTTCCAGGTGATCTCCCTTTCCGCCGGAGAAGTCTTCCGTGAAGTGCGTTCCGACAGTCGACGCGAGGTGGCCGCCTGCGGAGAACCCCATGACACCGACGCGGTCGGCTGCCACACCCCACTCGGCCGCCCGACTCCGGATGATCCGCATGGCCTGCTGCGCGTCCTGAAACGGCACCTCGTAGTGCCCGTTCGGCATCCGGTAGGTCAGCACCGCGGCGGTGAATCCGGCTTCCGTCAGCCACTCGGCCGAGGGCCAGCCTTCGACCTGCACGCACACGACTGCGTAGCCCCCACCTGGGATGACGAGCACTGCAGCTCCGTTCGCCCTGGAGGGATCCGGGTGGAAAACGGTGAGCGTCGGCTCGGTCACATTGCCGACGCAGCGCTCACCCTGCGGAGGCCCGGTCAATCCGTTGTCGGTCGGGGCGCCATCGGGCCACAGCGTGATCACCTCCTGGGCCGAAGCGGGAGAGGGAGCGAGGCAGGCGACGAGCAGCGCGACGAAAAGCGCCGGAAAGAGTCGACGTAGCGCGGACATGATGACGTGGAGATTCGGGACCGAGGACTGGATGGGACCCGAATCTAACGCAACGGGCGCTAGCGCCAGCTTTCGTCGGCGGTCGGACCGTAAATGGACGGCACTGGAATGTCCCGCAATCGGAGGTACACCGTCATCTGCCCGCGATGATGACTCAGGTGGCTGATATGCTGGCGGACCACCGCGCCGCGCGGCATCGTCATGAGCACCTGACCGTTCAGCTTGAGAGACCAGGGGACGTCGTAGTCGGAGTCCTTCGCGGCCAGAATCGCCTCGCGCGACATGCGCACGTTCTCGTCGAACGTGTCCAGGAGCGTTTGGGTCGACTCATTGCTGTACCCCCCGCCGCTGGCGAGGTCGAGTTCCGTGCTCGTCAGCGTCTGCCCGATCCAGCCCGGCAACCACGACAGGAGCTGCGCGAGGTGTGCGATGGAGAACGACTTCGGATGCGGCTTCCAGTTCGGGTCGTCGTCGGGCACGCGTTCGATCACGCGCCGGGTCGAAGCCATTTCCTGATCGAATTCAGGCAGCAGCGCGTCGGATATGGACATGATCGACTCCTCATTTCATGGGTGTCCCAGATCCTCGCGAACCGCCCGGTGGTGCGCAATATGTCACCTATGAGAGAGACACCGTCGTTACAGGGCGCTATACCTGGCCTTTCTGGACGCGGACGGTGACGAGCAGCTGTCCGGTGTGCCGCATCACGTGTTCGGCGACGTGAAAGAGGATCCCGAGCACGTTGGAAGGAAGCTGCATCCGTCCGACTCCGCGTGCGTCGAGGAGCCGCGATTCGTCGATCGTCCGGAGCTCGTCCAGGGCGCGTTCGACCCGCTCGCGATACGCCCGCACGAGGTCGACCGACGTCACGTCGGGCCGCTCCGGCAGCTTCTCCGCCACGAGTGCCTCACGCTGCACCGTCG
>DASVBY010000114.1:0-15137 GCA_036381895.1 Burkholderiales bacterium | reverse complement strand
CTGATCGGCGCGGCCGCCGCGGCGATCACGTACTTCACGGGCGCGCTGATCGGGGTATCGCTCGCATGAGCCGTGCGCGCGCCGCCGCGCGCACGGCCGGCGGGCGCGACGCGCGCGGATCGCTGCGGCGTCGATGGTGCGGCGCGAGGGCGCGCCGGCCGCTCGGAGGTGCCCGCTGACATCGCCGGAGAGCGAGGTCAATCCCGTCGCGTTCGCGAGTCCGACGCGCCTCGCGCGCGCGATCGCACCGCGCGCGGCCGCCCATCCCGGCCGCTCGGGCGTCTACCCGCTGCTCGACGCCCGCGACGCCTTCGCCGCACGCTATCTGCTCGCGCAGGCGGCGGAGCGCACGCTCGACGTGCAGTACTACATCTGGCGCCAGGACATGTCCGGCACCTTGATGTTCGAGGCGCTGCACGCGGCGGCGGAGCGGGGCGTGCGCGTACGGCTGCTCCTCGACGACATGCATACCGCCGGGCTCGACCGCGCGCTCGCGACGCTCAACGCCCACCCGAACATCGAGATTCGTCTGTTCAATCCGTTTCGCATCCGCACGCTGCGCTGGCTCGGCTACCTCACCGACTTCTCGCGCCTCAACCGGCGCATGCACAACAAGTCCTTCACCGTCGACGGCGAGGCGACCATCGTCGGCGGCCGCAACATCGGCGACGAGTACTTCGACGCCGCGGAGGGTGCGGCCTTCGTCGACCTCGACGTGCTCGCGGTAGGCCCGGTGGTCGGCGAGGTCGCGCGCGACTTCGAGCGCTATTGGACGAGCCCCTCGGCCTGCCCGCTCGAACGCCTGCTGCCGCCGGCCGATTCGCGCTGTCTCGATCGCCTCGCGGCCACGGCCTCGCTCATCGAGCGCGACCCGGCGGCGGCCGCCTACGTGCGGGCGCTGCACGAGTCGCCGTTCGTGCGCGAGCTGCTCGACGGGCGCCTGCCGCTCGAGTGGGCCCCGACGCACATGGTGAGCGACGACCCGGCCAAGGGCCGCGGCCGCGGGACGAGCCGCGCCTTCCTGCCGCACAAACTGAGAACGATCATCGGCGAGCCGCGATCCACGCTCGATCTGGTTTCGGCCTACTTCGTACCGACGGCTGCGGGCGTCGAGACGCTCGCGGCGCTCGGGCGTCGGGGCGTCGCGATCCGCATCCTCACGAACTCGCTCGAGGCGACCGACGTGGCGGTGGTGCACGCGGGCTACGCGAAGCGGCGCAAGGCGCTGCTCGCCGCCGGCATACGGCTCTACGAGCTGCGCCGTCAGCCGGGGCCGCGGCGGGCGCGGCCGCGCCGGCGCGAGGCGCGGCGCTTAGCGGCCGGCTGGGGCAGCGCCGGCCGGTTTCGCCAGTCCGCGAGCTCCACGTCGAGCCTGCACGCCAAAACCTTTTCCGTGGACGGGCGGCGCGTATTCATCGGTTCGTTCAACTTCGATCCGCGCTCGGCCGAGCTCAACACCGAGATGGGCTTCGTCATCGAGAGCGAGGCGCTGGCCCAGGAGCTGAAAGAGGTGCTCGACGAGCACATCCCGCTCGACGCCTATGAAGTACGCCTGTCCGACCGCGGGCGGCTCTACTGGCTGGAAGGCAGCGTGCACCACGCGCGCGAGCCGGGAACGCGCTGGTGGCGGCGGGCGGTGGTACGGCTGCTGGCGCTGCTGCCGATCGAATGGCTCCTCTGACGCGCGCCGCGGGGCGCCGCGATCGAGCGGCGGGCGGCCGGGACGCGCCGCGGGCGAGCCGCGAGCAGGAACCGAGGCGCTACGCCGGCACGACGAGCACGTCGCACGCCGCAGCCGAGAGCACGCGGCGGGTGACGCTGCCGAGCAGCAGCTCGCTGGCGCGCGAGCGGTCGCGCTTGCCCATGACGATGAGGTCGGCGTCGAGCGCTGCCTGCTGCGCGAGGATGAGCGGCGCCGCGTCGTCCGGCTCGATGACCGTGCGCACCGCGCGGTCCTGGGCACCGGCCGCGCGCACGCGCGCCGCGATCCGCTCCGCGGCGCGCTCGCGCGCCTGGGCGCTATGCGCATCGATGTGCTCCTGTGCGACGCCGGCGAGCCAGAGCGTGTCCCGCCCCGGCACGTGGAGCGCGTGCACCACGGTGAGCTCGGCCTCCGGCGCGACCTGGAGCGCCAGCGGCAGGGGATCGGGCGCGTCCGAAGAGGCGTCGAGCGGGACGAGCGCCCGGCGGTAGGCTCCGGCGGGCGGCCGCTTTACGACGAGCACCGGGACGGGGCTGCGCGCGAGCAGGCGCGCCGCGGTGGTGCCGATCAGCATGTCGCGCAGCCGGTTGAGGCCGTGCGCGCCGAGGACGAGCAGATCGTGTCCGGCGGCCGCGGCGAGTATCTCGTCGAGCACGGAGCCGACGGCGACGTGCGCCGCGGGCTGCGTGCCCGCCGGGGCGGCCGCCGCCTGCGCGTTCAGCAGGCGCTGCAGCTCCTCGACCAGCCGGCGCTCGGCGGCGGCGGTGCTGCCGAAGTCGCGGCGCAGCACCGCGAGCACCTCGGCATCCACGACGTGCACCACGTCGAGCCGCGCGCCGAGCGCGGCGGCGAGCGCCCCGGCCCGTGCGAGGGCGGCGCGCGCATCGTCGGAGAAATCGACGGCGGCGAGGACGGAAGCGATTCTGCTCATGCGAGTGTCTCCCTCGAGGGTTCCGCGCCCGGCCAGGCGGGCGCCGTTGGGCGGGCGCGCCGCTGGCGCACGGCGCGCACGACGAGCTTCTCGATCTCGGCGGCGACGAACACGAAGGCGCCGGCGAGCGCGACGCGCAGCCATTCGCCGGGCGTGAGATCGGTCGAGCCGAACACGGCCTGCAGCGGCGCTGTGTGCACGTACGCGATCTGCAGAGCCGCGCACGCGAGGATCGCGAGCGGTACGTGGACGTTGCCGCGCAGCGCCGCGAACGAGAGCACCGGGCGGAAGATGTAGCGGCTGTTCACCAGGTAGAACATCTCGGCCCCCACGACCGCGCTCACCGCCATGGTGCGGGCGCGCTCGAGGCTCGCGCCGTTCTCGAGCTCGAGCAGGAACAGTCCGAGCGCCCCCGTCATCATCAGCACCGACACCATGACCACGCGCCAGACGAAGAACCACGAGAGCAGCGATTCCTTCGGGTCGCGCGGCGGGCGCTGCATCACGTCGTCCTCGGGCGGCTCGAACGCGAGCGCGAGCCCGAGCGTGCTCACGGTCGCCATGTTGATCCACAGCACCTGCGCGGGCGTGAGCGGCAGCACCAGCTGAAACGCGATGGCGGCGATCACGACCAGCGCCTCGCCGCCGTTCGTCGGCAGCATGAACAGCACGAACTTGCGGATGTTGTCGTAGACCGCGCGCCCTTCGCGCACGGCGTTGGCGATGGTCGCGAAGTTGTCGTCGGCGAGGACGATGTCGGCGGCCTCCTTGGCGGCGTCGGTGCCCTTCAGGCCCATCGCCACGCCGACGTCGGCGCGCTTGAGCGCGGGCGCGTCGTTGACGCCGTCGCCCGTCATCGCCACGACCTGGCCGGCTCGCTGCAGCGCGTGTACCAGCCGCAGCTTGTGTTCGGGGCTCGCGCGCGCGAACACGTCGACTTCCGGCGCGACGCGGCGCAGCGTGTCGTCGTCCATGATCTCGAGCTCGGTGCCGGTGAGCGTCGCCTTCTCGCGCTCGAAGCCGAGCTGCTCGCCGATGGCGCGCGCCGTATCGACGTGATCGCCGGTGATCATCTTCACGCGGATGCCGGCGCTGTGGCACGTCGCGACCGCCGCGACCGCCTCCGGGCGCGGCGGGTCCATCATCCCGACGAGCGCGAGGAGCGTGAGGCCGTTCTCGACGTCGGCGAAGTCGAGCTCCGCGCGCCCCTCGTCCGCGCGCCGGCCGGCGATCGCGAGCACGCGCAAGCCGCGCGCCGCCGTATCCGTGGCCCAGCGCCGCCAGTAGTCGCGGTCGAGCGCGCCGTCCGCCTGCCGGTCGCACATCTCGATGACGCGCTCGGGGGCGCCCTTGACGTAGATGAAGCCGCGGCCGAGATGATCGTGATGCAGCGTCGCCATGAACCGGTGCTCGGACTCGAAGGGGATCGCGTCGGTGCGCGGCAGCGCCCGGCGCTCGTCGGCCGGGTCGACGCCGGCCTTGAGCGCGAGCGCGAGCAGGGCGCCCTCGGTCGGATCGCCCTCGAGCCGCCAGCCGTCCTCGCGCCGGTGCAGCTCGGCGTCGTTGCACAGCACCGCCGCGCGCAGCACCTCGGCGAGCTCCGGATGGTCGGCCGGTGCGATCGGCGTGCCGTCGAGGTGGAGCGCGCCTTCGGGCGCGTAGCCGACTCCGGTCACGTCGAACGCCCGGGCGGCGGTGATGACGCGCTGCACCGCCATTTCGTTGCGCGTGAGCGTGCCGGTCTTGTCGGAGCAGATGACGGTGACCGAGCCGAGCGCCTCGACCGCCGGCAGGTGCCGGACGATCGCGCGCCGCTCCGCCATGCGGCGAACGCCGAGGGCGAGCGTGATCGTCATGATCGCGGGCAGGCCCTCGGGGATCGCGGAGGCGGCGAGCGCGACCGCCAAGACGAACATGTCCGCGGCCGGCTGGCCGCGCCAGTAGACGCCGACGAAGAACGTGGCGACGACGAGCAGGAGGATTGCGGTCGCGAGCCAGCGGGCGAACCCGGCCATCTGCCGCATCAACGGCGTCGGCGCGGGCCGGACCTGCGCGAGCATGGCGCCGATCCGGCCGATCTCGGTCGCGGCTCCGCCCGCCACCATGACCGCGGTGGCCTGACCGGAGGTCACGAGCGTGCCCGAGTAGAGCATCGAGCGGCGGTCGCCGAGGGGGGCAAAGGGGTCGACCGGCGCCGGGGATTTCTCCACCGCCTGCGACTCGCCCGTGAGAATCGCTTCGTTGACCTGCAAACCGCGCGCGCTCACGACGCGCAGGTCCGCCGGCACTTTGTCGCCGGAACCGAGGACGACGAGGTCGCCCGGCACGAGCGTTTCCGCGGGCACCTCGACACGCTTGCCGTCGCGTATCGCCATGGCGCGCGGCGACAGCATGTCGCGGATCGCATCGAGCGCGTCCTCGGCCTTGCCTTCCTGGATAAAGCCGATCACGGCGTTGACGATCACGGCGGTGAGGAGCACGGCCGTATCCACCCCATGGCCGAGCGTCGCCATGATCGCGGCGGCGGCGAGCATCACGTAGATCAGGACGTTGTGGAACTGCTGCAGCAGGCGCAGCCACGCCGGCCGCCTGCGCGGCGGGGGCAGGCGGTTCGGGCCGAAGCGCGCGAGGCGCTCGCGCGCTTCGTCGGCCGACAGCCCGCGTCTGCGGTCGCTGCCGAGGCGCCGGATGACCTCATCGGGTTCGAGGCTGTGCCAGTCGGGCCGCTCGGCGCCGGACAATGCCCTCGCCCCCGCTTGTTTCGGTTCCTGTACGCGCATGGTTCGGCTGCCGGGCGCTGTCATACGAATGCAACCGCCGCGAGCGACGATTCGAATGGTATGCGAGAACCTCGCGGACGGTACAGCCTCGGCGACGGCCGGCAACGCCGATCGATCCGGCGCATCTATCGGATGCAATGCGGCGGTCCGGGTCTTATCATGGAAAACAAAAAGCCGGGGTGCGAGCGTCCTCGATCGGGCTCGACCGCGGCCACGGAAGTCGTCGAATGGAACACAACATATCTCTCATCACCACGCTCGCCGCCGGCTTCGGCCTCGCTCTGATCTTCGGCTTCGTCGCGGAGCGCCTGAAGGTTCCCGCGCTCGTGGGCTATCTCCTCGCCGGGATCGTGATCGGCCCGTACACGCCGGGGTTCATCGCCGATGCGAACATTGCTGCGCAGCTCTCCGAGATCGGGGTGATGCTGCTCATGTTCGGCGTCGGGCTGCATTTCTCGCTCGGCGATCTGCTGGCCGTGCGGCGCATCGCGCTCCCGGGTGCGGTGGTGCAGATGGCGGTGGCGACGGTGCTCGGCATGGCCCTCGCGATGACGTGGGGCTGGAGCTTCGGCGCCGGGGTCGTCTTCGGCCTGTCGCTGTCGTGCGCGAGCACGGTCGTGCTGCTGCGCGCGCTCGAAAGCCGCAGCCTGATCGAGACCATGAACGGCCGCATTGCCATCGGCTGGCTCGTGGTCGAGGATATCGCCACGGTGCTGGTGCTGGTGCTGCTGCCGCCGCTCGCCGGCGTACTGAGCGGCGCGGCCGACGCGGGCGGGGAGGCGCTCGCGTGGACGCTCGGGCGCACGCTGCTGCAGATCGGCGCGTTCATCGCGGTAATGCTGTTCGCGGGCCGCCGGCTGCTGCCGTGGCTCATGTGGCACATCGCCGGTACCGGTTCGCGGGAGCTGTTCACGCTTTCGGTCGTCGCGGCCGCGCTCGGCATCGCTTTCGGCGCCGCGGAGATCTTCGGGGTCTCGTTCGCGCTCGGCGCGTTCTTCGCCGGCATGGTGCTGCGCGAGTCCGAGTTCAGCCACCGGGCCGCCGAGGAGTCGCTGCCGCTGCGCGACGCGTTCGCGGTGCTGTTCTTCGTAGGCGTCGGCATGCTGTTCGACCCGGCGGTGCTGCTCGAGGAGCCGCTGCACGTGCTCGGCGTGGTCGGCATCATCATCCTCGGCAAGTCGGCGGCGGCGCTCCTGATCGTGCTGCTGTTTCGCTATCGCCTGCACACGGCGCTCACGGTGTCCGCGAGCCTCGCTCAGATCGGCGAGTTCTCCTTCATCCTGGCGGGCCTCGGCTCCGCGCTTGGCCTGCTGCCGGTCGAGGGTCAGAGCCTGGTGCTCGCGGGCGCGCTGATCTCGATCGCGCTCAACCCGTTCGTGTTCGCCGCCGTCGCGCCGACGCGCGCCTGGATCCTGAAGAACTCGGAGTTCGCGCGCCGGCTGGAACGCCGGCCGGACCCGCTCGCGGAGCTTCCGATGAGCACGGAGCGGCGCTACCTCGAGGGCCAGGTGGTGCTCGTCGGCTACGGCCGCGTCGGCCGGCGCATCGCGGAGGCGCTGCGCGCGAAGGACATCCCCTACGTCGTCGCGGAGCAGAACCGCGAGCGCGTCGGCGAGCTGCGGGCGCGGGGCGTGCCGGCCGTCGCCGGCGACGCAACCGATCCCGCCGTGCTCATCCAGGCGCACATCGCCGACGCGGCGATGCTCGTCATCGCCACGCCCGACGCACTCAACGTCCGCCAGATGGCCGATATCGCGCGCACTCTCAATCCGAACATCGAGGTCGTGCTGCGCACTCACAGCGAGGAGGAGTCGCGCCTGCTGCAGCGCGATCGGATCGGCAAGGTGTTCTTCGGCGAAGAGGAGCTCGCGAAGGGCATGATTGCGCACGTGCTCAACCGCTTTGCGCGCCAGCCGATCGCGCGCAGCGCCGACGGCCGCGTCGAGCACGCCTAGATCGCACGCCGCCGCGTGCCGAGGGGAAGCCGGAACGGTAACGGCTCATGGCAGGCTGGATTCGGCGCCGCGCGACGAATCGCTTTACTCCCGTCGCTCACCGTCGCCGGTGAGCGCGGTTGCGGTCGAGAATTGCGACGAGAATGAGGCCATACGCGACCAGGCGGATCAGGTAGAAGAGCGGGGCGTCTTCGCGCAGGCTGCCGCTCAGCCCGATCAGCACGCGGCTCAGCGCCTCGAGCCAGAAGGCGAGCACGAAGAACAGGAAGAAGCGGTCGCGGGTCGCCTGCCAGAAGCGCAGAAAGAACAGCCCGGCGACAAGGGCGGCCGTGGCGATACCGCCGAACAGCATTCCGTTCGTCATCGTTTCCTCTCAGTCCTCCGATATCAGGCCGTAGACCAGCAGCAACAACCCGATCAGCGCCGGCACGGAACGCCACAGGGCGAGATTGATCGCGGTCGGGAACACCACCCGGTCGAGAACCAGCATGACGTTGTTCGCGGCGAGCCCGGCGAAACAGAGGCCGCTCCAGAACAGCAGGCGCTGGCGGGTTCGGACGAAGCCGCGGAACAGCAGCCACGCGACGCAGAGCGACATCAGGGCGCAGAGGGCGTAGACCACGCTAGCCATCCTTGATCCTCCAAATGAAGGCGTCCGCGAACTGCTGCGCCTTCTTGTTCAGTCCGGAGTGGATCAGATTCGTTACTTCGACGAGCTGGCGGGCATAGACATCGGCGAGCTTGTCGATGAGAAACCGCAACTCGTCGGTGCGCGGCGCGTAGCGGTACGTGGCCGGGTGCTGCGCGCACGCCTCGAGCGCGCCGATGTCGTGCAGATCGCGCAGCACGGCGGCCGCCGTCTGGTCGTTGACGTACAGGCGCTGTCCCAGCCGCCGGGCATCCCACGGCTCGTTCGCGGCGCGCCGCAGCAGCAACAAGCCTTCGACGTGCGGCACCGAGGGGATACTGGTCAGAATGAAGCGACGAATGTCTTCGGGGATCGCTTGCCCCGTCATGACGTCCTCGCGAAGCGGGAGGTCGGAAAGAGCGCGCGAGCGCTCAGGTCTGACTCTCGACGAGCGGCTCGGCCCGGTCGCGCGCGGGCGCGCGCACGGCGGTGCGCGTCTTCGACGCCGTGTGTTCGGCCATCAGCGCGAAGAGGGACTCGTGATCCAGCGGTTTCACGAGGTAGTGATCGAAGCCGCCGGCGATCGCCCGGTCGCGATGCGGCTGACCGCCGAACCCGGTCATGGCGACGAGGAGGGCATCGCGCGTCGCGGGGTGGGCGCGAAGGCGCCGGGCCACCTCGTAGCCGTCGATGCCGGGGAGCGCGATGTCGAGCAGCACCACGTCGGGAACGTGGCGTAATGCGGCCTCGACGCCGGTTTCGCCGGAATGCGCCACGTACACCTCGTGACCGCGGTCTTCGAGGCACATCGTGAGCCCGAGCGCGGAATCGGCGTTGTCGTCGACGACGAGGATCCGCAGCGCCGGCTCGCGCCGCGGCGGCGGGGCGTCTGCCGCGGTCGACGCGGGTCGCGGCGGCGGACGGCACGGCAGGCGCACCGTGAATTCCGCGCCGCGACCCGGGCCTTCGCTGTGCGCCGCCACGGTCCCGCCGTGGAGCTCCGCGACGCCGCGCACCAGCGAAAGGCCGATGCCGAGCCCGCCCCGGGAGCGGTTGATCGGCGTGTCGGCCTGGGCGAACAGGTCGAAGACCTGGTCGAGCAGGTGCGGAGGAATGCCCGAACCGTTGTCCCGTACCCGGATCACCGCCTGCTCCGCGGCGTCGCGGCGCTCGACCGCCAGCGATACCGAGATCACGCCGCCCTCGTCGGTGTACTTGGCGGCGTTCGAGAGCAGGTTGTCGAGCATCTGCACCAGCCGCACCACATCGCCGTCCACGTACACCGGCTCCGGCGTCACCTCGAGCGTCAGGCGGTGCTTGCGCGCCTCGATCAGCGGCCGCGCGGTGTCGAGCGCGCGGCCGACGATCGCCGCCAGGTCGACCGGCTCCTTCTTGAGCCGGATGCGGCCGCTCGTCAGGCGCGATACGTCCAGCAGATCCTCGATCAGCCGGGTGAGGTGGCCCACCTGCCGGTCGAGCAGCTCGTGGATGCGCAGCGTGCGCGGGCTGCGGCCGGCGTCGGCGCGCAGCACCTGCACGCCGTTGTAGATCGCCGACAGCGGGTTGCGCAGCTCGTGCGCGAGTATGGCGAGGAAGCGGTCCTTGCGCTCGGCCGCCTGCTGCAGCGCCTGCTGCGCGCGCTCGCGCTCCTCGATCTCCCTGCGCAGCGCCGCGTTGGCGCGTTCGAGCTCGCGGGTCTTCTCCGCGCGCAGATTGCTGTGCGCCTCGGCGAGCTCGGCGTTGGCGGCGGCCAGGCTCTGATTCAGGCGGCGCAGCTCCGCGCGGCTGCGGTAGAGCTGCACCAGGACGCGCAGCTTGCTGCGCAGGATCTCCGGCACCACCGGTACCTGGACGTAGTCGACTGCGCCAATGGCATAGCCGCGCAGCTTGTCGAAGTCGGTCACGTGCACCCCGGTCACGAAGATGATCGGCAGCTCCTGGAAGCGCGGATGCTTGTGGATCAGCTCCGCGATCTCGAAGCCGCTCATCCCCGGCATGCTGACGTCGAGGAGCATCGCCGCGAAGTCCATCTCCATCAGGCACTGCAGCGCCGCGGCGCCCGACCGGGCCTTGACCAGGTTCTGCTGCAGCGGCTCGAGGATGGCTTCGTACGCGAGCAGTCGCGAGGGCTGGTCGTCGACCAGCAGGATATTGGCCTTCTCGGGCATGTTCATCTCGAAGTCTCCTTACCGGTACAGCCACATGCGCAGCGTCGCGTGCAGCTGGCGGTTGTCGACGGGTTTCGCGATGTAGTCCGAGGCGCCGGCTTCCAGACACTTCTCGCGGTCCCCTCTCATGGCCTTGGCGGTGAGCGCCACGATCGGCAGCGTGCGCAGCCGGGGGTCCCGGCGGATGCGCCGGATGGTCTCGTAGCCGTCCATGTCCGGCATCATGATGTCCATGAGCACGAGCGACAGCTCCGGCGTGCGCCGGATGACCTCGATGGCGGCGCGGCCGTTGCTCGCCGTCACCACCCGCATGCGATAGCTCTCGAGCACGCTCGAGAGCGCGAACGTGTTGCGCGCGTCGTCGTCGACGACGAGCACCGTCCGGTTCGCGAGCACCTCGTCGCTGTCGCCGAGCCGCTCGAGCAGCCGCCGCTGCGGTTCCGGCAGATCCGCGACGGCGCGGTGCAGGAACAGCGCGGTTTCGTCGAGCAGGCGCGCGCGCGTGCGCGCGACGCGCAGCACCAGGCGCCGCGCCGCGGCGCGCATGGCCGTCTCTTCGTCGGGCGAGACGCGCCGCGGCAGGAACAGCACGAACGGCACGCGGCCCGCGTCCGGTTCTTCGGCGAGCCGCGCCAGCAATGCCGGCAGCGGCGTGTCCGCGAGGTTCGCGGTCAGCACCACGCAGTCGAAGGCGCTCGCGCGCAGTGCGCGCAAGCCGGCGTCGCCGCTCGCGACCGCCGTCAGCTCGATGTCGTCGTGCGCCAGCCACGCGGCGATCCGCGCGGCCTCGGCGGCCCCGTCCTCGAGGACGAGCAGCCGCCGCGAGGGATTGCGCGCGTAGCGCGCGAGCCGATCGAGCGCGTCGCGCAGCGCCGCCGCGGTCGCCGGCTTCTCGAGGTGCGCGTAGGCACCGCGGGCGAGGCTGTGCTGCCCGTCGCATTCGGGCGTCATCACCTGCACCGGCACGTGGCGGGTGGCGGCGTCCTGCTTGAGCTGACTGAGGACGACCCAGCCCGACGTGTCGTGCAGGTCGGAGGCGAGAGCGATCGCGCGCGGGCGGTGCGCGCGCGCGAGCGCGACGGCGTCGGCGCCGCTCGCGGCGACGACCGTCTTGAAGCCGCGTTCACGCGCGAGGTCGCGCAGGAGCTGCGCCTGTTCGGCGTCGGACTCGAAGATGAGCATCACCTCGTCCTCCGGGCCCAGCGCCTCCCGGTCGTCGGGCAACGTGCGGTTGGGTGCCGCGAGCAGCGGCAGCGGTGCGGCGGGGGGCTTCGACTCGCCGTCCGCCCGCGTGAGCGGGAGGTAGAGCGTGAACGTGCTGCCGCTTCCGAGTGCACTGCGCAGACAGATCTCCCCGCCGAGCAGCCGGGCGAGCTCGCGCGAGATCGCGAGCCCGAGCCCGGTGCCGCCGTACTGGCGCGCGGTGCCGGCGTCGGCCTGCTGGAACGCCTCGAAGATGATCTTCTGCTTGTCGGGCGCGATGCCGATGCCGGTGTCGCTCACGGAGAAGGCGACCACCGCCGGCGCCTGATCGAGGATCGGGTGGCCCGCGGTCCAGCCGCCGGCGGCCCGGCGGGCGCGCACCGTGACCGAGCCGCGTTCGGTGAACTTGAGTGCATTCGAAAGGAGATTCTTCAGCACCTGCAGCAGCCGCCTGGGGTCGGTGCGCATGGTGGGGCCGAGGCTCGCGTCGAACTCGACCGCGAAGGCGAGCTGGCGCGCCTCGGCCTCGTGGCGGAAGCCGCGCACGATCGCTTCCTCGAGGCTCGCGAACGGCAGCTCTTCGTACTCCACCGTGACCGTGCCCGACTCGATCTTGGAGAGGTCGAGGATGTCGCTGATGAGGTTGAGCAGGTCGGTGCCGGCGGCGTGTATGGTTCGCGCGAACTCGACCTGACGCGGGGTCAGGTTGCCGGCCGTGTTCTCCGCGAGCTGCTGCCCGAGGATCAGGATACTGTTGAGCGGCGTGCGCAGCTCGTGCGACATGTTCGCGAGGAACTCCGACTTGTAGCGCGAGGTGAGCGCGAGCTCGGCGGCTTTCTCCTCGAGCGCGCGCCGCGCCTGTTCGATCTCGCGGTTCTTGCGTTCGACCTCGGCGTTCTGCGCCGCCAGCAGCCGCGCCTTTTGCGCGAGCTCCTCGTTCGTCTGCTGCAGCTCGCGCTGCTGCGTCTGGAGCTCCGTCGCGAGCTGCTGCGACTGCCGCAGCAGGCTCTCGGTGCGCATGTTGGCGGCGATCGTATTGAGCACGATACCGATGATGTCGGTGAGCTGCTCGAGCAGGGCGATGTGCGTTGGGGTGAACTCGCGCAGCGACGCGAGCTGAATGACCGCCATCACCTGACCCTCGAACAGCACCGGCAGCACCATGATGGTGTGCGGCCGTATCTCGATCGAATCGGCGGCGACGCGAACGGCGTGCGCCGGAATCCCCGCGATCGTCATCCGGTGGCGCTCGTAGGCGCACTGGCCGATGAGCCCTTCGCCGAGCGCGTATTCGCACGGGCGGTCGCCATCGAGGTCCGCGAACCCCGCGACCTTGCGCAGCCGCATGCCGCGGTCGGTCTCGGTCGCAACGTACATCGCACCCTGCTGGGCGTCGACGAGCGGCGCGAGCTCCGAGAGCAGCATGCGCGCGACCGCGTAGAGGTCGCGCTGGCCCTGCATCATGCGCGAGAACTTCGCGAGGTTGGTCTTGAGCCAGTCCTGCTCGGTGTTGCGCTCCGTGGTCTGGCGCAGGTTGCCGATCATCGCGTTGATGTGGTTCTTGAGATCGGCGACCTCGCCCTTCGCGTCCACCTGGATGTAGCGGGTCAGATCGCCTTCGGTCACGGCGGTCGCCACGTCGGCGATGGCCCGCACCTGGGTCGTCAGATTCGCCGCGAGCAGATTGACGTTGGCCACCAGGTCCTTCCAGGTGCCGGCGGCGCCCGGCACGTTGGCCTGCCCGCCGAGCCGGCCTTCGACGCCGACCTCGCGCGCGACCGTCGTCACCTGGTCGGCGAAGGTGGCGAGCGTGTCGATCATGCTGTTGATGGTGTCGGCGAGCGCCGCGATCTCGCCCTGGGACTGTACCGTCAGCTTCTGCGTGAGATCGCCGTTCGCGACCGCCGTCACCACCTTGACGATGCCGCGCACCTGGTTCGTCAGGTTCGCGGCCATGACGTTGACGTTGTCGGTGAGGTCCTTCCAGATGCCGGCGACGCCGGGTACCTGCGCCTGGCCGCCGAGCTTGCCCTCGGTGCCGACCTCGCGCGCCACGCGGGTCACCTCGGAGGCGAACGAGTTGAGCTGGTCCACCATGGTGTTGATGGTGTCCTTGAGCTCGAGGATTTCGCCGCGCACGTCGACGGTGATCTTCTTCGACAGGTCGCCGCCGGCGACCGCGGTCGTCACCTCGGCGATGTTGCGGACCTGCGCCGTCAGGTTCGACGCCATGGAGTTCACGTTGTCCGTGAGATCCTTCCAGACGCCCGAGACTTCCTTCACGACGGCCTGGCCGCCGAGCGTGCCCTCGGTGCCCACCTCGCGCGCGACGCGCGTGACCTCCGAGGTGAAGACCCGCATTTGCCCGATCATCGTGTTGACGATCTCGGCGGAGCGCAGGTATTCGCCCTCGATGCGCCGGCCCTCGACCTCGAGCGGCACGGTCTGAGAAAGATCGCCCTTCGCGACGGCGGCGAGGCTGCGCGTGACCTCGGTCGTCGGCCAGAGCAGGTCATCGATCAGGCCGTTGACCGAAGATTCCATCTGCCCCCATGCGCCGATCTGGCGCTCCGAGCGCACGCGCTGACGCGTCTTGCCGCGCTTGCCCACGGCCTCGCTCACGCGCTCGAGCTCGGCGGCGAGATGCTCGTTGGCCGCCACGATCTCGTTGAAGGTGTCGGCGATCTTGCCCGCGAGGCCGGTCCAATCGCCCGGCAGGCGGACCGAGAAGTCGCCGCCGCGCACCGCCTGCAGCGAGGCGAGCAGCCGGGACGCGTCGAGGCTCGCCTCCGCATCGAAGCTGCGGTGAGGCGGCGCGAGGCTCGGTGCGTGACTGTCCATCGGGGTGGCCCTTCGAGTCTTTGTTGTAGAAAGAGGTGAACCGCGGGGCTCGACGCCGTACGTTATCAGGGGAGCGGCCGCGGGCTCAACCGCGAGAGCCCTGCGAAACGGCTTACCTCGACGCGAGAGCGCGTGCGGTACGGCCCCTTTCGCCTCGCTTTACCGTCCGGTTCGTGCTCGCGTGGCCGCTCAGTCCGCCCGCTTTATCGTGAGGGTGACGCTGCCGCGATTGTTCGCGTAGCCGCCCCAAGCGTCGTTCGCGTATGCGTAGAGATACCCGGAGGCACGCGGCACGCAGCGGCCGCGGATACCGATCTTGAACGCCTCGTGCGGCTCGGGCTCGCCGTTCTCGTTGGCCGCCCCGCCGTTCCCGACGGCACCGATGAGACAGAACCACGGCACGCGCGCACCTCCGAGCCGCTCGTGGCGCTTGGTGAAGCGGAAATCGGCCCGGCCGTTCTTCGTGAGCTTTTTGAACAACGTCTCGGCCTCGCCGAGCGCGGAGCCGATGAGGTTGCCGATCTCCGCCGGACGGAACTCGCCGTCGTTCGTTCCGGCGGGGCCGCAGGCGACGTCGCGATCGAGCCACTCTCCGTCCGCCGCGAAGAGATAGGAGACGCCGGCCTCGACATACAGTCCCGTCGCGTTCCAAGGGTCGAGCGCATAGACGGTGAACGTCTGCGACTCGCCGGCCTTGAGGAGGGGCACCGTCGCGCGGTACGGCGCATCGCTGATCGGCGGGCACCTGCGGCGTTCGACGACCGAGGCGTGCAGCGCGGCGCGGGCGCCGCCGCTCTTGCGATCGAGTCGCGGCACGCTGCGCGGCTGCGTCGGCAAGAGCTTGAAGAGGTGCGTGCACGAGTCGTGCAGCACGCCGCGCGGATCCGGCCGAACCTGCTTCTCGTCGATCATGTCGGGCTCGAACCCGA
>DASVBY010000113.1:0-4794 GCA_036381895.1 Burkholderiales bacterium | reverse complement strand
GCGGCTGCGCGAGAACGCGGTGCGCCTCGGCGCCGAGGGCGCCGAGGTGGTGGCGCTCGATGCGCTCGAGTACCTGGCCGGACGGCCGCGCCGCTTCGATGTCGTCTTCCTCGACCCGCCGTTCGCCCTCGCGGAAACGATGATCCGCGCCTGCGCCGAGCGCCTGCTGCGCGGCTGGATCGGCGCGGGCTCGTTCGTGTACGTGGAAGCGCCGCGCAGCCTCCGCACGCTCGAGCTGCCCGATAGCCTCGCGCCGTACCGCAGCGCGGCGGCGGGGCAGGTGCGCTATCAGCTGCTGCGCCTTGCGCCCGCGGCGAGCCGGGATGCCGAAAGCGCCGCATCCTGAACCGAAACGCTTCGAGCGCGACCGTTCGTCGGGCTATACTGCGCGCATGAAAGTCACCGCCCTCTACCCCGGTACGTTCGATCCACTCACCAACGGGCACACCGACCTGGTGCGCCGCGCCGCCCGCATTTTCGAGGAAGTCGTCGTGGCGGTGGCTGCCAACCCGAAGAAGGCGCCGCTCTTTCCGCTCGAAGAGCGCGTCAGCCTGGCACGTTCGGTGCTCGAGGGGCTGCGCGGCGTGCGCGTGATCGGGTTCGACAGCCTGCTCATCGACTGCGTGCGCCAGCAGAACGCCCGCGTCATCCTGCGCGGCCTGCGCGCGGTCTCGGACTTCGAGTTCGAGTTCCAGATGGCGGGGATGAACCGGCGCCTCGCGCCGGAGATCGAGACCGTCTTCATGACGCCGTCGGAGCAGGAAATGTTCATCTCCGCGTCGCTCGTCAAGGAGATCGCAGGGCTCGGGGGCGACGTCTCGGGCTTCGTTCATCCGCTCGTCGTGGCGGCGCTCAAGGCCAAGCTGAGCAGGTAGGGCACCGCGCGCGCCGGAGCTGTCTAAGGTGGTACGGCCGTCCGGCAGGGCAGACGGCAAGGTTGGTTCTCCATGGCACTTTTCATTACCGACGAATGCATCAACTGTGACGTGTGCGAGCGCGAGTGCCCGAACCAGGCGATCTCGCAGGGCGAGGAGTACTACGTCATCGATCCCAAGCGCTGCACCGAGTGCGTCGGGCATTTCAACACGCCCCAGTGCGTGGAAGTGTGTCCGGTGGACTGCATCCATCCGGATCCGAAGCACCCCGAGACCCGCGAAGCGCTGTACCAGAAGTACCTCGAGTTGACGGCGAACGCCCGCCTCTCGAACGGCACTTCCGGCGGCTAGCGCCCCGGCGCCGTTCGCGTCACCGCGGCACCCCGCCGGCCGGCGCCGTCGCCGGACTCCCTCCTGACGCTGTAAGAACCGCGCGCGGAGACCCTTCTGCGCTCCTTGAACCACCCCCAGCGGGCCGCTATGTTCGCGCGATGCGCCGCGTCCTCGCGCTTCTCGTCGTTCTCATCGTTCTGCCCGCGTCGGCGGCCCCGCAGCCGCCGGCTGCCGCCGTCGCGACCGCGCATCCGCTCGCGACCTCGGCCGCGCTCGAGATCCTGCGTGCCGGCGGCAATGCGTTCGATGCCGCCGTAGCCGCGGCCGCGGCGCTCGCAGTGGTCGAACCGTTCTCCTCCGGGATCGGGGGCGGCGGATTCTTTCTGCTGCATCAGGCGGCGACCGGCCGCGAGGTCATGATCGATGCGCGCGAGCGCGCGCCGCTCGCTGCACGCGCGGACATGTATCTCGACGCCGGCGGCCGGCCGATTCCGCGCGCCTCGCTCGACGGCCCGCTCGCGGCCGCGATCCCGGGGCTGCCCGCGGCGCTCGCGCATCTCGCGGAGCACTACGGTGCGCTGCCGCTCGCGCGCTCGCTCGCGCCCGCCATCCGGCTCGCGCGCGACGGGTTCGCCGTGACGCCGCGCTATCGTCGGATGGCCGAGTGGCGGCGCGAGGCGCTCGTCGCGTGGGGTGCCGGCGAGATTTTTCTGGATGGGGGCCGGGTTCCGGCCGAAGGGCACGTCGTGCGCCAGCCCGACCTCGCGCGGACGCTCGAACGGCTCGCGGCCAAGGGCGCGGCCGGCTTCTATCGGGGCGAGACCGCGCGGCGGCTGGTCGAGGGCGTGCGGGCCGCAGGGGGCATCTGGACGCTCGAGGATCTCGCGCAGTACCGCGTGATCGAGCGCGAGCCGGTGCGCGGGCGCTATCGCGGCGCGCGCATCGTCACCGCGCCGCCGCCTTCCGCGGGCGGCGTCATGCTGCTCGAAATCCTCGGCATGCTCGAACGCTACGACCTCGGGGAGCTCCCGTTCGTCGAGCGCACGCATCTCGTGATCGAGGCAATGCGGCGGGCCTACGGCGACCGGGCGCTCTATCTCGGCGACCCCGACTTCATCGGCACCGGCGGCGCGGCGCGGCTCCTCGATCCGCAGCGGATCGCGCGGCTCGCCGCGAGCATCGACCGCCGCCGCGCTACGCCGAGCGCGGCGCTGTCGGACCTCCTCGAAGCGGGGCGGGCGCGGGGCGAGGACACGACGCACCTCTCGATCCTCGATGCGGCCGGCAACCGCGTGGCCGCCACGCTCAGCATCAACCTCCCCTTCGGCGCGGCGTTCGTGCCGCCCGGCACCGGCGTCGTGCTGAACAACGAGATGGACGATTTCGCTTCCGGGCCGGGCATTGCGAACGCGTATGG
Source organism: Burkholderiales bacterium (assembly GCA_036381895.1). Classification (GTDB taxonomy): domain Bacteria; phylum Pseudomonadota; class Gammaproteobacteria; order Acidiferrobacterales; family Sulfurifustaceae; genus JACQFZ01. The sequence goes on along the minus strand of DASVBY010000113.1, from coordinate 2,169 downwards.
CCTCTTCGGCGGTGCCGCCAACGCGATCGCGCCGGGAAAGCGCCCGCTCTCGAGCATGACGCCGACTTTCGTCGAATCATCTGATGCGGTGGCGGTGCTCGGCACGCCGGGCGGGAGCCGCATCACCACGATGGTGCTGCTCGCGGTGCTCGACTTCGTACATCGCCGCGGCAGCGTGCACGAGTGGGTGGCGCGCCCGCGCTACCACCATCAGTACCTGCCGGACGAAGTGCAGCACGAGCCGGACGCGTTCACGCCGAAGGAGCAGGCGGCGCTCGAGCGCCGCGGGCACCGGCTGCGCTCGATCGGGCGCGAGTACGGCAACATGCAGGCGCTCGTCTGGGATCGTGCCGCCGATCGCGTCGAGGCGGCCTCGGATCCGCGCGGCGAAGGGAAAGCGGCCGTGGTCGCGCTTCGGGCGCCGCGCACCGAGGAGCGCGCGACCGGGACGAGCGGGCGCTAGGCGCCAGTGGGCGCGCCGTCCCCGGCCGGCGCGCGAGATCGCGGCAGTTACCATAGGTGCAGGTCGCCCGCAGCCTCCGGCTGGTAGAGCACGCTCTCCACGGCCACCCGGGTCTCGCCCTCGTCTGTCCGGAACTCGATCTCCTCGCCCGTGCGGCTGCCGATGAGCGCGACGCCGAGCGGGCTCAGCACCGAAATCAGCCCGACGCGACCGTCCGCGCGCTCCGGAAGCACGAGAGTGAAGTCGCGCACGGTGTTCGCGGCGGAATCGCGCAGCCGGCCGCGGGCGTTGAGCGTGATCACGTCCTTCGGCAACGACACCGGTCCGCCGAGTCGCGCCGAGGCGAGCTTCTTTTCGAGCGCGTCCAGGCACGCCGTGTCCTCGTCCGACAGCCAGCGCCGGCGCGCCAGGATGGGAGAGCGGGCGGCGCGGCGTTCGACCGCTATCAGGTGCTGCAACCGCACGAAGTCCACCCGCGAAATCCAGACGGTCTGCGACATTCCGTTCGTCTCCTGAACCAAGAAAGAGAGCTCCGGCGGCGCCTGCCGCAGCGCCGGATCGTCAGCCCAAGGAGTGCGAAGCCCGCCCGGGGGCCGGGCGGGCGCTACGTGTGTGCGACGGAACGCCCGTGCGCGGCGGGACGCACGCCGTTGCTGCGCGAGCGGCCGGTCCCGCGAAGGGAAGGGTGACGTAGGGAATGGGGCAGCGAAGTCATGCTCGTGGCCTGCACACACTCTACGCCGGGCGCTGGAAGGCCCGATCATAGGCGGCGCGCGCGCCGCTGACAACGCGCCCTTGGCGCGCCGCGCGATCGTCAGGCGCGGCTGCGGGAGCGCTGCGGCAGGTCGCCCGCGGCGTCGAAATCGAGGAGCTGCAGGATCGCGCCGAGGCGCCGCTCGAGCCCGCGCGCCTGCTCCTGGATGCCTTCGCGCACCTGCTCGAGCTCGCTGATGCGGTCGCCGAGCGTGTCCGTCGCCTTGTGGATGCGCTTGATCGACTCGAGCCGCCGCCGCAGCAGGATCTGGTGCTCGCGCACCTGCGACTCCATGGGCGACATGATGGTCTTGAGCCAGGCGTCGGCATCGCGGTTGGCCATGCGGAAGATGGCGCGCACCTTCGCCACCGACGACTCGAAGAATTTGCGCGTGAGCACCTGCTGCTCGGTGAAGACGAGCGACAGCCCTTTCATGAACTGGGCGTGCTTCGCTTCGAGCCGCTTGATCTCGTGCAGGTAGCGCGTGATTGAGAAGCCGGCCGGCTTCACGTTCGCGAGGCCGTATTCCTCCTGGAACTTGCGGTAGACGCCCTCCATCATCTCCTTGATCTCCTGCGCCTGCCGCGCCACCTCTTCCATGGTCTTGTGCGCGTGCACGAAGAAGTTGTCCATGCAGGCCTTGAGTCCGGCCGTGGTCATGCTGATCTCCATGTCGCGCTTGGTCTGCGCGATCACGGCATCGAGCTGCTTCAGGTTGAGATGCGCGTAGAGCTTGTTCGTCTGCTGCGAGAAGATGCTGCGCGTCGCCTGGAAGCGCTGCAGGCTCTTCTCGAACACCTCCTTGTCGGCCTTGACCTTCTCCATCATGTGGTCGATGACGTCGAAGTTCTTGCCGTTCAGGCTCTGCAGCTCCGCGAGGTGCTCGTGCACGCCCTGCAGCCGCTGCTTGAGCAGCCCGCGCATGCTGTCGACGACGAACTTGACGTCGCCG
>DASVBY010000112.1:0-3621 GCA_036381895.1 Burkholderiales bacterium | reverse complement strand
CGCGGTCGTGGAGCACGAAGGTTGCGTGGTGCTCGCGCGCAATCGCGCCTGGCCGCCCAACTGGTACGGCCTCATCACGGGCTTTCTCGAGCGCGGCGAATCGCCCGAGCAGGGCGTGCTGCGCGAAGTGAAGGAAGAGCTTGCGCTCGAAGGGACGCACGCGGCCCTGATCGGCGTGTATCCGTTCGAGCGCATGAACCAGGTCATCATCGCGTACCACGTGCCGGCCGTGGGCGCGATCCGCCTGAGCGAGGAGCTCGTCGACTATCGACGCATTCCGCCGGAAAAGTGCCGCGTCTGGCCGTCGGGCACCGGGCTCGCGCTGCGGGACTGGCTGCGCGCCCGCGGCATCGAGCCGCCGGTGATCGAACGTACGCGCTGAGCCGAAGCGAATCCCATGACTCGCTTTTTCGCTGCCGTGGCCGTGCTCTGGCTCGCCGTCGCCGCGACGCCCAGCGCGGCAGCAGCCGACCTCGCCGGCGTTCCGATTCACGGGTACGAGATCGTGCAAACGCTGCCGCACGACCCGGACGCGTTCACGCAAGGTCTGGTTTACGCGGACGGCGTCTTTTACGAGGGCACGGGCGGCTACGGCGCCTCGCGCCTGCGCATCGTCGAGCCCGCGACCGGCCGGGTGTTGCGCGAGCGGCGCCTGCCCGCGGTCTATTTCGGCGAAGGCATCGCGCTCCTCGCCGGAAAGATCTACCAGCTCACCTGGCGTGCCGGGCGCGGATTCGTGTACGCGGCCGACACCCTGGAGCCGCTCGGCGAATTCCGCTACGAGGGCGAGGGTTGGGGGCTTACGACCGACGGTCGTCTGCTCATCATGAGCAACGGCACCGCCCGCCTGCGCTTTCTCGACCCGGTCACGTTCGAAGTGCGCCGGGCGATCGAGGTGCGCACACCCGACGGCAATCCGGTCGCGCAGCTGAACGAGCTCGAGTACGTGAACGGGGAGATCTATGCGAACGTCTGGCAGCGCGACGTCGTCGCGCGCATCGATCCCGCAACCGGCCGCCTGCTCGGCTGGATCGACCTCGCGGGGCTGCTGCCGGCCGGCGAGCGCGGCGACGTGCTGAACGGCATCGCCTACGACGCCGCCGGCGGCCGCCTGTTCGTCACGGGAAAACTGTGGCCGCGCCTGTTTGAGATTCGGTTAAAGTAGCGTTGCGCAGGAGCAAAAAACCGTGGAGATTTCCGAGCTTGCCGAATACATGTACGCGCGCATCCCGCTCTCGCGCGCGATGCAGGTCACGATCCTCGAGGCGAATGCCGAGCGCGTGAAGCTCGCCGCCCCGCTCGCCCCCAACATCAATCACCGTCAGACGGTATTCGGCGGCAGCGCCTCGGCCGTGGCGCTCCTCGCCGGCTGGGCGCTGCTGTTCCTGCGGCTGCGACACGAAGGGTTCGACGGCTACATCGTCGTGCGGCGCAACACCATGAGCTACGAGCGCCCGATGCCGGTCGATTTCACCGCCACCGCCACGATCGCGCCGGATTCGACCTGGGCGCAGTTCGCCGACGCGCTCAAGCGCAAGGGACGCGCGCGGGTGATGATCCAAGTCCTGCTCGAGTGCGAGAACGAGCGCACCGCCATGCTCGAAGGCGAGTTCGTGGTAGTGACGCCGTCCAAGGACTGAACGGAGCGACTGGGTCCAATACATCCGCGGAGCCGGCGGCGCGGCTCAGACGTAAATCATCTTGCGCGTCATGCCGCCGTCGACGACGAAGTTCTGTCCGGTGATGAAGCCGGCCTCCTCGGACAGCAGGTACGCTACGATCGCCGCGATGTCCTCCGGCCGCCCGACGCGTCCGACCGGCTGCTGCGCATGCTCCTCGGGTGTAATGCGCGACGGCTTGCGGCGCGAGCGCTTCTTCCACTCGCTCACGTCGATCCAACCGGGGCTCACGCAGTTGACGCGCACGTCCGGCGCGAGACTCATCGCGAGCGCGTGCGTGAGCGCCACGAGCCCGCCCTTCGAGGCCGAGTAGGCTTCGGTGTTGCCTTCGGACTGCAGCGCCCGGGTCGATGCGATGTTCACGATGGCGCCGCGCGCCGCCCGCAGGTGCCGCGCCGCGTGCTTGGCGCAAAGGAACGCGCCCGTCAGGTTGGTCGCAAGCACCCGGTTCCACTCCTCGAGCGCGAGCTCCTCGACCGGCTTGCTGATGCCGATGCCGGCGTTGTTGACGAGCGCGTCCAGCCGGTCGAAGCGGACCAGCGTCTGCTCGACCAGGTGCACCACCTCGTCCTCGACGCCGACGTCGGTGCGCACGAACTGCGCGTCGCCGAGAGCGAGCGCTTCGGCCTCGGTTTCCTCGCCCGCCTCCGCGTCGCTATCGGCGATGACGACGCGCCAACTCTCGCGCAGCAGCCGCTGCGCAATCGCCTTGCCGATGCCCTGCGCGCCGCCGGTCACGACGGCAACGCGCCGCTCCTTGTCGTTCATCCGTTTACCTCCGTGCGTTCGCCGGAAGCCGACGCGCTGCCCGGAGTGCGCCATCGATGATTTGTCGGCTCTGCCGCACCCGCTCGCCGGCACCTGAACCGAGCGGCGGCACCTGCCGCGCGGTGCCTTCCCCTGGCCCGTTCCGGTGGTTGCGGCGTCGTCGGCTGCATAACGTCTGGCAGCGGGACAGTCTACATCAGCGCTATTCGTTTCTCGGAACGCGGCCGCGGCGTAACATCTGCAGGTGCCGATTCGACCGAAACCGCCATGAAACTCGTCCTCAACAAGACCTCACCGTACGCGCGGCTCGTGCTCGTCACCGCGCACGAAGCCGGGCTCGGCGAGCGGCTCGAGCTGATCTGGGCTGAGCCGTGGAACGATCCGCCCGAGCTGCTCGCACTCAATCCGCTCGGCAAGGTGCCGGCGCTGCTCACCGACGACGGTGTCGCACTCGTCGAAAGCACCTGCATCTGCGAGCACCTCGTCGCGCACGCGGCGAACGGCGCCGCGCTCGTGCCCCGCGAGCCAGCCGCCCGCACAGCGATGCTCCGTCGCCTCGGGCTCGGGCGCGGGGCGATCGATTGCGCGTTCGGCACGGTCATTCAGCGCCGCTTCGGTGGAAACGCCGATTCTCCGCTCGCGCAGCGCTGGCTGCGCGCGCTGCCGCGCACGGCCGGTGCACTCGAGACCGTTTATGCGCAGCGTGCGCCCGCAGCGACGCCGGACCTCGGCGACCTCGCGGTCGCCGTCGCGTTCGACTACATCGACTTCCGCCTGCCCGAGATTCGATGGCGCGAATCGGCGCCGCACCTTGCGCGGCACGTCGACGCGGTGCGCGAGCGGCCCTCGATGCAGCGGACGCGGCCGCAGTGACTTGGTGCGCCGTGGGCTCGCGAGCAGGTACCGTCACCGGCTACTGCGCCACCGCCAGCCGGACCGTAACGGACGCGCGCGCCGCACCACCTGACATCTGATACGGAAGCTCCGCATGACGTCACGCCGCCAGCGGGCGCTGGGACCGAGCACGGTTGCCGCGGTCGGGCTCGTCGCGCTCGCGATCGCGATGGGCATCGGGCGCTTCGCGTTCACGCCGATCCTGCCGATGATGCAGGAAGATGCCGGACTCTCGGTCGCGGCCGGCGGCTGGCTCGCGTCGGCGAACTATCTCGGGTAC
>DASVBY010000111.1:0-28470 GCA_036381895.1 Burkholderiales bacterium | reverse complement strand
TTCGGCCAGCAGACCTACCGCACGGGCGAGATGGTGTACAAGGGCACGTTCGAGTGCACCGCGTGCGGCGAACGTCTGACGTTGTCGGAAGACGCGCACTTGCCGCCGTGCCCGCGCTGCCAGGGCCTCGAGTACCGGCGTTACTGATCGGCGCTCGATCTCTGCGTCAAAGCTCGGACGCGAGCACGCGTGGCGCTTCTCGGCCAATCTCGGCATTGTCGGCAAGCCGGCGTTCCGCACGTGACGCATTGACCCGAACCGTTTTCGGTTGCGCCGAGCGACGGCGTGCGCCGTGCCGGCGCTCAGTCCGCCTCGCGCTCCGGCACGCAGCAGAGCCGCGCGGTTTCCGGCGCGGCCTCGAGCACGCCGCCGGTGATGGTGTTCGGCCGGTAGGTGGTGCAGCCCTTCAGCCCCTGCGCGTAGGCGTAGCGGTAGATGTCCTTGAAGTCCTCGAACGGGAAATCCGCCGGCACGTTGATGGTCTTCGAAATCGAGCTGTCCACGTACGGCTGCAGCGCCGCCTGCATGTCGAGGTGCGCGGCCGGCGGCAGCTGCTGCGCGCTCACGAAGGCCCGCGGTAGCGGCTCGTCGCCGCGCAGCGCGCGCCAGCGCTCGAGCGCGTAGTCGGTGAGCTCGTACTCGCGCGTGCTGTCGTCGAGCTCGAGCACCCGGCGGCGGTAGCGAAAGTCGTAAACCGGCTCGATGCCGCTCGAGACGTTGTTCGCGAGCAGACTGATCGTGCCGGTCGGCGCGATCGCCGTCAGGTGACTGTTGCGGATGCCGTAGTTCCGGATCCCTTCCTGAATGTCTTCAGGCAGTGCACGCACGAACTCGCCCGCGAGGTAGCGCTCATGCTCGAAGAAGGGGAACGGGCCCTTCTCGCGCGCGAGCGCGATCGAGCAGCGGTAGGCCTCGTGGCAGACGGTGCGCATGACGCGCGCCGCGAGCGCCCGGGCCGGCGCTTCGCCGTAGTGCAGCCCGAGCATGATGAGCGCGTCGGCGAGGCCGGTGAGACCGAGGCCGATGCGCCGCGCGCCATGCGCCATTTCCGCCTGGCGCTCGAGCGGGAAGCGCGAGACGTCGATGACGTTGTCCATCAGGCGCACCGCGATGCGGGTCGTCGCGGCGATGCCGGCGAGATCGAGCGATGCCTTCTCCGTGAACGGATCGCGCACGAACGCGACCAGATTGATCGATCCGAGGTCGCAGGCGCCGTAGGGCGGGAGCGGCAGTTCGCCGCACGGGTTCGTCGCGCTGATGTGTTCCCGATACCAGAGGTTGTTGAGCCGGTTGATGCGATCGATGAAGAGCACGCCCGGTTCGGCGTACTCGTAAGTCGCGCGCATGAGCTTCTCCCAGAGCGCACGCGCCCGCACGCGCCGATACACGCGGCAGGGCACCGGCGGGAGCGCACCGGACCAGCGGCGCATGACGATTTCGCCGTCGTCCGCGCGCGCGGGGAACACGAGGGGCCACTCGGCATCCGCTTCGACCGCCTGCATGAACTCGTCGGTCACGAGCACCGAGAGGTTGAAGTTCCGCAGCTCCCCGGGCGTCTGCTTCGCCGTGATAAAGGCCTCGATGTCCGGATGGTCGCAGCGCAGCGTCGCCATCATGGCGCCGCGGCGCGCGCCGGTGGAGAGCAGCGTGGCGCACATCGCGTCCCAGATGCGCATGAACGATACCGGCCCGGAGGCGACGCCTCCGACGGCGCGGGCCGGCGCGCCGCGCGGGCGCAGGGTCGAGAAGTCGTAGCCGACGCCGCCGCCCTCCTGCATGGTGAGCGCGCCCTCCTTGAGCCCGTCGAAGATCCCGTGCATGGAGTCCTCGATCGTGCCCATGACGAAGCAGTTGAAGAGCGTCACGCGCCGCCCCGTCCCCGCGCCGGCCTGGATACGGCCGCCGGGCAGGAAGCGAAATCCGGCGAGCGCCTCGTAGAAACGCTCCGCCCAGGCCGGCTCCTTCTCCGGCGCGGCCAAGGCGCGCGCAATGCGCCGCCACGTGTCCTCGATGGTCGCTTCGAGCGGCCCCTGCTCGGTCCGGAAGCGGTACTTGGTATCCCAGATGTGAAATGCGATCGGCGTGGTGAACGGGGCAGCGGCCATTGGCGGCGTTCCTTGGAGCGGCGGGTAACAGCATAACCAAGCGGCGCCCGGCGCGTCTCGCGGCGAGCGGTTGATTTGGATCAAAGCGGCGGCGTGGAATGGCGGTAGGCTCTTTCTTCGCGGGCATTTCTGGGTAAGGATTGCGGGATAACGAAACCGCGGAGCAGGTGATGTACAAGAACATATTGATCGCGACCGATGGATCGCGGACGTCCCGCAAGATGGTTCAGGAGGGTGTGAAGCTCGCGAAGGCGCTCGATGCCCGGGTCGTAGGGGTGCACGTCTACCCGGCGCACTTCGGCCTCACCTACGGGAACGTGGGCGTCATCGATGCACGCACGCAGGCACGGCTGCGCGCAATCGCGCGCAAGGAGGGGGAGCGTCATCTGGAGCAGGTACGCCAGGCGGCCGAGCGCGCGGGCGTGGCGTGCGAAACCCTGCTGCTCGAGCGCGACCAGGTCTGGAAAGCGATCATCGACACTGCGCGCAAGCGCCGCTGCGACGTCATTCTCATGGCGGCGCACAGCCGCGGGCCGCTGGCCCGCTTGATGCTGGGAAGCGAGACGAACAAGGTGCTGATGAACTCGAAGATCCCGGTGCTGGTGTACCGTTGATCCGCGCGGACGCCGCCCGAACGACGCGAGGAGGTGCGCATGTTCAAGAACATCCTGATCCCGACCGACGGTTCCGAGATGTCCGAAAACGTGGCGCGCAAGGCGGCGGCGCTCGCCAAGCTGCACGGCGCACGCCTCGTCGGTGTGCACGTATTCCCGGTGAGTCTCGGCATTTACTACGGCGAGGCCGTATGGGTGGACGAGACCATGCGTGCGCAAATGCACGAAGCCGCGGCCGCGGAAGGCCGCAAGTACCTCGACCGGCTGGAAGAGATCGCGCGCGCCGAGCAGGTACCGTTCGAGCGCGTCCTGATCGAAGGGGACAGCCCCTGGCAAGGGATCGTCGAGACCGCGAACCGCAAGGGCTGCGACCTGATCGTCATGGCGGCGCACGGCCGGCGCGGCATCGCGGCGGTCATGCTCGGGAGCGAAACCAACCGCGTGCTGACGCACACCAAGATTCCCGTGCTCGTCTACCGGTGAGAGTACCGATTCCGGCGGCGCCCGATGCGCGCTTTCCCCGTTCGACCGGCCCGACTTGTCGCTATAGACTGGTACCGCGCTCGCCGTCGGCCGCCGGACGACCACGGGGCCGCACGGACGACACGGAGGTGTCATGCGCTTCAAGGATCGCACGGATGCCGGCCGGCAGCTCGCCGAGCTCCTTGCCGGCCGTTACGCCGATATCGACGGCATCGTCTACGCCCTGCCGCGCGGCGGGGTGGTCCTTGGGGTGGAGATCGCACGGCGGCTCGGGCTTCCGCTCGATCTCATCATCGCGCGCAAGATCGGCCACCCGCACAATCCCGAGTACGCGATCGGCGCCGTGACCGAGCAGGGCGAGCTCGTGATGAATCCGCGCGAGATCGAGTCGGTGCGGCGCGAATGGCTCGCCCGCGAGATCGAGAACGAGCGGCGCGAGGCCGAGCGCCGGCACGCGGTGTATCTCGGGGGACGGACGCCGCTGTCGGCCGCCGGGCGCACGGCGATCCTCGTGGACGACGGCGTCGCTACCGGCCTCACCATGCAGGCGGCTATCCGCGCGGTTCAGCGCCAGAACCCGGCGCGCGTCGTGGTTGCGGTCCCGGTGGTGCCGGCCGATACCGCAGCGCGGCTCGAGCGCGAGGTAGACGAAGTCGTCGCGCTCGACGTGGCGACGGATTACTTCGGCGCGGTCGGGGCCTACTACGACGACTTCCCTCAGGTCACCGACAGCGAAGTCATCGGGCTGCTGCGCACGATGGAGCGCGAGCGGTCCGCGTAGCGGGTAGCGTGCATGGCAGCCGGCCCCGGATGGTTGCTGCGGGACTGCGCCGGCCCGCGGCGGCCGCGCGAGGCGACGGCGTGACGACGCGCGTGGATCCTGCGCTCGCCTGGCCGCTCGAACGCAAGGTGGCGCTGCTCGCGCGGCCCGACTGCTACCCCGAGCGCCCCGCACGCGTCGAAACCATCGAGACCCACATGTCCTGGGTGTTCCTGACCGCAACGCGGGCCTACAAGCTCAAGAAGCCGGTACGCCACGCCTTTCTCGACTACAGTACGCTCGCGGCGCGGGAGCGCTACTGCCGCGAGGAAGTGCGCGTGAACCAGCCGCTCGCCGCGAGCGTGTACCTGGGCGTAGCGGCGCTCGCGGTCGATGCCGACGGCCGCGCCGCGCTCGGCGGCCGCGGTACGCCGATCGAATGGCTCGTGGTGATGCGGCGGCTGCCGGCCGCGTGCCTGCTCGATGCGGCGATACGTGCGGGTACCGCCACGCGCGCGCGGGTGGCGGCGGCGGCCGAGAGGCTCGCGGAGTTCTATGGCAACGCCGAGCCGGTGGCGCTGAGCGGCGCCGCCTATCGCCGCGCCTGCCGCGCGCGCATCGAGGAGAACCGCGCCGTGCTCGACGATCGGGCGCACGGCCTTCCGCCGGCGCTCGTGGCGGAGGTGCACGACTGGCTGGTCGGCGTGCTCGAGCGCGAGGCGGCGGCATTCGCGCGCCGCGCGGATGAAGGACGCATCGTCGACGGACACGGAGACCTGCGGCCGGAGCACGTGGCGCTCGAGACGCCGCCGGTCGTCATCGACCGGCTGGAGTTCGACCGCAGCCTGCGGCTGCTCGACGCGGTCGAGGAGCTGTCGTTCCTGGCGATGGAGTGCGCGCGCCTCGGTGCGCCGTGGGTACGCGCGATCCTGTTCGATGCCTACGCGCGCGCGACGGGCGACATCGCGCCGGAAGCGCTCGTGCGCTTCTATACCGTGCATCGCGCCTGTGTGCGTGCCCGCCTCGCAGCGCTCCATACTGTCGATCTGCCGCCCGCCGCCTGGCCGAAGTGGCGCGGGCGAGCGCGCGAGTATCTCGATCTCGCGCGTGCACGCGTTTCCGGCGCGTGAGGCCGCGTACGCGCGATGCAGCCGGGATGGACCAGGGTCAGCAGGGAGCCGGCGCGATTCGCGGCGGTGCGCGTTTCGAATCCGTCGTCTCTGTGCCCGCGCATCCGCGGCTGCCTGGTGCGGCGGCAGCGGCGGGCGGCGCCCGCTCTCGCGCAGGCGCTGGCGCGAAATGAGCTTCACCATGGACTGCAGCTCTTCCGCGACGATGTCGAGCAGGTCGTCGAGGGTGACGATGCCGCTCAGCGCGCCGTGCGCGTCGACCACGGGCATGCGCCGCACACCCTTGCGGCGCATCTGCTCGAGCGTCTCGAAGACGCCGTCCTGCTCGGGCACGAGCGCGCTCGTGTGCACGTGCCGATGGCGGCGTCGAGGGGCGCGTCCGCAGCCAGCGCCTCGACCACGCGGTCGCGGTCGGTGACGATGCCAACCGGTATCCGCCGTCCGTCGCGTTCCGCGGCGATGACGAGAGCGCCCACGGGATACTCCCGCATCGGCCGCGCGGTCTGGCGGATATCGGTTTCGGGCGTAGGGCGACCGGCTCCTTCCTTTCACGTCCGGCGCCATGGCTGCGGCAAGGACCGCTATTCGGGCGCGAGCAGCTCGACCAGCGAGCCGCCCGCGTGCAGCCGCCGGATGGCGTCGGCGAGAAACGGCGCGAGCGGCAGGATCAGGAGCTTCCCGCGGGTGACGTCCGCGGGCACGCGGTCCGGGGCAACGCTGTCCGTGACCACCACCTGTGCGAGCGCCTCGGTCGCGAAGAAGCGATCGGCGTCGCGCGTGAACAGGCCATGGGCCGCGGCCGCGTAGACGACGCGTGCGCCCGCAGCCGTGCAGGCGCGCGCGGCGAGGCTGAGCGTGGTGCCGGTGCTGATGAGATCGTCGACGAGTATGGCGGCGGCGCCGGCGATGTCGCCCGCGAGCCGCCCGGGTGTCACGCGGCCGTCCCTGCGCGACTTCTGCATGAACGCGAGCACCGCCTCGGTGCCGCGCAGGCGGCTCAGGGCCTCGCGCAGGCGCTCCGCGCGCTTGATTCCGCCCGCATCGGGCGACACCACGGCGAGCGGTGTTGCCGCCGGCAGCGCGGCCGCGAAGTGGCGAGCGAAGAGCACCGCCGTATCGAGGTGCTCGGTGCGGCAGCGAAAGGCGTTCTGGAACGCGGCGAGATTGTGCACCTCGAGCGCAACCACGCGATCCACGCCGACCGCCTCGAACAACGCCGCGACGTAGCGGGTGGTGAGCGGATCGCGCGGTTTGGTGCGCGCGTCCTTGCGCCCGTACGCGAGATAGGGGAGGACCGCGGTGACGCGGGCGGCGCCGGCGTCTCGCACGGCGCCCAGGAAGAACAGCAGGCGCAGCAGCTTGTCGTTGACGCTCGCGCCGGGTTCGCCATGGAGCGAGTGCATCACGTAGACGTCGCGATCGCGCACGCTCACGAGCGGGCGCGCCTTGTGCTCGCCGTCCTCGAACTCGCGTTCCTCGTGCGGGCTCAGGGCGACCCCGAGTCGCTCGGCGACGCGCAGGCCGAGGGCGCGGGTGGCGTTGAGCGCGAACAGGAGCAAGTTGCACCTCGCGGGCCAACGGGCGGAACCCGGGCGAATGCACGCGCGTCGAAACAAGCGATGCGAGCACCGCCCCGGGACACTATGCGGCATGCAGCCGGCGAGTTCTACCGGAGGAGTCATGATTGCAATCGGGGTGGACGAACATTGGCGGCATAGCGCCGTGCGGGGCGCGGTTGCGGTTATGGGGCGGAAATCGCCCCACAGAGGGCGCCGGCGCGCCGGCTCCGAGACGCACGCCCCCGTGCCGCACGGTTCTGGTGTCGAGCGCCATCCGCGCTGCGCCGGGCGCAAGACGCCGGGTCGATTCATGTCCTTCCGTTCCGGCTGCCCGGACGACGAGAGCTTCGAATGGCGCACGCACGCCGGTCAAGGGTGCGCCGGGGACGGCCGGGGAGCGTGCGGATCGGGGGCGATGCCGGTCGTGCTGCCGCGGCCGCGCGGCGGCGCAGCGGAGGCGCAGACATGAGCACCGCGCGCTACGCGCGACTCTTTAGCGAGGGCCGCATCGGCCGCCTGCGGGCGCGCAACCGTCTGGTCATGGCCCCGATGGTGCGCAATTACGCGGATGCCGAGGGCCGCGTCACCCCGCGCTACCTCGCGCACCTAGAGCGCATCGCGCGCGGCGGCGTCGGCACGATGATCGTCGAGGCGAGCTACGTCCGCCAGGACGGCAAGACCTGGGTGCGTCAGCTCGGCCTGCACGCGGACCACGTCGTGCCGGGGCTGCGTGCGCTGGTCGACGTCTGCCGTCGGCACGGTGCGCTCGTGGGGATACAGCTCGCACACGGCGGACGCGATGCGGCGTCCGAGATCTCCGGGTCGCAGCCAATCGGGCCCTCGGCGATCCCGGACCCGGTGTTGCAAACGTTGCCGCACGCACTCGCACCGGCGGAGATCGCCGAGGTCGCTGCGGCGTTCGGTGACGCGGCGCGGCGCGCGCAGGAGGCGGGCTTCGACTTCGTCGAGATACACGCCGCGCACGGCCAGCTGATCGCGAGCTTCCTGTCGCCGTTCAGCAACCGGCGCGACGACGACTACGGGGGAACGCCGCCGAAGCGCCGCCGCTTCCTGGAAGACGTGTACGCGGCGGTGCGGGCGGCAACCGGACCCGACTACCCGATCGTTGTACGGCTTTCGGCGGAGGAGACGCTCGCGAGCGGGCTCACGCTCACGGAAACGATCGGAACCGCGCAGCGCCTCGAAGCGCTCGGGGCGGCGGCCGTGCACATTTCCAACGGGAATCGCGCGACCTATGCGCTCGGCACCGTGGTGCCGCCGATGGCGATCGCCGAGGGCGTGCTTCTGCCGTACGCCGAGGCAGTGAAGCAGGCGGTAGGCATTCCGGTGATTGCGGTCGGCAAGATTCGTACAGCGGAGCTGGCGGAAGAAGCGCTTGCGAAGGGTCAGGCGGATTTCATCGCGCTCGGACGCAGCCTGCTCGCGGATCCCGACTGGCCGGCGAAGGTTGCGGCCGGGCACGAGGACGAGATCCACCATTGCATCGCGTGCAATCAGGCGTGCATCGGCCGGCTGTTCGAACAGCAGGACGTGCGCTGCACCGTGAATCCGGAATGCGGCAGCGAGCGCGCGTACGCCCGGCTGCAGGGCGGCGGCGGGCGGCGCCTCGTCGTGGTCGGCGGCGGGCCGGCCGGCATGGCGGCTGCGCGCTGGGGTGCGCTCGCGGGCTTCGACGTGGTGCTGCACGAGGCGCAGAGCGTCCTCGGCGGACAGCTCCTGCCGGCCGCGGCGGCGCCGCATCGCGACGGTTGGGACCTGCTGCGCGACTATCTGATCCGCGAGCTCGAACGATTGCGGGTTACCGTGCGGCTCGATTCGCGGGTGGAGGCGGCCGACGTGTTGCGCGAGCGACCGTGGGCCGTGATCGTCGCTACCGGCGCGGAGCCGATCCGTCCGAAGCTCGGCGAGATCGAGGGGATGCGCGTGGTCACCGGGCGCGACGTGCTCGAGCAGCGCGAGCCGCACCAGGGGCGCGTGATCGTGGCGGGCGGAGGCTGCCAAGGCGCGCAAACGGCGGAGTATCTCGCGAGCTGCGGCCATCCGGTGACGATCGTCGAAGTCGGCAGCGAAATCGCGCTCGACGCGCCCCTGGACGAGCGCGCGCTGCTGATCGGCCGGCTGCGGCACCGCAACGTCGAAATTCTGCCGCAGACGCGCCTCGGCCACCTCGCCGTCGGCAACGTGGTGGTCGAGCGGCCGCACGAGACGCGGATGCTGCCCGCGGACATGGTGGTGCTGTGTCTCGGTGCGAAGCCGGTGAACGCGCTCGCGGCGGCGCTGCACGGCGAAGTGCGCACGCTCGTGGTCGGCGATGCGCGCACCCCGCGCAAGGTCACGCACGCGATCGCCGAGGGTGCGGGCGCGGTACTGACGCTGCTCGGCGTGCAGCCGGAGGGCGCGGTCACGCCGGATACGGCGGACACGGCGCCGCCGGCGTGAAAGCGCCGCAATGCGGCGGCCGCTGGCGGCGGCGCGGCAACGTAGCCGGTGCAGGCGTCCGGGATCCGTCGGAACCGCGGGCCGCGGGATTGGCGTGCGGCGGAAGCAGGCGGCGTCGGCGAGGCGGAGACGGCGCCGGGCGGCGAACCGCGCTCCGCCGCGCCGGAACGATCAGCCCGTGCGGCCGAAGTCGTCGGGGTCGAGCCCGTGGCGCTCGAACAGCGGCTTGATCGCCCGGTCCGACCAGAACCCGAGGAGGCGCGCCGCTTTCGCCGTGTTTCCGCGCGCCGCCTTGAGTGCCGCGACGAGGATCCGCCGCTCGATCATGGTCAGGTAATCGTCGAGCGTCTTGTCGCCGCTCGCGATCTCCTTGGGCAGGTCGTCCGCAACGACGCGCAGCCGCTCGCGCAGCAGCTTCGCTTTCTCTTCGCGCAGCGTGCGGTTCTCCGCCTCGAGGCGCGCGAGCTTGTGGCGCACGATGTTGAGCTCGTCCCACGCCATCGCAAGGCGCCGCTTCACCTCGCGCGTCTCGTTCTGCGCCTCGGCGAGCTGCGCGCGCAGCAGCGCGAAGTTCTCGAGGAACAGCTCGGCGATGCGGTCGAACAGGGATTCCGCCACCTTGAAGTCGAGCGGCGTATAGACGTTGTCGCTGAAGCGTTCGCCGAGGAGCATCCAGTGCGCGGAGATGGCGCTGTGCGGATTGAAGGGCACGATTGCGCCGACTTTGTGGCGCTTCATGAGCGCGTACAGCTCGGGCAGGGTGTCCGCGATTTCATTCGCGACGACGATGTGGTGGATGTTCTGCAGCGCCGCGCGCGGGAACTGCGACAGCAGGAAGCCCTCGCGCATGTTGCGCTCCTGTCCCTGGACCGTAGCGACCAGGGGCCGCGGTCCGCCCACGAGGGCGACCTGGCAGCTCAGCGCGTTGGCGATGCAGTCGAGCACCTGCCGCACGGAGCGCATCTCGGCGATCTCGGCGATCACCGACTGAATGCGGGCATAGAACGCGGTCTTGCGCTTGCGCACCTTCGACCAGGGCAGGAAGAACTCGATGTCGAACAGGCGGTATTGGTGGGTGGCGTACGTGGTAACGATGAGGAAGATCGTAACGGCAATCGGGTTGAACAAAGACGCAGAGAGTTTCGCCTGACCGAAGTGGTTGGCGGCAATCAGATAGGAATGAAGCAGAACGAACGGCAGGAGCCCGGCAAGCCAGTAGCGGTTGCGCAGCCGTCCGATGGTCGACGGACGCGAACCGCGTGCGCCGTATACGAGGTAAACGATGGCTGCGATAAGGTAGAGCGGCGCATACGTCTCGAACAGGTAGTATTGCGGCCCCGGAATGCGCAGGATGGTGTAATCGTTGAACAGCTGAAAGCCGGCGACAAGGCGACCGCTCACCAGCAGATACTCGAGGAACGGTACCGGAACGTACAGCAACCACGCGAGATGCCGGTAGCGATCCCAGGCGTCGAGGCTCAGCGCCAGCGAGAGATGAAGCAGTACGGCGAAGAAGGGAATCGCGATCGCAAAGTAGAGGTAGCCTACGAGCTGCATTACCTCGTCGACACCGTGGCCGGCGAGGTGATTGAAACCGACGAACTCGACGACGTTGTGCAGCGAAAACAGGACGAGCAGCACGACGAACAGCCGGGTCGTGGGATCGCGGCGAGGCGTGCGCAGGGCGTAAGTCAAGAGCCCGGCCTTGAAAAGCAGCGCGATGAGGGCGGGGATGGCGAGCGCAGACATCGGCCTATTCCTTGAGTCTCGCCGCAGTGACGAGCCTCGTCATTATCCCTATGGCGGGAAGGATTTCCCGACAGCAAGCATACATACGGAACAAAGCCTTTTCCATGTCAGGCGACCTTGGGCATGCTGTGGGCGAGCCAGTTCGTGGTTCGCGCCCGGCTGAGTCTTGCGGCCGGAAAGCGGTGACACGGCTGCGGATCGCACATGAGGAAGGGGTAGAGGCTTTCGCCTGTGACCGGATCGGGGGGATATTTCTGCCACAGCAGGTGATGCGCCTCGAGCAAGTGGAGGGTAATCAGGTACCCACATGCGTGCGAGTAGTCGTAGTAGGTGAGGTCGCTCACCTTCGAGAAGCAAAGCACCGATTCGTAGAAGGTCGCGTGCTCGGGTTTGCATGAGGCGACCAGGCGGTCAAGGCCGGCATAGTAGAACGAATACTGAAGCACATAGCTCATCAAGAACAGCACCAGCTTGCGGTGGGAGCAGCGCGAACGGTTCATCGCGAAAGCCGATACTTCAGCTATGCGTCGGGAGGTGCTACGCAATCTGCGAAGCAGCGGTCCTTGCGTGCTGTCCGAAGGCAGTCCGATCGGGGAATCCTCGATGATGCTCATCGTGCCGACCAGCTGGCCGTCCTCCAGCACGACGACGGGCGTGCGGGCGGGGCTGTGGAGGAACTTGTTCGTGCGAAGGATGGTTTCGTCGTTTTCCCAGAAGCCATCCGCTACGTAGTTCCGGAAAACGAGACGATTTGCCTGCTCTATTTCCTCCTCACTTGCGGCTAGCCGGACGACGACATCGGAACCAGGAAGGCGAGGGATACGGAAGGACGCCATTGCACTACCTCCTGTACTTGTTCGTCAGGAGGTGCCGGCCTCGGGTCCCTCCTGCGCGCAGAGCGTAAGTCGGGCGCTCCGCAACCAAATTCTGTCCGTTCGCGCTCGCAGGACGGGTTGCAATCGCTTGGCGAGCGCAACACCAGCACCACTTATAGTAAGGCAATAGGAGCGGCGAGTACTATGTGGTAGCCCTTCGACGGGTCCGCGGGCGTCTAAGTGCGCGACTTACCGGCCCATTTTCTCGAGCAAGCCGGATCACGCTACGGGCGACTAGCCGTCGTGGGATTCGGGAGGCGTTTGCACCAGACGACGCAGCGCGGCGATGTCCCGGATCGCGATGCGCGGCCCTTCGACCTCGATCAGGCCGCCCTGGCGCAGGCGCGCCAGGATGCGCGAGAGGGTCTCGGGCTGGATCGCGAGGCGCGAGGCGATCGCGCTCTTCGGAGTGGTGAGCTGAATCTCAGGGGAGGTCTTCACGCCGGGCGGGATCTGCTCGAGCAGGTACGCAACCAGGCGGTAGGTCGCGTTCTGGAGGGTGAGGCTCTCGATCTGGTTGACCAGCATGTGCAGCCGCCGGCTCATCGAGGCGAGGAGGCCGAACGCGATGTCGGGTGCCTGGCGCAGGATCTCGACGAAGTTCTTCTGATTGAAGGTCCAGAGGCGGGCATCGGAGACCGCTTCCGCGTTCACCGGATAGCGTCCCTTGAGGCCCATGAACATCACCGCCTCGGCGAACGTCTCACCGGGTTTGATGATCTCGATGATCTTCTCGGCGCCGTCGGGCCCGAGGCGGAACAGCTTTACCAGGCCTTCGCGAAGGAAGAAAAAGCGCTCGGCCGGCTCGCCGTGACGGAAGAGCGTCCTGCCGGCGTCGAGGGCGACCTCGTGCATGCCACGCGCGAGCATGGCGAGCTGCTCGTCCGTGAGCTCGGCGAAGAGGTGCGCACGCCGAAGCTCCCCGAACCTCTCGTCCGTAGTCATCGGCGTCATCATAGCCGGCAGAGGGGGCCTTGACCAAGGTCAATGTCGGTCTGCCCGTTCCGCCCCTATGGTAGCGCGACTTGGTTACCGGGGAGCCGAGCGTGGAGCTGCAGCTTTTCGTATTGCCGTCGTTCGCACCTTGCTTGGAGGCGGAGCGCGTCTGGCGCGAGATCGCGGCGGAAGCGGGGGTCGAGCTGGCGGTGATAGACATCGACAGCGAGCGCGGCCGCGCCATGGCCTCCCGACTGGGTCTCGCGATGGTGCCCGCGATCGCCGTCGACGGGCGACTGGTAGCGCTCGGCGTGCAGACGCTGGACGAGGCGCGCGGCGTCCTGGCGGATGCGGTCTCGGCGGGACCCGGCGCGCGCCGGTAGACGTGGGCGGACGGCGTCAGGCGCCTGCAGGCGCAGGCGCATCGGGACGCACGAGCAGATGCTCGAGGAGCTCGCGCACCTTGCGGATCTCGCGGCCGAACGGCAGCGGCTCGCTGCCGCGAAAGAACAGTCCCTGCTCGACGTTTCCGCGTTGAGCGGCGGCGAGCTGTGTCTCGATGCAGAACTGCCCTGCGGCCGGATCGCCGTCCTTGAAGCCGCAGTAGGACAGGCACTCGAGGCGGCTCGGGCACTCGCGGCAGCCGGGTGCGGCCTCCGCCTTGAGCTTCTGCTCCCGCGCCAGGTAGCGCTTCAACCAGGGCGTGAGCACCGCTCGCGCAGGCAGCCCTGCGGCGCTCATGAACGTGACGATGTCCTCGGGCTTCGCTTCCGCGAGCACCTTCTTGAAGTTGGGATGCGCATCGCATTCCTCGGTGACCGCGAACGGCGTGCCGATCTGCACGGCGGCGGCACCGAGATCGAACAGCGCCTTGATGCGCTGGAACGAGTTGACGCCGCCCGCGGCAATGAGCGGAATGCGTTGGAAAGCGATCCCGAGCTCCTGGAATATCTTGCGTATTTCGGCGAACACGCGGGCGAAGTCGAAGCGTGAATCGTTCACGTCCTCGAGGCGGGTGGCGCCGAGGTGACCGCCGGCATAGCGCGGGTGCTCGATCACGATCGCGTCGGGCAGGCGGCCCTTGCGTCCCCACTTGCGCAGCAGCGCCCGCACGCCGCGCTCCTCGGAGAGGATCGGGATGAGCGCGACGTTCTTGAAGCGTTCGGTGAGCTCCGGCAGATCGAGCGGCAGGCCGGCGCCGGAGATGATCGCGTTCGCACCGCTCTTGCACGCCTGCACCACGAGCTCGGCGTAGTTCGAGAGCGCGCGCATCACGTTCACGGCGACGTATCCGTCCGGGCCCGCGATCTCGCGCGCGAGGCGCACCTCGCGGTCGAGCGCCTCGAGGTTCGCGGCGCTGTGGACCGCGGGATCGCGGCACTTGCGCAGGCGCTGCATGATGTCCGGATGCAGGCGCCGCAGATCGACGCTCGCGACGGTGCCGACCGCACCTTCGGCGGCTACGGCGCCGGCGAGCCGGTGGGCGGAGACGCCGACACCCATGCCGCCCTGGATCACGGGGAGGACGTCGCGCCCGCGGATGCGGAGCATCGGAAAGGCGCTTTTCAACGAGCCGAGCATGAAGCGGACGCTACGCCAAAGGGCTGCGGCGAGACTTGACCCAGATCAAGGCGCTACGCGTCCGGCAACGGCCGGCTGGCGCGCCGCCTCGAGGGCCGCCGGGTCTTTCCAGAGCAGACGCAGCGCGAAGAGCGCGAAGCAGAGGACGCCGAGGGCGAACACGATGTCGCCCGGCACCCGCGCCCACACGAGCGCCTCCATGACCGGCGAATGCACGAACTCGGGCGAGCGCGCATACCACAATCCCTGGGTGATGCTGGCCCACGCCTGATACATGCCCGCCGGGACGAGCGAGACGAACACCATCAGTGCGAGGCCCACGTTGAGCAGCCAGAAGGCGGGTTTGAGCAGGCGATCCGACCACGTCTCGCGCGGTGCGAGGCCGCGCAGGCAGAACAGCGTCAGCCCGATGCCGAGCATGCCGTACACGCCGAAGAGGGCGGCGTGTCCGTGCGCCGGCGTCAGGTTGAGTCCCTGCAGGTAGTAGAGCGAGATCGGCGGATTGATGGCGAAGCCGAGCAGGCCGGCGCCTACGATGTTCCAGAAGCCGACGGCAACGAACGAGAGAATCGCCCAGCGGTAGGCCTGCACCCACGGGGCCGCCCGGCTGCGCCGGTAGTTGCGCAGGGCCTCGACGCCGAGGAGGGCGAGCGGCACCACTTCGAGCGCCGAGAAGACGGCGCCGACGGCGATCACCGAGGTCGGTGTGCCGGTAAAGTAGAGATGGTGCAGCGTCCCGAGGATGCCGCCGAGGAGGAACACGATCGTCTCGAGGACGATGGCGCTGTAGGCGGCAGCGGTACGCACCAGCCCGAGGCGCGCGAACAGCAGCGCCACGACGGCGGTCGCGAATACCTCGAAGAAGCCCTCAACCCAGAGATGCACCAGCCACCAGCGCCAGTACTCGACCATCGAGTAGTGCGTGTTGCGCCCCCAGACGAGCGAGGCGGCGTAGAACAGGCCGATGCAGGTGGCGGCGAGGAGCACGAGCGCGATCAGACCGCGGCTCTCGGAGGGCTTGCGCAGCGCCGGCCACAGGCCGCGCGCCATCAGGAACAGCCAGAAGAGAAGCGCCGCGAACAGCGCGAGCTGCCACGTGCGCCCCATGCTCGTGAATTCGAGCCCCTGGTTACCGAGCCAGAACGCGAATTCGACGCCGGCGCGCTCGAGCAGGCCGAGCCAGCCGGTGAGCGTCGAGCCGAGAGCGACCGCGATGAGCGCCCAGAAGAGCACGTTGACGCCGAGCTTCTGGTGCGCCGGCTCGCGCCCCGAGAGCAGCGGCGCGATGTACAGGCCGGTCGCGAGCCAGGCGGTGGCGATCCAGAGGACCGCGAACTGCGTATGGATGGTGCGGCTCACGGTATAGGGCAGGATTTCCGCGAGCGGGATGCCGAAGAAGCCCTCGCCCTCGACCGCGTAGTGCGCGGTGACGACACCCATCGCCACCTGCACGAGCAGGAGCGCGATCACGACGTAGAAGTACTTCAGCGTCGCGCGCATCGACGGCGTCGGCGTCAGCGTCAGCAGCGGATCGGTGGCGGGCGCCGCGGGATCCGGCGCCTCCGGCCGGCGCGAGTGGAACCAGACCATGACGGCGATGCCGGCGATCAGGAGGATGACGCTCACGACCGACCAGATGCCGTTCGCCGCCGTCGGCGTATTGCCGACGAGCGGCTCGTGCGGCCAGTTGTTGGTGTAGGAAACGCCGGGCTGGTCCGGGCGATCCGTCACGGCCGACCAGGCAGCCCAGAAGAAGAATGCCGCGAGCGCCGCGCGGTCCTCTGCGTGCGGCAGCGCGTTCGGGTGCATTGCGTACTGCGCGCGCAGTTGTGCGAGCGCCGGATCGTCGCCGAAGAGGGCGTCGTAGTGCGCCGCCACCGCGCGAATGGCCGCCGCCCGCTCGTTCGAAACGACGAGCAGATCGTTCTCCGGGTCGTACGTGTTGCGGCGCATCTCCTGCTCGAGTTTTCGTGCGAGCACGGCCTGATGGTCTGCCGCGATCGCCGCGTACGGCGCTCCGTGGCGCTGCATCGCCCAGATGTCGCGCAACGCCAGCGCTTCGCGGTGCAGCCAGTCGGCGGACCAATCGGGCGCGACGTAGCTGCCGTGGCCCCAGACGCTGCCGAGCTGCTGTCCGCCGGCGGCGCGCCAGGCTTCCTGGCCGCGTTCGATCTGCGCTCCCGTGAAGAGCACCTCACCCTCGGTAGTGACGACGCGCCCCGGAATGGGGGGCTTGCTCTGATAGATCTCGCGTCCGATCAGGCCGAGCGCGGCGAAGGAAAGGAGAAAGACGGCTGCCAGCCAGCGCCAGAGACGGGACGTGTGGTACATCTGCATGACCTCTACTACCGGGGGTTTCCGAGTGACTCGCGGCAAAGCCTAGACCGCGGGCGCAGGCATCGCCTTGACCCGAATCAAGCGCGGGGGACGAGCGGGTGTCAGAGGATCCCGAGCCACGGGTCGCGCGTGCGCGCGACGCCGACGATGTACGCGAAGATCGCGAGCGCGACGATCCAGGCGGCCGCGCGCGCGCCGCGCGTGCGGCCATAGCGCAGCGCGAACGCACCGACGACGATGTAGGCGATCAGCGCCAGCACCTTCGCCGTGAGCCACGCGTGCACGAACGGATACTGGCGGATGGTGACCGCGAGCACGATGGCCGAGAGCAGCAGGATCGTATCGATCACGTGCGGCAGGACGCGCACGGTGCGCGTGCGGAGCAGCGGCGAGTCCGTGAGCATCAGCAGGCCGCGCCAGAAGAAGCCGGCGAAGGAGAGCGCCACCGCGGTGACGTGGACGTGCTTGGCAATGACGTAGAGCATTTCGCTGCGGGTCGTGAAGCGCGATGCATTCAAGCCGATCGCGCGCCAACAGGCAAGTCCGCTTCCGCGGCGCTGCCTATCCGCCGTACCTCCGCTTCGATCCACTCGCGTGCGCGGCGGTTGATCTCGTCGGTGGTGAGACCGCGCGGATCGATGGGCGGACCGATGCTGACCGTGATGAGCCCGGCGCGCTTCTGGAGCAGCCCCTTGCCCCAGCAGTGGCCGGCGTTGTGCGCGATCGGCAGTACGGTCGTGCCCGTGCGCGCGGCGAGATGCGCGCCGCCCGGGTGGTAGGGCGCGCTCGCCCCCGGCGCGACCCGGGTGCCTTCGGGAAAGACGACGACCCAAAAGCCGCTCGCCAGGCGCTCGCGTCCCTGCGCGAGCAACTGCCTGAACGCGCGTGCACCGGCCGCGCGGTCGATTGCGATCGGACGCGTGAGGGCGAGGCCCCAGCCGAAGAACGGGATCCAGAGCAGTTCGCGCTTGAGCACCCAGACCTGCGGCGGAAGGATCTTCTGGAACGCGAAGGTTTCCCACGCCGACTGGTGCTTGGCGAGCACCACGCAAGGTCCGGGCGGAATGCGGTCCGTGTGCAGCACCCGATAGCGGATGCCGCAGATGAGGCGGGCGAGATAGAGCATCGTGTGCGCGTAGCGCCGAATGATGCGGTAGCGCTGCGCATGCGGCAGGGGGAACGTGGCGAGCGCGACGAGCGCGAAGAGCGGCGTCAGCAATACCTGAGCGCCGGCGTAGACCAGCGCGCGCAGGCGGTGCCCGAGGAGCGTGATCGTTCGCATGCCGCGCCGGCTACACTGGTCGGCGGCCGGCGTGCGGCCTTGCGTGAATCGACGCGTCCCGCACGGCGATGAGCACGAGCTCGCCGGCGGCGGCGTGTCGCAGCGGAAGCGTGGCGAAGAGAGCGACTGCGGTCACGGTCGTGCGAAATCCGTGCAGCGGAGGTTTGGACGCATTCGGGTTTTGAAGGCATTCGAAATTTGAATGGATTCAAATTTCGAATGTAGCCGAATCTTGAACGAGTCTCGCCTGGCGTTTGACGCGCGCTCTCGAAGGTAACGAAGACGCGCGAGCGGAGTTTGACTTACGTCAATGCCATGCGGCGGCGCGAGGCTCGTAATTCGCTCTACGCAACTCTTGCGTGGAGGCATCACCGTGGAAACACCGAAGCCCGTAGCGGAGGAGCGCGTGCCCGTCATGCAGCGCGTCCTCGACAATCCGTTCCTGTTGCTGTTTCTCGGCGTCGTCTTTCCAACTCTGTTCTACATCCTCTGGGGCGTGATGGAGATCGTGACCATCCCGCTCGCGCGCTGATGCGGCGAGAGATCGGCCATGGCACTGGCACCTCCGAGCGAAAAAATCTGGTGGAAGGAGCCCGTCGAGCGCGTCGAGCTCTTGTGGGTGGCGATCGCGCTGCTGTGGGCGCTGTTCATGTTCTTCATGATGCCGTTCTGGCACGTCTACGGAAAGCAGAATCTCTCGAACGAAGCTTACCGCACGACCCCCGAGCAGTTCGGCCAGAAAGTGCAGGCGATGGTGGAGCAGTACACCGTGCGTAAGGAGAGCGCGCGCGAGTTTCCGGTGGTACATCCGCCGCCGGGCTCGGACGTCTACCTGCTCGCGCGGCTGTGGGAGTGGTACCCGATCCTCGAGCTGGAGAAGGGGCAGACTTATCGACTGCACCTGTCGTCGATGGACTGGCAGCACGGTTTCTCGCTGCAGCCGGAGAACATCAATCTGCAGATCGTGCCGGGCTACGAGATGGTGATCACGATCACGCCCGACGAGTCGGGCGAGTACTCGATCGTGTGCAACGAATACTGCGGCATCAATCACCACAACATGGTCGGCAAGATCTACGTCAAATAGAGGAGAACGCGCGTGGCAAGAGCGGCGGAGTTACCGATTGGCGCCGAGGCGGCGGCGAGATCCGAGTTCCGCGTGTGTCCCGACACCGGGCTGTGGTTCGAGGCGTCGGCGGAGCGCCTCATCAAGCTGCACGCCGTCATGGGCGTCGTGTTCCTGTTGATAGGCGGAGTCATCGGCCTGCTGATGGCGTTGACCCGCTGGCCGGCCGTGCACCTGCTGCAGGCCGACACCTTCTATATGTTGCTCACCGCCCACGGCGTCGATGTCCTGATCTTCTGGATCATCTTCTTCGAGATCGCGGTGCTCTATTTCACGTCGAGCACCGTGCTCAAGGTGCGGCTCGCCGCACCGCGGTGGGCGTGGCTCGGCTTCGCGCTGATGGTGATCGGCGCCGTCACCACCAACATCGCGATCTTCGAGGGTCGATCGAGCGTCATGATGACCTCGTACGTGCCGATGGCGGCGGAGGCCGAATTCTACCTCGGCCTCATTCTTTTCGCGGTCGGTGCGCTCATCGGCTGCTTCGTATTCCTCGGAACGCTCGTCCTGGCGCGCGCCGAACGCACCTACGGCGAAGGCTCGATTCCGCTGGTGACGTTCGGCGCACTCACGGCCTGCATCATCGCGGTGTTCACGATCGCTTCGGGCGCGATCATCCTGATCCCGACGTTCCTGTGGAAGATCGGCTACATCAGCCACATCGATCCGCTCATGTACCGTCTCATATGGTGGGGCCTCGGGCACTCGTCGCAGCAGATCAACGTTTCGGCCCACATCGCCGTGTGGTACGCCATTGCCGCCATCGTCTTCGGGGCGCGGCCGCTCTCGGAAAAGGTCTCGCGCATGGCGTTCCTGCTGTACATCCTGTTCCTGCAGCTCGCGAGCGCGCACCACCTGCTGGTGGATCCCGGCATCAGCTCGGAGTGGAAGATCTTCAATACGTCGTACGCCATGTACCTCGCGGTGCTCGCGAGCATGATTCACGGACTCACGGTGCCGGGCGCGATCGAGGCGGCGCAGCGAAAGCGCGGCTTCGACAAGGGGCTGTTCGAGTGGCTGCGCAAGGCGCCGTGGGGCAACCCGACGTTCGCCGGGATGTTCCTGTCGCTCCTCATCTTCGGGTTCCTCGGCGGCATCTCGGGCGTGACCATGGGGGTGGAGCAGATCAATCTGATCATCCACAACACCATCTACGTCCCGGGCCATTTCCATGCGACCGTGGTCGGCGGCACCACGCTCGCGTTCATGGCGCTGTCCTACTGGCTGATACCGGTGCTGTTCCGCCGCGAGCTCGTGTGGGCGCGGCTCGCCCGGTGGCAGCCGTATCTGTTCGGCATCGGGATGGCGGGCGTGTCGCTGTTCATGATGGCGGCCGGCACCCTCGGCGTGCCGCGCCGGCACTGGGACATCTCGTTCGCGAACGCGTTCCTCGCCCACAATTATCCGGAGACCGCGTATCTGCTGCTCGCCTTCGCCGGGATTTCCGCCGTGATGGCGACGCTCGGCGGCGCGCTGTTCGTGCTGCAGGCGGTCGGCACCATCCTTTTCGGCCGGCGCAAGGGCGACGCGAGGAGCGCGACGCCGATGATCGCGCCCCCGGTGGCGCCGGGATTGAAGGGCATCGGCATCGGGGGCGTGGCGGTCCCGGGTACGCTGGTGCTGGCGCTCGTGTTCCTGGCGACGTTCGTTCTCTACTACTTCGTGAACTGGAAGTACCTGGCCGAAGTGTGGCCGCTCAGGTAGCCGCGATGCAGAACGGCGCACGCCACTCGCTGCGGTACGGACGCCTGCTCGCGGCCGCCCTTGTTTCGATGGCAACGGCATCGGCGGTCGGCGCCGCGGCGCCGGCGGCGCACGGCGGCCATGGCGCCTTCGCGGCCGCGGCACCTGCGGCAGCGTTCGACGGCAAAGCCGCGATCGCGCTGAGCCAGGCGGCCGTGG
Organism: Burkholderiales bacterium; assembly: GCA_036381895.1. Classification (GTDB taxonomy): domain Bacteria; phylum Pseudomonadota; class Gammaproteobacteria; order Acidiferrobacterales; family Sulfurifustaceae; genus JACQFZ01. Next base: position 7,571 of record DASVBY010000111.1, on the reverse strand, counting down.
GGCGCACGCCGCGGGACGCCGTCTTCACTACCGCCGACGGGCGGCGCGTGCGGCTCTCGGACTTTCGCGGCAAGCCGGTGGTCGTGAGCCTCATCTACACGAGCTGCGCGCACGTCTGTCCCGCCACCACCCGGCATCTGGCGAAGGCGGTGCGCGCTGTGCGCGCCGCGCTTGGCGACGACAGCTTCACGGTGCTCACCATCGGCTTCGACAGCGCCAACGACACGCCCGCGGCCATGGAGCGCTTCGCGCGGCAGCAGAACGCGCGCATGGCCGGCTGGGAGTTCCTGAGCGCGGACCGCGCGACGATCGAGCAGGTGGCCGCGGATCTCGGATTCCTGTTCGTCGAGTCGGCGAAAGGCTTCGACCACATGGCGCAGGCGACGGTGCTACGCGCGGACGGAAGCGTGTACCGCCAGATCTACGGCGTGAACTTCGAGATGCCGATGCTGGGCGAGCCGCTGAAGGAGCTGGTCTACGACACGCCGCCGAACGCATCGCTGCTCAGCCACCTCGGCAACCGCGTGAAGCTCTTCTGCACCGTCTACGACGCCGCCGCCGACCGCTACGTTTTCGACTATTCGCTCTTCATCGGCCTCGCCGTCGGCGGCCTGAGTCTCGGATCGCTCGGGTTCCTCGTGGGGCGCGAGCTGCGGCGGCGCCCGAGGGGGTAGAAGCGCGCATGTGCGCGCGGCGGCGCCCGGCGCTTTCCGTCCGTCCGCACCGCGCGGCGCGTGCGTTTGACCTGCGTCATATGGCTGCAACCACCTCCGTTGCTACGGTGCTCCCCGTGTACTCGTGCCTGCAACGCCGGATGCGTGTTCTGCTCGCGATGCTCGAGCGGGGCTTCGATCGCATCTTCGGCGCCGCGAACAATCCGCTCCATCACCTCGGCGCGCTCGCGTTCCTCTTTTTCTGGATCGTGCTCGCGAGCGGAATCTACCTGTATCTCTTCTTCGAGACGAGCACCGCCGGTGCGTTCCGCTCGGTCGAGTATCTGACGCACGAGCAGTGGTACGCGGGTGGGGTCATGCGCAGTCTGCATCGCTACGCGTCCGACGCCATGGTCGTCGCGGCGCTGCTGCATCTCGTGCGCGAGTTCGTGCTCGATCGCTTTCGCGGTTTCCGCTGGTTCTCGTGGGTCACGGGCGTGCCGCTGCTCTGGCTGATCTTCATCTCCGGCGTCAACGGCTACTGGCTGGTATGGGACCGGCTGGCGCAGTACGTCGCCGTGGCCGCGAGCGAGTGGCTCGACTGGCTCGGCATCTTCGGTCAACCGATCGCCCGCAACTTCCTCGACCAGGCGGTCGTCAGCGATCGCTTCTTCACGCTGCTCGTGTTCCTGCACATCGGCGTGCCGCTGTTCCTGCTGGCGTTCTCGTGGCTGCACGTGTCGCGCATCAGCCGCCCGCGCACGCTGCCGCCGCGGGCGCTCGTGATCGGCGCGACGTTCATGCTGCTCACGCTGGCACTGTGGAAGCCCGCGCTGAGCCAGGGACCGGCCGATCTCGATACGGTGCCGGCGGCCGTCGCGCTCGACTGGTTCCTGCTCGGCGGGTTGCCGCTGCTCGACGCCTGGGGCCCGGGGGCGCTATGGGCGCTCGCCGGCGGACTCACGCTGCTGCTCATCCTGCTGCCCTGGCTCGCGCCGCGGCGGCGGCCGCCGGTAGCGGTGGTGGATCCGCCGAACTGCAACGGCTGCGGCCTGTGCTTCGCCGATTGCCCGTACGCGGCGGTGACCATGCAGCCGCACCCGCTCAGGAGCGGACACCGGGTCGCCATCGTGGACCCGGACCTCTGCGCCTCGTGCGGCATCTGCGCCGGAGCCTGTCCCTCGTCGACGCCGTTTCGCAGCGCCAGCGAGCTCGTGACCGGGATCGACATGCCGCAGCTCTCGATTCACGCGCTGCGCGAGAAGCTGCGCGACGCGCTCGCGCGCGAGCAGGGGGAGGGCGCGGTCGTGGTGTTCGGGTGCGATCACGCGGTCGACGTGCGCGCGCTGGCGCAGCCGGGCGTCGCCGCGTTCAGTCTGCTGTGCACCGCGCAACTGCCGCCGTCCTTCGTCGACTACGCGCTGCGCCACGGCGCCGACGGCGTCCTCGTCACCGGATGCAAGGCCGCCGACTGCCACTACCGGCTGGGGAACACGTGGGTCGAGCAGCGCCTTGCCGGCGCGCGCCAGCCGCACCTGCGCACGCACGCGGCGCGTGCCCGCGTGCGCATCGCCTGGGCCGGCCCGGCGGACGGGGCGGCGCTGCGACGGGCGCTCGCCGACTATCGCGCCGCGCTGCGCGCGTCCGCGTCCGAAGCGGCGCCCGGGAGCGCACGCACCCGCGGGGGCGCCGCCCATGGTTGAGATCCTGCGATACGCCGGCCAGGCGCTCGCCTACGCGCTGTTCGCCGCCGGGATCGGGTACTTCTCGACCTCGCCCGCGCACGTCGTGCGCCGCGAGGGGGATGCGGTCGTCAAGCTCGCGGTCACCCACGCCGGACGGCTCGCGCAGCCGTGCCGCGCGCGCTCGCCGGAGGAGCTCGCGCGCCTTGCGCCGAACATGCGTACGCCGCTCGACTGCCCGCGCGAACGGTCGCCGGTCGAGATACGCCTCGAGCTCGACGGCGAACCGCTCTACAGCGCGCAGGTGCCGCCGGCGGGGCTCGCGCGCGACGGCGTGTCCTCGGTGTACCGGCGCTTCACGGTCCCCCACGGCGTGCACCGAGTGCGCGCGGCGCTCAAGGATCACCTCGATCTCGCGGAGTTCAACTTCACGACTGACGCGGAAGTCACGCTCGCGCCCGGCGATGTGCTCGTGATCGATTTTCAGCCAGCGCACGGGGGTTTCGTGCTCCGATGAGCGCGCTCCCGGACGACGTCATCCTCGGCGCGCGCGCGGAGCGCGGCGCGCCGGCGGCTTCGTATGCGCTTCCCGTACCGCGCGACGCCCGCGCGCGGCTCGCGCGCGGGTGGCTGTGGCTCGGCCTGGCGGCGCTGCTCGGCTCGGGGCTGTTCGCGCTCCTGCTCGTGCTGGCACGCGCGCCATACACGCAAGCGCTGTTTCCTTGGATGGATTTCTTTCGCACCGCGCTCGTGGTGCACGTCGACCTGTCGGTGCTGGTGTGGTTCGTCGCCTTCGGCGGCGTCCTCTGGAGCCTGAACTCGACGGCGCGCTGGCTCGCCCTCGGCCGCGCGGCGCTCGGGCTGGGCGCCGCAGGTGCCGCGCTCGTGGCGATCGCGCCGTTTCTCGGCGACGGGCATCCGCTCATGAGCAACTACATCCCGGTGCTGCGCCAGCCCGCGTTCCTCCTCGGTCTCGTGCTGTTCGCGCTCGGGACGCTGCTCGTCGTCCTGCGGGCGATGGTGGCGATTCCGCCGGTCGGCCCGTACATCGACGGTGCGGCAGCGCTGCGCTTCGGGCTCAATGCCGCCGCGGTTGCGACGCTGCTCGCGCTCGGCGCCTTCGGCTGGTCGTTCATGGCGCTGCCGGCCTCCATGGAGGCGACGGCGTACTACGAGCTGCTGTTCTGGGGCGGCGGCCACGTGCTGCAGTTCACGTACACGCTGCTGCTGCTGGTGGCCTGGGTGTGGCTCGCCGACGCTTCGGGGCTGGCGCTGGCGGCCTCGCCGCGCGTCATGCTCGTGCTGTTCGGACTCGGGCTCGGCGTGGTCTTCTTCGTGCCTCTCGTCTATTACACCCACCCGGTCGGCAGTGCCGAGCACGTAATTCTCTTCACCTGGCTGATGCGCTACGGCGGCAGCCTGGCGACGCTGCCGCTCGCGCTCCTGATGGTGCTGGCGCTCGTGCGCGGCACGCCCGCGCGCGGAAGCGCCAAAGCGCTGCGCGCGGCGCTGCTCGCCTCGATCCTGCTGTTCGGCGCCGGTGGCGGCATCGGGTTTCTCATCCGCGGCAGCGACGTGACGATACCGGCGCACTACCACGGCGCCATCGTCGGCGTGACGCTCGCGTTCATGGGGCTCACGTACCACCTGCTGCCGCGGCTCGGCTACGGTGCTGTCGATGCGCGCTGGGCGGCGCGCCAGCCGTGGCTGTACGGCGGCGGACAATTTTTGCACGTGTTCGGACTGCTGATTTCAGGGGGCTACGGCGTCGCGCGCAAAGTCGCCGGCGCCGAGCAGGGGCTCGACGGCCTCGGCCGCATTGTGGGCATGGGGTTGATGGGGTTGGGCGGGTTGATCGCGATCGCCGGCGGCGCGGTGTTCGTCGCCGTGGTACTGCGCGCGCTCGCCGGCGGGCCCGGCTTCAACCGAGCAGACGCTCGAGCACCGCGAAGCTCGATAGCGCGAGCAGCAGGATCAGGCCGAAAAACACAAGAGAGCGGTACTTGAAACGCCGGCCGCGGCGCTGCTCGATGCGATCGAGCAGCCAGTCGCTCAAGAGGTAGAGTGCGGCACCCGCCAGGGTAAAGGCGACTGTCTGCATCGGGTAGTTCGCTCCAGGACGTAGCCGTGAACTCGCGACGGCAGGAAAGCCGCGCGCGCCCCGAAGCATGGATGCACATCGCCCGCCGTCCATTGACGTACGTCAAACAGTCCCGCTGCCCATGCGCGTATGGTTACGCGCAGGTTCGATCGATGCGCCCGCCGCTCACATGAAGCGCGAGTACAGCAACATCACGAATCGTGCGGGACCGCTGCTTCCTGGGTCGTTCCCGTCCCACGCTTTAGCTCTCATCTCTCGAGGAGCCACACCATGAAAGTAGAGTTGCGCCGTTGGTCGATCGTTCTGGCGGCCGCCGTCGGCATCGCTATGGCCTTCGGTGCGCAGGCGGCCGAGCAGAACAACAACGCGGCCAAAGCGAAACGGCATGGCATCACGCAGGAGGAAGCCCGCATGCAGGCCGGTGCCTCGCCGCTCGCTGACGTCGAGATGCACCACGACATCAACCCGAAGGCGCCGCCGATGACCAAGGCCGAGTTCGATCGCGCGCGCCAGATCTACTTCGAACGCTGCGCCGGCTGCCACGGCGTCCTGCGCAAGGGCGCGACGGGCAAGCCGCTCACGCCCGATATAACGCTCGCGCGCGGCACGGAATACCTCAAAGTCTTCATCAACTACGGCTCGCCGGCGGGCATGCCGAATTGGGGCACCTCGGGCGATCTCACCGCCGAGGAAGTGGACATGATGGCGCGCTACATCCAGCAGACGCCGCCGCAGCCGCCCGAGTTCGGGCTCGCGGAGATGAAGGCTGCGTGGAAGGTGATCGTACCGCCCGAGAAGCGTCCGAAGAAAAAGATGAACAAGTACAACATCGACAACATCTTCTCGACGACGCTACGCGACAGCGGCGAGATCGCGCTCATCGACGGCGATACCAAGAAGATCATCAACATCGTCAAGACCGGCTATGCCGTGCACATCTCAAGGCTGTCGGCCTCGGGACGCTATCTGTTCGTCGTCGGACGCGATGCCAAGATCAACATGATCGATCTGTGGATGGCGAAGCCGGACACCGTCGCCGAGATCAAGGTCGGCCTCGAGGCGCGCTCGGTCGACACCTCGAAGTTCAAGGGCTACGAGGACAAATACGCGATCGCCGGCACCTACTGGCCGCCGCAGTTCGTGATCATGGACGGCGACACGCTCGAGCCGCTGAAGATCGTGAGCACGCGCGGCGTCACCGTGGACACGCAGGAATACCATCCGGAGCCGCGCGTCGCCGCCATCGTGGCATCGCACTACGAGCCCGAGTTCGTGGTGAACGTGAAGGAGACGGGCAAGATCCTGCTGGTGAAGTACGACGACATTGCGAACCTGCGCATCACCGAGATCGGCGCCGCGCGCTTCCTCCACGACGGCGGCTGGGACGCGTCGAAGCGGTACTTCCTGGTGGCGGCGAACCAGTCGAACAAGATCGCCGTGGTCGATGCCAAGGAAGGCAAGCTGGTGAAGCTGATCGACGTCGGCAAGATTCCGCATCCGGGCCGGGGCGCGAACTTCGTGCACCCGAAGTACGGGCCGGTGTGGGCGACCGGGCATCTCGGCGACGAGACCATCGCGCTGATCGGCACCGACCCCGAGAACCACCCGCAATACGCGTGGAAGGTCGTGCAGACGCTCAAGGGGCAGGGCGGCGGCAATCTCTTCATCAAGACGCACCCGAAGTCGCGGCGGCTCTACGTGGATACCGCTCTGAATCCGGACGCCAAAATCAGCCAGTCGGTCGCAGTGTTCGATCTCGACAATCTCGACGCCGGCTACAAGGTGCTGCCGATCGCCGAGTGGGCCGACGTCGGAGAGGGCCCGAAGCGGGTGGTGCAGCCCGAGTTCAACAAGGCCGGCGACGAGGTCTGGTTCTCGGTATGGAACGGGAAGAACCAGCAGTCGGCAGTGGTGGTGGTGGACGACCGCACGCTCGAGCTCAAGGCCGTCATCAAGGACAAGCGTCTGATCACGCCGACGGGCAAGTTCAACGTGTACAACACGCAGCACGATATCTACTGAGCGAGATGCGGCTGCGCGCGCTTCGGAGGCGGCGGGCGGGAAGGTGCGACCGTGCGGCTCGCGTCCGGTTCGCCACCGGAGCGCACACAACTCGACGTCAACGAGAGCGAAAGGAGACAAAGCATGCTTCGATTTCTGGCCGCGGTGGGTCTTGTGGGCGTGGTCGGCGCGGCGGCCGCGGCGGCGCCCGGCGGGAAGGCGGTGTATGACGCGAAGTGCGTGGCGTGCCACGCCGCGGGTGTGGCCGGTGCGCCTCGGCTCGGCGACAAGGCGGCCTGGGCGCCGCGCATCAAGCTGGGCAAGGAGGCGCTGGTGCAGAGCGTCATCAAGGGCAAGGGCGCGATGCCGCCGCGCGCAGGCATGAACGTAAGCGACGCCGAGGCCGCGGCCGGCGTCGAGTACCTGATGCAACAGGCGAAATGAGGCGGGCGCGGCGCATCCGGTGCTGGCCGTGGGCGGGGATCGCGCTGGTCGCGATCACCGCCGCGTCGGCCGCGGCGGCGCCATCGATCGAGCGGCAGCGCGAGGTTCTGCGAATGCTGCGACAGGACTGCGGTTCGTGCCATGGGCTCACCCTGCGGGGCGGTCTCGGTCCGGCGTTGACGCCGCAGGCACTCGCGGGAAAGCCGCCGGAGATGCTGCGCGCGACGATCGTCCACGGGCGGCCGGGCACGCCGATGGCACCGTGGGGCCGGTTCCTCGACGAATCCGAAGCCGCCTGGCTCGTCGAGCGCCTGCTTGAGGGAGACACGGATGCGCCGTGAACGGGCTCTGCTGATCGCCGCGGCGCTCCTCGCCGGCTGCGCCGGCATCGAGCCGCGCGGCACCGCCGATCTGGGCATCGTGATCGAGCGCGGGGCGGGACGCGTGCAGGTCGTGGATACGACGCGGCAGGCGGTACTCGGGCGCGTCGAGGGACTGGGGGATCTGTCGCACGCCTCGGCGGTGTACTCACGCGACGGGCGCTACGCCTACGTGTTCGGGCGCGACGGCGGTCTGACGAAGGTCGATCTGCTGCGGCAGCGGATCGCGGCGCGCGTGGTGCAGGCGGGCAACGCGATCGGCGGCGCCATCTCGCAGGACGGGCGTCTCATCGCCGTGGCGAATTACGAG
>DASVBY010000110.1:0-11959 GCA_036381895.1 Burkholderiales bacterium | reverse complement strand
GCCGCCTTCGCGGGATCCACCCTCACACGTGCCGCGCGGCGCGCTTGCCGCACTGCAAGTTGGCGGGGACGGCAACGTCCATGAGCGTCGGGTCGGGCAGCTTGAGCGCGCGCATGATCGCGACGTACTCGTCGACCGAGCGCACCTGCAGGCGCGGGTTGTAGCGAATCTCCTCGCCGATCGTGCTCACGGTCCAGCCCTTGTAGTCGTGCGCCGGGTAGACCAGCGTCTCCTCCGGCAGCCGCAGCAGCTTGTTGAACAGGCTGTCGTACTGCGCATACGGGTCGCCGTTCTGAAAGTCGGTCCGCCCGGTGCCCCGGATCAGGAGCGTGTCGCCGGTGAACACCCGATCCTCCATGACGAAGCTGTACGAGTCGTCGGTGTGCCCGGGCGTATGCAGCGCCCGGATCTTGAGGCCGTCGACGTCGATGATTTCGCCGTCGTGCACGCGCCGTGACACGCAGTCCGCCCTGGTTTGCGCCCCCAGGACCGTCGCACACCCTGTCTGCTCGCGCAGCTCGCCGAGGCCCGTCACATGGTCCGCGTGCACGTGCGTGTCCATGGCGTAGACGAGCTTCACGCCGAGCTGCTCGATCAACTGTAGATACTGCGGCACGTGCTCGACGACCGGATCGATGAGCACCGCTTCGCCGCCGCGGCGGCGGGCGATCAGATAGGTGTAGGTGGAGGTGGTGGGATCGATCAATTGCCGGAAAATCATGTCGCTCTCCTTCAGGCGAACTTCGCTAGCAGCTTGGTCATCTCCTCGATACGCGCGCGCACCTGCGGCTTCCTGCCGAGCTCGGTGTCCAGCTCGTTTTCCAGCATGCACGCGATCATCTCATAGAACGTGCGGTCGAGACTCTTGCGCGCGGCCGCGAGCTGCTGCGCGATGCGCTCGCAGTCCGCGTCCTCGGCAATCATCCGCTGCACCCCGCGCAGCTGGCCTTCGATGCGCCGCAGGCGTAATGTCAATGCGGTCTTGTCCGCCTCGGAACCGATACCGTACATGAGGGTGCTCCCGTTGATACTATTGGGAGTATAGTATATGCTCGCGGCTCCGAGGGGAAGTCTTCCGGAGGCATGGTCGTGGAACATTTCACTCCCGTCAGTGCGCTCGTCGGCGGCGCGCTCATCGGGCTTGCGGCCGCGGTGTTGCTGTGGTTGAACGGCCGCATCGCCGGCATCAGCAGCATCTTCAGCGGTATGTTCGCCGCGCCTTCCGCCGATACCGTCTGGCGCGCGCTGTTTCTGCTTGGACTGATCGTCGGCGCGTCGCTCTACGTGGCGCTCAACCCCGCCGGCTACACGCCGCGCGCGGGATTCTCGCCCGGACTGCTCGCGCTCGGCGGGTTTCTGGTCGGTTTCGGCACGCGGATGGGCGGCGGCTGCACGAGCGGCCACGGCGTATGTGGCGTCGCGCGCCTCTCGGTCCGTTCGATTACCGCGACAGTGGTCTTCGTCCTCGCCGGCATGGTCACCGTTTACGTTGCGCGTCATCTCCTCGGAGTGCAACCATGAGCAGGAACATTGCCGCACTGGTCGCGGGGCTCATCTTCGGATTCGGTCTTGCCGTATCCCGCATGGTCGAGCCGGCCAAGGTCATCGGGTTCCTCGACGTCGCCGGCCGGTGGGATCCCAGCCTGCTGCTCGTCATGGCCGGTGCGGTCGGCGTGATGTTCGTTGCGTACCGCCTGATCGTGCGCCGGCCGAAGCCGCTGCTTGCGGCGCAGTTCACGCTGCCGAGCAAGCTCGAGATCGACCGGCCGCTGCTCCTCGGTGCCGCGATCTTCGGCGTCGGCTGGGGGCTCGCCGGCTATTGTCCGGGTCCGGGGATCGCGGCACTCGGGCTCGGCACGTGGGAGGCGCCGGTGTTCGTGGCCGCGCTCGCGGCCGGCGCGCTTGCCCACCGGTGGCTGTTCGAGCGCGCTGCGCCGGATACCGGAGCGGCTGCGTCCGAGGGATAATCGCTCGGAATAACCCGTTCGTCCGACGCACATGGAGGGGCGACGATGGACATCAAGCGCGTGGGGGCGAAAGAGATCGCGGCGCTCGCGCTGCAGGCGGCGGCGAGTCCGCGCCGGAGGATCAATCTCAATCTGCACGAAGCGCGGGACGACACGGTCCAGCGCCTGCTCAACGACTTCGAGCCGGGAACTTACCTGCGCCCGCACCGGCACTGGGACAAATGGGAGCTCCTCGTCCACTTGCAGGGCGCGGCCGCGGTGCTCACGTTCGATCCTGCGTGCCGGGTGGAAGAGCGCATCGAGCTCGGCGCCGACCGCGTGCGTGTCGTCGAGATCCCGCCCGGTACCTGGCATACGCTGGTCGCGCTCGCCCCCGGCACGGTGCTCTTCGAGGTGAAGCGCGGGCCGTACGAGCCCGAGGCCCCGGCGGAGTTCGCCTTCTGGGCGCCTTGCGAAGGCGATTCCGCGGCCGAGGCGTTCGAACGCCTGCTGCGCACGGCCGGCCCCGGGACCCGGGTGGCGCTCGCCGGAGGGACGCCGGCTGACCTTCAATCATAAGTTAAAATTATCGTCTCGATTCCAACGATTGGCTTGGAAATGGGACGCCCCGGCCCCATCATGGGGCCATGATCGACCGAATCCTCTCGACGACGCGCACGGACGCGGGCGGCGGTCGCGCCCCGCGCTGGCTGCCGGTCGCGCTCGCCGCGGCGGCGGCACTCGCGGTCGCAACGTGGTCGCTGGTTCGCCACGATCCGCGCATCGGCTACGCTGCCGGCGCGAGCCTCATCGCGGGGCTCGCCACCGCCGTCGGCGCCGCCCCCGTGCTCGCCTCCGCCGTCATTACGCGCCGCGCACAGGACGCGATGCTCGGGTACGGCGCGGGCGTAATGCTCGCGGCGAGCGTCTTCTCCCTGATCCTCCCCGGCATCGACGCGGCCGAAGCGCTGTGGGGCGGCCGCGGATTGGCGGCCGCGGTCGCAGCCGCCGGTGTCGCGGCCGGTGCGCTGTTCCTCTGGGGCGCCGACCGCCTGGTGCCCCATCAGCACTTCATCAAGGGGCGCGAGGGCGGGGACGCCCGGCGCGTCAAGCAGGCATGGCTGTTCGTCTTCGCGATCACTTTGCACAACGTCCCTGAAGGTCTCGCCGTGGGCGTGAGCTTCGGCAACGGGCAGCCGGACGCGGGCGCGCTCGCTTCCGGCATGGCGATCCAGAACATGCCCGAGGGGCTCGCGGTCGCGCTCGCGCTCGCGACGCTGGGCTACGCGCCGCTCACGGCGTTCCTGCTCGCCGGTGCGACCGGTCTCGCGGAGCCCCTCGCCGCGCTCCTCGGCGCCGCGCTCGTTGGTGCCGCACAGCCGCTGCTGCCGTTCGCCCTCACGTTCGCTGCCGGTGCCATGCTCTTCGTCGTCTCGCACGAGATCATTCCCGAGTCGCACAGGAACGGCCACGAGCAGCCGGCGACGCTCGGCACGATCGGCGGCTTCCTGACCATGATGGTGCTCGACGTCGCGCTCGCCTGAGTCGCACGCCGGAAAATCGTCGCCGGCACGCAGCTTGCACGGGTCTCGCGCCGCCGCCGCGCCGCGCGCGGGGCGGCGTCGCGTTTTCGACAAGAGCATCGAAGGACGTCGCGATGACCCCGGATCAGGCCACGAACTACATGCACAGCCTCCTCAAGATCATGGTCGCCCGCAAGGCGTCGGATCTGTTCATCTCGGTCGATTTCCCGCCGTCGCTCAAGCTGGACGGCAAGATGGTGCCGGTGGCGCAGGCGCCCCGCCTGACCCCGGTGCACACCAAAGCGCTCGCTTACGCGATCATGAACGACAAGCAGCGTGCGGAGTTCGAGCAGGAGAAGGAGTGCAACTTCGCGATCAGCCCGGAAGGCATCGGGCGGTTCCGCGTGAACGTATACGTGCAGCAGGGCCACGTCGCCGTGGTGCTGCGCACGATCACTTCGACCATCCCCAAGTTCGACGACCTCAAGCTGCCGCCGGTGCTGAAGGACGTCGCCATGACGAAGCGCGGGCTGGTGATCGTCGTCGGCGGCACGGGCTCGGGCAAGTCCACGACCCTGGCGGCGATGATCGACCACCGCAATGAGAACAGCTACGGCCACATCATTACGATCGAGGATCCGGTCGAGTACGTGCACAAGAACAAGAACTGCTTGATCAGCCATCGCGAGGTCGGCGCCGATACCCTGAGCTGGTTCGCGGCGCTCAAGAACACGCTGCGCCAGGCGCCGGACGTGATCCTGATCGGCGAGATCCGCGACCGCGACACCATGGAGTACGCGGTCGCGTTCGCCGAAACCGGGCACCTCTGCATGGCGACGCTGCACGCGAACAGCGCCAACCAGGCGCTCGACCGCATCATCAACTTCTTCCCGGAGGAGCGCCGCCAGCAGCTGCTCATGGATCTGTCGCTCAACCTGAAGGCGGTCGTGTCGCAGCGCCTGATTCCGAGGGCCGACGGCAAGGGGCGCCGTGCCGCGATCGAGATCCTGCTCAACACCCCGCTCGTCGCCGACCTCATCTTCAAGGGCGAGGTGCACGCGCTCAAGGAGACGATGAAGAAGTCGGCCGAAGCCGGCATGCAGACGTTCGATCAGGCGCTGTTCCAGCTGTACGAAGCGGGCGACATCAGCTACGAGGACGCGCTGCGCAACGCCGACTCCGTGAACGAGCTCAAGCTCGCGATCAAGCTGAACAGTCAGCGCGCGCGCCGCGAGAAGACCGGTCCGACGCTCGAGCTCAGCATGGAAGGCGAAGCGAAGGAAGCGGAAGCGGCCGCGGCGACGGCCTAGCGCATCGCGCGCCGGTGCTCGGCGAGCTGGCGCACGATGTTCATGCAGACGCGCGCTGCGCCGGAGAGCTCGGCTTCGCTGCGGTGCAGCAGCCCGACCGGTTCCTCGGTGCCCTCCGTCGGCACGCGCAGCGCGGCGAGCGCTCCGGCCTCGAGGTCGTCGCGCACCGCGCCCGCCGAAACGAACCATACCGTGTCCGACTGCTTGACCAGCAGGCGTCCGACCGATACCGAGAGCGTCTCGGTGCAGTTGTCGGGCAGCCGCAGGCCGCGCGCCTGGAGCAGGGTCTCGGCATTGTGCCGCGGCGTCGTGCCGCGCAGGGAAACGAGCAGCGGATAGCGAAGCACGTCGGTGAGCGAGACATCCGCGCCCGCGGCGAGCGGATGTCCGGGCCGCGTCACCAGCACCAGCGGCTCGACGTAGAGCAGTTCGAACGCGAGCCCGGCGCTGTCCGCGGGTTCGGCCATGCGGCCGAGCGCGAAATCGAGCGTCCCCGCCTTCAGCATTTCCAGCAGTGCCGTGTTCGTGCCGGTGCGCACGAGCACGCGCATCTCGGGGCGCTGGCGGCGCAGCGCCTGCAGCGCGGGGGGCAGCAGATCCGGAGCGAGCGTCGGCAGCGCTCCGATCCGTAGCGTCTCGGTCGGCGTCGTCACCGAACCCACTACGCTCAGCGCCGCTTCCAGGGCTTCGCGCACCGCGATCGCCCGACCCAGGAACAGCTCGCCCTCGCGTGTGAGCTGCGCGCCGGCGCGCCCGCGCTCGAACAGCCGCGCACCGAGGATGTCCTCGAGCTCAGCGACCGTCTTCGATACCGCCGGCTGCGTCAGGCGCAGCCGTTCTGCGGCTTTGCCGATGCTGTGCTCCTGCGCGACCGCAACGAAGCAGTGAATGTGCCGGAGCCGAATACGGCTCCCCGCGAGGCTGTCGAGCATAACGAGACGTTATGCGAAGATGCTGAAGATTTCAATTTACATGAAATCCTCTCAACTTAGAGTACGGCAATCGCTTCCCAATGAGGAGTCCATTCGCATGCACGATGAACGCTTCAGGGTCGGCGAGTTCTATCAGCGCGACCGCCTGCTGCATCCCCCAGCGTACACCCCCGGCTACAAGACGAGCATCCTGCGCTCCCCGAAGAACGCCCTCATAGCGATCGAGAACTCGCTATCCGAGGTGACCGGGCCGGTGTTCGATCCGAGCGAGCTCGGGCCGCTCGACAACGATCTGATCCTCAACTACGCGAAGGACGGGCTGCCGATCGGCGAGCGCATCCTCGTGCACGGCTACGTGCGCGACGAGAACGGCCACCCGGTGCGCAACGCCCTGGTCGAGGTGTGGCAGGCGAACGCCGGTGGGCGCTACCGCCACAAGAACGACCGCTACATCGCGCCGATCGATCCCAACTTCGGCGGCTGCGGCCGCATGCTGACCGACGCGGACGGCTACTACGTCTACCGTACCATCAAGCCCGGCCCCTACCCCTGGCGCAACCACAACAACGAATGGCGGCCGTCGCACATCCACTACTCGATCTCCGGCAGCGGCTGGGCGCAGCGGCTAATCACGCAGATGTACTTCGAAGGCGATCCGCTGATCCCGATGTGTCCGATCCTGCGGACGATCCCCGATGAAAGCGTCGCGCGGCGCCTGATCGCCGTGCAGGACCGCAACGCCTTTGCCGCGTTCGACTACCGCGCCTACCGCTTCGACATCGTGCTGCGCGGCGCGCGCGCGACTCCGTTCGAAAACTACGTCCAGGGGGCCAAGTGATGACGCAGCGGCTCGATTACCTCAAGGAGACCCCGTCGCAGACCGCGGGGCCGTACGTGCACATCGGCCTCGCGCCGAGGCAGGCGGGATTCGAGATCTTCGAAAAGAACTTCGACAACGTCCTGGTCGGCCCGAACACCAAGGGCGAGCGCATCCGCATCGAGGGCCGTGTGATCGACGGCTCGGGCACGCCGCTGCGCGACGTGCTGCTCGAGATCTGGCAGGCGAACGCCGCCGGCAAGTACAACCATCCGGCAGACCGCCAGGACAAGCCGATCGATCCCCACTTCCGCGGCTGGGGTCGCGCGTGCTCGGATTTCGAGACGGGTCTCTACTGGTTCGAGACGATCAAGCCGGGGCCCGTGATCGGCCGGCATGGCCGCGAGATGGCGCCGCACATCAACTTCTGGATCGTCGCCCGCGGCATCAACATCGGGCTCAATACGCGCATGTACTTCTCGGACGAAGAGGCGGCGAACGCCAAGGATCCCGTGCTCAACTCGATCGAGTGGGAGGTGCGCCGCAAGACGCTGATTGCCCAGCGCGAGCAGCGCGGCAGCCAGGTCGTCTACCGCTTCGATATACGGTTTCACGGCGATGACGAGACCGTGTTCTTCGAGATCTGATCGCCGGCTCGCACGCGCGGACGGTGAGCTCCTCGCAGTCGGCGGCGGCGCGGCGCGCCCGCGCCGCCGCTTCTTTTTCGATGCCGCGCGCCCGTTCACCGTCCGATCCGACGGTCTCGGGATGCGCCCGTTTGAACAAAACGGACCTTCGTCGACAGGCGCCGAGCGATCCGCGCGCCGGCGCTACGCCCACTCCGGGAGCGGCGGGGAGCCGCGTTCGAGCTCTTCGATGCGGGTGCGGATCGCCTCCGGCAGCTCCGCCTTCCGGTTGACGCCGTAGTCGTACGCGACGATCACGCCTTCGCCTTCGGCGGCGAGCCGGCCGTGGCGCTCGCTCATCAGCCGGTGCCGCATGGTGAAGCGGTCGCGCTCGACCTGCGTCACCTTGGTGCCGACGATCACGCGATCGGGAAACGTCAGCGGAAACTTGAACAGGCAGCGGGCGTAAGCGAGGATCGGGCCGATGCGGGTATCCGGCAACGGCCGCGCCCAGCCGATGCGCTCGAAATAGCCGAAGCGCGCGCTCTCCATGTAGCGGAAGTAGATGATGTTGTTCACGTGCTGCATGGCATCCATCTCGCCCCATGCGACGGGAATGGTGATGCGCACCGGAAACGGTGCGAGCGCATCGGCGAACGCTTCGGTCATCGTTTGGCTTCTCCAGTCGAGCGGTAATCGCGAAAGCGCGGATTGTGCCATGATCCGGCGCCCTGCGCCGTCGCCGCACCGCCTCTGCCGGCGGTGCGGTCAGCGGTTGAATCGATAAGCGGGCGCGCGGCGCTCCGCTGGATGCGGCGGCGAGCGCTCGCGCGCCGTAACGACCGGCCGTTGCCGGGACTTCGCTGCCCCGAGGGAGCGGCGGGGCACGGCGGCGAGCACCGGGTAGAATTCGGCGCCTGACCAAGCGAAGGAGAGGTTTTCGATGTCTGCCGTGCTGTTCACCCCGCTGCGCCTGCGCGAGCTCGAGTTCCGCAACCGCATCTTCGTTTCGCCGATGTGTCAGTACTCGGCCGTCGACGGCGTGCCTAACGAATGGCACTTCGTGCATCTCGGCAGCCGCGCCGTGGGCGGGGCGGCGCTGGTCATGGTCGAGGCGACGGCGGTCGCCGCCGAAGGGCGCATTTCCCCGTACGACACCGGAATCTGGTCGGACGCGCAGCGCGACGCGTTCGCGCCGATCGCGCGCTTCATCAAGGAACAGGGCGCCGTGCCCGGAATTCAGCTGGCGCATGCGGGACGCAAGGCGTCGACCGACAGGCCCTGGCTCGGCGGCGGGCCGATACCGCCCGAGCAGGGCGGATGGCAGCCGGTCGCGCCGAGCGCCGTGGCGTTCTCACCGAAGCACAACCTCCCGCGCGAGATGACGACCGCCGATATCGACGGCGTGATTGCGGCGTTCGAGGCGGCCGCGCGCCGGGCTCTGGAGGCGGGCTTCGAAGTGATCGAGCTGCACGCGGCCCACGGCTACCTGCTGCACCAGTTCCTGTCGCCGCTCGCGAACCGGCGGCGCGACGACTACGGCGGCAGCCTCGAGAATCGCATGCGGCTGACGCTCGAGGTCGCGCGCGTCCTGCGCGCGACCTGGCCCGCGCACCTGCCCGTGTTCGTGCGGATTTCCGCGACCGACTGGGTACCGGGCGGCTGGGATCTCGAGCAGTCGATCGCGCTCGGCCGTGCGCTCAAGACCATCGGCATCGACCTGATCGACTGCTCGAGCGGCGGCATGGTGCCGGACGCGAACGTTCCGGCAGGGCCCGGTTACCAGGTGCCGTTCGCGCAGGCGCTGCGCCGGGAAGCGGAGATCGCGACCGCCGCCGTCGGCCTGATCACCGAGCCGTTTCAGGCCGAGCAGATCGTGGCGACCGCGCAGGCCGACGCCGTGCTCCTCGCGCGCGAGCTGCTGCGCGACCCGTACTGGCCGCTGCGTGCGGCCGGAAGGCTCGGCGCCGACATCGGCTACTTCCCGGCGCAGTATCTGCGCGCGAAGCCCTGAGCCCCCGGCGGCGCGGAGCCAGGGGGCGGCGATCGGCCTTCGGCTGGCGGCCGAGTGCGCGCCGGTGTCTAATCTCACCGGTCCGGGATCGGGTGGAGGAACGGTTATGATCGCCGAAGGGCATCGAACCCCGTTTGCGAACCGCCTGCCGGCGGCGCTCTCGAACGAGGCGTCCGCTTCCGTCGCGGCGCTGGTGGCGGGCGCCCTGGCCGCGAACTTCCGCGGCAAGCTCTGCGATACGGTGCTGCGGGACGGCGCGCCGCTTCACTTTCCGAAGGGCGCGCGCCTGTACGACGTCGGCGACGAACGCCGCACGTTCTTCTTCATACGTCACGGCATCGTGAAGGTCGGCCGCATCACGCCCGAGGGCCACGAGATCATCTACGATCTGCGCAAGGACGGCGCGGTCGTCGGTGAGCTGTGCGTGCACGAGACGCCGCGGCGCGAGCGTGCCGTCGCATTGGCGGCGACGCAGGCGGTCGCGGTGCCGTACGACCGCGTATTCGAAGTGCTGCAGCGCAACGGGCCGGCGCTGCAGCAGTTCCTCGAGTCGATCTGCCAGGTGCTCGCCGACGCCTACGGGCAGGTGGACCTGCTGTCGACGCGCGACACGCTCGCGCGCCTGAGCCGCGTGCTCCTGCGGCTCGCCGCGGAGTTCGGCCGCCCGGCGGGCGACCTGATCGAGATCGATGCCTACTTCACACAGGAGGAGATCGCGCAGATGACCGCGGTCAGCCGCGAGAAGATCTCGCGGGCGTTGAACCGCCTGCGCGAGCGCGGCATCGTGCGGTACTCCCGCGGCGGCCATCTGCTCATCGACTCCCGCGCCCTCGCGGCGCTACCGTGCGAATAGCCTCTCCGGGGACTGTGACGGTCGTTACAGACCGCCGCTCCCCGGAAGTGCTATCAGACTTCGAACGCGGCCCGGAGCGGGCCGGCTCCTCGACTCGATTCACTGCAAGGAGGCTGCGATGGCGCGCTGCCCGTCGTTCGGATGGCTGTTCGGTATCCTCGCGCTCGGCTCGATCGCTGCGGCGCCGCTGCTCGCGCGCGACCGGGACCCGCCCGATGGCCCGCATGCGCCGGCGCTCGATGCGCTCGAGGCCGGCCGGCGCACCTTCCGCTTCGATACCTTCGGCGATGAAGCGTTCTGGGGCGGAACGCTGCGCCTGCACGAAGCGATCAACGGCGCCGCACGCGGGGGCGTCGGTCAGGGGTTGAGTCCGCAAGCCGCGCTCGAGCTGGGTTTGAAAGTCGATGTGCAGGCGCTGCCGCCGCAGGTAGTCGGCTTGCTTCGCGCCGGCAAGCTCGACCTGACGGACCCGGGCACCACGCTCGCGCTGCTCCGGCTCGATGCAGTGGTCGGCGTGAAGGGGTTCTTCGACGAGAGCGGCGGCCTCGCGAGCGTCGGCATCACCTGTGCGCTCTGCCATTCGACGGTCGACGACTCGTTCGCGCCCGGCATCGGCCGGCGCCTCGACGGCTGGGCGAATCGCGACCTCAATGTCGGGCGCCTCGTCTCGCTCGCGCCGAACCTCCGGCCGATTGCGGAGCGGCTCGGGACCAGTGTCGAGGCCGTGCGCGAAGTGCTGATGAGCTGGGGTCCGGGCAGATACGACGCGGTGCTGCTGCACGACGGCAAGGCGTTCCGCCCGGACGGGAAGACTGCGGCCGTGCTGCTGCCCCCGGCCTTCGGACTGGCCGGTGTCGAGCGGCACACGTACACCGGCTTCGGGTCGGTCACGTACTGGAACGCGTACGTGGCGGTGACGCAGATGCACGGGCAGGGGAGCTTCTACGATCTGCGGCTGAACGATCCGCAGAAGTATCCGTTCGCGGTCGCTTCCGGCGAGTGGAACGTGCGCGCGGATCCGGATCTCGTGACCGCGAAGCTGCCGGCGCTGCATCTGTATCAGCTGTCGCTCGCGGCGCCCAAGCCTCCGGCGGGCAGCTTCGATGCCGCGGCGGCGGCGCGCGGCGAGGCGCTCTTTGCCGGCAAGGCACAGTGCGCGACGTGTCACGTGCCGCCGCTCTACACCGAGCCGGGATCGAATCTGCACCCGCCCGCCGATATCGGGATCGACGGTTTTCAGGCGGAGCGTTCGCCCGAGGGGATGTACCGGACGACGCCGCTCAAGGGGCTCTGGACGCACCAGAAGGGCGGCTTCTACCACGACGGCCGCTTCCCCACGCTGTCGGCGGTGATCGAGCATTACGACCGCAACTTCAGGCTCGGGCTCACCGACCAGGAGAAGGCCGAGCTCGCCGAGTACCTGAAATCGCTCTAGCCGAGGGGCTCTTCGCGCGGCTGCTGTCGCTTGCGAACGACGCTGGCTTGCGCCCTAGTGATACCACCCGGCTGCTCCCCTCGAATGCACAAGACCGGCGCGCCATGGTCTGCTATCTTCCGCAACTACAATAAACACAAGGAGGGTGACATGAGAACCATCCCGACGAAGCTTGCGAGCCTCGCCTTTGCGGCGCTCCTTTCGGCCTGCGCAGCCGGTCCCACCGACGAGGGCGCGGCGGGTACCCCGGGAGCCGCCGGGGAGCGCGGGTCCGCGACCCGCGTGACGCCGCAGGCGGTCGAATCGAAGCCCGTCCCGGGCGTCGACCTCACCACCTCGCGCCAGGGCGGCGCGGCCGGCTCGGTGACCGCGGGCGCCGACGGCAGTCCCTCGCAGCGCTCGATCTACTTCGACTTCGATCGCTTCGACATCAAGGACGAGTTCCGCCCGGTGGTGCAGGCGCACGCCACGTACCTGCGCAATCATCCCGAGGCGCGCACGCT
>DASVBY010000109.1:0-29133 GCA_036381895.1 Burkholderiales bacterium | reverse complement strand
TCGTAGATCGCATGGAAGACCCCGAGCAGGTTGAGGTCGACGCGGCGGAAATTCATCGGCAAAATGCTCGCGATTCAGTAAATAAATTTGCCTGATACATATGATGAGCCGCTAAGATGCGGAAGTCACGCGTTGCGGGGGTCTGCGAAAGCCGCGGCGCGATGCCGAGCGCGCCGGTCAACTTTTGGCGAAAGGAGGCGGGCGAGCCTAATGGAAATTTCCTTTCATAAAGAGATCGAGCAGCTGCGCCTGGGGCAGGGCGCGGAGTTTCGCGGCGAGGGCATCCTCGCGGTTACCAAGGCGCTGCTGCAGTCGGGTGTCGCGTATATCGGCGGGTACCAGGGCGCGCCCGTCTCGCATCTCCTCGACGTGGCGGTGCAGGCGCGCGATTACCTGCGGGAGCTCGGCGTGCACGTCGAGGCCTGCGCCAACGAAGCCGCGGCGGCGGCGCTCCTCGGCGCCTCTATCAATTATCCGCTGCGCGGCGCGGTGACCTGGAAATCCATCGTCGGCACCAATGTCGCCTCGGATGCGCTCTCGAACCTCGCCTCCGCCGGCGTTGTCGGCGGCACGCTGATCGTGGTGGGCGAGGACTACGGCGAGGGTGCGAGCGTTATCCAGGAACGCACGCACGCCTTCGCGCTCAAGTCCACGATCTGTCTGCTCGACCCGCGTCCGAACCTGCCGACGATCGTGCGCCTCGTCGAGAACGCCTTCGAGCTGTCGGAGGCGTCGAGCATGCCGGTGATGATGGAGCTGCGGATCCGCGCGTGTCATGTCTACGGCAGTTTCCCCGCGAAGGACAATCGCGCACCGCCGATCTCGCGCAATGCGCTCCTCGCCGGCCCGCCGGAGTTCCTGTACGACCGGCTGTCGCATCCGCCGGCGACGTTCCGTCAGGAGAAGCTCAAAAGCGAAGTGCGGCTGCCGGCCGCACGCAAATTCATCCTCGAGCGCAGGCTCAACGAGGTGCGCGGGCCGGACACGGGCGAAGTCGGGATCATCGTGCAGGGCGGGCTCTACAACGGCCTCCTGCGTGCGCTGCAGCAGTTCGAGCTCGCCGACAGCTACGGCCGCAGCCGCGTGCCGCTGCTCGTGCTGAACGCGGTCTATCCGCTCGTGCCCGAGCAGATCGCGCGCTTCTGCGCCGGCAAACGCGCCGTGCTCGTGCTGGAAGAAGGTCAGCCCGAATTCATCGAGCAGGAGATCGCGACGATCCTGCGGCGCCTGGACGTGCAGACGGCGCTTCACGGCAAGGACTTTCTGCCGATGGCGGGGGAGTACACCGCCGAAGTGATGCTGCGGGGACTGCTCGGCTTTCTCGAGAAATATCCGGCCGGCGGCAACGTCGCGGCTGCGCGCACCTGGGTCGAAGCGCTCGACAAGCGCCGCCAGGATGCGGCGGGCGTGTTCGGCAAGCCGCTGCCGCCGCGGCCGCCGACGTTCTGCGTCGGCTGTCCGGAGCGGCCGGTATTCGCGGCGCTAAAGCTGGTGCAGCGCGAGATCGGTCCGGCGCACGTCTCGGGCGACATCGGCTGCCATGCGTTCGCGACGTTCGAGCCGTTCTCGCTCGGGAACTCGATCCTCGGCTACGGCATGAGCCTCGCGAGCGCGGCGGCGGTGACACCGATGATGGCGAAGCGGCCGGTCGCGATCATGGGCGACGGCGGCTTCTGGCACAACGGGCTGCTCTCCGGCGTCGCCGGCAACCTGCTCAACAAGGACGACGGCATCCTCGTCATCATGAAGAACGGCTACAGCTCCGCGACCGGGACGCAGGAGATCGTGTCCTCGCCGCGCGCCGCCGAGGTGCACGTCGACCTCGAGGCGGCGCAGCGCAGCCAGACGCACGCCGATATCACCATCGAGAAGACACTCAAGGGGATGGGCGTGCAGTGGCTGCGAACGGTCCACACCTACCGCGTCTCGGAGATGATGCGAACGCTGCGCGAGGCGTTCACCTCGCCCTTCAAGGGGCTCAAAGTGATCGTCGCCGAAGGCGAATGCCAGCTCGAGCGCCAGCGCCGCATCCGTCCACTCATGGCCAGGCTGCTGCAGAGCGGCAAGCGCGTGGTGCGCGTGCGCTACGGCGTCGATGAAGACGTGTGCACCGGCGACCATGCCTGCATCCGTCTCTCCGGCTGCCCGTCGCTCACGATCAAGAAGAGCAGCGATCCGTTGAAGCTCGATCCGGTCGCGACCGTGAACCACAACTGCGTCGGCTGCGGCCTGTGCGGCGAGGTGGCGGAGGCGGCGACGCTGTGTCCGTCGTTCTACCGCGCCGAGATCGTGCAGAACCCGAGCGCCTGGGAGCGTCTCGTGCATCGCGTGCGCGGCCGCCTGCTGCGTGCACTCGCTGGCAAGCCGGCGGTGGCGGCATGAGCGCGCCGCGGCCGATCTCGGTGCTCATCGGCGCCCTCGGCGGCGAGGGCGGCGGCGTTCTTGCGGGCTGGCTCACGAGCGCGGCGGAGCGCTGCGGGTTCCCGGTGCAGCGTACGTCGATCCCGGGCGTGGCGCAGCGCACGGGCGCGACGACCTATTATGTCGAGATCGTGCCGGCGGCGCGCGCGGCGCTCGCGGGCGAGGAGCCCGTGCTGGCGCTGGCGCCGGTGCCGGGCGAGATCGATCTCATGATCTCCTCGGAGCTGCTCGAAGCCGCACGCGCCGTGCAGAACGGCATCATCGATCCCGAGCGCACCACGCTCATCGCCTCGACGCACCGGATCTATACCGTCGCCGAGAAGGCGGCGATGACGGACGGGCGCTTCGATGCGGAGACGCTGCACGCGGCGCTCGTGCGCTTCGCGCAGCGCTCGATCCTCTTCGACATGGAGGCGGCGGCGCGCGGCGCCGGGACGGCGGTGAGCGCCGTGATGCTCGGCGCGATCGCGGGCAGCGAACTGCTGCCGATGCCACGCGAGGCGTACGAGGAGGCGATCCGGGCGGCGGGCAAGGGCGTGGAGGCGAGCCTCCGGGGATTCGCGGCCGGCTTCGCGGCGGCGCAGCGCGGCGGAGAGGCGGCCGCGGCGGACGCGCCCGCGGCCGCGCGTCCGGCGCCGGCGCCGATCCAGGGTACGGCACGCTTCGCCGACGACGTGCGCGCGCTCATCGAGGAAGGGTATCGGCGGCAGCTCGACTACCAGGACCGGCGCTACGCCGATCTCTATCTCGAGCGCGTGGCGCGGGTCTACGATGCCGAGCAGCAGGTGCGCGGCGCGAGCGGCTTTCCGGTGACCGCCGCGTATGCGCGCTTTCTCGCGCTCTGGATGAGCTACGAGGACGTGATCCGGGTCGCCGACCTCAAGAGCCGCGCGACGCGCTTCGAGCGCATCAAGCGCGAAGTCGGGGCCAAAAGCGACGACATCGTCCGGATCGTCGAATTCATGAAGCCCGGCATCGAAGAGTGGTGCGCGGTGCTTCCCGCGGCACTGGCGCGGCGCGTGCGCGCCTGGGCCGAGCGGCGCGGCCGCCGGCTCAACGTGAGCCTGCACATCCGGACCTCGACGCTGCACGGCTTGCTGCTGCTGCGCCTGCTCGCCAGCCTCAGGTGGTGGCGACCGCACACGCTGCGCTACGCCGAAGAGCAGGCGCTGATCGAGCGCTGGTCGGACGAGGTCGTCGCCGCGCTCGCGCGCGACGCGAAGCTCGCGCTCGAGATCGCGCTCTGCGGGCGGCTCATCAAGGGTTACTCCGACACGCACGCGCGCGGCAAGGGCAGCTTCGCGCACATGCTCGAGATCATGACGCAGCCCGGCATGAGCGACAGCGAACGCGCGGCGGCGCTGCGCGCGGCGCGCGAGGGGGCGCTCGCCGATCCCGAGGGTAAGACGCTCGCGCGGCCGCCGGGCAGCGACGCGGCGGTCGTTCCGATCAGGTGGCACCAGTCCGGCGCCTCGGCACGCCGGTGAGCAAGCAACGTGCGGTTATCGACGCAACTCGGCACAGCGGACATTGACCATGATCCGGGCGTCTGGCAGTGTTCTCGCCGGTTTTTCGTGCGCCGCGCCGCAGCGGGCGGTACCGTGAGCCGCGGCCGGCGCAGGCGAGGAGCCGGAGCAGAAGCGAGCCCGGCATCAACGCAGTATCGGGTAGGAGGTCAGGCGATGAAAACGAAGAAGTCTCTGCGCACCACCCTGGTCGGTTTTGCGGCGGCGGCGCTGTTCGGCTTAGCGGGCGCAAGCCAGGCGGCGCCGGAAGTCACGCTCAAGTTCCATCATTTCCTCGGGCCCACGTCGCCCGCGCACACGCAGATGATCGTGCCGTGGGCCAAGCGCGTCGAGAAGGATTCGGGCGGGCGCATCAAGATCGAGGTGTATCCTTCGATGTCGCTCGGCGGCACGCCGCCGCAGCTGATCCGCCAGGTGCGCGACGGGGTCGTCGACATCATCTGGACCGTCAACGGTTACACGGCCGGACAGTTTCCGCGCACCGAGGTGTTCGAGCTGCCCTTCATTCACACGAACAACATCGCCGCGACCAACCTCGCGATGCGCGACATGTTCGAGAAGTACCTCGCGCCCGAGTACGAAGGGCTGAAGGTGATCGCGCTGCACGTGCACGCGGGGCAGGCCATCCATATGGTCGATAGTCCGGTGCGCACGGTGAACGACCTGGAAGGCAAGAAGATGCGCATTCCGACGCGCACCGGCGCCTGGGTGCTCGAGGCGCTCGGGGCGAATCCGGTCGGCATGCCGGTCCCGGACCTGCCGCAGGCGTTCTCGAAGAAGGTCGTCGACGGCGCGCTGATTCCCTGGGAGATCATTCCGCCGCTCAAGATCCACGAGCTGACCAAGTACCAGATCGAGGGCGAGGATCGGGTGCGCTTCGGCACGACGACGTTCCAGATCTCGATGAACAAGAAGAAATACGATTCGCTGCCGGCGGACCTGCGGGCGGTGATCGACAAGCATTCGGGGACCGAGTTCCTGCTCGAGATCGCCAAGGTGTGGACCCGGACCGAGGACGTCGGCATCAAGATGGCGATCGACAACGGCAACGAGCACATCGTGATTCCGCACGCCGAGATGAAGAAGTTCGAGCAGCGGCTGCAGCCGGTCATCGACCGCTGGATCGCGGAAGTGAAGGCCAAGGGCATCGACGGCGAGACGCTGGTGAAGGAGGCGCGCCGTTTGATCGCCAAGTACAGCAGCAGCAAGTAAGGCGAAAGCGGCGGGCGGCTCGTCCCGTCCGTCGCGTCCGACAGCCGCCGCGCGTCCGCGCGGCGGATCGGCCCCGTCCAGCCCTCTCTCGGGGCGCAGTGCACGAAGTCCGCAAGGGACCTCATTCGAGCGAGAGCGCGCCGGGGCGCAGGAACGGCGGCGAGACCGCCGGCTGCAAGGAGCGCGCTCGAGACATTGCAGCAACTATAGACAGCGGGGAGAGACAGGCTTGAGCGAAGCACTGGCATCGGCGGGACGCGGTCACGCCGAGCCGCGCGCGGTCGGCTTCGTGCGTCGGTTCATCTGGCTCTGGGCGGTCGGGTTCGGCGGCATGCTGCTGCTCGCGATCGTGTTCATGACCGCGTGGAGCGCGACCAGCGGATTCCTTTTCGACAGGCCGATCGCCGGCGACTTCGAGCTGGTCCAGTTCGGCATCGCCATCGCGGCGTTCTCCTTCCTGCCGCTGTGCCAGCTCGCCCGCGCCAACGTCATCGTCGACTCGTTCACGCTCTGGGCCGGTCCGCGGCTGCGCATGGCGATGGAGCTCCTCGGTGCGCTCGTGGCGATCGCGTTCTCGATCATCCTGCTCTGGCGCATGAGCATCGGCATGCACGACTACTACGTGCACGAGGAGTACACGGCGATCATCGGCATCCCGCTCTGGTGGGCCTTCCCGCCGATGCTGTTCTCGCTGTTCCTGCTGCTGATCGCGGCGCTGATCAGCACCGCCGAGACCCTGGGACTGCTGCCGCGACCTGAACCGGCGGAGACGCCGCCGGACCAGGAGTAGCGTAATGGAAGCCCTGCAGATCGGCCTGCTCGGCCTCGGCGTGCTCGTGTTCCTGATCGTCATCCGCATGCCGATCGCGTACGCGATGCTGGCCGTCGGCTTCGGCGGCATCACCATCCTCTCCGACGGCCCGACGATCATCCTGTACCAGCTCAAGGACCTCGCCTTCGGAAAATTCGCGAACTACGACCTGTCGGTGCTGCCGATGTTCCTGCTGATGGGCTATATCGCCGGCGAGGTCGGGTTGAGCCGCGATCTGTTCCGCGCGGCCAACGCCTGGGTCGGCTGGATGCGCGGCGGCGTCGCCATGGCGGCGATCGCGGCCTGCGCCGGTTTCGGCGCCGTGTGCGGGTCGTCGCTCGCGACGGCCTCGACCATGGGCCAGATCGCGCTGCCGGAACTGCGGCGCTACAAGTACTCGCCGGCGCTCGCTACCGGCGCGCTCGCCGCCGGCGGCACGCTCGGCATCCTGATCCCGCCCTCGATCGTGCTCGTGGTGTACGCGATCATCGTGGAGGCGAACATCGCGACGCTGTTCATGGCGGCGTTCATCCCCGGCGTCCTGGCGATGCTGCTGTTCATGCTGACCATCGGCATCTATGTAATGGTGAAGCCGGACTCGGGCCCGAAAGGCGAGCGCGTGAGCCGGCTGGAGCTGCGCGAAGCGACCTTCGCGGTGCTGCCGGTGGTGGTCATCTTCCTGCTGGTAATCGGGGGCATCTATGCCGGCCTGTTCAATCCGACGCCCGCGGCCGCGATCGGCGTGTTCCTGGTGATCGTATACGGGCTCGCGCGCCGGCGGCTCGCGTGGCGCGGACTGCTCAACTCGCTGACAGAGACGGCGAAGACCACCGGCATGATCTACCTGATCCTGCTCGGCGCCGAGCTGCTCAACATCTTCATGTCGCGCGGCGGAGTGCCGCAGGCGGCGGCCGCAGCGGCGGTCGCCAGCGGCCTCGATCCGTACGCGATCCTGATACTGCTGATCATCGCGCTGATCGTTCTGGGCTGCCTCATGGACAGCCTGTCGATCATCCTGCTGGTGATGCCGTTCTTCTGGCCCGTGGTTTCCGCGCTCGATTTCGGCATGCCGGAGGACGCGGTCAAGCTCTGGTTCGGCATCATCGCGCTGATCGTGGTGGAGCTCGGCCTGATCACGCCGCCGGTCGGGCTCAACGTGTTCATCATCAATGCGCTCGCCAAGGACGTGCCGATGATGGAGACGTTCAAGGGCGCGATGCCGTTCTTCCTGACCGAGATCGTGCGCACGACCCTCATCGTCGTGTTTCCCTCGATCGTCCTGTTCCTGCCGCGGCTTCTGGGCGCATGACGCTGGCCGGGCGCGCCCGCGAACGGGTATGCTCGCAGGCTAGGAGCGGAGAGGCCATGACGCATTCGATACTCGAGACCCTGCGCGCCGCGGTCGGGCGGGAGCACGTGGTCCCGCGCGCCGAGATCGACGGGCGCTACCTGCACGACTGGCGTACCGGGCGCGGCGACCATGCGCCGCTCGCACTGGTGCGGCCGAAGACGACCGCGGAGGTCGCGGCCGTGCTGCGCGCCTGCAACGAACGCCGCGTCCCCATCGTTCCCCAGGGCGGCCTGACCAACCTCGCCGCCTGCGCCACGCCGATCGACGACGGCATCCTGCTCTCACTCGAGCGTCTGCACGGAATAGAGGAGATCGACGCCGGGGCGATGACGCTTACGGCCTGGGCGGGCACGCCGCTGCAGGCCGTGCAGGAAGCGGCCGAGCAGGCCGGTTTCCTGTTCCCGCTCGACCTCGGAGCGCGCGGCTCCTGCCAGATCGGCGGCAACGTCAGCACCAACGCCGGCGGCAACCATGTGATCCGCTACGGCATGATGCGCGAGCTCGTGCTCGGGCTCGAAGCGGTGCTCGCCGACGGCACGGTCGTGACCTCGCTCAACAAGATGCTCAAGAACAACGCGGGCTACGATCTGAAGCAGCTCTTCATCGGCTCCGAAGGCACGCTCGGGATCGTCACGCGCGTGGTGCTGCGGCTGCATCCGAAGCCGAAGAGCACCTGCACCGCGCTCTGTGCCGTCGCCGACTACGCCGCCGTGCTCGGGCTGCTGCGGCATGCGAAACAGGGGCTCGCGGGAACGCTCGCCGCGTTCGAGATGATGTGGCCGGACTTCTACGAGCTGATCACGCGCAACGTGCCGGAAGCTCGGGCGCCGCTCGCCTACGGGTACGGGGGCTACGTACTGGTCGAAGCGCTCGGTTCCGATCAGGCGCACGACCAGGTTCGCTTCGAGGCGATGCTCGAAGAGGCGGTGGAGGAGGGGCTGGTGCAGGACGCGGTGATCGCCAAGTCCGAGGCCGAGTCCCGCGCCATCTGGCGGATACGGGACGGCTCGGGCGACTTCCCCAGGATCCTGTGGCCCGCCGTCGGCTTCGACGTGAGCATCCCGACGAGCGACATCGGCCGGTTCGTCGAGACCTGCCGCAGCGCGCTCGAGACCCGGTGGCCCGGCGTGCGGACCGTGTTCTTCGGCCACATCGGCGACTCGAACATTCACATCGCCGTCAAGGTCGGCGACGGGACGCAGCCGGAGGCCGAGATCGAGGATCTGGTGTACGCGCTGGTGCGGGATTGGGGCGGGTCGATTTCGGCGGAGCACGGCATCGGCCTGCTCAAGCGCCCGTTTCTCGGCTATACGCGTACCCCGGAAGAGATCGCGCTCATGCGCACGATCAAGCGGGCGCTCGACCCGAACAATATCCTCAATCCCGGCAAGATCTTCTGAACCGCCCGGCCGGATGTGCTAGACTTCCGGTCGCCGGTCCGCCCCCTTCGCCCGGCATGCCGTTGCCGGATCGTGCCGCCGAATACTAAGCGTATCAGCATCTCCAGCCTCAAGATCGCCTGCCACGCCTGCAGCCTGCGCGAGCTGTGCCTGCCCGTGGGCCTGGCGGAGGAGGATCTGCGCCAGCTCGACGGCGTAGTCAAGCGTCGCCGTCCGGTCCGCAAGGGCGAATTTCTGTATCGCGTAGGCGATCCACTGCATGCGATCTACGCGGTGCGCCGCGGGACGCTCAAGACCACCGCGCTCCTGGAAGACGGGCGCGAGCACATCACGGGCTTTTACCTGCCCGGCGAGCTGCTCGGCTTCGACGCCATCAACGACGACCGCCACCCGTGCGACGCGGAGGCGGTCGAGCACTCGGAGATCTGCGAGCTGCCGTTCGCGCGGCTCGAGGAGCTGGCGCAGCGCGTCCCGGGGCTGCAGCACCAGCTCTTTCGCATCATGAGCCGCGAGATCGTGCGCGACAGCGAGCAGCTGGCGCTGCTCGGACACATGACGGCGGAAGAACGGCTGGCGGCGTGTCTGCTCGATTTCTCGCGGCGCCGCGAGCAGCTCGGCCTGTCCGCCTCGGACCTGAGTCTGGCGATGTCGCGCCAGGATCTCGGGCATTACCTCGGCCTCGCGCTCGAGACCGTGAGCCGGCTGCTCTCGCGCTTCCAGGCCGACGGGATGATCGCGCTGCGCGGCCGCAGCCTGCGTATCCTCGATTTCGAGCGGCTGCAGGCACTCGCGGGGACGTGCGGCGCGCGCCCCGGTGCCCGCCGGCAGGGCCAGAGGCCGGGCTAGCGGCAGGTTCGTGCCGCCGTTCGGTGCGGGCGGCGCGTTGCCGGCGTACCGCTAGGGCGCCGGCCCGAGCCCGATGGGGGGCGGAGCGATGTTCACCACCCGCTGGAAGAGCGCCGACAGTTCCTCCTTCGGCCGCAGGCCGAAGAGCGGATTGTCGTTCTCGCGGAATGCGCGCGCGATGTACTCCCAGTCTTCGTCCTCGAGCACCCGCTCGGCCAGCGGAAGCAGCTGATCTTCCTCCTGGCTCATATGTTTCCAATGAAAATCAAAGTACTCCTCGACGATCTTCGCGAACTCCATCGCCTGCTGCGGCGTCGGGTCGCGCTCGTACGCGAGCAATCCCTGCTGCAGGCGCTTCAGCATCTGATCGCCCTTCACGTGCTCCGCTTCCAGACGTTCGATGAGCGGAGCGGCTCCGGGGTTGCGCTTGCGGACCGCGCTGAAGAGGTAGCGATCCTCCTTGGGATGATGCAGCCGCTCGGGGAAAGCCACGATGTAGTCGAGCATGGCGTGCAGGACGTGGAAATTGACGGGCTGCTTCTTTTGCACCGCTTCCCGGGCCAGGTATCGCAGTCCATGCAGCACGGCGGCGATTGCCGTGTGCTCGTCCTTGATGATTCGTATCGCTTCGCGCATCGGCTTTTCCCTCGTCCGCGATTTGATCCAAACGGTAGCGCTACCGACTTGGACCCGCTTTGACGCAAGTCAATCCCGGCATTCCGCGTGCACGCATGGCTCTGCCGCGCGCAAGAAGCCGCCCGAATTCGTTCGGACCGTCGGACTTCTCCTCTGTCTTATTGGGGCGGCACCATGGCCCTGCTCGGGCGACCGAACGGGTGTTGCCGCGGCGAGCCCCGGCGGCGGGGCGCAGCCCGACATTAGAAATGATCGAGGCGATCCGCGAAGCCGCGGCGACCCGCGCCGGCCGCGGAACGCCGTGCCGGCGCCGGCCGGCACCGTTAGTTAGGTCAATGATCCAGGCGCGCAGTCCGAGGCGGTGAGCTCGCCCGCGAGGGGCTCCGTGTGCAGCTCGACTTCGCGGAAGACAACAACGCCGGCCGGTCGGGAGCGGGTCGGCGCCTGCCGGGGCGATGCCGGCTGCATCGTCGGCGCCCCAGAGCGTGTACATCGACCTGGCGCTCGCCGGGGCATTTCGTTCGCGACGCCGGCGACACGGCCGGCTTCAGCGAAGTACGCGTCACCGCCGGGCCGACGGCAGGAGAGCGGCGGGTGTCAGCCGACTGATGCGTGTTGCGCGGCGCGCGTTGCCGATCCACGAATGCATGATCGCCGCCGGCAACCTCGCCACGAACTACCGTGCGCTGATACGCAATGCCGCTCAGGAGCGCGTCCGCGGCTGCCGGCAGGACGGGTACGCGGCGCTGGCCCTATAATGTCGAGGCGGCGACGTATGGATCGGCGAGAATGAACCGCAAAGCGCACTGGGAGCAGGTTTACCGCGAGCAGGCGCCGCACTCGGTCAGCTGGTATCAGCGAACGCCGGAGCTCTCGCTGGCGCTCATCGCGAAGACCGGCGTTTCGCCGGACGCCTGGATTATCGACGTCGGCGCCGGCGCCTCCATGCTCGTCGATCATCTGCTCGAGGCCGGATACCGGCACCTGGCGGTTCTCGACATCTCGGCCGCCGCGCTCGCGCACGCCCGTCAGCGACTGGGACCCAAAGCGGACAGGGTGGAGTGGTACGAGGCCGACATAACCGAGTTTCAGCCGCCGCGCAGCTTCGACGTGTGGCACGACCGCGCGGTGTTTCATTTTCTGACCGAGCCCGCCGAGCGGGCGCGGTATGCCGCGGCGCTGCGGCGCACGTTGAAACCCGGCGGCCACGCGATCGTGGCGACGTTTGCGGTCGGCGGGCCGACGCGCTGCAGCGGACTCGATATCGTTCAATACGACGGCGCGGCACTCCTGCGCGAGCTGGGGAGCGGATTCACGCTGCAGGAAGAGGTCGGCGAAGTGCATCTGACCCCGGGCGGACGGGAACAGCCGTTCACGTACTTCCGCCTTTCGCGTTCGCCCTGACTCCTCGCCGCGAACCGGCCCGGCGCGGGCGTCCCGTTCCGGCCATGGCCGATCCCCCGATCGCGAATGCGGCGGGGCGCTCGTGTGCGCGTCGCTTGCCTGGATCACCTGCCGACGAATGCGATCAGGCCGGCGCGCTCGCGCCGGGCGCCATTGCGGTACTCGGTGTCGGCAATGGTGCCGCTGCTCGTCGTCGAGCGTGCTATCCGATCGCGCGGATCATTGGCGTCAGGCGACACGCTATCCATATTTTGCGACGCCAACGTCTTTAGTAAGCTCCAAGCCGCGCCATGCATACACTCGCCGTCGAGCATCTTCTGCTGCTGATCCTGCTGGCGCTGCCTTTCGCCGGCAGCGCGGCGGCGATGCTGTTTCCCGTGAACGCGCGCAATGCCGAAGCCTGGCTCGCGGGCATCGTCGCGCTCGCGGCGGTGCTCGCCGCGTGGACGTTCTATCCGGAGGTGGCGAGGGGGGAGGCGGTTCGGCTCGAGCTGGCGTGGCTGCCCATGCTCGGAGTGAACTTCACGCTGCGCATGGACGGATTCGCGTGGATGTTCACGCTGCTCGTGAGCGGGATCGGGTTCC
Organism: Burkholderiales bacterium; assembly: GCA_036381895.1. Taxonomy (GTDB): domain Bacteria; phylum Pseudomonadota; class Gammaproteobacteria; order Acidiferrobacterales; family Sulfurifustaceae; genus JACQFZ01. Next base: position 16,941 of record DASVBY010000109.1, on the reverse strand, counting down.
TGGTGGTGCTCTATGCGCGCTACTACATGTCGCCGCAGGATCCGGTGCCGCGGTTCTTCTCGTTCCTGCTCGCCTTCATGGGTTCGATGCTCGGCGCCGTCCTGTCGGGGAACCTGATCCAGATCGTGTTCTTCTGGGAGCTGACGAGCCTGTTTTCGTTCCTGCTCATCGGATACTGGCACCACAACCCCGCCGCCCGCGACGGCGCCCGCATGGCGCTTATCATCACCGCGGCCGGCGGCCTGTGCCTGTTCGTCGGCGTGGTGCTGCTCGGGCGCATCGTCGGCAGCTACGATCTCGACGCGGTCCTCGCGGCCGGCGCTCGCATTCGCGCCCACGAGCTCTACCTCCCGGCACTGATACTGGTGCTGCTCGGGGCGCTCACCAAGAGCGCGCAGTTCCCGTTCCACGTCTGGCTGCCGCACGCGATGGCCGCACCGACCCCGGTATCGGCCTATCTGCACTCGGCCGCCATGGTGAAGCTCGGCGTGTTCCTGATGGCGCGGCTGTGGCCGGCGCTTGCGGGGACCGAGGCGTGGATGTGGATCGTGGGCGGGGCCGGGCTGATCAGCTTCGTGCTCGGGGCATACATATCCATCTTCCAGAACGACCTGAAGGGGCTGCTCGCGTACTCGACCATCAGCCATCTCGGCATCGTCACGCTGCTGCTCGGCCTTAACACGCCGGTTGCGGCGGTTGCTGCCATCTTTCACATGATGAACCATGCCACCTTCAAGGCGTCGCTGTTCATGGCGGCGGGGGTGATCGACCACGAGACCGGAACGCGGGATATCCGCATTCTCAACGGGCTGCGCCGCTTCATGCCGATCACCGCCACGCTCGCGATCGTTGCGGCCGCGGCGATGGCGGGCGTCCCGCTCCTCAACGGGTTCCTGTCCAAGGAGATGTTCTTCGCGGAGGCGCTGCAGGCGAGCGGCCCGGCGCCGCTCCTCGATCGCTCGCTGCCCTACGTGGCGACGGTGGGAGCGATGTTCAGCGTGACTTACTCGCTGCGCTTCATTATCGGCGTCTTCTTCGGTCCCGATCCCAAGGGGCTGCCGCGCGAGCCGCACGAGCCGCCGCGCTGGATGCGCTTTCCCATCGAGATCCTCGTGCTCGCCTGCGTCGTCGTCGGGGTTCTGCCCGGACTGACGATCGGCCCGATGCTCGCCGTCGCCGTGCACGCCGTGCTCGGCGCGGACACGCCGACCTATAGTCTCGCGCCCTGGCACGGATTCACGCTGCCGCTCGCCATGAGTCTGCTCGCGCTCGCCGGCGGAACGGTGCTGTACCTGCTCCTGCGCAGGCATCTCGCGCGGGACACGGACACCACGCCGTTCCTGCCGCCGATCGACGGCCGGCACATCTTTGATCGCATGCTCGCTACCTTGTCCTTGCGCTGGGCGCGCGCGCTCGAGCGGGTGCTCGGCACGCGGCGGCTGCAGCCGCAGCTGCGCTGGCTCGCGGTTCTGGCCATTGCGGCGGGCGTGTGGCCGCTCTACCGGAGCGGCCTCGGCGGGAACGGGGCGGCGTCGGGGGCGGGGGATTACGTCCTCGGAATCGTCTGGCTGGTCGGCGCGCTGTGCGCGCTCGGCGCGGCGTGGCAGGCGAAGTTTCATCGGCTGGCCGCGCTCATGCTGGCGGGCGGCGCGGGGCTCGCGACGTGCGTCACTTTCGTCTGGTTCTCCGCTCCGGATCTCGCGCTGACGCAGCTGCTCGTGGAGATCGTGACCACCGTGCTCCTGCTGCTCGGGCTGCGCTGGCTGCCGAAGCGCATTCCGTTCGAGTGGACATGGGCTGGGGCGCGCGCGGCGCTGCCCCGGCGCCTGCGCGATCTCGCCATAGCCGTTTCGGCCGGCGGCGGTCTCGCGGCGGTCGCGTACGCCATGATGACGCGGCCGATGCCGGACACCATATCGCGCTTCTTCGTCGAGCGGGCACAGCCGGAAGGCGGCGGCACCAATGTGGTGAACGTGATCCTGGTCGACTTTCGCGGCTTCGACACCTTGGGCGAGATCACCGTGCTTGGGGCGGTGGCGATCACCGTGTATGCGCTGCTGCGCCGGTTCCGTCCGGCGCCCGAGAGCGTCGACCTGCCGCAGCGGCGGGGGCAGGGGGGCGCGAACCCGGCCGACGCGCTGCTGGTTCCGGGCGTCATCATGCGGCTGGTGTTCCCGATCATCTATGTGCTCGCGTTCTACCTGCTGGCGCGCGGGCACAATCTCCCGGGCGGCGGCTTCGTGGCCGGCCTGGTGCTCGCGGTCGCCGTGATACTCCAGTACATGGCGGGCGGCACCCGCTGGGCGGAGGCGCGTATCGGGATCGGTCCGATACGCTGGATCGGCACCGGCCTGCTGCTCGGCGCCGCCACGGGCGCCGGCGCGTGGCTGTTCGCCCGACCGTTCCTGACCTCGCACGTGGCGCATCTCGAGCTGCCGATCGTCGGCGAGCTGCACGTTCCGAGCGCCCTCGCGTTCGACGTCGGCGTGTTCGTGCTCGTCGTCGGCGCCACCGGGCTGGTCCTGATCGCGCTCGCGCACCAGTCGATCCGCAGCCATCGGCCGCCGGCATGAACGAGCTCATCGTCGCACTGGCTATCGGCATGCTGACAGGCTGCGGCACCTGGCTGCTGCTGCGGCCGCGCACGTTCCAGGTCGTCATCGGGCTGTCGCTGCTCTCCTACGCGGTCAACCTGTTCATCTTCGTGATGGGGCGCCTGCGCAGCGGGGCGGCGCCGATCGTGCCGGCCGGTCCCGGGGCCGATCCGGCGGCCTATGCCGATCCGCTGCCGCAGGCGCTGGTGCTGACGGCGATCGTCATCAGCTTCGCCATGACCGCGCTCCTGCTCGTCGTGCTGCTCGCGGCGCGCGGCCTCACGGGCACCGATCACGTGGACGGCCGGGAGCCGGGCGAGTGAGCGTGCTGCGCGAGCATCTGGTCGTCGTGCCGGTGGTGCTGCCGCTCGCGACCGGCGCGCTGATGCTGCTCTTCGAGGAACGCCGTCATGCGCTGAAGGGCGCGATCAGCGTGGTGTCCACGCTGCTCCTGATCGCCGCGGCGGCGGCGCTGGTGCGGGTCGTCGACGCGCCGGCGACGGCGGTGTACCGCATCGGCGACTGGCCGGCGCCGTTCGCGATCGTGCTCGTCGCCGACCGGCTCTCGGCACTGCTGGTGCTGCTCGCGAGCGTGCTCGGGTTCGCGGCGCTGCTGTTTTCGCTCGCGCGCTGGCACCGCGCGGCGCCGCGGTTCCACGCGCTGGTGCAGATCCTGCTCATGGGAGTGAACGGGGCGTTCCTCACCGGGGACCTGTTCAATCTGTTCGTGTTCTTCGAGGTGCTGCTCGCGGCGTCGTACGGGCTGGCTCTGCACGGCGCCGGCGCCGCGCGCGTGCGCACGAGCCTGCACTACATCACCGTGAACCTCACTGCTTCGCTGATCTTCTTGATCGGCGTGAGCCTGCTCTACGGCGTCACCGGCACCCTCAACATGGCCGACCTCGGTGCGCGCATAAACGCGGTGCCGGAAGCCGATCGTGGTCTGGTCCAGGCCGGGGCCGCCGTCCTTGGCATCGCGTTCCTGGTGAAGGCGGCGATGTGGCCGCTAGGCTTCTGGCTCCCGGGCGTCTACAGTGCGGCGAGCGCGCCGGCGGCGGCGCTGTTCGCGATCCTCACCAAGGTCGGTGTGTACGCCGTGCTGCGCGTCTGGCTGCTACTCTTCGGCGGCGACGAACCGGCGCCCGCTTTCGGCGGGTGGCTGCTCTACGGCGGATGCCTCACGCTCCTCTTCGGCAGCGTCGGCATGCTCGCCTCGCAGGACCTGCAGCGCATCGCCGCTTACAGTCTGGTCGTGTCCGCCGGGACGCTGCTCGCGGCCGTCGGCGTGGCGGACGCCGCAGTTACGGCGGCGGCGCTGTATTACCTCGTCGCCTCGACGCTCGGCGTCGGGGCGTTCTTCCTGCTGGGCGAGCTGATCGAGCGGGCGCGCAACCCGGCGGCGGACATGCTGGCACTGACCGCGGAGGCGTTCGGCATCGAAGAGGAGGCGCAGCCCGAGGAGGAGGTCGGTGTGGCGATTCCCGCGACCATTGCGCTGCTCGGTTTCGTTTTCGCCTGCTCTGCGCTGGTCATTGCCGGACTGCCGCCGCTTCCGGGCTTCATCGCCAAGTTCGCGCTGTTCGCGGGGCTGCTCGCCGCCACGCCCGTACCGGACTCGGCGTGGCTGCTGATCGCGCTGATCACGCTCTCCGGGATCGCCGCGGTCGTCGCGCTCGGGCGGGCGGGCGTGCGCGCGTTCTGGATGGCGCCGGAAGGCGCGGTGCCGCGGGTACGGCTTATCGAGTTCTCGGCGGTGGGCCTGCTCGTTCTCGTCTGCCTGACGCTCACGGTCGCCGCCGGTCCCGTCATGCGTTACGTGCGGGACGCGGCGGCCGCGCTGCACGATCCGCGGGGTTACGCTCGGGAGGTGCTTTCCGTGACGCCATGAAGCGCTGGCTGCCGTATCCGCTGCTCGTGCTGCTGCTCACCGGGATGTGGCTGCTGCTCAACCAGACGCTCGACCCGGGGCACGTCGTCCTCGGCGCCGCCGTCGGCATAGCGAGCGCCCGGGCGTACGCCAGGCTGCAGACGCCGGACGAGCGCGTGCGCTGGCGAGCGGTCCTGCCGCTCGCGTGGCTGGTACTGATCGATATCGTGCGCTCGAATATCGCGGTCGCGCGCATCGTGCTGTCCCTCGGCGCGCGCAAGCAGACCTCGGACTTTCTGGACATACCGGTCGAGCTGCGCAGCCGGGCGGGGCTCGCGGTACTCGCCTGCATCATTACGGCGACGCCGGGAACGGCGTGGGTGCGCTACGATCCGGAGCGCAGCGTCGTCACGATCCACGTGCTCGACCTCATCGACCGGGAGGCATGGATACGAACGATCAAGGGCCGCTACGAGCGGCGGCTACGGGAGATTTTCGAATGACGGCGGCGTTCCTTCACTGGGCGATACTGATTGCGCAGACGTTCTTCGTGCTCGCCATGGTGTGCGCCATGGTGCGGCTGTTGCGCGGACCGCGGGCGCAGGACCGCGTGCTCGCGCTCGATACGCTGTACGTGAACGCGATGCTGCTGACGCTCGCGTTCGGCATGCGCGAGGGGAGCCCGCTCTATTTCGAGATCGCGCTGGCGATCGCGCTGCTCGGTTTCGTGGCGACGGCGGCGCTCGCGAAGTTCCTGCTGCGCGGGGAGGTGATCGAATGAGCGGCATTCCCGGCTGGGCCGCGGTGCTGGCAGGGTCGTTCCTGCTGCTCGGCGCGACGCTCGCGCTGATCGGATCGGTAGGGCTGCTGCGGCTGCGCAGCTTCTACGACCGGGTGCACCCGCCGACGATGGGCACGACGCTCGGCACCGGGTCGGTGCTGATCGCCTCGATGATCCTTTTCAGCGTCCTCGAAGAGCGGCTGGTGCTTCGGGAGATCCTGATCGGCATCGCCATGACCGTGACGACGCCGGTGACTTTCATGCTGCTCATGCAGGCGGCCCGCCACCGGGAACGCGCGGAAGAGGGCAAGCGGGCCTGCTCCAGCGACTGACTTCCCGCTCGGGCGGCCTCGCTCGCACCCCACCCGGAGGAGGGGTGCCACATATCCCTGTCGTTTGTCCCCCTGATTCGAGCGCCAGGAAATGATGAACTGGCGGTGCCACATCCGCGCGCCGGTCGAGGCGCAGCGATTCGCGCTGCGTTCCCCGGATGCCGCCCGAAGTGCGCCACGGAGAGAGCCCATGCACATCCACCTCGGCACTTGCAGCACGTTGATACTGGCGCTGGCGATACCCGTCGTCGTCTCGGCAGCGGAGGGGCGTCCGCCCAAGGACGCGCTGCCGCTGTCCGCCATCCTGGAGAAGCTCGAGCAACAGGGCTACGCGCCGGTCGTCGACGTCGATTTCGACGACGGGCAGTGGGAAATGGAGGCGTACCGCGACGGCCGGAAGCGCGAACTGAAGGTCGACGCGGCGACCGGAAAGGTAATATCCGAGCGCGACGACGACTGACGCACCGACGTTCAGGCGGGCGTTCGACCGACGATCGCCGCTCAGGCGATCTTCGAGCGCACCCGGGCGCGGCCGTTCTGTTCGCCTCGAGCCGCGCCGCCGCCCGCGTCCGGAACCGGCAGCGTACCGTCGGCATGGACGACGTTCAGCCGTCCAGCGAGGAAGAGCTGCTTGACCTTGTGCCGGCGCACCTTTCCGCTCGTCGTGCGCGGCAGGGAGAGATACGGCACGATCACCAGCGTGTGTACCGCGAGATCGTGCACGCGATAAATCGCCGCGCGCACCTCGCGGCAAAGCTCCGCGAGCGCGGCCGGCGCGGGGAGGGCACGCCCTCCGAGCTCCGCGACGACCACGAGGCGCTCGCGTCCATCGAGCGGAACGCCGACCGCGGCCGCGGTGCCGAGGCGTTGTGTCGAGCCGGCGAGCGCTACGGTCGCCTCGATCGGCTCGGGCTGATGATTCACGCCGTTCAGGATGATCGCGTCCTTGTAGCGCCCGAGGACGTGGAGCTCGCCGTCGACGAGCATGCCGGCGTCGCCGGTGCGAAGAAAGACCGGGCCGTCCGATGCCCCGGCGGGGCGCGCCGCGAACACTTCGCGGCTCGCGTCGGGCTTTCCCCAGTAGCCGGCGCCCACCTGGGGCGCGCTCACCCAGATCTCGCCGACGGCGCCGTCGGGCACGGGTGCGAGCGTCTTCGGATCCACGATGCGCACCGAGACGCCTTCGACCGGCCGCCCGCACGAGACGCTCACGCGCGCGAGCGCGGTTTCCGCGGTCTTCTCGTCGGACATCGTTCGTACCGCAGGCACTCGGCCGATCGGTCCGCCGCTCACCTGCAGCGTCGCCTCGGCGAGTCCGTAGCAGGGTCGGAAGCTCTCGAGGCGAAAGCCGCTCGGCGCGAATGCGGCCGCGAACTTCTCCAGGGTCTCGAGCCGCACCGGCTCGGAGCCGTTGTAGGCGCACTCCCACGTGTGCAGGCGAAATGCGTGCGCGCGGTGCGCGGCGCTGCGCACGCAGAGGTCGTACGCGAAGTTCGGGCCGCCCGAGATCGTCGCCGCGAAGCGGCTGATCGCCGCGAGCCAGCGCTCCGGCTTCGCGACGAAGGCCTGCGGCGACATGATCCAGCATTGGGCGCCGCTGTACACCGTCTGCAGGATCGAGCCCACGAGCCCCATATCGTGATAGTGCGGCAGCCAGCTCACGAACCGGCTGCGCTCGCCGATCGCAAATGCCGCCGCGGAACCACGCACCGCGGCCATCACGTTCGCATGGCTCACCATGACGCCGCGCGGATCGCCGGTCGAGCCCGAGGTGTACTGCAGGTAGGCAAGGGCGCCCGGATCGGGCGGCGCGGTCTCGCCCGCGTCCGGCGCGGCGCCCGCGCCGGCGGACTCTTCCGGCAGGATGTGGGGGACGGCGCTCGCGCGCAGGTGCGGCGCGCTCTCGGCTTCGCGCAGTATGCGCGACAGCTCTGCGGACGTGATCATCGCCGCCGCGTCGGCGTCGCGTGCGATCTTCTCGACGAGGGGCGTGTCGTCGGAGGCGCGCCGGTGCGGAAAATCGAGATCGCGCTTTCGCAGCACGGCGACGGGAACCGGGACGCACGCGGCATAGAAGCAGCCGAAGAGCGCCTCGAGGAAGGCGTATCCCGCCGGCAGCATCACGACTACCCGGCTGCCGGGCGGGAGCGTCCCGCGCAGGCGCCGCGCGAAGCGTTCGGCGCGCGCATCGAGGTCGGCGAACGTCAGGGGTTCGAGCGGCGTCTCGCCGTTCTGCAGGAACGTGAAGACGGGCCACTCGGGCGTCGCCCCGGCGCGCTGCTTCAGCACCTCCACGATGGAGGTGCAGCGGTCGAGCGCCACCGAGGGCCGCCCGGGGTCGGCGTTACGGTTCGGTGCCATTGCGAAGCAGCTCGTTGAACAGCATCAGCCGCTGCATGGTCGAGGATCCCTCGTAGATCTCGAGCAGACGGGCGTCGCGCAGCATCTTCTCGACCGGGAAATCGCAGGTGTAACCGTAGGCGCCGAGGATCGCGAGGCTGCGGCTCGCGACCTCGAGCGCCATCCTGGAGCACGAATCCTTCGCGGCGTAGATGTGCCTGAAGCCGGCCTCGCCGCGGTCGTAGCGGCGCGCCGCGTAGTGCACGAGCGCGCGGTGGGCGGCGATGCGCTCCCAGAGCTCGGCGATCTCGCACTGTACGGCCTGGAAGTCGGTGAGCGGTTTGTCGAACTGCCGGCGGCGGCGTGCGTACTCGAACGCGCAGTCGAGCGCGGCGCGGGCGAGGCCCACGCCCGCGGCGCCGATCCCGAGGCGCGAGCGGGCGAGCGCGTGTGTGGCGACCATGAAGCCGGCGCCTTCGCGTCCGAGGCGCGCCTCGGCGGGCACCACGACCTCGTCGAAGTAGACCGGAGCCGTGTTCGAGGCCTTCTGACCGAGCTTGCGGATGGGCGCTCCCACGCTCACGCCGGGCGCCTTGCCCGGGACGACGAACGCGGTGAGCGACTGCAGCGCCCGACCTTCGCCTTTGCGCTTCGCGAACACCGTGAAGTAGTCGGCGTAGGTGGCGTTGGTGATGAACGCCTTCTGCCCGGAGATCACGTACGTGTCGCCGCGCCGCTCGTAGGTCGTGCGGATGCTCCCCATGTCGGACGCGGCCTCGGGCTCGGTGCAGGCGAAGCTGAAGAGCGTCGGCTTCGCACAGTACTCGGACATGTAGCGGTGCTTCTGCGCGGCGTCGCCGTACAGGAGGATGGTGCTCGTGCCGAGGTAGTTCACCAGCAGCGAGGTGCCGATCCCAGCGCACCCGTAGCCGATCTCTTCGGCGATCAGGCAGATCGCGAACAGCCCCTGGCCGCCGCCGCCGTACTGCTCGGGAACGTGCGCGGTGAGCAGCCCCGCCGCGTGCGCCTTGCGGATGATGTCCACGGGAAACTCGCCGGTCTCGTCGAGGCGCGCGCGCACCGGAAGGATTTCGCGCTCGGTGAAGCGCCGCGCGAGGTCGCGCAGGTACTGTTCTTCCTCAGACAGCATGCCGCGCCTCCGGGAGCAGGCCGAGCGCCCGCGCGTGGCGCACCAGCGCGTCGACCGTGATATCGATCTGTGCGCGCGTATGGCGCGCGGTGACGACGAAGCGCAGGCGCGACTCGCCGGGGCTCACACCGGGTTCCGTGATCGGCTGGGCGAACACGCCGTCCTGCGCGAGGCGCGCCGCGAGCTCGTAGAGCGTCGCCACGTCCGCGACGCGGATCGGGATGATGGGGCTCCTGCTGGTGCCGAGGTCGAAGCCGGCGTCGGTCAGGCGCCGGCGCATATAGCGGTTGTTGGCGTGCAGCGTCGCGGCGAGCGCCGGGTTGGTCTCGATCTCGTCGAGGGCGGCGAGGACGGTGGCGGCGAGCGCCGGCGGAAAGCACGCCTGCGCCAGGTAGCTGCGCGCCGAGAGCGCGAGCAGGGTGCAGTGCGACGCCTTGCCCGCGACGAAGCCGCCGAGCGCGGCCGTCGCCTTGGAGAACGTGGACGTGATGAAGTCGACTTCGTCGAGGACGCCTTGCTCCTCGCAGTAGCCGCGCCCCTTCGTCCCGTAGAAGCCGAAGGTGTGCGCTTCATCCACGTAGAGCCGGAAGCCGTAGCGGCGCTTGAGTGCCACTAGCTCGACGAGCGGGCACAGGTCGCCGCTCATGGAGTAGGCGCTCTCGACCGCGACGTACACGTTCGGGTGCCTGCCGGCCTCGCGCGCGAGCATCTGCTCGAGGTCCGCGAGATCGTTGTGGCGGAATACCATCCACCGGGCGCCGGAGAGCGCCGCGCCCTGGAGCATGCTCGCGTGGCTCTCGCGGTCGAGCAGCACCAGGTCGCCGCGCGCGGGCAGGGCCGAGAGGGCGCTCAGGTTGGCGGCATAGCCGGTCGAGAAGAGGAGCGCCGATTCCTTGCCGAGCATCTGCGCCAGCCGCCGCGCGAGTGCGTCGTGCAGGCCGGTCAAACCGCCCACGGGCGGCGACGCGCCCGCGCCGGTGCCGTAGGTTTCGAGGGCGCGGAGGGTGCGCTCGATCACGCGCGGTTCCCGGTTCAGGCCGAGGTAGATGTTGTGCGTCCACAGGATGCACTCGCGTTCCGCGCCCGACGCTGCGACCACGCGCGCGGTCGCGTCCGCGCCCCGCTGCACATGCAGGTGGAACGCCCAGGGATGGATCGCCGCGAGGCGCGCGAGCGCCGCTTCGACGCCCGTTGCCACTTCGTCCAGCGCGCGCAAACCGCGGCGGCTGAGCGCCTCGCGCACGCTGCCGAGGGCGAGCGGCAGGTCCGGTTGCGCCTCGCTCATCGGCCGCGCGCCGCCTCGATGCCGGCGAGGTGTGCTGCGACCTCGTCGATCGTTTCGAGATGCGCCAGTGTCGCTTCGTTCACCTCGAACCCGATCCAGCACTCGAGCTGATAGGCGATGTTGACGCGCTCCAGCGAGTCGATGCCGTAGCGGTACATCGGCTCGTCGCTCTTGATTTCGCCCGGCGGGAGGCGCGTGCGTTCGGCGACAGCGGCGATCAGCCAGTCGCGTATCTGCGCGACGCGCTCGGCCGACGCGCGCGGCGCCTGGCCCGCGGCGTCGGAGGATTGGGGAGCATGCATCGTCTCTCTCACCTCAGAAACAAGCGGCTGCACGCGCGTCGGGCGGCAGGCCGGTTCATGCTTCGCGGCAACGGCCGCGTGCGCCCGCAAGGCGGCAGGCGCTCGGTTCGCTCCAACCATGGATGGAAAGATCCCCCGATTGCGTGCCGCCCGCTTCTCGCAGGCGGCCGCTCGATGCCGGTGATCGGTCCGTACGGGTTCTCGTGCCCGCTGTCGTCTGTGGCAGCTATTTCCCTGCAAGAAAGGGACCAACTTGCGGCCCGTGATTCCGCATGAAGTAGGCACTGCAAGTATCGGTGACTCCGCGGTTCTCGCCCTTGGCCCGAAGCGCCGTCGCACCGGCTGGCCGAGGGGTGCCGCAAACCACCCGAAAAAGGACGCCGCTACCGTTAAGGAGGCAGTCTCGGCCGGATCTGCCGTCCGACGTCTGCGAGGCACGCGGCAGGGACGCGGGTACCGGAGCCGCCAGCAAATCGGCCGGCGGAAATTCTGGCACACATGTTGCTGCTATCCAGCAACGAGCCGCGGTGCGCGTAGGCGCGCCGTCGAACGTAACCAGGCAAGGTGGCGCCCTAGCGAGCGAACCCCAGGAGCCCGTCATGTACACAGGTGTGCTCGCGCGTGCGGGCAGGGTGAGTTGAACTCGATGCACTTCGATTTCGGCGCCTACGCGCACAACGGCTACGCGCTGCTCCAGCTCGCCTGCGCGCTCCCGGCCCTCGCCCTGGGCACGATCATCGTCATTCGCGAGCGCGGGTCGAAGGCGAGCGTCAATTACTTCTTCGTCACGCTCGGAATCGCCGTCTGGTTCGTCGGCTTCAGCGCCGGCTACGTGGCGCCCGATGCCGTCACCGCCGATGCCTGGATCCGCTTCGGCAACATCGGCGTCGCGTTCATCCCGACCCTGACGCTGCAGTTCACCTGGAGCCTGCTGCGCCCGCGCAACCGGCTGTACCGGCTGCTGATCGCCGGTTGGATCGCCTCGTTCGCGATGGCGCTCGCCATCGCCGCGGTGCCGGAAACGTTCGGCCCGCCGCACCAATACTCCTGGGGCTACTACGGCCGCTACAACCTGTTCAGCACGCTGCTGATACTGTTCCTCGGGCTCTATTTCGGCGTCACGCTCTACCTCTACTGGGAAGCCTACAAACGCGCCCGCCCGGGAAGCATCGCGGCGCGCCGCGCGAAGCTGCTCCTCGTCGCGTGGAGCATCGGATCGTTCGGCGCGGTCGACTTCCTGCCGTCGTACGGCATCGACATGTATCCGTTCGGCTTCCTGATCGTCCTCATCGGCGTGAGCATCACGACCTACGTGACGGCGCGCTACCGCCTGCTCGACATCACGCCGGCGTTCGCCGCGCAGCACATCATCGAGAACATGAACGACGGGCTGATCGTCCTCGACAAGGACGGCGTCGTGCGGGTGGCCAACAACACGCTGCTCAACATGCTCGGCGTGACGCGCGAGGAGTTCGTCGGCAAGACGGTTCCGCGATCCCTGATGCGGCTGCTGTCTCCGGACGAGCTGGCCTCGATCGAGGCCGGGACGCCGGTGCAGAACCGCGAAATCGAGTTCGTGCGCAGCGACGGCACCCCCATGGTCGTGAGCCTGGGGGTGTCCACCATGCGCGCGGCGGGCGAGCACAACGCCGCCTACGTCGGTGTGGTGCGCGACATCACCGAGCGGCGGCGCGCCGAGCAGCGCATCCGCTACCTCGCGTACTACGACAACCTCACCAACCTGCCGAATCGCCAGTCGTTCCAGGAGCATCTGCGGGCGGCGCTCGCGCACGCGGCGCGCCACCGGCGCAAGGTGGCGCTGCTGTTCCTCGACCTCGATCACTTCAAGCGCATCAACGACACCCTGGGTCACGCGCTCGGCGACCGGCTGCTGCAGGCCGTCGCGGCGCGCCTGGTCGGTTCGGTGCGCAAGGCGCGCAACAGCACGTCGGAGATCGAAGACGTGGTGGCGCGCCTCGGCGGCGACGAGTTCATCGTGACGCTGCAGGACGTCGAGAGCCCCGAGGAAGTCACGCGCGTCGCCGCGCGCCTGCTCACTGCCGTGTCCGAACCGATCCGGCTCGATCAGCACGAGATCGCCGTGACGGCGAGCCTCGGCATCAGCGTCTACCCGCAGGACGGCGAAGACGCCGAGGCGCTGCTCAAGAACGCCGATGCCGCCATGTACCAGGCCAAGGAGGCCGGGCGCGACAGCTACTTCTTCTACGACCGGGCGAGCAACGCCGCGATGTACAACCGGCTCTCGCTCGAGGTGAAGCTGCGGCGAGCGCTCGAGCTCGGGCACCTCACGCTCTACTACCAGCCGCAGGTGATCACGCACAGCCGCCGTGCCGTCGCGGCGGAAGCGCTGCTGCGCTGGACCGATCCGGAGCTCGGGCCGATACCGCCGGAGCGCTTCATTCCGATCGCCGAGGAGAGCGGTCTGATCATTCCGATCGGCGAGTGGGTGCTGCGGGAGGCGTGCCTGCAGGCGCGCTTGTGGCAGGACGCGGGCCTGCCGCTCACGCGCGTCGCCGTGAACCTGTCGAGCCGGCAGTTCCGCGACCGCGCGCTCCTCGATATCGTGCGTTCGGCGCTGGCCGACGCGCGGCTCGACCCGCGCCGCCTCGAGCTCGAGCTCACGGAAAGCATGATCATGCAGGACGCGCTCGACACGCGCCGCATGCTCGAGGCGCTGAAAGCGATGGGGGTGCAGCTCTCGATCGATGATTTCGGTACCGGCTACTCGTCGCTGAGCTACCTGCGCAGCTTCCCCATCGACGCGCTCAAGATCGATCGCTCCTTCGTCGCCGACATACCGGCGACGCCGGACAGCAGCGCCATCGTCACCGCCATCATCGCCATGGCGCGCAGCCTCAAGCTCAACGTGGTCGGGGAGGGTGTGGAGACCGAGCAGCAGCGGGTGTTCCTGCAGCAGCACGGCTGCACGCTGGCGCAGGGCCTGCTGTTCTGCGCGCCGCTCCCGGCCGACGACCTCGAGAGCTGGCTGCGCATGCCGGAGGCGCAGAGCGTAGGCTGAAGCCGCCGCCGGTGCCGCAGCACAGGCCGCCGCAGGCGCTCGATCGCGTCTTCGGCGATCCTGCCGGCGCGCAGATCGACCGCAACCGCGTGCTCCCGGTCGCGCGCGGCCGTCCGAAGCGGCGAGCAGTGCACCGCCGCGAGACGCGCATACCCGCATATCCCCGGATCGCCGCCGCCAGCCCGGCCTACAGCCAGCGCCTGACTCGCGCCCGGTATTCGGCATAGCGGCTCCCGTGGCGCGCGGCGAGGTGCGCCTCCTCGAGTCTTACTTGTACCTGCATCAGGATCTCGCCGGCCGTCAGCATCGCGAGCGTGAACGCGTTCGGCTGCACCAGCACCAGCGCCACGAGGTTCACCCGCAGCGCGAGGAATATCGGGTTGCGCGAGAGGCGAAACAGGCCATGCGTGACGAGGCCGGTCGTACTCCGGGTGTCGATGCCGATGCGCCAGCATTTCCCCATCTGTCGCTGGGCAACGAGCAGCCAGAGCGTCGAGGCGGCGAGCAACAGCCAGCCGAGCGCGCGGAACACCTCCCGGTCGAGCCACGCGACGGCGCCGAGGCCCGCCGTCGCTTCGGGCGCGAACGCCTGCGCGGCGAGGTAGGCGAACAGCAGGGCGAGCACCGACTTGAACCAGCGGCCTACGAACCCGAACACGTCGTCCGCGCGGGACAGCACGAGCGGGCTTCGGCCGGTCGCGCGCCAGACGCGCCACGAGGGCCAGACGAAGGCGGCGAGGAAATGGAGCACGAACGCACCGAAGAGCAAGAAGCGCTCGAGCTGGCTCATGCGATCCCCCCGCGCAGCGGCGCGCACGCACGGACGGGACGGTTGTCGTTCATCGGCGACTCCCGGTTGTAACAGCGACGCCGGTATACTTACAGTCTGTAGCGGCTACAGGGTCAAGGGATGCGCATCGGCGAGCTGGCGAAGCGTACGGGGTGTACGGTCGAAACCATTCGGTATTACGAGCGCGCGGGGCTGCTCGCCGCGCCGGCGCGTACGCAAGGCAACTACCGGGTATACGGCGAGGCGGACGTCGAACGCCTGTCGTTCATTCGCGAATGCCGCTCGCTCGACATGACACTCGCAGAGATCGAGCGGCTGCTCGCCTTTCGCGATGCGCCCGAGCGGCACTGCGGCGACGCGAACGCGCTCATCGACGAGCACATCGGGCACGTCGCACGGCGCATCGCGGAGCTGCGCGCGCTCGAACGGCAGCTCCTCGAGCTGCGCCGGCTGTGCCGCAGAACGCAGAAGGCAAAGGACTGCGGAATCCTGAACCGCCTCGGCAACGGACGCGGTGCGCCGCGCAAAGCCGGCGTGCACGCCGCGCGGGGGCGCTGAACCGCGCCGCGGGCGCGCGGCGCACCGCCGCCGCTCGGCACGGGCATCGATAATCGACGCGGGGCCGCATTTCGACGCACGGCAGTGCTCTACGTACATCAATCGAACAGGCTCGAACGGCTGAGCGAGCGCCTGGGGGAAATCATCGCTGCGCCTCTCGCGCACCCGCTCGCGCCGGAGACCATCGTCGTGCCGAACGCGGGGGTCGGGCGCTGGCTCTCCCTCGCGCTCGCGAAGCAGCTCGGCGTGAGCGCGAACCTGCGGCTGCGCTTCCCCGCCGAGTTCGTCTGGGAAGTGGCGCGCGCCGCGCTCCCGGACGTGCCGGCGCGCTCCGCGTTCGATCCCGATCTCCTCGTCTGGAGGATCTTCGCGGCGCTCGGCGGCCGCGCGCGGGACGCCGCGTTCCGTCAGATCGAGACGTATCTCGCAGGCGGCGACGACCTGCGGCGCTACGAACTCGCGGAGCGCATCGCTGAGGTTTTCGATCAGTACCTGGTCTATCGTCCGGACCTGGTTGAGGAGTGGGAAAAGGGCGGGGGCGATCACTGGCAGGCGCGGCTCTGGCGCCAGCTGGTCGCCGAAGGCGACGGGCGGCACTGGGCGCGGCTGCAGCAGGAGCTGCTCGCCGCGCTCGGGCGCGACGATGCCTCGGTGGGGCGGCTGCCGGCGCGCGTCTCGCTGTTCGCGCTATCCGCGCTCTCGCCCGGATACCTCGCGATCGTCGCCGCGCTCGCGCGCCGTGCGGACGTGCACCTGTACGTCGTGAATCCGTGCCGCCAGTACTGGGGCGATATCGTGTCGGCGCGGCGGCTCGCCGCCGCTGGCACCGACGGGGCGCTCGCGTACGCCGAGACCGGCAATGCGCTGCTCGCGTCGCTCGGGCAGCAGGGGCGCGACTTCATCGACATGGTGATCGAGCTCGGCCCGGTGGAGGAGGACCTCTACGTCGAGCCGGGCGAGGATACGCTGCTGCGGCGCATCCAGTCCGACATCCTCGATCTGCGCAACACGGGCGCAGCGGACGGCGACGCGCAGCGGTACGTTCCGCCGGTCGCGATCGCCGAGCGGCGCTCGCTGCAGGTGCACGTCTGCCACAGCCCGATGCGCGAGATCGAGGTACTGCACGATCAGCTGCTCGCGCTGATCGAGGAAACCGGCGTCCAGCCCGCCGATATCGTGGTGATGACGCCGGACATCGAAACCTACGCGCCGTACATCGAGGCGATCTTCGCTACCGCGCCGCCCGAGCGGAGCATTCCGTTCAGCATCGCGGATCGGCGCCTTCCGGCCGAGAGCGCCGTGGTCGCGGCCTTTTTCGGGCTCCTCGCGCTGCCGCAGGGCCGCTTCGACGCGAACAGCGTCCTGGCGCTGCTCGAGATCGAGGCGGTGCAGCGGCGCTTCGGATTTGCCGACGCCGACCTGCCGCTCGTGCGCGCCTGGGTGCGCGAGAGCGGCATCCGCTGGGGCGTCGACGCGAGCGCGCGCGAGGCGCTGGACTTGCCCGCGTTCGCCGAGAACAGCTGGACGCACGGTCTCGATCGCCTCATGCTCGGCTATGCGCTGCCCGCGAAGGGTTCGGCGCTGTTCGCGGGCATCCTGCCGTACGACGACATCGAGGGCGGTCGCGCGCAGACGCTTGGACGGCTGCACGCGTTCGCCACGCGCCTGTTCGACTTCGTCGACGGTCTGCGCACGCCGAAGCCGCTCGCGGAATGGGCGCGTACGCTCGCGCGCGCGCTCGATCTGTTCTTCGCGCCGAGCGAGGCGGAGGAGGGCGAGCTGCAAGCGATCCGGCAGGCGCTCGCGCGGCTCGAAGAAGCGGCCGAGGTCGCGCGTCTCGACGACGCCGTGACGCTCGACCTCGTGCGGCACCATCTGGAGCAGAGCATCGAGCCGCCGCGT
>DASVBY010000108.1:0-35879 GCA_036381895.1 Burkholderiales bacterium | reverse complement strand
CTGCGCGTGCGCTATCCGCGCGCGCGGCGCATCGCCGTCGTCTGCGGACCGGGCAACAACGGCGGCGACGGTTACGTGGTCGCCCGGCTCGCAAGAGAGGCCGGCCTCGAAGTCGCGGTTCTCGCGCTCGGACGCGCGCCGAACGCGAACGACGCGGCCGCGATGCGCGCGCAGAGCGAAGCGGCGGGCGTGCCGGTCACGCCGTTCGCGGCGAGCCGCCTCGCCGGGGTCGATGCGATCGTCGATGCGCTGCTCGGCACCGGGCTGCAGCGCGACGTCGCAGGCGAGTGGCGCAGCGCCATCGAGGCGATCAATGCGAGCGGACGCCCGGTGATCGCGGTCGACGTGCCTTCCGGCCTGAACTCGGATACGGGCGCGGTCATGGGCGCCGCCGTGCGCGCTTCGTTGACCGTATCGTTCATCGGTCTCAAGGCGGGCCTCTTCACCGGCGACGGGCCGGATCACGCGGGCGCCGTCGTGCTCGACGATCTCGGCGTGCCGCCCGCGGTCTACGCGGACCTCGCGCCGCTCGCGCGCCGCCTCGTGCCCGAGGAGCTGCGCGGGCTGGTGCGCCGCCGCGCGCGCAACGCCCACAAGGGCAGCTTCGGGCACGTGCTCGTCGTCGGCGGCGGGCGCGGCATGCCCGGGGCTGCGCGGCTCTGCGGCGAGGCGGCGCTGCGCGCCGGCGCGGGTCTCGTGACGCTCGCCGTTCATCCCGACAACGTTTCCGCGGCGGCGGCGCGCCCGGAGCTGCTCGTGTACGGCGTGCGCGGCGCCGAGGATCTCGCGCCGCTGCTCGCCCGCGCCACCGTGGTTGCGCTCGGGCCCGGACTCGGGACCGATGCGTGGGCGCGCAGCGCGTGGGAAGCCGCGCTCGCGGCCGCGCGCCCGCTCGTCGTCGATGCCGACGCGCTCAATCTGCTCGCCGCGTCGCCGCGCGCGGTGCCGGATGCGGTCCTCACGCCGCATCCCGGCGAGGCGGCGCGGCTGCTGGCGTCCTCGAGCGCGGCGGTGCAGCGCGACCGCTTCGCGGCGGCGCGCGCGCTCGTGGCGCGCTACCGGACCCCCTGCGTGCTCAAAGGGGCGGGATCGCTCGTGGCGTGCGAGGACGGCGTCTGGCTCTGCGATCGCGGCAACCCCGGCATGGCGAGCGCGGGGATGGGCGACGTGCTGACCGGCGTCATCGCCGCGCTGCGCGCGCAGGGGCTGAGCGCGCCCGATGCCGCGCGGCTCGGCGTGTGGCTGCACGCCGCGGCCGGCGACGACGCCGCGGGCGAGGGCGAGGCGGGACTGCTCGCGTCCGACCTTTACCCGCACCTGCGTGCCCGGCTCCGGAGCTTGACCGATGGCGATACGCCGGCTTGAGACCCGCGACGAAGCCGAAACCGAAGCGCTCGGCGCGCGCCTGGCGCCGTCGCTTCCGGTGGTACGGCTGATCTACGTGCGCGGACCGCTCGGCGCCGGAAAAACGACGTTCGTGCGCGGGTTGCTGCGCGGACTGGGGCACGACGAGGCGGTGAGGAGCCCGACGTTCACGCTGGTCGAGCCGTACCGCACGGGCGGCGTGGACTTGTATCACTTCGACCTTTACCGCCTGAAAGACCCCGAGGAGCTCGAGTTCCTCGGCATGCGCGATTACCTGGGGAGCGACGCGGTGTGCGTCATCGAGTGGCCGGAGCGCGCGGGCACGGTTTTGCCGGCACCGGACATAGACGTTATGATTCGGCCGACCAACAATCAGGGACGCGCCGTGGAGCTGCGGGCCCACACGCAGGCCGGGAATGCAGCGCTCGCGCGTGTCGATGAGTTTGAATAAGTCTCGCGGCGTCGCCCTAGTCGTCTGTCTTGGTTTCCTCGCGCCACTCCTGGCGCACGCCGCCGTCACCGTACACAACCTGCGCCAATGGCGCGCGCCCGATCACACCCGGCTCGTGTTCGATCTGAGCGAGCCGCTCGAGCACCGCGTGTTCACGCTCAAGGACCCCGACCGGATCGTCATCGATCTCGAGAATGCCGAGCTCGCGGGCCCGCTGCCCGAGCTCGATTTCAGCGGCCCGCTGCTCGCGGGCGTGCGCAGCGGGCGGCCGGAACCCGGGACGCTGCGGATCGTGCTCGACCTGAAGACGCCGGTGCAGCCGCGCACGTTCGTGCTCGGGCCGGCGGGACAGTACGGTCACCGCCTGGTCATCGACCTCCTCGACAGTCGGGCCGCGGCGCTCGAGAAGGAGGCGCCGTCCGCGCGCGACGACGCGCGCGCGGCGGCGAAGCGGCCGTTCACGGTCGCGATCGACGCGGGACACGGGGGCGAGGACCCGGGCGCGATCGGCCGGCGCTATCGCACGCGCGAGAAGGACGTGACGCTCGCGATCGCGCGCGAGCTCGCGCGCCTCGTCGATGCCGCGCCGGGCATGCGCGCGGTGCTGATTCGCGACGGCGACTACTACGTGGGCCTGCGCGAGCGCTATACGAAGGCGCGCAAGCATCGCGCCGACCTGTTCATCTCGATCCACGCCGACGCGGTGCCGGGGCGGCAGGCATCCGGTTCCTCGGTGTACGCGCTCTCGGAGAAGGGCGCTACCGACGCGATGGCGCGGCTGCTGGCCGAGCGCGAGAACGACGCCGACCTGATCGGCGGCGTCAGCATCGGCGAGATGGACGATGTGCTCGCGAAGGTGCTGCTCGACCTGTCGCAGACGCGCACGATCCAGGACAGCCTCGTGTTCGGCGGCGACCTGTTGAACGAACTTAAGCGGGTCGGGCCGCTGCACAGCAGCCAGGTGCGCCAGGCGGGCTTCATGGTGCTCAAGGCCCCCGACATTCCTTCGGTGCTGGTCGAGACCGCGTTCATTTCGAACCCGGCGGAAGAGCGCAAGCTGCGCTCGCGCGCGTTCCAGCGGCGCATCGCGGAAGGGATCTTCCGCGGGATCAAGCGCTACATGGCGCGGCTGCCGGATCGCGCGCCCGCCCTGGTGCAGACCGGCGATCGGCGCGCCGACGCCCGCTCGACGCGCAGCTTCTGACGGAATCCGCGGACGCGGGCAGCGAACGCACACAGCGGACGGGGGCTCATGGCGGCGTCGCGCGGGTCGATCCACGGGGAATGGAGCGGGCGTCTGATGTTCGTGCTCGCCGCCATCGGCTCGGCGGTCGGCCTCGGCAACATCTGGAAATTTCCGTATCTCGCCGGACAGCACGGCGGCGGCGTCTTCGTGCTGATCTACCTCGCGGCGGTCGCCGTGATCGGCGTTCCGATCATGATCGCGGAGATCATGATCGGGCGCCGCGGCCGCGGCAGCCCGATCAACAGCCTGCGCACGCTCGCCGTCGCGGAAGGCCGCAGTGCCCGCTGGGGGTGGCTCGGCGGGATGGGGGTGGCGACCGGCTTTTTGATCCTCTCGTATTACAGCGTGATCGGCGGCTGGACCGTCGCCTACGCGCTGCGCACCGCGTCCGGCACGTTCGCGCAGGCTTCGTCCGAGGCCGTGTCGGCGGCGTTCAACGCTTTCGTCGGCAGCCCGGCGGCGCTCGCGTCGTGGCACACGGCGTTCACCCTCATGACCATGTTCGTCGTGGCGCGCGGCGTGCGTGGAGGGCTCGAGCGCGCCGCGCGCTACATGGTGCCGGCGCTGTTCTTTATTTTGCTCCTGCTGGTCGGCTTCGCCGCGGCCAGCGGCAGTTTCGCGGACGGCTTCACGTTTCTCTTCGCGCCCGATTTCGCACGCGTCTCCGGCGCCGCCATACTCGCGGCCCTCGGGCAGGCGTTCTTCAGTCTGAGCCTGGGGATGGGCGCGATCATGGCGTACGGTGCGTACCTGCCGCGGAACGTGTCGATCGCGCCCGCCGCGTTGCAGGTGGCGGTCGCCGATACCGTCGTCGCGCTGCTCGCCGGGCTCGCGATCTTTCCCGTTATCTTCGCCAACGGTCTCGATCCGTCGGTTCAGAGCGTCGCGCTCGCGTTTATCGCGCTGCCCCTGGCATTCGGCCAGATGCCGGGCGGAACCGTATTCGGGACGCTGTTCTTCGTGCTGCTGGTGTTCGCCGCCTGGACGTCGGCGATCTCGATCATCGAGCCCGCGGTCGCACACCTGGTCGAGCGCTGGGGCATGACCCGGCGGCGGGCGAGCCTGTGGGCGGGCGCCGGTGTCTGGCTCCTCGGCCTCGGGAGCGTGCTCTCGTTCAACCGCTGGTCGGAATACACCTGGTTCGGTCGCACGTTCTTCGAGGTGGTCGATTTCGCAACATCGAACGTGATGCTTCCGCTCGGCGGTCTGCTGATCGCGCTCTACGCCGGCTGGGTGATGCGGCGCGAGGCGAGCGCCGATGAGCTCGCGCTGTCGCCGGCCGGCTACGCGACGTGGCGCAACGTGATCCGCTACCTTACGCCGTTCGCGATGCTGCTCGTATTGCTGCAGGTGAGCGGGGCGCTGCGCTGGCTCGGGTAGAGGACGCCTAGACCGCGCGCGCCTGCGCCTGCGGCTGCGCGACGGGATCGAGCCGGCGCTTGATCTCCGAGCGCAGGCGTTCCTGCAGCTCGGGGTCGGTCACCAGCCGGCCGTCGCGCGTCAGCACGAAGAAAATGTCCTCCGCGCGCTCCCCGAACGTCGCCACCTTCGCGGTAACGAGGCGCACGTTGGACGCCGCCAGCGCGAGCGCCACCTGGTAGAGCAGACCGGGGCGGTCCTGCGCCGTCACCTCCATCACGGTCGTTTGTCCGTTCGGCGCCGTGCTGAAGCTCACCTGCGTCTCGATCGGGAAATGCTTCAGGGTGCGCGGCAGATGCGCGTGGTGCAGATCGCGTCCCGGACGCGGATCGAGCAGCTGCTGGCGCATCGCCGCCTGAACGTGCGCGAGCTCGTTGCCCTCGGTAATGGGCCGGCCCTCGTGGTCGAGCACGACGTAGGTGTCGAGCACGAAGCCGAAGCGCGTGGTGTGGATGCGTGCGTCCCAGATCGAGAGGTTGAGCCGGTCGATGCCGGCCGTGACGTCGACGAACAGCCGGTCGCGGTCGGGCGTGTACACGAGGATCTCGGTGCCGCCGGCCGCGGGGTGATAGCGCACGGCCACGAGCGGCACGTCCGATGCCGAAGCGCGGGTGATCACCTCCGCGTGCCAGGCGAGGCTCTCGGCGTCGTGGCGCAGGAAGTAGTCGGTATCCATGCGCGCCCAGTACGCCTCGACCACGTGGGCCGGGATGTTCCTGGCCGCGAGCCGCCGGATGACGTCGGCGCGCAAATCGCTGACGCGCGCCTCGAGATCGAGCGGGGCCGCGACGCCGACGCGCAGCTCGTGCAG
This sequence comes from Burkholderiales bacterium, assembly GCA_036381895.1. Taxonomy (GTDB): domain Bacteria; phylum Pseudomonadota; class Gammaproteobacteria; order Acidiferrobacterales; family Sulfurifustaceae; genus JACQFZ01. The sequence goes on along the minus strand of DASVBY010000108.1, from coordinate 30,587 downwards.
CGTCGAGTGATACAGCGTCGTGAGCAGGCGGTCGCGCCACGCGTTCCAGACTTTCGGGCTCGTGCCGCGCATGTCGGCGACGGTGAGCAGGTAGAGGTTGTCGAGGTGCTCCTTGTCGCCCACCTGCTCGGCGAAGCGGCGCACCACCTGCGGGTCGAAGATGTCCTGGCGTTGCGCGGTCTCGGACATGAGCAAATGATGGCGCACCAGCCACTTCACGAGGCGCGTGTCGTACTCGCTCAGCTGGTGCAGGCGGCAGAATTCCTCGGCATCCTTCTCCCCGAGCACCGAATGGTCGCCGCCGCGGCCCTTGGCGATATCGTGGAACAGGCCTGCGAGGTAGAGGCGTTCGGGCTTCACCAGGCTCTGAATGATGCTGCTCGCGAGCGGAAACTCGTGGCGGTGCTGCGGAATCGTGAAGCGGCGGAGGTTGCGCACCACGAACAGCGAGTGCTGGTCCACGGTGTAGACGTGGAACAGGTCGTGCTGCATCTGCCCGACCACGCGCCCGAACGCGGGGATGTAACGCCCGAGCACGCCGTAGGCGTTCATGCGCCGCAGCTCGTGCGTGATGCCGCGCGGGGCGCGCATGATCTCCATGAACAGGCTCCGGCAGGCGAGGTCGCGCCGGAAGCTCGCGTTGATGCGGTGCAGATTCGCGCGCACCAGCCGGATCGTGCCCGCACGCACGCCCTTGAGCTCGGGATGCAGCTGCATCAGGTGGAACAGCTCGAGCAGCGCGAAGGGGTGGCGCTCGAAGACGCGCGGGTGGCTGGCTTCGAGGAAGCCGTTGCGTGACTGGAAGCGGCGGTTGATGGGCTGCACCTTCGCGCGGCCGCGCGCGAGGATTGCCTCGTCGAAGTGCTGCAGCAGGATCTCGCTCAGCAGCGACAGCTCCTTCACCGTGCGGTAGTAGCGCTTCATGAACTGCTCGACCGCGAGCGCGCCCGGGCGGTCGCGGTAGCCGAAGAGCTTCGCGAGCGCGCGCTGATGGTCGAACAGCAGCCGCTCCTCGCGCCGGCCGGCGAGGTAGTGCAGCCCGCAGCGGATCTGCCACAGCAGCTCGCGCCCGCGCACGAGCGCGCGGTACTCCTGCTCGCTCAGGAAGCCCCGTTCGACCAGCTCGTGCAGCGAGTGCGTGCCGAAGTGGCGCTGCGTCACCCAGCCGATGATCTGGATGTCGCGCAGGCCGCCCGGCCCCTCCTTGATGTTCGGCTCGAGGTTGTAGGCGGTGTCGTCGAAACGCTGGTGCCGGTTCCGCTGTTCCTCGCGCTTGGCGGCGAAGAACTGCGCGCTCGGCCAGAGCTTGCGCGGCCCGGTGAGCTTGCGCATCTTGCGAAACAGCGCCGCGTCCCCGGCGAGCAGGCGCGCTTCCATGAGGTTGGTCGCGACTGTGACGTCCGCTTTGGCCTCGCTGACGCATTCCTTCAGGGTGCGCACGCTGTGCCCGATCTCGAGGCCGATGTCCCAGAGGAAGCGCACGAACGCCTCGATGAAGGGCCTCGCCTTGGGCGAGGCGCGCTTCAGCAGTACGAGGATGTCGACGTCGGAGGCGGGGTGGAGCTCGCCGCGCCCGTAGCCGCCGACCGCGACGAGCGCGAGGCGCGTGCGCCGCGGGGCGAGGGGTAGGTGATGCTCCCAGGCGCGCACGAGCAGCGAATCCACGAGCCGGGCGTGCAGGCCGACGAGCGGTGCCGCGCGCCGCGGGGACGCGAGAAAGTACTGGTGCAGCGCCGCCCGTCCCTGGCGCAGGGCCGCCCGGAACACGGGCAGCGCGTCGTCCGCAGCGGCGAGTGCGCGCTCGAAGGCGACGGGGTCGAAAATCGCGTCCTTGTCGAGGCGCGCGCTCACGCGTGCCCGCCGGGCGACAGCGTCAGGATCTCGTAGCCGGTTTCGGTCACCAGCACCGTGTGCTCCCACTGCGCCGAGAGCGAATGGTCGCGCGTAACCACTGTCCAGTTGTCGGGCATCAGCTTCACGTCCGGGCGCCCGGCGTTGATCATCGGTTCGATGGTGAAGATCATCCCGGGGACGAGCTCCATCCCGGTGCCCGGGCGGCCGTAGTGCAGCACCTGCGGATCCTCGTGGAAGGTGCGCCCGATGCCGTGGCCGCAGTACTCGCGCACGACCGAGAAACCGTGCTTCTCGGCGTGCGTCTGGATCGCGTGGCCGATGTCGCCGAGGCGGGCGCCCGGGCGCACCTGCTCGATGCCGAGGTACATGCACTCGCGCGTCACCTCGACCAGCCGCCGGGCCTGAATCGACGGCTCGCCGACGTAGAACATCCGGCTGGTATCGCCGTGAAAGCCGTCCTTTATGACGGTCACGTCGATGTTGACGATGTCGCCCTTCTTGAGCCGCTTCTCCCCCGGAATCCCGTGGCACACCTGGTGGTTCACCGAGGTGCAGATCGACTTGGGAAAGCCCTTGTAGTTGAGGGGTGCCGGGATGGCGCGCTGCTTGTTGACGATATAGTCGTGGCAGATCCGATCGAGCTCGCCGGTGGTCACGCCGGGGACCACGTGCGGCGCGATCATGTCGAGCACCTCGGCCGCAAGGCGCCCGGCTACGCGCATTTTCTCGATTTCGTCGGGAGTCTTGATGATAACGGCCATGGCTCGGCCGAACCTGCAGTCGAAAGCGCGGCCGGCGACGCTATTTTCTGTCATTGCCGCCCCGGAAATAAAGAGCCAGTTCCGGAAGCGGCCGCGCAAAAACCTTTGAATCTCATTGTTTTGCCCGCGTGCCGTGTGGTATAAGAGCGCCCTTTGATCGGTCGGCCCCGCGCCGACCGTTTTCGCGCCGCCGGCGGCCGACGCCGGCAGTGCTCAACCCACACATGGGACCAGTACGCGCACCCGGGTGTGGCGCGCTCCGGAAGGACGCGTCATCGGTGCGCGGGCCCATGGCGGAAAAACCCCGAGGAGAACTATGAGCAACGTCACCATGCGCCAGATGCTGGAGGCCGGCGTGCACTTCGGCCACCAGACCCGCTTCTGGCATCCGAAGATGCGTCCGTACATCTTCGGCGAGCGCAACAAGATCCACATCATCAATCTCGAAAAGACCCTGCCGCTGTTCCAGGAGGCGATGCAGTTCCTGAAGCGCCTCGCGGGGAACAGGGGCACGATCCTCTTCGTCGGCACCAAGCGCCAGGCGCAGGACATCATCCGCGAGGAAGCGCAGCGCGCCGGCTGCCCGTACGTGAGCCACCGCTGGCTGGGCGGGATGCTCACGAACTACCGCACCGTGCGCCGCTCCATCGAGCGCCTGAAGCAGCTCGAAGAGACGCTGCAGGATCAGACGAGCGGCCAGCGGCTCTCGAAGAAGGAGCTGCTGACGCTCGAGCGCGAGCGCGTCAAGCTCGAGCGCAGCCTCGGCGGCATCAAGGACATGCCCGGCCTGCCCGATGCGCTGTTCGTGATCGACGTCGGCCACGAGTACATCGCGGTGGCCGAAGCGAACAAGCTGCACATCCCCGTCGTCGGAGTGGTGGACTCCAACTGCAAGCCCGACGGCGTCGACTACGTGATCCCCGGCAACGACGACGCGATCCGCGCGATCCGTCTCTACGCCCAGGCGGCGGCCGACGCCATTATCGAGGGACGGAGCTCCGTCGAGATCGCCGAGGCGGCGGGCGACGAGGAGTTCGTCGAGGTCAAGGAGGAGTCGGTCAGGATCAAAGCGGCCCCGCGGCGGCGCGGCGCGGCCACGGCCGGGGCGGCGCCCGACGGCGACGACGCGGAGGGAGCGCCGAAGCGCGGCGGGCGCGGCAAGGCGCGCGCCGGCGGCAGAAAGGGCGACGACGAGTAGCCGCCGGAGCAGTCCCCGGCGGGTAGCTGGCGCCGCGGGAAGCGGATCAGCGGCAAGTAGCGGCCGGACGCGCAGCGCGTCCGGCCACAGCGGAGCACAGGCATGAGTATTACGGCAGCACAGGTCAAGGAACTGCGCGAACGCACCGGACTCGGAATGATGGAGTGCAAGCAGGCGCTCACCGAGGCGGGCGGCGACATGGAGGCGGCGGTGGAGCTGCTGCGCAAGCGCGCCGGCGCCAAGGTCGAGAAGAAGGCCGGGCGCACCGCGGCCGAAGGCGTCATCGGTCTGAGCCTGAGCGCCGACCGCCGCCTCGGCGCGATCGCCGAAGTGAACTGCGAGACCGACTTCGTCGCGAAGGGCGAGGCCTTCGTCGCGTTCGCGAACGACGTCGCCGCGGCGGTCGCGGAGCGCGATCCGGCGGACGTCGACGCGCTCTATGCGCTTCCGCTCGCGAGCGGCGGCACGGTCGCGCAGGCGCGCGAAGCGCTCGTCATGAAGCAGGGCGAGAACATGGGCGTGCGGCGTTTCGTGCGCTTCGCGGCCAACGGCCATCTCGGGGCGTACGTGCACAGCACGGGCAAGATCGGCGTGCTGGTCGAGCTCGAAGGCGGCGACGAGAGTCTCGCGAAGGATATCGCCATGCACATCGCGGCGAGCCGCCCCGAGTACGTATCGCGCGACGAGGTCCCGGCCGAGGTGGTCGCCAAGGAGAAGGAAATCTTCACCGCGCAGGCGCTCGAGAGCGGCAAACCGAAGGACATCGTCGAGAAGATGGTGACCGGGCGGGTCAACAAGTACCTCGCCGAGATCACGCTGCTCGGGCAGCCGTTCGTGAAGGATCCGGACACCAGCGTCGAGAAGCTCCTCAAGGGCGCCGGCGCGCGCGTGGTGCGCTTCGTGCGCTACGAAGTCGGCGAAGGCATCGAGAAGGAGAAGTCCGATTTTGCCGCCGAAGTCATGGCGGCGGTGAAGGGCGGCTGAGGCGCGCGATCCGGCCGCGCACAGGCGAGTGACGACCGCCCCGAGCCGCTTCCCGAGCACCAGGAGCGCGCTGCGATGAAGCGCGAGGGCGGCAGCGTTTTCCGGCGGGTGCTGCTCAAACTGAGCGGCGAAGCGCTCATGGGCGGCGACGCCTACGGCATCAACCGCGGCGTCATCGAGCGCATCGCGGGCGAGCTGCAGGCGGCCGCGGCTACCGGCGTGCAGCTCGCGATCGTCGTCGGCGGCGGCAATATCTTCCGGGGCGTGGCCCCGGCGGCCGCCGGCATGGATCGGGCGTCGGCCGACTACATCGGCATGCTCGCCACCGTGATCAATGCGCTCGCGCTGCAGGATGCGCTCGAGCGCGCCGGCGTGCCCGTACGGGTGCAGTCGGCGCTGCGCATCGACCAGGTGGTCGAGTCCTACGTGCGCCGCCGCGCGATCCGACACCTCGAGCAGGGGCGAATCGTGATCTTCGGCGCCGGCACCGGCAATCCCTTCTTCACTACCGATACGGCGGCGAGCCTGCGCGCCGTCGAGATCGGCGCCGACATCATGCTCAAGGCGACCAAGGTCGACGGCGTCTACGACCGCGATCCGGTGCGCCACCCGGACGCGAAACGCTATGCGCACATCAGCTACAATCAGGCGCTGGCGGAGCGCGTCGGCGTGATGGATGCCACCGCCATCGCGCTCTGCCGCGATCAGAATTTGCCCGTCCGGGTATTCAATATGAACAACCCCGGGAGCCTGCTGCGGATACTGCGCGGCGAACCCGAGGGTACGCTGATGAAAGGATAGCGCCATGGTCCAATCGGTCGATCAGATCAAGAAGGACGCCGAGTCGCGGATGGCGAAGTCGCTGGAAGCGCTCAGGAGCGACCTCGGCAAGATCCGCACCGGACGCGCGCACCCGGGGCTGCTCGATCACGTGCGCGTCGACTACTACGGCACCAAGACCCCGCTCAATCAGCTCGCGAACATCTCGGCGGCGGACGCGCGCACGCTGATGGTGTCCCCTTACGACAAGAATGCGCTCCCTGCGATCGAGAAGGCGATTCGCGAGTCGGATCTCGGGCTCAACCCCGCCGCCGCGGGGCAGACGCTGCGCATTCCGCTGCCGCCGCTCACGGAAGAACGCCGGCGCGACCTCACGAAGCACGTGCACCGGGAAGGCGAGAACGCGAAGGTGGCGATTCGCAACGTCCGGCGCGACGCCAACCAGCAGCTCAAGGAGCTGCTCAAGAAGAAGCTCATTTCCGAGGACGAGGACAAGCGCGCCGAAGAGGGCGTGCAGAAGGTGACGGACCGCTTCATTGCCGAGGTCGACAAGCTCGTCGCCGCGAAAGAGCAGGAGATCATGCAGATTTGACGTCTGCCGCCGCGCTCCCGTCCGCCCGCTCATGACCGCCCCCGTCGCGGCCGCCTCCGCCTCGATTCCACATCACGTCGCCATCATCATGGACGGCAACGGGCGCTGGGCGCGCGGCCGCGGGCTGCCGCGCATCGCCGGCCACCGCAAGGGGCAGGAGCGCGTGCGCGAAATCGTGCGCGCGGCCGGAGAGGCGGGCGTGCGCTATCTCACGCTGTTCGCGTTCTCGAGCGAGAACTGGGGGCGGCCGGCCGACGAAGTGCAGATGCTGCTCGATCTGTTTCTGGCGGCGCTCGACCGGGAGGTGGCGGAGCTGCACGCGAACAACGTGCGCTTCCGCGTGATCGGCGACGTCGCCGGCTTCGGGCCGCGCATTGCGGAGGGCATCCGCCGCGCCGAGGCGCTGACGGCCGCGAACGACGCGCTCACGCTCACCGTAGCCGCCAACTACGGCGGCCGCTGGGACATCGCCCAGGCGTGCGCGCGCATCGCCGAGGAGGTGCGTGCGGGCAGGCTCGACCCCGGCGCCGTGACCACCGAGACGGTCGCCGCGCGCCTCGCCACGGCGGGTCTGCCCGAGCCCGATTTGTTCATCCGCACCGGCGGCGAGCAGCGCATCAGCAATTTTCTTCTCTGGCAGCTCGCCTACACCGAGCTCTATTTCACCGACGTTCCCTGGCCGGAGTTCGACGCCGGGCAGCTCAACGCCGCGCTCGCCGCGTACGCTGCGCGGCAGCGCCGCTTTGGATTGACGAGCGAGCAAGTCGACGCGGCGCGCAATGCTTAAGCTGCGCCTGCTCACCGTGATCGTGCTGGTGCCGCCGCTGCTCGCGGCGCTGTTCCTGCTTCCACCGAGCGGGATCATTCTGCTCTTCGGGCTCTTCGTCGCGGCCGCCGCCTGGGAATGGGCCGGGCTCACGCCGCTCGCGGGCCGCGCCCGGTGGGGCTACGTCGCGCTCGTGCTCGCCGCGGGCGTGGGGCTGATCGCGGCGGCGCTCGCGTCGCGCACGGTCGCGCACCTCGTGCTCGGCGCGGCGAGCGCCTGGTGGCTGGTCGCGCTCTTCGCGCTGCGCGCCGACGCCGGCATCTACCGCAGCCGCCGCGGACGCCTCGCGGCCGGACTGCTCACGCTCGTCCCGGCCTGGGTGGCGGTGAGCCTGCTGCACGCCGGCGATGCGCGTCGCCCGGCACTGCTCCTGTTCGTGCTGCTGCTCGTCGCGGCCGCGGACAGTGCGGCCTATGCGGCGGGGCATGCCTTCGGTCGGCACAAGCTGGCGCCGGCGATCAGTCCGGGGAAGACTATCGAAGGCGTCGTCGGCGGCGTGCTGGCCGTGGTGTTGCTCGCCGGCATTTGTGGGACAATGATCTGGCAGTTCGCGCCATCCACCCTGGGCGCGTGGGTCGTACTGGCCGCGACGGCCGGACTGGTTTCCGTTATCGGCGACCTCAGCGAAAGCAAGCTCAAGCGCATCGCGGGCGTCAAGGACAGCGGCAGGCTGCTCCCGGGTCACGGCGGAGTACTCGATCGCATCGATGCGCTGACTGCAGCTGCGCCCGTGTTCGCCTGGGGCTGGTTGCTATTCTTCGACACGCGCGCATGAGAACACCCGCCGACGACAACTCCATCGCGCCCCGGGGCGTGGCGATCCTCGGATCGACCGGCTCGATCGGGGCGAGCACGCTCGACGTGATCGCACGCCACCCCGAACGCTTTCGCGTCGCCGCGCTCACCGCGCATCGCCGAGTCGATGCGATTTTCGAGCAGTGCCGCCGCTTCGAGCCCCCGCTCGCGGTGATGGTCGACGCGGGCGCCGCCGAGGAGCTCGCGCGGCGCCTGCGGGCCGCGGGGCTCGCGACCGAGGTGCGCGCCGGGGCCGAGGCGGTCGCCGAGGCCGCGGCCGCCGCCGATGCGACGATCGTGGTCGCCGCCATCGTCGGTGCCGCGGGGCTCCTGCCGACGCTCGCCGCCGTGCGCGCGGGCAAGCGCGTGCTCCTCGCGAACAAGGAAGCGCTCGTCATCGGCGGGCGCGTGCTGCTCGAGTCGGCGCAAGCCGCCGGCGCAGAGCTGCTTCCGATCGACAGCGAGCACAACGCCATCTTCCAGTGCCTTCCCGAGGGATACGCGGCGGGGACGAGGCCGCGCGGGGTGCGGCGCATGCTGCTCACGTGCTCGGGCGGGCCGTTCCTCACGCTGCCCGCCGAGCGCCTGGCCGAGGCGACGCCGGAGCAGGCGTGCGCACATCCCAAGTGGGTGATGGGCCGCAAGATTTCCGTCGATTCGGCGACCTTGATGAACAAGGGGCTCGAGCTGATCGAGGCCTGCCGGCTGTTCGGCGTCGCACCGCAGCAGGTCGAGATCGTGATCCATCCGCAGAGCGTGATTCATTCGATGGTCGAGTACGACGACGGCTCGGTGCTCGCGCAGCTCGGCAATCCCGATATGCGCATTCCGATCGCGCACGCGCTCGCCTGGCCCGAGCGCGTCGCTTCCGGCGCGCGCCCGATCGATCTGCTCGAGATCGCGCGGCTCGAGTTCTGCGCCCCCGACCTCGAGCGCTTTCCCTGCCTGCGGCTCGCCTATGCGGCGGCCGAAGCGGGCGGCACCGCCCCGGCCGTGCTCAACGCGGCCAATGAAGTCGCGGTCGCCGCCTTCCTCGAGCGGCGCATCGGGTTCACCGACATTGCGCGCATCATCGCGGCGGTGCTCGAGCAGGTGCCGGCGGGGACGGATGAGACGCTCGCGCAGGTGCTGGCAGCGGATGCCCGCGGGCGCGCGGCGGCCGAGGAACTCGTCGGCCGGCATGCGCCTCGAATGCAGCAGGAGGCTCTATGAACGTACTGATCTATGTCGCCGCGTTCGTCGTCGCCCTCGGCATACTGATCGTGGTGCACGAGTTCGGGCACTTTTGGGTGGCGCGGCGCTGCGGGGTCAAGGTGCTGCGCTTCTCGATCGGCTTCGGCAAACCGCTGTGGCGGCGCGCGGTGGGGGCGGACCGCACCGAGATCGCCGTCTCCGCGATACCGCTCGGCGGCTACGTGAAGATGCTCGACGAGACCGAGGCGCCGGTCGCCGAGGCGGAGGCCGGCCGCGCCTTCAATCGCCAGCCGGTATGGAAGCGCATCGCCATCGTCGCTGCCGGACCGGGCTTCAATTTCCTGTTCGCGATCCTGGCGTACTGGCTGGTTTATGCGGTCGGGATCGACGGGGTGCGCCCGATCGTCGGCGAGGTCGCGCCGCAGTCGATCGCGGCCGCGGCCGGCTTTCGTCCGGGCGACGAGATCCTGGCGATCGACGGCCGCGAGGTGCAGAGCTGGGGCCAGCGCCGCCTGTACCTGATCGACCGCGCGCTCGATCGGGCGGTCGTGGAGGTCGAGGTGCGCGACGCGGCGGGCGAACTGCACGTACGCCGGCTCGATCTGAGCGGTATTCCGGCGGCGGCTGTGGACGGGGGGCTGCTCGAACGCGCCATCGGGCTGTACGGCTACATGCCGCAGGTGCTCCCGGTCGTCGGGGCGCTCGAGGACGGCCCGGCCAAGACCGCCGGCATGCAGGTCGGGGACCGCATCGTCGCGATCGAGGACCGGGCGGTCGAGCGCTGGGAGGAGGTGGTTGCAGCCATCAGCGCGCGGCCGGAGCAGCCGACGCGGGTCACGGTCGAGCGCGACGGCGAGCGCCGTACGCTCGAGGTGACGCCGGCGCCGGTCGCGCAGGGATCGACGACGGTCGGGCGCATCAACATCCGGCCGCAGGTGGCGGAGCTGCCGCCCGAGATGCGCGTGCACGTGCAGTTCGGTCCGCTCGCGGCGCTCGGTGAGAGCGTGGCCAACACTTGGGCGATGACGGCGCTCACACTCGAGATGCTCTACCGCATGGTCACGCTCGAGGTTTCGAGCAGGAACATCAGCGGACCGATCACGATCGCGCAATACGCCGGGCAGACGGCGATGATCGGGGCGGTGCAATTCGTGATGTTCCTCGCCGTCATCAGTATCAGCCTCGCGGTGCTGAACCTGCTCCCGATCCCGGTGCTGGACGGCGGGCATCTGCTGTATTTCGTCATCGAAGCGATCAAGGGAAGCCCCGTGTCCGAACGCGCGATGCTGTTCGGGCAGCAGGTCGGGATCGCGCTGCTCGCCGGTCTGATGATGCTCGCGTTCTACAACGACCTCACAAGGATATTCAGCTGACCGAAAGGCCGGCGTTGCCACAATAATGAAACGACTGTTCGCGGCGCTCGCCGTCGCCGTCCTGCCCCTGCTCGCCGCCGCCGCCGCCGAGCCCTTCGTGATCCGCGACATCCGCGTCGAAGGGCTGCAGCGCATCGCCGCCGGCACGGTGTTCAACTATCTCCCCGTCAAGGTCGGCGACACGCTCACGGAGAAGGGTGCGCAGGAGGCGATCAAGGCGCTCTACAAGACCGGCTTCTTTCGCGACGTGCGCCTCGAGCGCCAGGGCAACGTTCTGATCGTTTCGGTCGTGGAGCGGCCGTCGATCGCGAGCATCCGCATCAGCGGCACGCGCGAGTTCCCCCAGGACGAGCTGCTGAAGAGCCTGAAGGAAATCGGTCTGAGCGAGGGGCGCATCTTCAATCGCTCGCTGCTCGACCGCGTGGAGCAGGAGCTGCGCACTCAGTACTTCAGCCGCGGTTTCTACGCGCTCAGCATCGAGCCGACGGTCACGCCGCTCGAGCGCAACCGCGTCGACATCGACATCGCGGTCACCGAGGGGCCGCCGGCGCGCATCCGCGAGATCAATATCGTCGGCAACCGGCGCTTCGATACCGATACGCTGCGCGACCTGTTCTCGCTCGGCCCGGCGCCGTGGTGGGCGGTGTTCTCGAAGCGCGATCAGTACTCGAAGCAGACGCTCGCGGGTGACCTCGAGCGGCTGCGCAATTTCTACCAGGACCAGGGGTTCCTCGAGTTCAACATCGAATCGACCCAGGTGCAGATCACGCCGGACAAGGAGGACATCTACATCACCGTGAACATCACCGAGGGCGAACGCTACACGGTGAGCGGGTACAAGCTCGCAGGCAAGTTCCCGGTACCCGAAGCGGAGCTGCGCGAGCTCGTGACGCTCGAGCCCGGAGGGGTGTTCTCGCGGCGCGAGGTCACCGAGTCGTCGAAGCGGATCGCGGATCGCCTGGCGAACGACGGTTATGCGTTCGCGAACGTCAATGCGGTACCGGACGTCGACAAGGAAAAGCGCACCGTGAGCTTCACCTTCTTCGTCGATCCCGGCCGGCGCGTGTACGTGCGCCGGGTCAATTTCGCGGGCAACGTGGCGACCCACGACGAGGTGCTGCGGCGCGAGCTGCGGCAGCTCGAAGGCAGCTGGTACTCGGCGGCGAAGATCCGCCGCTCGCGCGAGCGGCTGCAGCGGCTCGGCTTCTTCGAGGACGTCAACATCGAAACGCCCGCCGTGCCCGGCACGTCGGATCAGGTCGACGTCAACATCACCGTCAAGGAGCGCTCGACCGGCAGCCTCAACCTCGGTATCGGGTATTCCGACTCGGGGTTTCTCGTCGCCGCGAGCGTTACCGAGAGCAACCTCTTCGGCACCGGCAAGGAGCTGTCGCTGCGCATCGACAACTCCGAAGCCGCGAGCAACTACAGCGTACGCTACGTCAACCCGTACTACACGCCGGAAGGCGTCAGCCGCGGCTTCACCGTGTTCAAGAGCGAGCTCGATACCAGCGAGCTCGACACCGCGGCGTACAACACCGACACGGTCGGCGCCGGCGTGTTCTGGGGCATTCCGCTCACCGAGTACCACCGCCTCACCTTCGGCGTGGATTACGAGAGCATCGCGATCGAGACGCGCGCGACGAGCCCGCAGGCGGCGATCGATTTCGTGAATCGTGAGGGCTCGCCCGTGAGAGCCGCGAAGATCACGCTCGGCTGGGCCAGCGACAGCCTCGACAGCGCGCTGTTCCCGACGCGCGGCACGCTGCAGCGCGTCACCGGCGAAGTGTCGCTGCCCGGCAGCGACATCGAGTACTACCGCCTCACGTACACCCTCGGGCGCTACTGGCCGCTCACCGAGAAGACGACCTTCAAGGCGCGCATCGATCTCGGCTACGGCGCGGGCTACGGCGATACCGAGATACTGCCCTTCTTCAAGAATTTCTACGCGGGCGGGAGCACGACGGTGCGCGGCTACCGCTCGAGCTCGCTCGGTCCGCGCGATCCGAACGTCAACGAGCCGATCGGCGGCAATCGCCGCGTGCTGGCGAACGTCGAGTACCTGTTCCCGATGCCGGGCACGGGGCGCGAGGACCGCTCGATGCGGTTGAGCGCATTCATCGACGCCGGCATGGTGTACGGGCACGACGAGCGCTTCGACCTCGGGGAGTTGCGCTATTCCGCGGGTTTGGCGTTTAATTGGTTCTCCCCGGTGGGCCCGCTCCGTTTCAGCTACGCGGTCCCGCTCAACGAGCAGCCGGGTGACGAGACCGAGTCGTTGCAGTTTACCCTGGGTGTACCGTTCCGATGATTAGGCCCTCGCTCTCACTCGCATGCGCACTCGTGCTCGCGGGCACGCTCCCGTCCACTGTGGTTCAGGCGGCGAATGCCGGCGAGCTGAAGGTCGGCTACGTCAACGCGGTGAAGGTGATCGAGGAGGCGCCGCAGGGCGAAGCCGCGCTCAAGAAGCTCGAGGCGGAGTTCGGTCCGCGCGACAAGCAGCTCGTGGCAATGCAGGCCAAGGTGAAGCAGCTCGAGGAGGAGCTCGAGAAGAACGGGCTGCTCATGAAGGACGCGGAGCGGCGCGCGAAGGAGCACGAGATCGTGATGCTCAAGCGCGACCTGCGCCGCGCGACGCAGGAGTTCCGCGAGGACTACAATCTGCGGCGCAACGAGGAGCTGGCGGCACTGCAAAAGATCGTGTACAAGGCGATAGTCGAGATCGCGAAGCAGGAAGACTACGACTTGATTCTGCACGAGGGCACCATTTACGCGAGCAAAAGGGTCGATTTGACCGACAAGGTGCTCAAGAAGCTGGGGAAGAAGTAACGCCGCCGATGGCCATCTCCCTGGCAGAGCTCGCGCAGCGCTTCGGCGGCGAAGTGCGCGGCATGCCCGCGCTCGAGATCAGCGGGGTGGCAGCCCTCGATCGCGCCGGCCCGCACGAGCTTTCCTACCTGAGCGACCCGAAACACCGCCCGCAGCTGGCGCAGACCCGCGCCGGGGCCGTGCTGCTCACGCCGGCCGAGGCCGCGGGCTACGGCGGCAATGTGCTCCTCGTCGACGACCCGCGCCTCGCCTTTGCGCGCATCGCCGCGTTCCTGCACCCGCCGGCGCGGCGCGCGCCCGGGGTGCACCCGACCGCGGTGGTGGATTCCGCCGCCCGCATCGCGGCGACGGCGGCCATCGGGCCGCTCGCCGTGATCGAGGCAGGCGCCGTCATCGGCGAGCACGCCGAGGTCGGACCCGGCTGCTACGTGGGGCGCGACGCCGAGATCGGCGCCCACACGCGCCTCGTCGGTCGCGTCTGGGTCGGCGAGCGCTGCGTTATCGGACGGGACTGCCTGCTGCATCCCGGGGTCGTCGTCGGCGCCGACGGCTTCGGCTTCGCGCGCGACGGCGTCAAATGGGTGAAGATCCCGCAGCTCGGGCGCGTCGTGATCGGCGACGCCGTCGAGATCGGCGCGAACACGACCATCGATCGCGGCGCTCTGGTCGACACGGAGATCGGCAGCGGGGTCAAGATCGACAATCTCGTGCAGGTCGGGCACAACGTGCGCATCGGCGAAGACAGCATCCTCGCCGGCTGCGTCGGCATCGCCGGCAGCGCCGTCATCGGCCGGCGCTGCATGCTCGGCGGGCAGGTCGGGGTGAGCGGACATCTCACCATCGCCGACGACGTGCAGGTGCTCGGCACGTCGCTCGTATCGGGCTCGATCACCGAGCCCGGCACTTATTCTTCCGCGATCGGCGCCGAGCGCGCCGAGCGCTGGCGCCGACAGGCCGCGCGGCTCAAGCAGCTCGACGAGCTGGCGCGGCGGCTGCGCCGGCTGGAACAAGAAGTAGAGGATCTGAAGGGGGAAGACGCGTGAATTCGCTCGATATTCAGGAGGTGCGAAAGTACCTCCCGCACCGGTTCCCGTTCCTGCTGATCGACCGCGTGCTCGACTACCAGCCGGACGCCACGCTCACGGCGGTGAAGAACGTCACCATCAACGAGCCGTTCTTTCCCGGCCATTTCCCGAACAAGCCGGTCATGCCCGGCGTCCTCATCATCGAGGCCATGGCGCAGGCGTGCGCGATCCTGTCGATGAAGACGCTCGACATCGTCCCGACCGACGATTCGGTGTACTACTTCGTCGGCATCGACAAGGCGCGGTTCAAGCGCGCGGTGGGACCGGGCGATCAGTTGCGCATCGAGGTCGCGGTCAAGCGCAAGATGAAGGGCATCTGGCTGTTCGACGCCGCGGCATCGGTCGACGGCGAGGTGTGCTGCAGCGCGGAGCTGATGTGCACGTACAAGGGCATATGAGAGCGACCACCGTGCATCCGACGGCGGTGGTCGATGCGCGCGCGCGTCTCGGGGAGGGCGTCGAGGTCGGCGCCTACACGATCATCGGGCCCGACGTCGAGATCGGCGACGGCACCTGGATCGGCCCGCACGTGGTCGTGCACGGACCGACGCGCATCGGGCGGCACAACCGGATCTTCCAGTTCTGCTCGCTCGGCGAGGCTCCGCAGCACGTCGGCTACAAGGGCGAGCCGACCGTGCTCGAGGTCGGCGACCGCAACACCTTCCGCGAGTATTGCACCCTCAATCGCGGCACCGTCGAGGGCGGCGGCCGCACGGTGATCGGCGACGACAACTTCTTCATGGCGTACTGCCACGTGGCGCACGACTGCCGCGTCGGCAATCGCACGATCTTCGCCAACGCGTCGAGCCTCGCCGGCCACGTGCACGTCGGCGATTTCGCGTTCCTCGGGGGCTTCACGCTCGTGCATCAGTTCTGCCGCATCGGCGCGCATTGCATGACCGGGGTCAACACCACGCTGTTCAAGGACGTGCCGCCGTACCTCACCGTGGCGGGCGAGGGAGGTACGCCGCACGGGATCAACGCGCGCGGGCTGCGCCGCCGCGGGTTCCCGGAGGAGACGCTGCGCGCGCTTAGGCGCGCGTACAAGACGCTGTATCACTCGGGGTTGCGGCTGGAGCAGGCGCTCGAGCAGCTCGAGCGGGCGGCCGTGCAGACGCCGGAGCTCACCCCTTTCATCGAGTTCATTCGGGCATCGAAGCGCGGCATCGTACGATAACAGGAGCGCGTACGGCGGCGGTTCCTGGCCGCGCCCGCGCGCCGGTGCAGCGATGACGATACACGTTTCGGAACCCGCGCTCGCGGGTCGCAACCCCGGAGCAGGCGCCGCGGTGCGCGCCCCGCGGATCGGCATCGTCGCCGGCGAGACCTCGGGCGATCTGCTGGCGGCCGGCTTGATGCGCGAGCTCAAGGCCCGGCTTCCCGGGGTCGTCTTCGAGGGCATCGGCGGGCCGCGCATGCAGGCCGAGGGGTGCCAGAGCCTGAGCGAGATGGAGCGGCTGTCGGTGATCGGGCTCGAGGGCATCGCGCGGCTGCCCGGCGTGCTGCGCACGCGGCGCCGCCTCGCGGCGCACTTTCTCGCGCACCGTCCGCTTCTGTACATCGGCGTCGATGCTCCGGACTTCAACCTCGCTGTGGAGGAGCGGCTGCGCGCCGCCGGCGTCACCACCGTGCACTATGTCAGCCCCACCGTCTGGGCGTGGCGCGGCTATCGCATCCGCCGCATTCGGCGCGCCGTCGACCGCATGCTGACGCTGTTCCCGTTCGAGGCGAGCTATTACGAGGCGCAGGGCGTGCCGGTGACGTTCGTCGGTCATCCGCTCGCGGACGAGCTGCCGGAAGCGTATGACGTGCGGGCGGTGCGCGCGCGCCTCGGCCTGCCGCTCGAAGGCGCGCTCGTCGCGCTCCTGCCCGGCAGCCGCCTGAGCGAGCTGCGGCGGCACGCGCGGCTGTTCGTGCGCACGGCCCAATGGCTGCACGCGCGCCACCCGCACCTGCACTTCGTGGCCCCGTTCGTCGGTGAGGCCACGCGCGCGCTGTTCGAGGAAGCGCTGACGCGCGAGGGCGCGACCGCGCTCCCCATCACGCGGCTCCTCGACCGCTCGCGGGATGCGCTCGCGGCCGCCGACGTCGCGCTCCTCGCTTCGGGCACCGCGACGCTCGAAGCGGCGCTCCTGCGCAAGCCGATGGTCGTCACCTACCGCGTCTCGCGGCTCTCCGAATGGCTGATCCGGCTGTTCGCGCACGTCACCATGTACGCGCTGCCGAACCACCTCGCCGGGCGGCGGCTGGTCCCGGAGCTGGTGCAGGACGACGCGCAGCCGGAGAAGCTGGGCCGGGCGGTGGAGGAGTATCTCGAGAATCCGGCGCAGGCCGAATCCGTGCAGCGCACGCTCGCCGAGATGCACCGGGCGCTGCGGCGCAACGCGAGCGCGCGCGCGGCCGAAGCGGTGATCGAGCTGCTGCGCGAGCGGCGCCTGGTCGACGGCTGAGCGAAAAGCTTCCGGAGGAGCAGCCGAGAGCCGCCGGATCGTTCGGCAGCCACAGTGCCGGAGCCGCGACGGCCGCTTCCGGCGCCTGCGTGCGGTTCAGCTCAATCCCAGCTGTTGGACCAGGGGCAGGCGGGCGTTGAAGCGTATCTGGCGCCGTCCGCCGCCGAGGTCGCGGCCGAGCGGCCGCAGCAGCGGCTCGAGACGCGCCGGATCGCCGCGCGGGGTCGCGGTGCCGTTGAAGCGCAGCATTCCGTCGCCCGTCACGTTCCACCGGCCCTGGCCGGCGAGATCGAGATCGCCCCGCAGCGTGTCCAGGCGTATCGCCGCCGTTTCCCCTTCGCCGTTGACGCTCACGCGGTAGTCGCCGAGGCTCGCCGGCCCGGTGAAGCGACCGCCGGCGCCGTGCCACTGGACCTCGAGATCGGTCCAGAGGCCGGCTGCGCTCAGCACGACGCTCGGGGCGCGCAGCTCGATCGTGCCGCGCGGCTCGAAGAACGCGGCGGGAGCGTACACCAGGGCGGCGATGTCGGCCGGGAGGGCGGCGGACAGGTTCTCCACGGCGATGCGGCGCCGCGGCGCGACGCGTACGGCGGCGCTGCCGCGGGCCGCTGCGCCGGCGAGCTCCACGCGCACGTGCACACGGCCAAGGAACAGCCACCAGGGATTGATGCGCCAGTGCAGCCGGCCGAGATGACGGATGCCGCTCGCGTCGCTGCCGGCCCGGAACTCGGCGCTGCCGCGCCACAGCGTGCCGCTCGGTGCCGCGAGCGTGATCCGGCCGTCGGTGAGGCGCGCGGCGCCCTCGGCGAGCCAGAACGCCGGGGCGGTGGCGAGCAGGAACGCCGCGTAGAGCACGATGCCGAGCGCGACGTAGCACGCGATGCGCCTGATCGGTGCGCGCGCCATCAACCCGAAGCGCGCAGGAGCACGCGCGCGTTGACGAGGCCGGGGGTTCCTGTCGCTTCGAGGCTCGCGGTCTCGATGCGTACGCCGCCTTGCTTCTGCAGGTTGGCGAGCCACTCGACCAGGCTGTTGAACGGCACGCCGTCGATCGCGAGGTTCACGCCGTTGGCGCCCTGCGGCTCCATGCGGCGGATGTTGGCGCGGATGTTGTACGCCTGCGCCGACTGCTCGACAAAGCTGAGCAGGCCGCCGCCCGGTACCGTGCGGCCGGCGTTCGCGCGCAGCTGCTGCACGCGCTCGAGCTGCGCCCGCATCCACTGGAGCTGCTGCTGCTGCTGCGGCACAGCCGCCCGCAGCCGCGCGAGATCCTGCTGGAACGGTGCCCAGACGAGGCCGTAGAGCAGCAGGATCGCTGCGACCGCGCCGCCGAGCGTGAGCACGGCGCGCTCGCGGGGCGTAAGGCCGCGCCAGTAGGCGAGCAGATTGGCGTAGATCGCTTTCATGACCGCGGCCTCGCGGCGACGCGCGCGCTGCCGCGCGCCTGCAGCCGCAGGCGTCCGTCGACTTCGCTGCCGCGTGCGTTCGCGGCGACCACCTCGACATCGAGGTCCGTCGCCCGGAGCGCGTTCTTGACGGCGTCGAGCGCCTGGTAGTCGGGCAGCGTCAGGTCGAGCGTCAGGCTGCGGTCGGCGTACTTCAGGCTCTGCAGCTTCACGTCCGCCTGGCGCGCCTGCAACGTCGGCGCGATGCGCGCGAGCAGCGGCAGCAGATCGCCGGCGCCGCTGCCGCGCGTCTGCAGCGTTTCGAGGCTGCGCAGCATCTGCTCGTACGGGTACTGGGCGGCGCTGCCGAATGCCTGGCGGTAGATGCCGTGCATCTGGGCGAGGTTCGCCGCGTGCGTCTGGCGCAGGCGGATCCAGTCGTAAACGTCGAAACCGACGCCGACGATCAGCCACAGCGCGATCAGCGCGAGCGCCGGGCGCAGCGGACGCACGAGCTGTCGTACCTGGGCGCCGTGCCCGTACTCCGCCTGCAGCAGATTGAGCGCCGGAAGGCGCGGCGGCCACGGCAACGCCGGTTCGCTCGTCACCGGCAGCTCGAGCGCCCGGCTCCAGGACTCGGCCGGGAAGGCGGCCGGCGGGGAGTAGACGACGAGGCGTTCCGGCCGCCGCCCGTGGCCCGCAGCATCGCGCAGCCCCGCGGCGAGCAGCGGCGGCGGCTCTTCGCCCGATGCGAGCGTGACGAAGCCCGCGTGGGCGCCGCTGCGCACCCACACTTCGCCGTCGACGAACGCGAGCGACCACGCCTCGGGATGGAGCGGCAGCGCGAGCACGCAAGGGCTCATGCTCGCGGGCCGCAGCCCCGCGGCGCGCAGGATCTCGAGCCAGAGGTTGAGCCGCGCGCGCTGCGTCACCGCGACCGCGAGCGAGCCGTCGGCTTCGCGCACATAGGCGAAATGCAGCGCTTCGGGTTCGTCGAGGAGCTGGTCTTCGAGCGCGAACGGCAGCGCCTGCACGATGCGTGCGCGCGAGCGCGTGGGAAGCTTCGCGCGCGTGAGCAGCGTGTCGGCGGCCGGCGTCCACACGTGCACCGAGGCGCCGCGAAAGACCGGCGGAAGTTGCGTCAGATTCTCCGCCCGCCCGGCGCCGACCTCGGGCGGTCCCCACCAGTGCACCGCCGGATCGACCTCCGGCCAGCCCCGCGGCAGGCGCAGCTGCAGACCGCGCCCGGGCAGCGCGGCGGGCGCGCTCGCGAGAGCGCCAAGCTTCGCCAGGCGATCTCTAAGACGCGTCGTCATCGGATTCGTCTTCGTCCAGTACGATCTGGAATGCAGGCTGACGGTACCACAGCACGGTCGCCTTCTGGTTGCCGCCGATGGGGCGGTGGAGGAGGGCCTCGGTGCGCCGCTGCGTGCGGCCGATGCGGGTTTCGACCGTCACTATAAAGTAGCTGCTTTTCACGTCATAGCTCCCCGCCGGCGGCGCCTGGCCGCCGAGCGCCGCGCCGAGCTCCTCGGCGTTCTTGAACGGCTGGCGTGCGCGCCGCTCGACGAGCGGTTCGATCTCGCTGAGCGGCCGGTTCGTGAGCGCCGCGAGCACCGGCGCCGGCGCCGTGTTGACGTTGATCGGGACGGCGGTGGACTGTGCGGGGCTGCCGCCGGGCGTGATCGCCACGACGTACGGACGCAGTTTCTCGACGATCTCGGGCGTGTAGCCCTTGATCAGGCGCAGCTCATCGACGCTGCGCAGCGGCTGATTCGCGGCGCGGTAGGGCGGGTCGTGGCCCAGGTAGTCGAGGTCTTCGGCGCCGGCCGGACGCACGTTCGAGTCGGGATCGATCCAGTCGATGAGCGCGTCGGTGAGCACGTCGATCCGTGCGGGCTCGATCCCGGCGTAGCCGAGCAGGGCGCGGTACATGGCGGCGTAGTTGACGGGGGCGCCGCCGCCCTGCGGCGGCCGGTTCTGCGGCGGCGTCTGCGCGACGTTGTTCAGGTTGAAGAGGCCTTGCGCGTCCGCGATCGCAATGAGCACGCTCCCGCCGTCGACCGGCAGCGGCGGCAGCGGCTGCGCCCACTCTTCCGTGAGATCGTCGGTCTGGCTCGTGCGCACGTTGCGTCCGTCGAGCGCGAGCATGACGGCGGCGAACTCGAACGCCCCGCGGCGCAGCTTCTCCGCCTGCGCGAGGTCGGCGAGGTTCTGCGCCTGGCGCAGCCACACCTGCTGGCCGAGCGCGAGCGACGTCGCGAGCGCGGCGACGACGGCGACGATCAGCACCGCGGTGACCAGGGCGACCCCGCGCTCGCGTGCTCTCATGTGTCGCTCCCGACGAGGAACACGCGCGTGTAGCGCGGCCGGCCCTCGATCTTGAGCGTGACTTCGACCGCCGGCGGCGCCCAGCCGGGCGGAGCGAAGGCGGCCGGTGCGCCTCCCGATGGCGGCGCGGCCGGGGCGCCGCCGAGCGGCGGCCACCGGTCGAGCCAGGCGCCGTTCTGGTAGAAGCGCACCTCGAACTCCTCGACGTTGCTGAGCAGCGGTACCCGTTCCGGCTCGGTCGCCGGGGCGCGGTCGAGCACCGGCCAGGTGAGTCGCATCAACTCGCCGTCGATCAACTGGTAGCCGATGCGCTGCAGATCCGCGGTGAAGCCGTTCGGCACCAGGATGCCTCCGCGGGTGAATTCGACCGCGGGCTCGGCGAGCGCGCGCGGATCGTAGGGCTGGCCGCGGAACGCGCGCTCGGGCCGCAGCGAGCCGTCGACGTCGCGCACCGGGCGGTTGCGCGCGAGCGAGAAGTCGCGCTCCATCACGACGAAGGCGAGCGCGAGCTCGCGCCAGAACGCACGTTCGGTCTCGATCTGCGCGCGATGTTCCAGCAGCCGCATCAGGCCGGCGTACGCCATGGTCGAGAAGATCGCGAACACCGCGACCGCGACCAGGACCTCGAGCAGCGTGACGCCGCGTTGCCGGCACGGGGGCGGTATCATGGCCGGGCGACGAACAGGGTGATGCGCCCGAGCACCTGCGAGGAGCGCGGCGCGGTGATCTCGATGTCGACGCGCCGCAGGTCCGCGAGCGGCGTCGCGGACACGCGCTGGCGCCAGCGCCATTCGCGCTCGGCGAAGGACATGGTGCCCTCGGTCGTCTGCAGTCCCGGCCATTCGCGCCGCAGCAGGATCTCGGTCGCGCGCTCCTCGGCGGCCCAGAGCGCCTCGGTGCGGTCGCGCAGACCGATGGTGAGGTCGATCGACTGACCGACGGTGCGCAGCACCGCCGCGAGTGCGATCGCGAGGACCGCGAGCGCCACCAGCACCTCGACCAGCGTGAAGCCGGCGGCGATGCTCGAGGCCGCGCCGTCAGGCGGCCTGCGCGAGCGTAGGCGAGGCGCGGATCCGGCCATCGATTCGTCCCTGTACGTACCACACGACGTCGTCCGCGGCGAACACCATGGTGAACGCGGGGAACTCGCCGCTCGGATCGAACAGGATCAGGTCCGCGCGCGCCGGCGCCGCGCCGGCCGGGCGCTGCGGCGCGAGCGTCAGCGCGCGCGGCAGCCGCCGCGGGCCGAGGATCTCGTCGCCCCGCACCGGTACCAGGCGGCCTTCGTCGCCGAGGCGAAGGAACTGGTAGCCCGCGTCGGTCAGGGCGAACGCGTACGGCCGGCCTTCGAGAATCGCCTGCTCGCGCGCGGTCTGCAGTACCAGGGCGAGGCGCTCCGCTTCGTCGCGCACCGTGTCGCGCACGTCGCGCGTGAGGCGCACGCCGACCATCCCGAGCACGATCGTGAGGATGAGCATCACGACCACGAGCTCGATCAGGGTGAAGCCCGTCGCGGCGCGCCGCGCGCGTACGGCGACAACGGGAGGCGCGGGAAGAGAGGTGCGGCGGCGCCCGCGCGATGTCGCGGCGGGCGGCGGGAAGGCGCGCCGGCTCAGCTCTGCGGCACCGGGTCCCATGAGCCGATATCGGCGTTGTAGCCTTCGCCCCCGGGCTGGCGGTCGGCGCCGAAGCTCATGACGTCCACCTCGTTCTGTACGCCCGGATTGAGGTACTGGTAGTCGCTGCCCCAGGGATCCTTCGGCAGGCGTTCGAGATAGCTCTTCCAGTTGCCGCTGCTGCCGTCCGGCGCCCGCACCAGCGCCTGCAGCCCCTGTTCGGGGGTCGGATAAGCGCCGTTGTCGAGCCGATAGAGCTTGAGTGCATTCATGATTGCGTTGATATCGTTGCGCGCGGCCACCACGCGTGCCTGGTCGGGCCGATCCATGATGCGCGGCACGATGAGTCCGGCGAGGATGCCGAGGATCACGACCACCACCAGCACTTCGATAAGCGTGAAGCCGCGCGCCCCGCGCACCCGGCGGGCGATGCGTTCGCGCCGGATTGTTGTTGCTTGCTGGAGCATGAATTACCTCACTTGATCAGCTGATTCATTTCGAAGATCGGCAGCAGTATCGCCACCACGATGAAGAGCACGATCGCACCCATCACCAGGATGAGCACCGGCTCGAGCAGCGCCGTCAGCGCCTTGACCCAGTTCTCGAGCTCGCGTGCCTGGGCCTCGGCGGCACGGCCGAGCATGGTGTCGAGGCGCCCGCTCGATTCACCGCTCGCGATGAGATGCACCACGAGCGGCGGAAACAGCTTGGTCCGCGCGAGCGCGCGCGACAGACTTCCGCCTTCGCGTACCTGGCGCAGCGCCTCCTCGACGCCGGCCCGCATCGGGAGATTGTTCACCACCGGCACCGCCGACTGCAGCGCCTGCAGCAGCGGAATGCCGCTCGCGGTGAGGATCCCGAGCGTGTTCGCGAAGCGCTCGGCGTTGATGCCGCGTACGAGCCGCCCGGCGAGCGGCAGGCGCAGCACGAACGCGTGCCAGCGGTGGCGCAGCGCCCGGTTGCGCAGGGCGGCGCTCCCGAGGGCGAGCGCCGCCGCCAGGCCGCCGAGCCAGAAGACGCCGCTCGCGCGCGCCGCATCGCTGATACCAATGAGCACCTGCGTCACCAGCGGCAGGGCCTGTCCGGTATTGGCGAAGACGCGCGTCACTTGCGGCACGACGTAGACGAGGAGCAGCGCGACGACCGTGACGGCGACGAAGGTGACGAGCGCCGGATAGATGAACGCAAGCGTCACCTTCTGGCGCAGCGCCTGGCGGTTCTCGGTGTAGTCGGCGAGGCGCTCGAGCACCTCGACCAGCCGGCCCGACTGCTCGCCGGCGTCGATCATGACGCGGTAGATGTCGGGGAACGCCTGCGGGAACGCGGCCATGCTGCGCGCGAGCGACTGGCCTTCCACCATGCGTCCGCGCACCCCGGCGAGCACCTGGCGGGTGCGCGGCTTCTCCGCCTGCTCGATGAGCGCGTTCAGGCATTCCTCGAGCGTGAGCCCGGCGCGCACCAGCGTTGCGAACTGCCGGGTGAGGAGCGCGAGCTCGCTGCCCGAGATCCCGCGCCGCAGCCGCAGGCGCGGGCCCGGGCGCGCCGTCTGCTGTTCCTGGATGGCGCCGACCGCGAGCGGCGTCAGCCCGCGCTCGCGCAGCAGACTGCGCACCTGGCGCTCGGCATCGCCGTCGATGACGCCGCGTACGGTACGCCCGTTCGAATCCAGCGCGAGATACTCGAATCCGGCCATGGGTCAGCTATAAGGCGCAGCAGGCAGTCTACGGACGCTCGAACGGTGCATCCCGAACCGGTCCGCTACTCGCGCGACACGCGCAGCACTTCGTCGATGCTGGTCTCGCCGGCGAGTACCCAGCGCAGCCCGTCCTCGCGGATCGAGCGCATGCCGTTCGCGCGCGCGTGCTCGCGCAGCCGCTCCTCGGAGGCGCCGTCGTGGATCAGCGTGCGCATGGTGTCGTCGATCGTGAGCAGCTCGAACACGCCGGTGCGCCCCTGGTAGCCGCTGTTCGCGCAGGCGCTGCAGCCGCCGGGAACGTTGATGGTGCCCGCGTCGCCGGCGGCGAGCTGCAGCAGCCGCCGTTCGGCGGCGTCGGGGGCGCGCGGCTTGCGGCACTGCGGGCAGAGCCGGCGCACGAGCCGCTGCGCGAGCACGCCGATCAGGCTCGAGGCGACGAGGAACGGCTCGATGCCCATGTCGACCAGGCGCGTCACGGCGCCGACCGAGTCGTTCGTATGCAGCGTCGCGAGCACGAGGTGTCCGGTGAGCGAGGCCTGGACCGCGATCTGCGCGGTTTCGAGATCGCGGATCTCGCCGATCATGATGATGTCCGGGTCCTGGCGCAGGATCGCGCGCAGCGCGCGCGCGAACGTGAGATCGGTCTTGGGATTGACCTGCGTCTGGCCGATGCCGTCGAGGTCGTACTCGATCGGATCCTCGACCGTCATGATGTTGTGGCTCCTGGTGTCGAGCTGCGAGAGCGCCGCGTAGAGCGTCGTGGTCTTGCCCGAACCGGTCGGTCCGGTGACGAGCAGAATGCCGTGCGGCTGGTTGATCAGCTCATTGAGCATCTTCAACGTTTCGGGCGCCATGCCGATGGCCGAGAGCGTGAGGCGTCCGGCCTGCTTGTCGAGCAGGCGCATGACGACGCGCTCGCCGTGCGCGGTCGGGAGCGTCGACACGCGCACGTCCACCGGGCGGCCGGCGAGCCGCAGCGTGATGCGGCCGTCCTGGGGCATGCGCTTCTCCGCGATGTCGAGGCGGGCCATGATCTTCACGCGCGACACCACGAGCCCGTGGATCGCCTGCGGCGGCTCGAGCACGTCGCGCAACACCCCGTCGATGCGGTAGCGTACGACCGAGCGCGTCTCGAACGGCTCGATGTGGATGTCGGAGGCGCCTTCGCGCACCGCCTGCGACAACAGCGCGTTGATGAGCCGCACGATCGGCGCGTCGTCCTCGCTCTCGAGCAGGTCCTCGACGCGCGGCAGATCCTGCGCCAGCTCGGTGAGGCTCGGGTCGGCGTCGAGGCCGTCGACGATCTCGAGCGCGTGGTGCTTGCCGCGCTCGTAAGCGCGGTGGAGCGCGCTCTCGAAGGCCTCGTGGCTCAGCTCGCGGAGCTCGATCGGCTGCCCGAGCGCGCGCTGTAGCTCGGCGAGCACGGTGCTCGACACCCCGGGGCGCGCCCAGATCTCGAGGCCGCTCTCGCCGCGGCGCGCGGCGATTACGCCGTGGCGCTTGGCGAAGTGATACGGCAGCCGGTCGATCCACTCGGGATCGAAGGCCTGCATATCGAGCGGCGACTGCATGACGCTCATTTCAGCGCGCGCCGTTGCCGGCCGGCGGGGCCGCTCCCGGCGGCCCGTCCGATTCCCGCTCGGACGGCGTCGCGGGCGTCGGCGGCACCGGCCGCAGGCGCTCGAACGCCGGGCTGCCTTCGGCCTGGCGCGTGATCGCGCGGATGTAGTCGTAGCGGTCCACGGCGACGCGGTGGCTGTCCTCGACGCTGCGCAGGATCGTCGGCTTCAGGAACACCATGAGGTTCGTCTTCTGCGTGCTCGTTTCCTTCGACCGGAACAGCGCGCCGAAGAGCGGGATGCTTCCGAGCACGGGGACCTGCGACTTCGTTTCGGTGGTGCGGTCCTCGATCAATCCGCCGAGCACCACGGTGGCGCCGTCGTCCACCAGCACCGTGGTTTCGACCGAACGCTTGTTGGTGATGATATCGGACGCCGTGATGCCCGCCGGCGCCGGCGTGACGGTGGAGATTTCCTGGAAGATCTCGAGCTTCACCCCGCCGCCTTCCGAGATTTGCGGCTTGATCCGCAGCTGTATGCCGACGTCCCTGCGCTCGATGGTCTGGAACGGGTTGACGGTGGTGCCCGTCCCGGTCTGAGGCAGAAAGCTCCCGGTCACGAACGGAACGTTCTGACCGACGATGATCTTGGCCTCGGCGTTGTCGAGCGTCAACAGATTGGGCGTGGAGAGAATGTTGCCGAGGTTCTTCGACTGGAGCGCCTGCGCGAGCGCGCCGATGCCCCGCACGCGCGTACCGTCGGGGAGCGTGATCTCACGCCCGAGGAAGGCGAGCGAGAGGCCGCTGCTGCCGGCGAGCGCGGTGGCGGGATCGGTGATCACGGCCCCGAGACCGGGGATGGCCGGCGTCGGCAGATTCGTGACGCCGCCGATGCCGGTGCTTCCGGTCCTGCCGGCCGCAAACCACTGGAATCCGAGCGCCGCCGCGTTGTCCGTGGTTATTTCGGCGATCAGCGCCTCGACGAACACCTGCGCGCGGCGCACGTCGAGCTTCTCGATGACCGCGCGCAGGTTGTTGTAGACGGCGTCCGGTGCGTTGATGATGAGCGCGTTCGTCGCCTCGTCAGCCTGGATCAGCGAAGCTTCCGCGGTGCCGCGGCCCTGTGGAGCGCGGGCGGCGGGCGCGCCCGCACCGGCGCCCGGCGCCGGTGCGGCCTGCTGCGCGCGCGCTTCGCCGGCGAGCAGACCGCGCAGTACTTCGGCGAGCTTCGTCGCTTCGGCGTTGCGCAGGTAAATGACGCGTGTCTGTCCGCCGGTCGTCGCCGGTACGTCGAGCTTCGCGATGAGCGAGCGCACTTGCGCGAGCCGCCCCGGATTCTCGGTCCGGATCAGCAGGCTGTTGGTGCGCATGTCCGGCAGCACCGTGAAGCGATCGCCCGCGACCGAAGGCACGCCCGCCGGCTGCACCGGCGCACCCGGGGCCCCGGGAACCGGCGCCGGGCCCGCGAGGCGCGCAATGAGATCGGCGAGATCGAGCGCCGAAGCGTGCTGCAGCGGCACCACCGTCACCTCGTGCGCCACCGGCTGGTCGATCCGTTCGATGATCTGGAGCAGCCGCCGCACGTTGTCGGCGTAGTCGGTGATGATGAGCGCGTTGCTCGGTTCGTGCGCCGAGAGCTGGCTCGTCGGCGCCATGAGCGGGCGCAGCACCGGCACGATCTGCGTCGGCGAGATGTACTCCAGGATCGCGACGTGGGTCGTCATCTGCTCGGCGCCGCGTACCGGCGCCTTCTGCACGCCCGCGCCCTGTTTCGCCTCCGCCACCGGAACGATCTTCACGAGGCCGCCCGGGCCTTCTACCGCCGTGAAGCCCTGCGCCTTGAGCGCGGACAGGAAGATCTGGTACGCGGCGGCCCGCGGCACCGGCTTGGCGGAAATGATCGTGACCTGGCCCTTGACGCGCGGATCGAGCAGGAAGTTGCGACCGGTGAGCTGCGAGATCGCCTTGACGACCGCCTGGATGTCGGCCGCCTGAAAATTGAGCAGCACCTCGTCGCGATTGACGGGCGTGATCGCCGGCGGTGCGGCCGCGCCGGGGGCGCGCGCGGCGGGTGCAGGCGGCGGCGCAGCGGGCGCTGCCTCGCCGGCGGGCTGCGCCCGGGCGCCGGTGCTCGCCGCGAGCAGCACGGCGAGTAAAGCCGAGCGCCAGGCGGCGTGTACGGTCGTTGTCATTGTCTGCGCGTCGTCGCTGCCTAGTGGATGTTGTACACGAGCGTTTCGTTCCTGCCCGCCCGCCGCACATCGATCTGCACGTTGCTCGCGTTGCCGAACTGCGCGTACAGCCGCATGACGTCGTCCATGGTGTTCACCGGCTGTCCGTTCACCGCGGTGATCACGTCGCCGACCCGCAGCCCGAGGCGCTCGTAAATGCTGCCGGGCTGGATCTCGCGCACCAGGAAGCCGCCGCCGGCGTTCGGCACCATCAGCGCCTGCGTCAGGAACTCGGGCGTCTGCATCTGCCGCGTGAGCTGCTCGCGATCGACCGTGAAGTTCCGCGGACCATTGCGCTGCACGGCACGGGCGGCGCCGCCGGCGGGCGGTGTGGTGATCGCTCCGCCCGGCAGCGCCTGCGCGGTCTCTTTGAGCATCAGGCTCTCGGTCGCGCCCGCGCGGCGGATCAGCACCCGGTCGGAGTAAACCGCATGCAGCGTCACTCCGGCCGTGATCTCGTCGCCGATGGCGAACGGCAGCTCGGGATTTCCGTTCGCGCTGATCACGGCGAAGCTGCCCGCGGGCGTCACCATCACGCCGGTGAGCACGAGATTGAGGCTGCTCAACGGGATCTCTTCGAGTCGCGCCTGGGCCGCCTGCGCAGCGGGGTCCGCGCGGCCGAACAGGTTGGCGGCGAGCAGCGACTGCAGATCGTACTCGGGCGTGGCGGCGGCGGAGTGCGCGGAAAGTGCGGGCGCACCCGCGTTGGCCGGCGCAAGCGCGCGCCAGGTGAGCTGCGCGAGACCGAAGCAGAACAGGGCGAGCGCGGCAAGATTGACGACGACCGGAACCCAGCGGCGGGCCAACCACTGCTCGAGCTGTTCGAGCAGATGCCCGGGCGCGAGGCGCCCGGCGGCGGGCGAGTGCGTGCCGGATAAATCCATGGGATCAGTATACTATGCGGCCCTTTGAAGCTATAAGAATAAGTTTCTCGTTTTCCGCGCCTTTGTCCGTCGACGTCTACCGCTCGTTGACGAAGCGCGCAGTGCAGGGATCGACGGGGCTGCGCTATAGACAAGCTCGGTTCTCGTTCATCCCGACGCTCGTCGGCGAAGAAGGTCCTTTGAGACGTTTCCTTATCTACTACGCCGGTACCGAGAACCGTCTTCTTGTAGAGCTCAGAAGCCCGCGCGCAGGCTCAACAGGAAACTGACGTCCGGGGAAGTACTTATACGCGCATCCTCGGATATCGCTACATCCAGTGCGGTCGTGCGGGAAAGAAGCCAGGTGCCGCCGAGGATCAGCTGGAACGAGGTCCGACCCAAGGGCTCGAGGGCGCTGTCGCGGTAGAGCGCTCCGTGGCTTCGAAGCTCGGCCTTCAGCACCACGGGCGCACGCATGCGCCACCCGATGCCGAAGGAGCCGAAGAGCGCTGCGGGGCGCTGCTGGTCGCGCAGCACATCGCCGCGCCCGAGAGCCAGCACGCCGAAGCTGCCGTTCCAGCGCCAGGCGCCCGGACAGCGGGGCGCGCCGCACGCGGCGCTAAGCCAGAGGGCGAGATCGGCCGCGCCGCTTCCCTGGAGTCGATCAGGATCGCCCGTCGGAAGCTTGAGGCTCGCGCGCAGCGCCGCGGCGTGGCCGCCCGTCGAGAGCGCCCACGCCGCGTGGATCCGGGCGTCGCCGATTCCGGCGGCCGCCTGCGCGAGGTCGAGCAGACGGCTTCCGTTGCGCTCGTAGACGTAGCGCAAACGATCGTTCGGGTGCTCCGGGCGCTCGCCTTCGGGCAGTCCGAGCGCGTCGTGCCAGCTATCGATCAGGTGGTCGAGAAAGCCGCGGCTGTGCCGCAGGTAGGGCAGCTCGATCCCCCATTCGCCGCCGCGCACGCCGTAACGCAGCATGACCGTGAGGCGATGCGTTTCGCCATCGAGCAGCAGACGCTCGGCGGCATGCGCCTCGGCGAAGAAATGATTCGCTACATCGACGGAAACTCGCGCTTCCCGCTCT
The DNA here is from genome assembly GCA_036381895.1 of Burkholderiales bacterium. Classification (GTDB taxonomy): domain Bacteria; phylum Pseudomonadota; class Gammaproteobacteria; order Acidiferrobacterales; family Sulfurifustaceae; genus JACQFZ01. The sequence continues at coordinate 1,105 of DASVBY010000108.1, read as the reverse complement.
CCCGCCGCGAGCACATGCGCGCTGCCGGGGTCCGGCAGGCCGTAGATCTGTACGAGCGGGCTCTGGTTGTATGTCGGAAACGGAGCGTAGGGATCGGCGGCGAATCCGCTCGGCGCCAACGCGAGCATCATCCAGGCGATCCGGCGAAAGTCGGCGATGCGCATCGGGCCGCGACTCGAATGGCCGGCGAGTATAGCGGCCGCGATGCCGCGCGACCAACGAACGAATCCGCGCGATTCATCGCGCGGACGACCCGGTCTTCCGTCCCCACGGCATTTGGGGTCAAATTGCGCCCGTGAGCGTACCCTTCGTCCATCTGCGGGTTCACTCGGAATTCTCACTGGCGGACGGCATCGTCCGGCTGCCGGAGCTCGCCGCGGCCGCTGCCGCCGACGCGATGCCGGCGGTCGCGCTCACCGACCTGTGCAACGTCTTCGGCGCGGTGAAGTTCCATCAGGCCGCCGTCGCCGCCGGGGTGAAGCCGATCATCGGCGCCGACATGTGGCTCGGCAATCCTTCCGACCCGCACCGGCCGGCGCGGCTGACGCTGCTCTGTCAGAACGAAACCGGCTACCGCAACCTGTCGCGGCTGATGACGCGCGCGTATCGCGAGGGTCAGCACTCGGGACGTCCGTGTCTCGCGCGCGCCTGGCTCGATGCCGACGCCTGCGCCGGCCTGATCGCGCTCTCGGGCGCGCACGAAGGCGAAATCGGCCTCGCGCTGCTCGCCGGCAATGACGCCGCGGCGGAAGCGGCGGCGGCGGATCACGCCGGCTGGTTTCCGGGGCGGTTCTACATCGAGCTGCAGCGCATCGGCCAGCCGCGGCAGGAGGAATACAACCACGCGGCGGTCGCGTTCGCGCACGCCGTGGGGCTCCCGGTGGTCGCGACCAATCCGGTGATGTTCCTGAAGCGCGAGGAGTTCGACGCGCACGAGGTGCGTGTCTGCATCCAGGAAGGCCGGGTGCTCACCGACACCCGCCGGCCGCGGCGGCACACGCCGCAGCAGTACTTCCGCTCGAGCGCCGAGATGCAGGAGCTGTTCGCCGACGTCCCCGAGGCGCTCGCGAACAGCGTCGAGATCGCACGCCGCTGCAATTACCGC
>DASVBY010000107.1:0-13690 GCA_036381895.1 Burkholderiales bacterium | reverse complement strand
CGCTGCGGGCGACGAGGTTCCAGACCCGGCAGTTGTGCGCAGCGCGGGATCGTCCGCACCCGTCCGGCCGGCACCTGAAATGCGCCGCTCTCGCGCAGGCGTCGTGCGACCAGCGGTACGAGCACGTTGCGTAAGTTCTGGGGCGCATTCCTCGCCGCGTCCGCCGGCTGCACGGAGCGAATCGCTTTAACGATAAGGTGATTGCCATGTTCAAGCACATTCTCGTTCCCACCGACGGTTCCCGCGCCGCGCTCAAGGCTGCCAAGGCGGCCGTACGCCTGGCCGCGGCGCTCGGCGCCCGAATAACGGCGTTCCATGCCATCGACGGTCCGCACCCCGCGGTCGTCAGCGGTCCCTATGCAGCCGACTCCCGGACGTTCGTGAATTACGAGAAGGTCGCACGCGCCGCCGGGGAGGAGCTGGTGGCGGCGGTGGGTAAGCTCGCGAAGGCGGCCGGGGTGCCGTTCGCTTCGCTGGTGACGAAGGCGCGTACGCCTTACGAGGGCATCGTCGACGCCGCGCGCAAGAATAAGTGCGATGTCATCGTCATCGCCTCGCGAGGCCGCCGGGGTTTGGAGCGACTGCTCGTCGGCAGCGTGACGCAAAAAGTGCTGGCGCACGCTACGGTACCCGTTATCGTGTACCGTTAGGACCGCAACGTGAGCCGGAGTCGATGGCGCTCGAATCGGACGAGCACGTATCGGTCGTCATCGCGCCCGCGGGTGGTGCGGGTGCTCGGGCGAGGTGCGCCACGCAGTGAGCGACGTTCGCTTGCTGGCGGGCGCTCAGCCAGACGGCCACCCCACGACCAGCCGCGGAGCGGAATTCGGCAAATCACGAAGGTGAGCAGACGAGGCGCGCCTCGAGAGCGGTGCAGGACCTTCATATTACCGGCGAGAACGCGCCTGCGCGATGTCTTTGGCGGCTTTATCGCTGCCTGCAATAGTGCGCCATAACGAGGATGGTTGCGCGTGCTGCTGCATTGAGCGTCGCGTGGTTCGCGAGCGTCAGATCTCCCGCATCACCTGCGCGTAGGAGAGGAGCGCGAACAGGGCAGTGCCGCCGATGACGTTGCCGAGCAGCGTGGGAACCGTGAAGCCGGAAATCATGCCCCAGACGCCGAGCTCGCCGCCCGCGACGAGCAGGAACGCTTCGACGCTACCGGCGACGATGTGCGCGAAGCCGCCGACGCCGACCAGATAGGTCATGAGCGCGATGACGTGGAATTGGGTGGTCTGCGCGCTCGGGAGGATCCATACCATCGCGGCGATCAGAAAGCCGGCCGGGATCGCGCGAGCCAGCATTTCGAGCCAGGGATGCGCCATCGCCAGGCGACTGATTTCGAGCATCTGAGCGAGCAGTTCCGGGCTCACCACAGGGGTGAAGGTGCAGAGGAGCGCGGCGACGAGCGTGCCTGCCATGTTCGCCGCCAACACGATGCTCCACATGCGCGCGAGGCGTGCGACGTTCGCCGCCGTAGGCCGCGCCATCACGGGCAGGACGACGGTGATGGTGTTCTCGGTGAAGAGCTGCTGGCGCGACAGCACCACCATGAGGAAGCCGACGGGGTAGCCGAGGCTCGTGAAGAGAGTGCGCCACGGTGCATCGGGTGTGTGGCGCTCGAGGATCGCCTGGGCAATGAGCGAGAAGCTGATGGACAGGCCCGCCGCGACGCCGGACCACCAGAGCGAGACGCCAGGGCGGTTCATTTCTTCTTCGCCGTGGCGGCGCACCACTTCGTAGATGACCGGCGTACGGGGGACCGCGCTGTGCTCTACCTCGTCCGCTTCGCGTTTTTGCGCTTCCTTGCGCTTCCGCTCCGGTTGCATGACTGTTCCGAGGGGCGCCGCCTGCGAACCGCGGCGGGCCAGCGTCGATGGCGCTGCGGGCGCGCGCGACCGAGAAGCCGGCGCGACTGGCGCGACGATAGGGGCCGACGCCCCCGCGTACAACTCGGTATAAACCCTACGCCGCGACTGTGCCGGCCGCCGGCCGCTTGATCCGGCAAAGAGGACGCGCGGCCAGCGTCGACTCCAAAGTAAACCGGAATAGGGAGAATGCGCGAGGCGCGTGCGCCGGCGCGGTATTGGGCCCTGGTTTGCGCCGCGAACCGGCATGCGACTGCGTAGCGCGTCGCAAGGCGTTGCCTCGGTGCCCGACGCAGAGCGTCCCGGCAAGCTGCTCGAACGCTCGCCGGGCGCGCACCCCGAGACTGGTCAGAATGCGTTGCGTGCTCCGCGGGGGATGCTGCTGCGCTGGTTCGGGTGTTGCGGGGCTCCATGCGCACCGCCGCGCTGCTTCCTGCTCCGGACGACTCCCGATGATCGTCGCTTGTCCTTGACCGGCCGAGCGACCAGCGACTACCGTCCCCGGCCCCTACAACCGTGGAAGGGAACTCCCATGAACGGACTGAAACGGAATATCGCGGCGGCCTCTGTCTGTCTTGTTTCCGCCGTATCGGCGGCGGGCGCCTACGGCGCCGAGCCCTCGATGAAGCCGCAGGCCATCGTCACCCAGGCGCAGGCGGCGCTCTACCCGGTGGCGTTCAATAACGTCCAAGGGCTCGTGTCGACGCTCATTCTGACGACGGTCTCCGAGCAGGGCAGCTATCTCGTCTGCCGCGATCTCACCGATCAGAACTGCGTCGCACTCGACGTTCCTGCGGGCGTGAGCGCGCACACCATGGACGAGCTGGGCGTCGCCGCCGGGGGCGTCTCGCTGCTCGCGATCATCGCGGCCGACGCGAACACCCAGGGTGTCGCATCGCTCGTGGTGCAGAGCCAGGCCGGCGGCATCGACTTCCCCCCGAGCTACACGCTCTCGAACTCGAACACCCCGGCGCCGGGCGAGTCGCCCTCGCCGTAGTCCTTTCCGCTCGCTGCCGCGAGGGCGGGCCGGCGCGCCGGCCCTCGCGGCGGCGACGTTCCCTGCGCCGACCCCTCGCCCGCGACGGAATCTTGACGCCGCTCGTCGCCGGCGCGTCCGACGCACGCCCCGAAGCGGTGCTATACCTCAAGCATCGGCGCGCCTCTTCCCAGAGGCGCCGGCATCGGCACCCGCGGGTGTCGCTTCGAGTTGGATGGTTTGGCAACCATGGGAGCCTTCATGAGTACGATCACGCTTCGCTCGGTATGTGCCTGGTTGCGTCGTGGCGCGGTCGCGCTGGCGCTCGTCGGCGCGCAGACGCTGCACGCCGAGATCACCGTCGGCGTTTCGCTCACGGTGACCGGGCCCGCGGCCTCGCTCGGGGGGCCGCAGAAGAACACCATCGATCTGCTGCCGAAGACCATCGACGGCGAGCCGGTGCGCTACTTCGTGCTCGATGACGGCAACTTCCCGCAGGTCGCCGACAAGGACGCGCGCCGCCTGGTCGAGTCGGGCGCGGACATCATCATCGGCGGCTCGACGGTGCCGAGCGCGATGGCGATCGCCGCGGTCGCCGCGCCGGCCAAGACGCCGCACATTGCGCTTGCGCCGATCGCACCGAAGCCCGATTGGTTCCCGTGGGTCTTCGTTGCGCCACAGTCGGTCGGTCTCATGGCGTCCGCCATCTTCGAGCACCTCGAGCGGACGGGCGTGAAAACGCTCGGCTACATCGGCTTCAACGACGGCTACGGGGAAGCCTGGCTCGCGCACACGCGGCGGCTCGCGCAGGCGCACGGCATCGACCTCACGATCGTCGAGCGCTACGACCGCACCGATCGCACCGCGCTGCCGCAGACGCGCCGGATACTCGCCGCCAATCCGGAAGCGGTGCTCGTCGCCGCGAGCGGCACGCCCTCGGCGATGCCCATGCGCATGTTGCGCCACCGCGGCTACAAGGGCCGCTTCTACCATACGCACGGTGCCGGCAGCGTCGAGTTCCTGCGCGCCGTCGAGGGGTTCGGCGAAGGGCTGGTGCTGCCGATCGGGCCGGTGCTGGTCGCGGAGCAGCTGCCTGCGTCGCATCCGAGCCGCGAACCGGCGCTGCGCTACGTGCGCCTGTACGAAGGCAAGCACGGCGCGGGCAGCATCAACCCGTTCGGCGCACATGCCTGGGATGCGTTCCTCCTCTTCGAGCGGGCGGCCAAAGCGGCGCTCAAACAGGCGCGGCCGGGCACGCCACAATTCCGCCAGGCGCTGCGCGATGCGCTCGAAGGTACGCGCAACTTCCCGGTGTCCCACGGCGTCGTGAACATGAGCGACAAGAACCACAACGGCCTCGATGAACGAGCCCGCGTCCTGGTGACGGTCGAGAAGGGGCGCTGGGTCTTCTTGCCGATGCCGTAGCAGGCAGCGCCGCGGCGTTGCCTCGCCGCGGCGCGGTTCTGCATCTTTTTCGTCGGCGTCCCGAGCGCCTGCAGCACGTCCAGCCCTGCGTGCGTGGGCCGCGCAGCCGCCCGAGCGTGCGGCGGCGCTGTGAATCGGGCGGGGCCGCGTCGCCGGTGCCCCGCCTAGCGCTTCGCCTTCTTCGCCCTTCCGGTCAGGCCTTCGGATAGCGCCAGCAGTTCCCCGCGCAGCCATCGATTTCCCGGCTCGTCCTCCGCCTGGCGGTGCCAGTAGAGGTGCAGCTCGATCGCCGGCAGCGGCAGCGGCACCGGGAGCAGCGCGTTGCCGATGGTCGCATTCACCGCCTCCGCGTGGCGCCGCGGCATGGTGAGCAGCAGATCCGATGCGGCAACGATGCGGCAGGCGGCTTCGTACTGCTGGCAGCGCAGCCGCACCTGGCGCTCGAAGCCGAGGCGGCTGAGCAATATGTCTTCCACCGCGAGCCCGGTGGGGCGCGACGACACCGCGATATGACTCGCCGCGAGATACGCCCTGGCGTCGAGCCGGCGGCGCGTCCGGCTGACAACGCAGAAGTCGTCGCGCAGCAGCGGCGCATGGTGGAGATCGGATTCGATCGCGCGGGCGACGTCGATCGCGAGATCGACGCGCCGCGAGGCGAGATCGGTCACGAGGTTCGGGCGGTTGAGGCGCACGCTCGCAATGTGCAGCCCGGGCGCCGCCTTGGCGGTAAGCCGCGCGTACACCCGGGGCAGCACCGCCGGCTCGATCTCGTCGTGCATCGCGATGACGACGCGCGCGAGGTCGCGCGCCGGCACGAAGTCGCGGCGCTGCACGGCCTGCTGGAGCAGCGCGAGCGCCGCGCGGATGTCGGGCGCGAGCCGTTCGGCGAGCGGCGTCGGCACCACGCCCTGGCCCTCGCGGATGAAGAGCGGATCGCCGATCTGCCGGCGCAGCCGCGCGAGCGCGTGGCTCACCGCCGGCTGGCTCAGGAACAGCACTTCGCCCGCACGCGTGAGGTTGCGCTCGCGGTACACCGCGTCGAACACGCGCAGCAGGTTGAGGTCCAAGCGGCCGCGGCGGGAGACATCATGCATACGCTGCATGATACCTGATTACGTCATTGCAGTTCTGTAATCGACGGGCGGTTCCTAGAATCGCGGAACCGTTCCCTGCCGCCGCGAGGTGCCCGATGGATTTTCAGCCGAGCCCCCGAACCGAGCAGTATCTCGAGCGCATCCGCGCGTTCATGCGCACGTACATCGAGCCGGTCGAGGCCGACTACTGGCAGCAGATCCGCGCCGCGAACCACGGCGGCGACTGGCGCCAGTGGAAGGTGCCGCCGGCGCTCGAAGAGCTCAAGGCGCGGGCGCGCGCCGAAGGTCTCTGGAACCTGTTCCTGCCCGATCCGGAGTACGGCGCGGGCCTCTCGACGCTCGAGTACGCGCCGCTCGCCGAGGAGATGGGACGCAGCTTCCTGGCGCCGACGGTCTTCAACTGCAACGCGCCCGACACCGGCAACATGGAGGTGCTCTGCCGCTACGGCTCCGAGGCGCAGAAGGAACGGTGGCTCAAGCCGCTGCTCGCCGGCGAAATCCGCTCGGTCTTCTGCATGACCGAGCCCGACGTCGCGTCGTCGGACGCGACCAACATGCAGGCGACCGCGGTGATCGAGGGCGACGAGGTCGTCCTGAACGGGAAGAAATGGTGGTCGACGGGGCTCGGCGATCCGAACGCGAAGGTCGCGATCTTCATGGCGCGTACGCCCGATCCCGCCAAGGACCGCCACCATCAGCACTCGATGGTGCTGGTGCCGCTCGATGCGCCGGGGATCGAGATCAAGCGCATGCTGCCGGTCTTCGGCGAATACGACGAGCCGCACGGCCACGGCGAGGTGCACTTCACCGACGTGCGCGTGCCGCGCGATCACATCATCGCCGGCCCCGGCATGGGGTTCGAGATCGCGCAGGGGCGCCTCGGCCCCGGGCGGATCCACCACTGCATGCGCTGCCTGGGCGCGGCCGAGCGCGCGCTCGAGCTCCTCATCGACCGCGGCATGCAGCGCATCGCCTTCGGCAAGCCGCTGCTCCACCTCGGCGGCAACCGCGAGCGGGTGGCGGAAGCGCGCATCGCGATCGACCAGGCGCGGCTGCTCACGCTGTACGCCGCCTGGAAGATCGACCAGGTGGGGCCGCTCGCGGCGATGACCGAGATCTCGGCGATCAAGGTGGCGGCGCCGAACGCGCTGCAGAAAGTCGTCGATTTCGCCATCCAGATCCACGGCGGCGCCGGCGTCTCGTACGACACGCCGCTCACCGCGATCTACGCTCAGGCGCGCAGCCTGCGGCTCGCGGACGGCCCGGACGAGGTGCACAAGAGCCTGATCGCACGCATCGAGCTCGCGCGGCGCGGCTACCGGTAAGTGCCGGGGAGCTGCGGTGCGAGGAGGTTGTCGAGTACTATTTTAGGCCGCATGCGGCTCGAGGCGGACAACCGGGCGTTCCATGAAGTCTGCGGCCCGTTCGGGCCCGCAGTGATCGTGCAGCAGGTCGGCTGCAGTTGTTTTCGTCGCCAGACGCCCGATCACGTGGTCGCGAACTTCCGGGCCCCGACCGATCGCTTCGGCAGGCGCTACCGCAGGATCCTCCGGCGGAACGGGTGCTGATGGGCGCGATCTATCTCATCCGCCACGGCCAGGCGTCGTTCGACCGGGACGACTACGACGAGCTCTCGCCGCTCGGGGTCGAGCAGGCGCGCGTCGTCGGCGCGGCGCTGCGCACGCGGGTGCCGCGGGTGCATGCCGTCTACACCGGCACGCAGCGGCGGCACCGGCAGACCGCGGAGGCCTGCCTCGCTGCCTACGGCTACGACGGCGTGCCCGAGGAGTCCGCCGACTTCAACGAATACGATCACGACGAGATCGTGGTGCGCTACGAGCCGCGCTATCGCGACCGTGGGGTGATGGCGGCGGAGATCTTCCAGTCCGGCGACCCGCGGCGCGCGTTTCAGGAGATGTTCACCCGCGCCGTCGCGCGCTGGGTGAGCGGGCAGCACGACCGCGAGTACAGCGAATCCTGGGCGAGCTTCCGGGCGCGCTGCCTGCGCGGGCTCGACGCCGTGATCGGCGCGCTCGACGGCTCGAAGACCGCGCTCGTGTTCACCTCCGGCGGTCCGATCTCCGCGATCGCGCAGACGCTCCTGCGGATTCCCGACGCCGACGCGTTCCAGCTGAACTGGCTGCTGGTGAACGGCGGCATCACCAAGGTGATCTACGGCCGCCGCGGCCGGTACGTATCGACGCTGAACGACCACGCGCACTTCGAGGGCGCGCGCAGCGACCTCATCACCTACCGCTGAGGCGGCCGCATGCGCAGGACCATTCTCATCACCGGCGCGAGCTCCGGGCTCGGCGAAGGCATGGCGCGCGAGTTCGCGGCCATGGGCCGCCAGCTCGCGCTCTGCGCCCGGCGCATCGAGCGCCTCGAGGCGCTCAAGCGCGAGCTCGAAGCCGCACATCCGGCGTGCCGCGTGTCGGTGCGGGCGCTCGACGTGAACGACCACGACGCGGTGTTTCGCGTGTTCGAGGCGTTCGCCGCCGAGCTCGGCGGGCTCGACCGCATCATCGTCAACGCCGGCATCGGCGAGGGCAGGCGCATCGGCACCGGGTACTTCGCGGTCAACCGCCGGACCGCGGAGACGAATTTCGTCGCCGCGCTCGCGCAATGCGAAGCGGCGGTGCAGATCTTCCGGCGCCAGGGCCACGGACACCTCGTCGCGATCGCGTCGGTGAGCGCGCTGCGCGGCCTGCCGCGGCATCTCACGACCTACGCCGCGACCAAGGCGGGGCTCGCGGCGCTCGCCGAGGGCATCCGCGCCGAGCTGATTGCGAGCCGGATCAAGGTGAGCACGATCTATCCCGGCTACATCCGCACCGAGCTCAACGCCGGCGCCGGGCACCTGCCGTTCGAGGTGGACGCCGCGACCGGGTCGCGCGCGCTCGTGCGCGCGATCGAGCGGGAGCCGGTCAGGGCGTACGTGCCGGCGTGGCCGTGGACCTTGATCGGCTTCCTGATGCGCCGCGTGCCGCTGCGCGTCCTCGCGCGCCTGTCCTGAAGGCGCTCGGTACTCAATCGAAATCGGCGGCCGGGGCGCGGCTCGTCTGGCGATCCCCGAGCGCGTAGCGCACGCCGATCCAGGCGCCGAGCGGCGCGCCCGGCGCGAGGAAGGTTTCGCTGCGCCAGTCGTCCGGGTCGGGCTGGAACTGCCCGGCCGCGTCGAACGGGTTGATCGCGAGCGCGCCGGCCGTCGCGTACTCTTTGTCGAACACGTTGTACACGCGCCCGAACAGCTCCCAGCCGCGCGCGATGCGGTAGCGCGTGTGCAGGTTGACGACGGCGTAGCCGCTCACTTCGCCGGAATGCAGGAACTGCACCCCGTCCGGCTGGTGGTCGTTGTTCTCGTTGCCGCGCGCGAACTGCTCGGAGGCCGCGATCACGGTCGCGCCGACCGACCAGTCCGGGGTGACGGCGTACTCGCCGGTCAGCTTCAGCGTGTGCTTGGGGATGAGCGGGATGCGGTCGCCCGGCTGGACCGTGATGAAGCCCGCGGCATCGGCGGTGCTGTTGTCCTCGGCGAGGATCGTGAGCGGCGATTCGAACGTCGCGTCGACGAACGCATAGCCCGCCGACCAGGTGAAGTCGCCGTGGCGCCCGTTGAGCCCGAGTTCGAGGCCCTGGCGGCGCGTGCGTCCCACGTTGTCGAAAAACCCGGCGCCGGTCGTCGACGATGCGATGAAGTGGATGTCGTCGTGCAGCGTGGTGCGAAACAGCGCCGCGCTCCAGCCGATGGACCCGAGACGGCCGCGCGCGCCCGTCTCCCAGGTCTTGGCGACGACCTGATCGAGCGGCGGGTCGGCCGCCATGGCGTTCGGCAGGATGCAGGGATTCGCCGGATCGGCGCAGCCGAGCTCGATCGGGGTGGGGGCGCGGCTGCCTTCGCTGTAGGCCGCGTAGTAGACCAGGTCGGGTCGCGGCGTCAGGTTGATGCCGACCGCCGGATTGAACCGCTCGAACCGGTGCCGGCCGTCGAGCGCGGTGCTCAGGCGGTCGTCGAGCTCGACGCGCGTATGGTCGTAGCGCCCCGAGAGCGTCAGGTGCGCGGTATCCGTGAGCGACCAGGTGTCGGTGACGTAGATCCCGTACCTGCGCGTGGTCCCGCGCAGGTTGACGTCGATTTCCTCGTCGTCGACCGCCACCGTGCCGCGCTCGGGGCTCAGGACCGCCTCCTGCTCCGTCTGTTCGAAGTCGCTGCGCCCGTCGTCGTAGTTGAACCCGACGGTGAAGCGGTTGCGCCGCGCGCCGATGTCTCCGAGGTGCGTGAGCTGCGCCGCGAGCCCGTAGCGGCGCTGCGAGGTGAAGGTGCGGTTGTTCTCGCCGGTTTCCGAAGCGAGCAGATCCGCCTCGCACACGGGGTCGCCGGCGCAAGCCTCGAACGCGTCTTCGTACTCGTCGTTCAGGTCGCCGTTGAACGTGCGCGTCTTGAGCCGGCGGTAGTAGACGTTGCCGGCGAGGAGCAGGTCGTCGTTGAGCCAATGGCTGCCGCTCGCGTTGACGAAGTTCAGGCGGTTGCGGGTATTGTCGGGAAACGTGAACACCGCCTCCCGCCGCTGCTCGAGCAGCGTCGGCGGCGCGAGGCCGTTGCCGGTGAGGTCGGTGTCGGCCCAGGTATAGCTCACGTCGAGGTCGCTGCGCGACGTCTCCCAGCCGACCTTGCCGAAGAGCTGCCGCACGTCGGAGGGCGAGTGGTCGCGCCAGCCGTTCTCCTTGAACAGATTGCCGGTCAGGAAGTAGTCCATGGTCTCGCCGTGGCCGCCGACCTCGAACTCGGCCGCGCGGCGCGCGAACGAGCCGCCGTAGGCCTGGAACAGCGCCCCCGGATACTGAAAACCGCTCTTCGTCACGATCGAGAGTGCGCCGCCGAGCGTGTTGAGACCGAATACCGGGTTGGTTCCGGGGATCAGGTTGATCGAGGAAATGGCAGACTGCGGTATCAGATCCCAGTTGACGACGTCGCCGAACGCTTCGTTGATGCGCACGCCGTCCTGGAACACCGACAGCCCCTGCGGCGCGCCGAGGAGCGGCGAGGCGACGAAGCCGCGAAAGCTCACGTCGGGCTGGAAGGGATTGCTCTGAAGCTCGTTGACGTTGACCCCGGTGAGCTGCTGCTGCATGAGCTCGGGAAGGCTCGTGCTCTGCCGTCTGCGGGCATCGTCGCCGGTCGCGCCCTGGACGTTGGCGGGTACCTGCTCGGCGGGTGTCCCGAGCACCGGCAGCGGCGTCGTGCCGATGACTTCGATGGTCGGTGCTTCGAGCCGCGCTGCCGGGTTCTGCGCGAGCGCGGCGCCGGCGGCCAGCGCGGACGCTGCCGACACGACGCCGCGAAGCATGAAGCGAAGCGACATGACAGTCTCCCGTTGGTATGGTGGTGCGGCTTGCGACGCTACCACAGGAGCAGCGGCCGGCCACGGGAGAAATTCCCGAGCTGAAGCGGCGTGCTCGTTCCGCTAATTGGGGAGCGGCTGCAGCAGTCCGTGCCGCAGGGCGAGGTGCACGAGCGCGGCGCTGCTCGCCACGCCGAGCTTTTCCTTGATCTGCGTCTGGTAATTCGCGACGGTCTTGGGGCTCAGGTGCAGCGCCGCGGCGATGTCGCCGATCGCGCGTCCGTCGGCGAGCTGGCGGAAGATCTCGAACTCGCGGGCCGACAGGAGCTCGAGCGGATGCGCGGCATCGGCGCCGCGCTGGGCGAGCTGAGCGCCGATGTCGGGGCTCAAGTACGTCTTTCCGCCGGCGACCGCCGCCACCGCCTCGATCAGTACGTCGGGCGCGCTTCTCTTCGTCACGTAGCCGCGCGCGCCCGCCTGCAGCGCGCGCACCGCGAAGAGCGCGTCGTCGTGCATGCTGAACGCGAGCACCGCCGCCTGCGGCGCGTGCGCACGCATGCGCCGGATCAGCTCGAGCCCGCCGCCGCCGGGCAGCGACAGGTCGACGATGCTGACGTCCGGGGACTCGGCGCAAAAGGCCGCGTAGCCCTGCGCGGCGTCCGCGGCCTCGGCCGCGACCGCGATTCCCGCATCGAGCTCGAGCAGCCGGCGGTAGCCGGCGCGGACCACCGCGTGATCGTCGACGAGCAGCACTCGAAGCACGCCCATCGTCAGCTCTCGAGCGGCACGCTCACCGCGACGCGCGCGCCCTTGCCGGGTGCGCTCTCGAAGACCAGCGCGCCGCCGAGCGCCGACAGCCGCTCTTTCATGCCGGCGAGGCCGAGGCCCGCGTGCACGCGCCCGGGATCCGCGCCGCAGCCGTCGTCCTCGACGGTGAGCAGCACGTGCGGGCGCCCGGCGCTGCCGCGCGGCGCCTGCCCCAGGCGCACGGTCACGAGGCGCGCTCCGGCCGCATGCCGTGCGACGTTGTTCAAGCACTCCTGCACGCTGCGGTAGAGCGCGATGTTGAGCGCCTCGCCGAAGTTGTCGAAACGGCCCTCGGGGATGAAGCGGCAGGCGATCGCGTGGCGCCGCTCCCACGCCTCGAGATGCTGCTCGATCGCCGCGGCGAGCCCGATGTCGAGCGCCTGCGGCCGCAGGCGCGTGAGCAGCGAGCGCAAGGTGTCGTGCAGCCGGTCGGCGGTCGCGATCAAAGCCTCGGCGGTGGCGCGGATCGCGGCGCTCTCGTCCGCGCGCCGCCGCGCGATCGACACGGCGTCGACCTTGAGGGCGTTGCACAGCTGTCCGAGCTCGTCGTGCAGCTCGCGCGCGAGATAGCGCCGCTCTTCCTCCTGCGCCACGAGAAGCTGCTGCGCGAAGCGGCGGTTCTGCTCGAGCAGGCGCGCGATCTCGGCTTCGCTGCGCGCGTACTCGGCCGCGGTGCGCCGGCTCTCGCGCCAGCGGCGCGCGGCGAACCACGCGAGTCCGAGCGCGAGCGCGAGCAGCACCAGCACGAGCTCGTCGAGTTGCCAGTGTTCGTACGCGCGCGTCCATGCGTTCAGCCGCTCGCTCAGCTCCAGGCGAGCGCTCAGGATGGCGACGAGAAGAGTGCTGCCGAACACGATCGCAAAATCGCGCATCGGCCGCGTTGATTTCGAGTCGAAGTGCTTCACGCGCGTCGCTCTCGCCAAGGTGCCGTCGCCGGCCTGAGGATGCGTCCTTCGCCCCGTCGAGCAAGACAAAACCGGGAACGGTCGGGCGGCAAGAAAGTTGCCGACGGATCTCGAACGCCCCTCGCTGCGGTACGGGCGCCCGCCATGCCATTGGCAAAGCGCATGCCAGGAAAGCGGCTGCGCGAGCGAGGGCGCCTACAGCCGTGAAAACGGCTCCTGCGCGGCGCGTCCGGGCGTTGCGCGCGAGCCACCGAGCGGCGCATGTGTGGCAGGGCGTGGCGCACCTGTCACCTTTCTAAGACACGTTTGTCACGCCCGACTCAAAATCGGGTGGACATTCCTCGCGCCGTGCTTCGTTGCGTGCGCGCTATTTGGCGTATGAATCTTCGGCGCGTGACAGGTCGGCCTCGATTTCGGCTCCCGCGCCAGCTGCGCCGCAGCCGTGATGCCCCGTTATCGGCTGGCTTGGCACGACCGTTGCTTTGGCGCGCACTGTCACCCGCGCCACAAGGATGAGGTTCAGTGGGCCGATTGTTGGCATCGCGCACGGGAGGCCGGCGCGGCGAGAAGGCGGATCGCGCCTTCGGGTTCTTGGAGTAAACCACCATCAATTTTGGGGGTTCGAGCAGATGTTTTCACGGACGAAACTCAGCACAGCCGTGGCGGCTGCGTGCGCGCTGCTCAGCGCTTCCGGCGCGAACGCTGCCATCGAGTTGAAAGCCGGCGACTGGGACCTCGAGTTCTCCGGCAACGTCAACGCTTTCGCGACCAACGCGAGCTGCGAGGATCCGGGGCCGACAACCGAGGTGCTCGCCGGACTCTCTTGCGTCGACAGCGATGACGACGCGAACATCCGCACCGGGTTGTTGCCTTCCTGGTTCGGGTTCGCCGCCAAGACGCGCGCCAACGATCTCGACGTCGGCATCACGATCGGCTTTCAGCCCGGTGTCGACAGCGGTCAGTTCACGAACGGCCTCGATCAGGCGCTCGGCCTGAACACGTCCAACTTCCGGCAGGTGTTCCTCACGGTCGGCGATAGCTGGGGCACGGTGAAATTGGGCCGGGACCTCGGCATCTTCGCGTCGGAGGCGATCCTGTCCGATATGACGCTGCTCGGTGTGGGCGCCGGGGCGAGCGGGGGCGGCGGCAACACCACGCTCGGCCGCATCGGCACGGGGTATCTCTACGCCGACTGGAAAGGCCAGATCAGCTACACCTCGCCGAAGTTCGGCGGCTTCTCCTTCGAGGTCGGCCTGATGGATCCCTTCGGGCT
>DASVBY010000106.1:0-55763 GCA_036381895.1 Burkholderiales bacterium | reverse complement strand
CAGTCGAGCATCAAGCGCATGCTCGCGTATTCGGCGATCTCGCACATGGGCTTCTTCCTTCTCGGCATACTGAGCGCTACGCCCGACGGGTACAGCGCCGCGCTCTTCTACGTCCTGACGTACGCGGTCATGAGCCTTGGGGCCTTCGGCGTCGTGATTCTGCTCTCGCGGACCGGCTTCGACGCGGATGCGCTGGACGACTTCAAGGGGCTCAACCAGCGCAGTCCCTGGTACGCCTTCGTGATGCTCGTGCTCATGTTCTCCCTCGCGGGCGTGCCGCCGACGGCCGGCTTCTACGCGAAGCTCCTCGTGATCCAGTCGGTGATCAGCGTCGATCTGGTGTGGCTCGCCGTGGTGTCGGTGCTGTTCGCCGTCATCGGCGCCTTCTATTACCTGCGCATCGTCAAGCTCATGTACTTCGACGCGCCCGAGGACCGGAGCGCCATCGAAGGCAGCGCCGGCTTCCGGTTCCTGCTGAGCGTGAACGGGCTGCTGCTGATCGCGGTGCTGCCCTGGATCGGCGATGTGATCGCCTGGTGCAGCGGCGCCGTCGGCGCGCTGCCCTGAGCGCACGCCGCGCAGCCGCTTCCGGGAGCGCCGTGCCCGACGCACCGGGCGGCGGCGCAGCCGCAACTCCGCCTGCCTCCGTCTCTGCCGCCGACGATCACGCGTCGAGCCGGTCGTTCCCTGCGCCGTCGCGGCGCGCCAACCGCCGGCTCCAGCGGCAGACGAGCACCCCCAGGTGGTTGAATCGAAGCATCGCGACGAGAAAGGTGCGCGCCGAGAAGGGGCGCACCGGACGCGTTTCCCGGATCCGGGGGAGGAACGCGAGCAGCACGAGCGCCCGCAACACCGCCGAGGCGGTGAGCGCGGCGGCGATGCCGCGCCAAGGCAGACCGACGCCGAAGGCGGTGAGGCCGCCCTTGCCGGCGAGGGTGCCGCCCAGGAGGGCACCGGCAGCGGTTCCGAGCGCACCGAGGAAGTTGTGCAGCGCCCAGTCGCGCGGACGAGGCCCGGCCGGTACCAGATCGTATAAGTAGTTGCGGAGCGCCAGGCGAAACCCGGCCCAGAACCAGCCGCCGGTTGCCTGGAGAAGGAGCACCGGGCCGAGACCGGGGGAGAGCAGCCACGGCAGCGGCAGCAGCGGCAGCGCCGCCCCGGTCACGACGAGCAGCGTGCGGTTGCCGTAGAGGTCCGCGAGCCGCCCCCAGGCACGCAGCGAGATGAACTGCGCGCCGACGTAGACCGCGGTGGCGAGTGCGAACTCGAAGTACGTCATGCCGAGGTCCTTCAGCATGTACAACGCGAAGAACGGCGCCGATATCCCGACGGCGGCCATGACGGCCGCGGCGAAACAGGAAAAGCGCAGGAGCGGCGACTGCACCAGGGGCGCGGTTTCCGTTTCCGCGACCATTGGCGCTGGGCGGCGTTCGGGCTCGTGCATGCGCGCCAGATGATAGGCCGAGCAGAGCCGCGCCCCGGCCGCGGTACCGAAGATGAGCGCGAACGCGAGCTGCGCGTTGTCGCGCGCCTCGAAGTACTGCAGCGTGAGGCCCGCGGCGACGAGGCCAAGGAAGCTCGCGAGGTGCATGTACTGGCTGCGTCGGCCGAAGAAGCGCCCGCGTACGTGCGCCGGCACGAGCTCGGCCATGAGGCTCGACCAGAGCGGCGTGCCGAAGCCGACCGCGGCGTAGTAGAGCGCGAGGCACCCGAGCAGCATGGGTACCGCGTACGCCGGGAATGCATAGGGCAGCCACAGGATCGGGAGCCACGTGAGCGCCTGCAGCACCGCGCTCGCGAAAACGAAGCGCCGCCGCCGGTCGGTGCGGCGGGCGAGCCACGCGGCGCCGAGCTGTGCGCCGGCGCCAACGAGCGGCGGCAGCGCCGCGAGGAGCGACAGAAAGGCGTCGCTCGCACCGAGGAAGAGCGCGTAGGCGGCGAAGTAGGTCTCGCCGGCGCCCGTCATCACCGAATGGGCGATGCCGTCGCGTACCGAATGACGCAGCGACTGCTGCACGCGCGGATCGCGCGGCCAGCGCGCGGAGGTCGTGGATAGCGCACTCATGGCGCGCACGATCATACGAACGCTCCTTTCCGCGCCGTTCACCGCTCGTGCGCCGTGCCTCGCAGCTCATCGAAAGCAAGTGCTGTGCGACGAACGGCCGCGCGCCTAGAATGAGTGGATGCGCGATGCGACCGATCCGGGGAGGCGGGCGAAAGCGGCGCGCGCGAAGGTCGGTGCGGCGCGCGGCGCGGCGCTGTCCGTGGCGCTGATCGCCGACACGCACGGCTACATCGACCCGCGCGTACTCGCGCGGCTGCGCGACGCGGATCTCGTGGTGCACGCGGGCGACATCGGCGGCGCGGATGTCCTTGCCGCACTCCCCGAGGTGCATGCGGTCCGGGGCAACAACGATGTGCCGGCGAAATGGCCGGCGAGCGAACGCGCGGCGCTCGCCGGACTCCCCGAAGAGTTGCGTCTGGAGCTGCCGGGCGGCGTGCTCGTCGTCGTGCACGGCGATCGCGTGCTGCCGGCGCTGCAGCGTCACGAGAAGCTCCGCCGGCTCTATCCGGAAGCGCGCAGCGTGGTCTACGGGCACACGCACCGGCTGGTCTGCGACCGGAGCCGCGAGCCCTGGGTGCTCAATCCGGGCGCCGCCGGCCGCACGCGTACCTTCGGCGGGCCCTCGTGCCTGATCCTGCGCGCCGGTGCGCGCAGCTGGTCGGTCCGCGCGCTGCGCTTCCCGCCGTAGGCGGCGTGTGCCGTACGCCGAGCGCCGCCTCCGCGGTTGCGCAGCCGAAGCGGGCGGCCGGGCGCGAGCCCGTTTTCTTGAATTCCGCGGACCTCGCCTGTAAACTGCCGCCCCTCTGCTGCGGGGTGGAGCAGTCTGGCAGCTCGTCGGGCTCATAACCCGAAGGTCGTAGGTTCAAATCCTACCCCCGCTACCAATTCCGCTTCGCCGCCTTCGGGCGGCGAACTCATGTCGGGGTGTCGTACCGCCGACGTCGCACGGCTCTGCCGGTGCGGCGGTGCACTGCGCGCGCCCGGTCGCAGCGGTTTGCGATTTGGGTCAAAGTCCTTATAATCCTGCGCGGTAGTCGTCTGACGGTGTAACAAAAAAGTGGGCCACAGCGCCCACTTTTGTGTTTATGACGATGCGAAATCAGTCCGAGCGCGGACTTTTTTCCTGGCAGGATAAGAGGTTATGCGAGGCGTGGCGCCGGCCCTGCGGGGGCGACTGGAATCGGGCGTGCAGGCGCTCGGGTTCGAGCTGGTGGACGTCGAGCTCACGGGCGGTCGTCAGCACCAGACCCTGCGTGTATATATAGATGGTCCCCGGGGGGTGACGGTCGATGACTGCGCGGACGTGAGCCGCCAGCTGTCGGCCATCCTCGACGTCGAGGATCCGTTTCCGGGAAGCTACACCCTCGAGGTTTCGTCCCCGGGGCTCGATCGGCCGCTGGTGACGCCGGCCGATTTCCGCCGTTTTCAGGGCGCGATGATCAAAGTGCGGATGCTGCAGCCGGTCGGGGGGCGGCGCAACTTCACCGGGCGACTGGTCGACGCGACGGAGGACGCGGCCGTGGTCGAGGTCGACGGCGAGCGGTTTCGCCTGTCGTACCAGGCGATAGAGCGCGCGCGGCTGGTGCCGCAGTTCTGAACGGAAAAGCGAACATGGGCAACGAAGTGCTGATGGTGGTAGACGCGGTCTCGCGCGAGAAGGGCGTCGACAAGGAAACGATCTTCCAGGCGATCGAGGCGGCGCTCGCGACGGCGACCCGCAAGCGCTACGCCGTGGACATCGATGCGCGCGTGCAGATCAACCGCACGACCGGCGCCTATGACGCGTTTCGCCGCTGGGAGGTGGTTCCCGACGAGGTGGAGCAGCTCGAGTTCCCCGACCGCCAGATCCGGCTGTCGGAAGCGCGCGAGCGCAAGCCGGACGTGAACGTCGGCGAGTTCATCGAGGAGCCGCTCGAGGCGGTCGCGTTCGGGCGCATCGCCGCGCAGGCGGCCAAGCAGGTCATCATGCAGAAGGTGCGCGAAGCCGAGCGCGAGCAGATCGTGCAGCAGTATCTGCCGCGCAAGGGCGAAATGGTGACCGGCGTCGTGAAGCGCCTCGAGCGCGGCGACGCGATCGTCGATCTCGGCAATGCCGAGGCACTGCTCCCGAAGGGCGCGATGATTCCGCGCGAGGGCCTGCGCCCGGGCGACCGCATCCGCGCGCTGCTCGAGGACGTGCGCTCGGTGCCGCGCGGACCGCTGCTCGTGCTGTCGCGCGTCGCGCCGCAGCTCCTGGTCGAGCTGTTCAAGCTCGAGGTGCCGGAGGCGAGCGAGGGCCTGATCACGATTCACGCCGCCGCCCGCGACCCGGGCCTGCGTGCGAAAATCGCCGTGAGCTCGAAGGATCCGCGCATCGACCCGATCGGCGCCTGCGTCGGCATGCGCGGCTCGCGGGTGCAAAGCGTGTCCAACGAGCTCGCCGGCGAGCGCGTCGACATCATTCTGTGGTCGGACAACCCGGCGCAGTTCGTCATCAATGCGCTCGCGCCGGCGGAGGTGGTCTCGATCGTGGTCGACGAGGAACTGCACAGCATGGACGTGATCGTCGAGGAGCGTCAGCTGTCGCAGGCGATCGGCCGCGGCGGCCAGAACGTGCGCCTCGCCTCGGAGCTTACCGGCTGGGAGCTCAACGTCATGACCGAGCAGGCGGCGAGCGAGAAGGGCGCGCAGGAGACCGCGAACGCGATCAAGCTCTTCATGGAGAGCCTCGACGTCGACGAGAACGTGGCGAGCGTGCTGGTGCAGGAAGGCTTCACCAACCTCGAGGAAGTGGCGTACGTGCCGAAGCAGGAGCTGCTCGCGATCGAGGAGTTCGACGAGGAGCTGGTCGACGAGCTGCGCAATCGCGCGCGCGACGTGCTGCTCACGCGCGCCATCGCGCAGGAAGAGAAGCTCAATCTCGCCGAACCGGCGGCGGACCTGAAGGAAATGGAGGGGATGGACGAGCATACCGCCCGGCTGCTCGCGAGCTCCGGCATCAAGACGCGCGAGGATCTCGCGGAGCAGTCGGTCGACGAGCTGCTCAGCATCGAAGGCATGACAGAGGAGCGCGCGAAGGAGCTCATCATGACGGCGCGCGCTCCCTGGTTCGAGGCCGCGCAGGGGGAGCAGCAGGCCGGGGATCGGGCATAAGTACGAAGGTTGCGGATGGCGAATACGACGGTTGAAGGTTTTGCGGCGCAGATCGGGGTTCCGTCCGAGACGCTGCTGCGCCAGCTGGCGGCGGCGGGCATCGGGGCCAAGACCCCCGGGGACGTGTTGAGCGACGAGGAGAAGCTCGCGCTGCTCTCGTACCTGCGCGGCAGCCACGGGGGCGAAGACATCGCCGGGCGCAAGAAGATCACGCTCAAACGCAAGTCGACGAGCCAGGTGATGCAGACCTCGCGCACCGGCCCGGCCCGCACGGTGCAGGTCGAGGTGCGCAAGAAGCGTACGTTCGTGAAGCGCAGCGTGCTCGAAGAGAGCGCGCCGCCCGAGCCGGAGGCGCCCGCGCAACCCGAGGTACCGGCCGCCATGGCGCCCGAGGCGCCGGCGCCGGAACCGGTCGAGGCGGCGCCAGCCGTGACGGAGGCCGCACCCGCTGCGCCGGTCGAGGCGCCGGCGCCTGCGCCGGCACCTGCGCCGGCGACCGCCGAGACGCAGGAGAAGGCGGCGCCCAAGGAGAAAGAAAAGGAGAAGGAGAAGCACGACAAGCACAAGAAGGACCGGCTCGAGAAGATCGAGGAGCGCGAACGGGGCGAGCTGCACCTGGCCGAGGGCAAGAAGCTGCGGCGCAAGACGCGCGTGGCGCCGCCGCGCTCCGTGGTCACGAGCATGTCGGGTCAGCATGCGTTCGAGCGCCCGACGCAGCCGATCGTGCACGAGGTGGTGCTGCCGGAGACGATCACGGTCGCCGAGCTCGCGCAGAAGATGTCGGTCAAGGCGGCCGAAGTCATCAAGGTGCTCATGAAGCTCGGCATGATGGTCACCATCAACCAGGTGCTCGACCGCGACACCGCGACCATCGTCGTCGAGGAGATGGGACACGTGGCGAAGGCGGCACGCCCGGCCGATCCGGAAGCGCTGCTTGCCGGCGTTGGCGAGGAGGCGGGCGAAGCCGAGCCGCGGCCGCCGGTGGTAACGGTCATGGGGCACGTCGACCACGGGAAGACGTCGCTCCTCGACTACATCCGCAAGGCGAAGGTGGCGGCGGGCGAGGCCGGCGGCATTACGCAGCACATCGGTGCGTATCACGTCGAGACGCCAAACGGCGTCATAACGTTCCTCGACACGCCGGGCCACGAAGCGTTCACCGCCATGCGCGCCCGCGGCGCGAAGGCGACGGATATCGTGATTCTGGTCGTCGCGGCCGACGACGGCGTGATGCCGCAGACGGTGGAGGCGATCCATCATGCGCGCAACGCCAAGGTGCCGATCGTGGTCGCGGTCAACAAGATCGACAAGCCCGAGGCGCAGCCCGACCGCGTGCGCCAGGAGCTGACCAAGCACGAAGTCGTCCCCGAGGAATGGGGCGGGAACGAAATCTTCGTCGACGTGTCCGCGAAGACCGGCCAGGGCATCGACCGGCTGCTCGAGTCGGTGCTGCTGCAGGCGGAGGTGCTCGAGCTCAAGGCGCCGCGCAAGGGGCCGGCGGCGGGCGTCGTGGTCGAGGCGCGGCTCGACAAGGGCCGCGGCCCGGTCGCGACCGTGCTGGTGCAGCGCGGTACGCTGCACAAAGGCGATATCGTGCTCGCCGGCCGCGAGTACGGGCGCGTGCGCGCGATGCTGGATGAGAAGGGCCGGCAGGTGCGCGAAGCGGGCCCGTCGATTCCGGTCGAGATCCAGGGTCTGTCCGGCGTCCCGAGCGCGGGCGACGAGGTGGTCGTGGTCGAGAGCGAGCGCAAGGCGCGCGAGATCGCGCTCTACCGGCAGGGCAAGTTCAAGGACGTGCAGCTCGCGGCGCGCAGCGCCAAGCTCACGAACGTCTTCGAGCAGATGCAGGAGGGCGCCGAAGCGAAGACGCTCAACCTCATCATCAAGGCGGACGTGCAGGGTTCGGTCGAAGCGCTGGTCGCCGCACTGGAGCGCCTGTCGACCGACGAGGTCAAGGTCAGGGTGATCCACGGCATGGTCGGCGGCATCAGCGAGTCGGACGTCAACCTGGCGACCGCCTCGAACGCGATCATCATCGGCTTCAACGTCCGCGCCGATGCCGCCGCGCGCCGGCTGATCGAGGCCCACGGCGTCGACGTGCACTACTACAACGTCATCTACGACGCCGTGAACGACGTGAAGCAGGCGATCGCGGGCCTGCTCAAGCCGCAGATCAAGGAGCAGTTCCTCGGGCTCGCCGAAGTGCGCCAGGTGTTCCGCGCGCCGAAGGTTGGCGCGGTGGCGGGCTGCTTCGTCTCCGAGGGCGTGGTGCGCCGCAACCGCCCGATCCGGGTGCTGCGCAACAACGTCGTCATCTTCGAGGGCGAGCTCGAATCGCTGCGGCGCTTCAAGGACGACGTGAACGAGGTCAAGGCGGGCCTCGAGTGCGGTATCGCCGTGAAGAACTACAACGACGTGCAGGTCGGCGATCAGATCGAGGTCTACGAGAAGGTCGAAGTCGCACGGACCATCTAGGAGAGGTGCCGTCGCGGGTCGCGTGTAGACGCACGCCGGCAGGCGGAGCACGGGGCGCGCTTTGGTGGGCAGCGCGCGGTTCTTTCGGTAGCCGGTTGCTCTGATCTGCGCTCGTCCGCCCGATCCGCGGCTCCCAACTCGGTATGCCCAAGGATTCCAACCGGCCGCTGCGCGTCGCGGAGCTCATCAAGCGCGAGCTCGCGCCGCTGATCCGCTCTCTCGGCGACCCCCGCACGCACGCCGCGACGATCACGCACGTGGACGTCGCTCCTGACCTCAAGTCGGCGCGCGTCTACTTCACGCTGCTCGCGGGCGCGGCCGGCGCCGAGCCGGTGCTGCGGGCGTTTCGCCGCGCCGCGCCGCACCTGCGGCGCGGGCTCGCCGCGCGCCTCGCGCTCCGGGTCGTGCCCGAGCTGCGCTTCCAGTTCGATGAATCGGTCGAGCGCGGCGACCGGATCACGCGGCTGATCGAGCAGGCCGTGCGCGCCGACCGCGCCAGCAAGAACGACGACGAATGACCTCCACGCACGAACGCGCGGCGCGCGAAGCGGTCGACGGCGTGCTGCTGCTCGACAAACCGGTCGGGCTCACCTCGAATCAGGCGCTGCAGCGCGCGAAGCGGCTGCTCGGCGCGCGCAAGGCCGGGCATACCGGGAGCCTCGATCCGATCGCGACCGGGCTGCTGCCGCTCTGCTTCGGCGAGGCCACCAAGCTCTCGCAGTTCCTGCTCGACGCCGAGAAGTGCTACCGGGCGATCTTTCGTCTCGGCGTGTCGACGAATACGTACGATGCCGAAGGTACGGTCGAGCGGGTACGGCCGGTCGCCGTGAGCGCGCGCGCGCTGAAGCGCGCGCTCGCGGAGTTCCGGGGCGAGATCGAACAGCAGCCGCCGATGTATTCGGCGGTCAAGCTCGGCGGACGCCCGCTGTACGAGCTCGCGCGCGCGGGCATCGAGGTCGAGCGCGCGCCGCGGCGGGTCGTGATCCACGAGATCGTGCTCCACGGCTTCGACGGCGACCGCGTCGACGTCGAGATCGCGTGCTCCAAAGGAACCTACATCCGCACGCTCGCGCACGATCTCGGCGAGCGACTCGGCTGCGGCGCGCACGTGCTCGAGCTGCGCCGCCTGACGGTCGGGGGGCTCTCGGTCGAGCGGGCGGTGAGCCTCGAGCGCCTCGAGGCGCTGCCCGACGCCGCAGCGCGCCGGGCGCTGCTGGTGCCGGCGGACGTTGTGGTCGAGGCGGTACCGTCCGTGCGTCTGACCCCGCTCGCCGCGCACTATCTGCTGCGAGGGCAGGCGGTCACCGCCGCGCACCGGCACCCCCCGGGCTGGGTGCGGCTCTACGACGAGCGGGACCGCTTTCTCGGCATGGGTCAGGTGCTCGACGACGGCCGGGTCGCGCCGCGGCGGCTCATGGCGGTCAAGGGCTGAGAGGAATGCGGCCGGCGGTGCCCCCGGCAAGTCCGCAAGGTTGTTAGGCAGGATACCCGCGAGTAGAATACGCGCCCTCTGAAAGACGACGAAAACGGCGCAGGCAACGAGGTTAGTTAAATGTCCCTCACGGCGGAAAAGAAGGCCCAGGTGATGAAGGAGTACCAGACTCACCAGGGCGATACGGGTTCGCCCGAAGTGCAGGTCGCGCTCCTCTCCGCGCACATCGACGACCTGGCGACTCATTTCCAGAATCACCCCAAGGATCATCACTCCCGCCTCGGATTGCTCAAGATGGTGAACCAGCGCCGCAAGCTGCTCGACTACTTGAAGCGCGTGGACGGCGAGCGTTATCGCCGCCTGATCGAGCGGCTCGGGCTGCGCAAGTAATCATCGGGAGCACGACCTTGGCGAAGATCACGAAGACCTTTCAATACGGCAAGCATACCGTTCGCCTCGAGACCGGCGAGATCGCGCGCCAGGCCAGCGGTGCGGTGCTCGCTTCGATGGGCGACACCGTGGTGCTCGCGACCGTGGTTGCGGCGAAGGAGCCGGTGCCGGGGCAGGATTTCTTTCCGCTGACGGTTGATTACCAGGAACGTACCTACGCCGCGGGACGCATCCCGGGCGGCTTCTTCAAGCGCGAAGGCCGCCCCTCGGAAAAGGAAATACTCACCTCCCGCCTGATCGACCGCCCCATCCGCCCGCTGTTTCCCGAAGGTTTCACCAACGAGGTTCAAATCATCGCCACCGTCAAGTCGATGGATCCGGAGATCGATCCGGACATCGTCGCGCTGATGGGCGCCTCCGCGGCGCTGTCGCTCTCGGGCGTACCGTTCCTCGGTCCCATCGGCGCCGCACGCGTCGGCTATCGCGACGGCGCTTACCTGCTGAACCCGACGTACTCCGAGCTCAAGGGCTCCCAGCTCGACCTCGTGGTCGCCGGGACCGAGAAGGCGGTGATCATGGTCGAATCGGAGGCGAAGGAGCTGCCCGAGGACGTGATGCTCGGCGCCGTGATGTACGGCCACGAGCAGATGCAGGCCGTGATCCGCGCGATTCGCGAGCTCACGGAGGAAGCCGGGGCGCCGCGCTGGCAGTGGCAGGAGCCGGCCCAGGACGAGGAACTCAAGCAGTCGCTCGCCGACGCATTCGGCGCCGCGATCGCCGACGCCTACCGCATTGCCCAGAAGGCGGCACGCCAGGGGCGCATGAGCGAGATCCGCGCCGAGGCGGTGGCGAAGTTCGCCGCCGAGGGTGCGCCGGAAGGCACCAAGGAGAAGGTGCTCAAGATTATCGGCGATCTCGAGTACCGCATCGTGCGCGACCGGATCCTCTCCGGGGAGCCGCGCATCGACGGACGCGATACCCGCACCGTGCGGCCGATCTCGATCCGCACCAGCGTGCTGCCGCGCACCCACGGCAGCGCGCTCTTCACGCGCGGCGAGACGCAGGCGCTCGTCGTCACCACGCTCGGCACCGGGCGCGACGCGCAGCTCATTGACGCGCTCGAAGGCGAGCGCAAGGAACCGTTCATGCTGCACTACAACTTCCCGCCGTACTCGGTCGGGGAGATCGGCCGCATCGGTTCGCCGAAGCGGCGCGAGATCGGCCACGGCCGGCTCGCCAAGCGCGGCATTCAGGCGGTGCTGCCGGACATGACCACGTACCCCTACGTCATTCGCGTGGTCTCCGAGATCACCGAGTCGAACGGATCGAGCTCCATGGCCACCGTTTGCGGCGCGAGCCTCGCGCTCATGGACGCCGGCGTTCCGATCTCGGCGCCCGTGGCGGGCGTGGCGATGGGCCTCATCAAGGAGGGCAACCGCTTCGCGGTCCTCACCGACATCCTCGGCGACGAAGATCACCTGGGCGACATGGACTTCAAGGTCGCCGGCACGGCCAAGGGCGTGACCGCGCTGCAGATGGACATCAAGATCGAGGGTATCAACCGCGAGATCATGGACGTCGCGCTGAAGCAGGCGCGCGAGGCGCGGATGCACATCCTCGACAAGATGAACCAGGTGATATCGGCGCCGCGCGCGGAGCTCTCGGAGTACGCGCCGCGCATCATCACCATGAAGATCAACCCGGAGCGCATCCGCGACGTCATCGGCAAGGGCGGTTCCACCATCCGCGCGCTGGTCGAGGAGACGGGGGCGACCATCGACGTCGAAGACGACGGCACGGTGAAGATCGCTTCGGCCGACAAGGCCGCGGGCGAGGAAGCGCGCCGGCGCATCCAGCAGCTCACCGCCGACGTCGAGGTCGGTATGGTGTACGAGGGCAAGGTCGCGAAGCTCATGGATTTCGGCGCCTTCGTGACCATTCTCCCGGGCAAGGACGGGCTGGTGCACATCTCGCAGATCTCGCGCGAGCGCGTCGAGAACGTGAGCGACAAGCTGCGCGAGGGCGACTACGTCAAGGTGAAGGTCCTCGAAGTCGACAAGCAGGGGCGCATCCGCCTCAGCATGAAGGCGGTCGAGGAACAGGAACAGACGGCATCCAGTCGCTGAGCGCTCAGCGCAGCGTCAGGTAAAGGTACAGCGCGAGCCCGCCCGCGAGCCCCGCAGCGAGGCACCAGGACCAGAAGGGGCTCGCTTGCGTCGGCTCCCTCGCGGCGCCCGCCGGCAGCTCGCGTGCCGCGGCCCGCAGCGCCTCGGCGAACTCGCGCGCCGTCGCGTAGCGCTCGGTCGCGTCACGCGCGCAGGCGCGCGCCAGCACCCGATCGATCCCCTCCGGCAGTCCCTCCTTGATCCGCGCGAGCGGGGCGTACGACCGGGGCGTGCGCCAATCGTCCGGCGAGCGGATGCGGCCGTACGGGTAGCGAGCACTGAGCATGCGGTAGATCGTGACGCCGGCGGCATAGATGTCGCTCCGCACGGAAGGCGCTTCATCCGCGAAGCGTTCCGGCGCCCAGTAGCTCAGGCGCTGCGCGCGGTCGCTCGGCGAGGCTTCGAGAGCCGGGCCGCCGCCGGAGCTCGCGACGGCGGCTATGCAGAGCGAACGCGGGCGCGTTTCGTAGAGCAGCAGCCCCGTGCGCAGGTCGCCGTGAACGAGGCCGCGGGCGTGCAGCGCCTCGAGTACCTCGAGGAGCTGGTCGGCGAAGCGCAGCGTCTCGCGCAGGCCGAGCCCTCCCTTGCGCCGTATGCGTTTCGCGAGCCGGCGCACCGGCCGGTACGCGAGCGGCGTGTAGAGCACGCTTCGGCGGCCGGCCCGCGCGGGCACGGGTTTGAGCAGGTGCGGGCTGTCGAGCTGCCCGCTCACCCATTGCTCCCGCAGGAGCGCGGCCGCGCTCTCGGGATGGTCGGGATCGGGAAAGCGCAGGATGACGGCCTCGCCGCTCGCGCGATCGCGCGCGCGGTAGAGCCGGAAGAGACGGCTCTTGAGGAGGAGCCGCTCGACGACGAAATCGTCCACCGTGTCGCCCGCACCGGGAAGCGGTGCGAGCGGCAGCGCTCCGTCGTGTGCGTGCGCGCGATCGGCGGCCGGCAGCGCCTCCACCCGCGCGATGCACGCGCCGAGGTAGCCGCTGCCGCCGGCGGCGCGCGCCCGCTGCACGAGCTGCTCCGCCTGCTGCTGCGCGGGCGCACCGGAATCGAGCACGCCGAGCAGCATGGACCCGGAAAGCGCGTCGTGCACCCCGGCGCTCGTAACGGCGTACACGTCGCCCTCGCGCAGATCGCCGTCGACATGCTCGGCCCGCACCGCGGCTTCGTACCCGAGGGCATGCGTGATCTCGGTCCGCCCGAGCGGCCGCGGCACGGTATGGTCGCGCGAGAGCTGACGGAGCTCGCCGTCGCGACAGCGCCAGATGCGCACGTTGCCGGCGTTGGCGCCGATCCAGCGCCGGCCGTGGAGTGCGATCGCGGCGAACGCGGTGCCGCCGGCTGACTCGCCGCGGCGTACCGCGCGATTCGCCGCCGCGAGCGCTTCCTCCAGGGCGCGCGCCGGGGCGAGCGCTTCGCTGCTCGCAGCGTACACGTCTCGCAGCGCCGCTGCGGCTGCCTGCACCCCTTCGGCCCCCGCCGGGCGCGTCGGGACCGGGGCGAAGCAGGCGAGGAGGGCGCCGCCGGCTGCCGGCGCGTCGGCGTGCAGCGTCTTGCCCTGGTCGCGGCCAGACGGCGGCGCGTTATCGTGCAGGCCGATGTCGAGAATGAGGCGCATCGTCGGGGGTGCGCCGCGCAGCAACGGGCGGCGCGCTCTTCAGTATAGTCATTGAAGCCGCGCCGGCTTCTCGGATCGTCGTTTGGCGCGCCTTCGCGTCCGTGCGCGGTGCGCGGCGGGTGCGCGCGGCACGGTGACGCCGCGGCGCGGTCGAGCCGGCGAGACTAGAGCGCGATCTCGTCGAAGCACCGCGCGATCGGGTGGTCGGGGCGTTCGGGCAGGCTGCCGTCGCGCACCAGCCAGCACGTGGACATGCCGGCGGCGCGGGCGGCATCGAGCTCATCCGTGACGTCGGAGAGGAACAGCACCTCGGCGGGCGCGAAGCCGATCGCTTCCGCGATCCGCCGGTACGCGATCGGATCTTTCTTGACCCCCGTCGTAGTGTCGAAGTAGCCGTCGAAGAGCGGCCGCAGGTCTCCCTTCGGCGTGTGTCCGAACAGCAGCTGCTGCGCTCTGACCGACCCCGAGGAGAAGACGTAGAGACGCAGGCCCCGCTCGCGCCAGCGCACGAGCGCTGCGTGCGCATCCTCGTAGATGTGGCCGCGCAGCTCCCCGCTGCGGTAGCCCGCTTCCCAGATCAGGCCCTGCAGCGCTTTGAGCGCGGTGATCTTGCGATCCGCGTCGATCCATTCGAGAAGTGCGCGAATGAGGTCTTCGTCATCGCGCGTCCCCGCCTCGCGCCGGGCATCGTCGAGCAGCGGCCGGACCTCGGGATCGTTCGCGTGCGCGCGGACGAACGCCGGCAGGCGCTCGCGCGAATAGGGGAACAGCACGTCCTTGACGAACGAAAGCGAGGAAGTCGTGCCCTCGATGTCGGTCAGTACCGCGCGGATCATGGCGCAACGATCGGTCGATCCCCTTGCGGCACGGCGAACGCGTGCGCGCCGGGCGAGCACAAGTATCGGCGATCTCGCGCGCCGACGGAACCCGGCCGCGTCACGACCACCGGCTGCGCAGACGCACGCGATAGCGGGCCGGAAACGTGAGCACGCCCCGGCGGCGGCGCACTTCCCGCAGGTACAGCTTCGCTGCGCGATACCCGAGCCTGAAAGAGCGACGCAAGTATTCCGCCTGATCGAGCTGGCCGCCTTTGAGCGCATGATCGAAGCCGGCGTTGAAGCGATCGACGATCACGTGCGGCGGGATGCGGATGCCGGCTTCCGCGGGGGACGGGTAACGATAGGTCACGCGGCGTTCCTCGTGTCCGGTTGATCCAAACTATAGCCGCTGCGCGATCCGCGGCCATCCAGAGGCTACCCGAGCGACTTTACAAGCGGCGCGCTACTCCGTAGCCTGTCGGCGGGAAAACACCGGCCGACCGGCTCGTTCAACACACAAATCTGCATGCACGCCTCCCGCGCCGTTTTCCCGTTCTTTCGTCTCGTCCTTCCGGTCGTGCTCGTTCTCGCGGCCGGCTGCGCGACTACCCGCGGCCCGGCTGCGAGCGACGGCTCCGATCCGTACTACGAAGACGCGAACGATCCGCTCGAGCCTTTCAACCGGGCGGTGTACGCGTTCAACGACAAGTTCGACCGCTACTTGCTGCGGCCGGTCGCGCGCGGCTACCGCGCGGTGGTGCCGCGCCCCGTACGCCGCAGCGTGACCAACTTCTTCAGCAACCTGCGCGAGCCGGCGGTCAGCGTGAACAATGCGCTGCAGGGAAAGTTCGGCAACGCCGCGGTGAGTCTCGGGCGTTTCGTCACCAACAGCACGATAGGCCTGCTCGGACTCTTCGATGTCGCACGGCACTTCGGTCTGGAGCGCCACGACGAGGATTTCGGCCAGACGCTCGGCGTGTGGGGCGTCGGCGAGGGTCCGTACCTGGTGCTGCCGTTCCTCGGTCCGAGCAACTTTCGCGACGGGGTCGGGCTTTATCCGGACCACCAGATGTACCCGCCGAGCCACCTGAACGACGAGAGCACGCGCTGGACCGTTTACGGCGTCGAAGCGGTCAATACCCGCGCCGGGCTGCTCGAGGCGGGCGACATCCTCGAGCAGGCGGCGGGACAGGACCCGTACGTCTTCGTGCGCGAAGCCTACCGCCAGCGCCGCCGGGCGTTGATCAAGGACGGCGCGGCCGCGGAACCTGCGCCCCTCGACCCCGACATCTTCGAGGACGAGGAAACCGGCCCCGGGGAACCGGACGCCGGCGGCGGCCCGCCGGCGCCCGCGCCGGCGGAGTAGGCCGGCTCCCCGCCCGGCCTTTGTTTTGGCGCGGCCAACCGGTTAGAATGCCGCGCTTCATTCGGCGGCTCCGAGGGGAAGCCGCCACGCGAAATCATCAGCTTAGAGGTAACGCATGGTAACGATACGCCTGGCGCGCGGCGGCGCGAACAAGCGCCCTTACTACCGCGTGGAGGTCGCCGATCGCCGGCGTGCACCCGGCGGCAAGTGCATCGAGCGCATCGGCTTCTACAATCCGCGGGCGAGCGGCGCCGAGGAGAAGCTGCGCGTCGATATGGCGCGGGTGCAGTACTGGCTGAGCAAGGGCGCCAAGCCGAGCGAGCGCGTCGCGGATCTGATCAAGCAGGCGGCGCGCAGCAGCTGAGCGCGGCGCCGGCGCGGGATCGGCCCGAGCCGGAGGGCGCGATGGCAAGACGGCCGGATCGCCGCATCACGGTCGGCCGCGTGGTCGGACTCTTCGGCGTACGCGGCTGGGTCAAGGTGTATTCGTACACGCGCCCGCGCGAAGCCATCCTGCAGTACGATCCATGGTACCTGTGCCTGGCGGGCGAGTGGCGCGAGCGGGCGCTCGCCGAGGGCAGGATGCAGGGCGAAGGCGTCATCGCCCGGCTCGCAGGCTACGAGGATCGCGATACAGCGGCCGCGCTCGTCGGCGCCGACATCGCGATCCTGGCGGCGCAGCTGCCGCCGACCGGTGAGCGCGAGTACTACTGGGCCGACCTCGAGGGGCTGCGGGTGGTGAACCTCGCGGGCGATGAGCTCGGTATCGTCTCCCATCTGTTCGAAACGGGAGCGAACGACGTGCTGGTGGTGCGGGGCGAGCGCGAGCGGCTGATTCCGTTCGCGGACTCCGTAGTGCGCGAGGTCGATCTCGAGGCGGGCGTGCTCCGGGTCGACTGGGACGCGCAGGACTGATGTCCGATGCGCATCGACGTCGTCAGCATCTTCCCGCCGATGTTCGACGCCGTGCGGGAGTTCGGCATTACCGGGCGTGCGATGCGCGCAGGGCGCTTGACGCTGCGCGTGTGGAACCCGCGCGACTACACCGAGGACCGCCACCGCACGGTCGACGACCGGCCGTATGGCGGCGGACCGGGGATGGTGATGCGGCCGGAGCCGCTGGCGCGGGCGATCGCGGCCGCGCGCGCCGACGCGGCCGAACCGGCCCCGGTGCTGTACCTGTCGCCCCAGGGCCGGCGGCTCGATCATGCCGCCATTACGGCGCTCGCCGCGCGCCCGCGGCTGATCCTGCTCGCGGGCCGCTACGAAGGCGTGGACGAGCGGCTGCTCGAGACGGAAGTGGACGAAGAGTGGTCCATCGGCGACTACGTCGTCTCGGGCGGGGAGCTGCCGGCGATGGTGCTGATCGACGCGCTGGCGCGACACGTGCCGGGCGTGCTCGGGGACGAGGAGTCGGCCGGGCAGGACTCGTTCGCCGCCGGACTGCTCGACTGGCCGCACTACACGCGGCCGGAGGTTTATGCGGGTCGGCGCGTGCCGGAGGCGCTGCTCTCGGGCGATCACGCGCGCATCCGGCGCTGGCGCCTGAAGCAGGCGCTCGGCCGCACCTGGCTGCGGCGCCCCGATTTGCTCGAGCGCCTTGCGCTCGACGAAGAGCAGCAGCAGCTGCTGGCCGAATTCCGCCGCGAGCGCGACGCGGACCAGCGACGAGAGTGACATCGATATTCGGAGTCGACATCATGAGCAAGGTTCTGCAGGAAATCGAAGCGCGCCAGATGGACAAGAAGGTGCCGAAGTTCGGCCCCGGAGACACGGTTACGGTCTACATCCGGGTCCAGGAAGGCGAGCGCGAGCGCTTGCAGGCGTTCGAGGGGATGGTCATCGCGCGGCGGGATCGCGGCTTCAACTCCTCGTTCTCGGTGCGCAAGATCTCGTACGGCGAGGGGGTCGAGCGCGTGTTCCCGCTCTACAGCCCGAGCATCGCGAAGATCGAGGTGAAGCGCCGGGGCGACGTGCGCCGCGCCAAGCTGTACTACCTGCGCAACCTGCAGGGTAAGGCCGCGCGCATTCGCGAGAAGGTCTGACGCCTGGCGCGCGGCACCGCGCAATGCCGGTACGCCCGTCCCGTGCCCGGGCGTCTGCGACGGCACCGCCATGCGCGCTGCGGACGGGCGCCGGCATCCTGCTCGTCGCGGCGGCGCTCAACGCCGCGGCTGCGCCTTCCGACGTCGCGCTCGAGCGCGTCGACGCCCTGATCGCGAGCCGCGCGTGGCAGCTCGCGCGCCGCGCGCTCGAGTCCGTTCCCGCCGCTGACGCCGCGTTCGCCGAGGATGTGGAACGGCGGCGGCTGCTCGTGTACCGCCACCTTTCCGATATCGACGCGCTTGCCGAGCGCGTCGCGCAGCTTCCCCCCGAAGCCTCGCCCCAGTTCCGCCGCTGGGCACAGGAGCAGCTCATCGCGGCCGCGCTCGCGCGCGGCGATCTCGAGCGCGCCCAGGCGGTGCTCGCACAGCTCGGGCAGGACGCGCCGGCGGAGGCCACGCGCGCGTGGCGCCTGCGCTTCGTGCGCGCCGTGATCGATACGGGGCGCGCGGACGAGGCGCTGACGGCGCTCGAGCCGCTCGGCGGCGACGAGGAGATTCCCGCCCTGCGTGCCGAGATTCTGCTGCGCGCCGGGCGCGACGCCGAGGCATTCGAGAGCGTCGTCGGGCTGCGCTCCCCCGAGGCCCGTTTGTGGCGCCTGCTCGCGGCGATGCGCCTCGGGCGCTATGCCCCGGGCGACGTCGTGCAGGAGCTGTCGCTCCTCGTGCGCGAGCTCAAGGACCGCCCGGCGCTGCAGCGCGTCGCCTGGCTGGTGCGTGCGGATGCGGCGCGGCAGATCGGGCAGCACGCGCGCCGGATCCATTCACTGGAGCAGGCGTTCCAGCTCGGCTCGACGCCGAGCGCGTTCGCCGCCGCGAGCGCCGACGATCTCTGGTCGGCCTATCTCGCCCTCGCGCGTCACGTGGCGCAGGAGGAAGACCTTACGCTCGGCGCCGCCGCGCTTGCGCGCGCGGACGCGCACGCTGAGGACAGGCCGTACGAGGCCCGTGCGCTCTACGCCTGGGTCGCGGAGGAGGCGCGCGAGGCGGGGATGCGTGCGCTCGGGCACGCACGCCTGGTCGCGCACCTGCGCAAGCACGGCCTCGTCCGGGTCGCGCAGGCGCTCTATCTCGAATCGGCGCGCTTCGTGCGCGACGAGCCGCCGCCGACCGAAGTGCGCCACGCCCTGCTCGAGGAAGCGCTCGGGCGCAGGGATTTCGCGGTGGCAGCGCAGCTCGCGCGCGACCTCGCCGAGCCGCCGGCGGACACGGCGCCCGCGGAGTGGGAACTGCGTCGGGCGCGCATCCTGCTGTACGGAGGCGAGCACGGCATGGCGGTGCAGCTGCTCGCGCAGCTCGTCGCCGCGGCGCCCTTCGACGAGGCGTTCGCCGCGCGCTTCCTGCAAGTCGTGTTCGACCTGCAGGCCGTCGGACGGCATGCCGAGGCGCTCGAGTTGCTGGAATCGATCGAGGGGCGCGTGGATAATGCGCGCATGCATCGCGAGCTGCTCTACTGGCAGGCCGAATCGGCGGCGGCGCTGCAGCGCCACGCCGACGCCGCGCAGCTCTACCTGCACTCGGCGCGCTACGGGGGCTCCGACGGCAGCGATCCCTGGGGGCACAGCGCGCGCTTTCGCGCCGCCGAGGAACTCGTTGCGGCCGGTCTTCGCGCCGATGCCGAGACGCTCTACCGCGAGCTGCTCCGGGAGACGTCGAGCCCCGACCGGCGCCTCATGATCGAGCAGCGCATCGAACGGCTGTGGCTCGCCGCACCGTCGACTACGACGCCGTAATTGCGGCGCCCTTCGGTCGTGTGGCCGTGCGTGCGCGCGACGGCCGTCTCGTCGATATCGATTTTCTCCCCGCGCGCGCGGCGCTCAAGCCGCCGCGCGATCCGTTCGTACAGCGCGTCTGTCGCGAACTGCGCGCCTACTTCGCCGATCCGCGGCATCCGCTGCGGCTGCCGCTGCGCCTCGAGGGAAGCGAGCACCAGCGTCGCGTATGGCGTGCGCTCATGCGCATTCCGCCCGGGGAGGTGCGCTCCTACGGCGAGCTCGCGCGGGCGCTGCGCAGCTCGCCGCGCGCCGTCGGTGGCGCCTGCCGCGCCAATCCGGTGCCGCTCGTGGTGCCGTGCCACCGGGTCGTGGGCGCGGACGGGGTCGGCGGATTCATGGGTCGGCGCGGCGGCGGCGCGCTCGCGATCAAGCGGTGGCTGCTCGCGCATGAGGGCCGCCGATAGCGAGCTGATCGCCCGCTTCTGTGACGCGCTCTGGCTCGAGCACGGTTTGAGCGCGCACACGATCTCCGCCTATCGCGGCGATCTCACGCATGCCGCGCGCTTCCTCGCGGCGCGCGGCCGCAGCCTGCTCGACGCGCGTCGCGACGACCTGCGCGATTATCTCGCGCACCGGCGTCGCGCGCGGGCCAAGGCGACGACCGCGGCGCGGCTGCTCTCGGCGCTGCGGCGCTTCTACCGTTACCTCGTACGCGAAGGCTGCGTCGGCGAGGATCCTACGGCGCTCATCGACTCGCCGAAGCTCGCGCGCACGCTGCCGAAGTCCCTGAGCGAGGAGCAGGTCGAGCGTCTGCTCGCGGCCGCCGGCGGCGGCACGCCGCTCGCGCTGCGCGACCGCGCGATGCTTGAGACGCTCTACGCCACGGGTCTGCGGGTTTCCGAGCTCGTCGCGCTGACACTCGGCCAAATCGGACTGACCCAGGGTGTAGTGCGCGTGGTGGGCAAGGGCAACAAGGAGCGGCTGGTGCCCCTCGGCGAGGAGGCGCTCGCCTGGCTCGGGCGGTATCTCGCCGAAGCCCGGGGGTCCCTGCTCGGGCGCCGCTCCACGGATGCCGTGTTCGTGACCGCCCGCGGCCGGCCGCTCACGCGCCAGGCGTTCTGGCACAACATCAAGCGCTACGCGCGCAAGGCCGGGATCGAGGCGCCGCTGTCGCCGCACACGCTGCGCCACGCCTTCGCGACGCATCTGCTCAATCACGGTGCCGACCTGCGCGCGGTGCAGATGCTCCTCGGACACGCCGATCTCTCGACGACGCAGATCTACACGCACGTCGCGCGCGCGCGGCTGCAGGAACTGCACGCACGCCACCACCCGCGCGGGTAGGGGCGGGAATTGCGGCGCCGACCGCCGTCGGCAGCGTTGGTGGTCCCGTGGCCGGGGAGCGGACGTTCCGGCGGGCGGGGAACGTGACAGGAATGCGGTCGCCGTGCGGAACGGATCTAGTGGTGCAGCCGCGACGTCGGGTAGTCGTAGCTGTCGTTGTCGATGAGGAACACCTCGACGTCGCTGCTGCGCTTGTAGCCGAGGAGCAGCGCGAGTTTGTGCACGAGCGTGCGCCAGTGGATCGACTTCACCCGGTGGCGCTGCAGCTGGTTCATTCGTTTCTCGAGCCCCGCGAGCGTGCGGTCGAGAACCGGCAGCCGGCGCACGCACACGAGCACCGCGCTGCCGAAGCCGAGTGTGGCGAGCTGCACCAGCGGCGTCGGCTCCGGCATCGCGAGCCAGACGATGCCGCTCGCGATCGCGGCAAGCGTGAAGCCGAGCGCATAACGCACGGTGCGGCGGCGCGCCAGACGGTTGGCGGCCATGGCGGCGCGCAGCTCGTTCTCGGCGTCGCGCGTCTTGATGCTGTATTCGTAGTGCAGCTCCCGCATCATCGAGAGGATGCGCAGCATCCGTTCGCTGTGGCGCTTGTTTTCGATGCCGGTCGCGTCGATGACGGCCTGCAGGGCATTGCGGAACTCGCGGTAGTCCGAGGTCGGCGCCGGCTCGGGGTAGTTGTCCACGGCGTGGTTGATCAGGTAGCGCAGCTCGAGAACGCGCGCCACGTCGACCGGGAACTTGAGGCCGACGATGGTGTTGTAGATCGGTTCGAACGTGTCCGGCGTGAGATGCAGCGACGCAAGGTCATGCGCGTCGAAGCTGGCCGTGGTCTTTTGCCGCATCCGTCGTCTCAATTCGCTTGATCCTGTGGTGCAGTTCGTGGGGCGATGCCGCCGGGCAGCGGCGACTCTCGCGCGGAGCGTCACGACCGTGACGAAGCAGGCCGTATGATCGCCCGACCATTCCCTCGGCGCAACCGCGGGCGCCTTCCTATGAATATCGTCCAAGAACGTCCGTTTGCCCAGGCCGGCGCGCGAGCAGGCTCTCCGTCAGACCGGCCGGCACGCTGCTCACGCGCTCGAGATCCTCGGGCGGAAGCACCGCGCCGAGGAACCGCGGCGCCGAGCCGGGCGGGGACCCGTCTTCCCGCAGCACCAGCGTGACGCTCTCCCGCGCGCGCACCATGCCGAGATAGGCGAGGCGGCGCTCCGCCTGCGCGTCCGCCGGCGGATCCTGCGCCCGCAGGTCGGCGCCCGGAGCGATGTAGACGTGTGCGTGCTCGATGCCGCGCGCGGCGTGGAGCGGCACCAGGACGACGCCCCCCGCGCCCGGCTCGGGCCCCGGCGGGTCGAGCGCCGCCGCGAGCTCGAGCGGTGCGATCAGCCCGCGCAGCCGCGCCTCGGGATTGCTGCGCGCCATGCGCTCGAGCATGTCGACGAGACGCAACACGTTCTCCATGCGCCGCGCGGCGATGTTGGCGTCGTTGCACGTGTCACGCAGCCAGTCGTCGTAACCCAGCGCCTCCAGCAGCGCGAGCGCGATCTGTGCGGGCGGCGCGTGCTCCGCGCGCGCGCGGAACTCGCCGATGAGCGTGGCGACGCTGCGCAGCGCCGCCTGCTGCGCCGGCGCGAGCCGGGCGGCGAGAGCCGGATCGAGGGCGCACTCGAACAAGTGCCGCTCGCGCTCGGCCGCGAAGCGCGCGAGTGCCGCGAGAGTGGTTTGATCGACGTCGCGGCGCGGCGTGCCGAGCGCGCGCAGGAAAGCGGCGTCGTCGCGGGGATTCGCGAGCAGCTTGAGGTACGCCCAGAAGTCGCGCACTTCCGCGCGCTCGAGCAGGGATCCGCCGGGGTACAGGTCGTACGGTATGCGCTGCGCCTGCAGCGCTCGCTCGAGCCGTGCCGCCTGCTCCGGGCGCCGGAACAGGATCGCGTAATCGCGGTAATCGCCGCCGAGCGCGCGGCGGTGCGCGGCGAGCGCGCGCACTATCGCCGCGGCTTCGTCCTGCTCGGCGCGCACCTCGAGCACGCGCACCGGGGCGCCGGTCACGCGCGCGCGCACCGGACGCGGCGCGTCTGCGGCGCATGGATCGAGCATGCGCCGTGCGAGCCGCGCGATGCGTTCGGTGGTACGGAAGTTGTGCGGGAGCCGTACGAGGCGCGTCTGCGCGAAATCGCGCCGGAAGCGCTCGAGCGCGAGGCGGCCGGCGTCCTTGTCGCAGCCGTCATCGACGGCGGCGGTCGGAACGGCGCCGGCCCCCGCGAGCAGGCGGGCGAAGTCGTGCCCGCTGCTTCCGGTCTGTTCGTACTCGTCCATGAGCAGAAAGCGCAGATGCGCGCACCACCGTTCCCGCAGCTCCCGATCCGCGGCCAGGAGCTGCGCGGCGCGGGGCAGGAGATCCGGAAAATCGATGGCGTTCGCGCGCTTCAGGCGCTCGTCGTAGAGCGGATGCAGCCAGGCGGCGAGCTCGGAGGCGGTGTGCCCCGAAAGCGCCCGGTCCGCTTCCGCAGCGGGTGCTGCGCCGTTGCGTTTCCGTTCGGCCAGCGCGCGCCAGACGTCGCGCGGGAGCGCGGTGGCGGCCGGGAGGCGGTCGCGCAGCAGGCGGGCGACCAAAGCCTCGCTCTCTATGGAATCGTACAGGGTGAATCCGGTCTCGAGGCCGGCGGCGCCGGGCGCCTGCTGCAGCAGCCCCAGCGCAAACTCGGCGAACGAGAGGATCCGAAGACCCGCGACCTTGCGGCCGAGGAGCGCCTGGACTTCGCGCCGGAGGGCGGTCACGGTGACCGCGTTGGTTGCGAGTACGAGCAGAGCGCGCGGCTCGACATCGTAGTCGCGGAGCAGCCAGGCGATCTTGTGCGCGAGGAGGGAGGTTTTCCCCGTACCCGCTTCGCCCAGTACGAGAAGCGGGCCTCTGACGTACTGTACTGCCGCCTTCTGCTCGGGGCTCAGCTGTACCAATGCGGCGGCGCTTTTACAGTAATGGTGGCATCGGCATCGGCCGCGTATGCTAACGCAACCGCCCGCCTTCGACCAGCAATCGCCGGCGCGTTGGCGGCGCCCGCGGGCGCCGGGCGATTGGCGGCGCTCGAGTCGAGCATTGGTAGATTTAATGAGGCTTGGGTTGCTCGCGCCGTGGACTAGGGTTAGGCTTCGCGTTCTCCGAAATCCGGCCGACCGCGCGCCCGCGGCGCGCGGAACGACGCCGCGGCCGGCGGCGCTTCATCTCTTCCTGGACTGACAAGGTGGACACATGGCGCAGAAGTACGTGAATGCGACCTTCTCGGACACGCCCGGCGAAGATTCGCTGCCCGTGATCGAGGGGACGCTCGGCCCCGCAGCCGTCGACATTCAGCAGCTTTACAGCCGTTTCGGGATTCTGGCCTACGACCCGGGATTCCGCTCCACCGCGTCGACCAAGAGCGCGATTACCTATGTGGACGGCGATGCCGGCGTGCTGCTCTACCGCGGATACCCGATCGAGGAGCTCGCCGAGCACAGCCACTTCACCGAAGTGGCGTACCTGCTCATGTTCGGGGAGCTGCCGACGCCCGAGCAGCTCGCCAAGTTCGAGGCTCAGCTGAACGCGCACTGTCTGCTGCACGAGCAGGTCCTGTCCTTCTACCGCGGCTTCCGCCGCGATGCGCACCCGATGGCGGTGATGGTCGGGGTGGTCGGGGCGCTGTCCGCGTTCTACCACGACGTCATGGACATCCGTAATCCGGACGATCGCGTGCACGCGGCGATCCGCCTGATCGCCAAGATGCCGATGCTCGCGGCGGCGTGCTACACCTATTCGATCGGCCGTCCGCAGCGCTATCCGCTGAGCCACCTCGACTACAGCTCGAACTTCCTCCAGATGATGTTCGGCCGGCCGACCGACGAGTATCAGGTGGATCCCGTGCTCGCGCGGGCGTTCGACGTGATCCTGATCCTGCACGCGGATCACGAGCAGAACGCGTCGACCTCGACGGTGCGTATGGCATCGTCCTCCGGTGCCAACCCCTTCGCCTGTGTCGCCGCCGGCATCGCCTCGCTCTGGGGGCCCGCGCACGGCGGCGCCAACGAGGCCGTGCTCAAGATGCTCACCGAGATCGGGACGGTCGAGAACATTCCCCAGGCCATCAAGCGCGCCAAGGACAAGAACGACCCGTATCGGCTGATGGGCTTCGGCCATCGCGTGTACCGCAACTTCGACCCGCGCTCGCGCGTGATCCAGGCGCAGGCGAAGAAGGTGCTCGCGCACCTCGGCAAGGACGACCCGCTGCTCGAAGTGGCCATGCGCCTCGAGGAGATCGCACTGAAGGACGAGTACTTCATCGAACGCAAACTCTATCCGAACGTCGACTTCTACTCCGGCATCCTGCTGCGCGCCATGGGCTTCCCGACCAACATGTTCACCGCCGTGTTCGCGCTCGCCCGCACGGCCGGGTGGGTGAGCCACTGGCTCGAGCTGCAGGAGGAGTCACACGGCATCGATCGCCCGCGCCAGATCTACGTCGGCAAGGCGCTGCGGCACTACCCGACGGCGCCGGCGCGCAAGACCGGCTCGAAGTAAATCTCCTCTCCCGGGCGCGGCCGTCGGCCGCGCCCGCGCCGACGCTGCTCGCGCGCGTCGGGCGTTGCACGTGCGCGCTCGAAGCAGGATCGGTCTACGGCGGATCTGCGCCGGCCGCTGCCGGCGAGGGTGGCGTGCCTACGACGCGGCGCTTTGCAGTCGCTCGCGCCGTTCCGGAACGCGCGCACGGCGGCGCTCGTACGCCTCGCGCGCGATCGCAACATCCTCGAGGAAAGGTCCGAGCTCTTCGAGGAGTAGCGCCTGCGGCCCGTCGACCAGCGCCTTGGCGGGCGCCGGATGGAAGTCGACGAGGATCATGTTGGCGCCGGCGATCACGCCCTGGGCGGTGACGTGGAAGATGTCGAGCAACCCGTCCGGCGCGCGCTCGCGCCCGCCGACCGAGTGCGAGGGATCGATGCACACCGGCAGGCGCGTCAAACGCTTCACCACGGGGATGTGCGCGAAGTCGACGAAGTTGCGGTGCGGGTCGCCCATGTTCGTCTTCATGCCGCGCAGCGCGAATACGATGTTGCGGTTGCCTTCGCTCGCCAGGTACTCGGCGGCGTTGAGCGACTCTTCGAGCGTGATGCCGAAGCCGCGCTTGAACAGCACCGGAAACTCGCGCTGGCGCCCGACGATCTTGAGGAGCTCGAAGTTCTGGGTATTGCGCGTGCCGATCTGGAGCATGACGCCCGTCGGACTGCCGGAGCGCCGCAGCGCTTCGCGAATCTC
Organism: Burkholderiales bacterium; assembly: GCA_036381895.1. Lineage (GTDB taxonomy): Bacteria > Pseudomonadota > Gammaproteobacteria > Acidiferrobacterales > Sulfurifustaceae > JACQFZ01. The sequence continues at coordinate 29,863 of DASVBY010000106.1, read as the reverse complement.
GTCGAGCTGCGAGTCGTGCGTGATCTCGATCGCGATCACGCGGATGCCGTACTTGCCGGCGGCGTCGAAGACCCAGGGCAGGCAGCGCTTGCCGTGGCCCTGGAAGGCGTAGGGATTGGTGCGCGGCTTGTAGGCGCCCATGCGCGTGCACACGAGGCCGTGATCGCGCAGCGCCCGCATCATCTGCTCGACGTGCTCCGGCGTGTCGACGGCGCAGAGGCCCGCGAACACGTTCAGGTTGTCCTGATCGAAGCGCACCCCGTTGTACTCGAAGCCGGTCGGGCGGCGGTCGTCGCGGTGGCGCCCGATGATGCGGTACTCCTCGGACACACGCACTACGCGATCGACGCCGGGCAGGGCTTCGACCTCGGCCTTGTCGAGGGAGGCGGTATCGCCGATCAGGTAGATCTCCGTTACCGTCTGGATGCTGCCGATCTCGTGATGCACTCGCGGCGTTATGTTGGGTTGGTTGCCGAGATAATCGAGAATCTGCTGGAACTCGGCGCTGTTCGGCTGTATGCCGGTCTTGAGAACGACGATCATGCAATGCTCACGCGCGGTGCCGCGACTGATTGTAGGCGCCGGGTATTGTAGCAACAGCCGTGCCCGCGGCGCTCGTGCGTCCCGTGCCCGCCGCCCGGCCTAGACGACCGCCGCCGTACGCGCTCGACCCGGCGACGCTCCGGCGGGAAGTACGGGTCGACGTGCACCGCGCGAGCGGGCCCGGCGGGCAGCACGTCAACCGCACCGAGTCGGCGGTGCGCCTCGTCCATGAGCCTTCGGGCGTGGTCGTCGTCGCCTCCGACACCCGCTCCCAGGCGCGCAACCGCGAGATCGCGTTCGCGCGCCTCGCGGCACGGCTGTGCGAGCTCAACCGGGTGCCGCCCCGGCGCGTCAAGACCCGGGTGCCGCGCGCGGCGAAGGCGCGGCGCCTGGAGGCGAAGCGGCGGCGCGCCGAGATCAAACGCGCGCGCGGCCGCCCGACGGAGGACTGAGCCGCGGGATTGTCGGACGGGCCGGCTTGACGTAGGATTCGCCCGGCGAAAGGAAGCCCGGCGAGCTGCGCGCGGGCTTTTTTTGTGGTCGGCGTGCACCGCGCTTCGGGGAGCGGCGCGCCGCAGATCTCGCCCGCCCACCGTCCGCGCAAGCGGGGCGCGCGGGCACAACGGTCGGCTTTCATTTTTCGGCGCATGCTCGAGCAGTTAATCCAGGATTATGGCTACCTCGCGATCCTGATCGGCACCTTTCTCGAGGGAGAGACGATCCTGGTGCTCGGCGGACTGGCCGCGCACCTCGGGTACCTCGATCTCACCTGGGTGATCGCATCGGCCTTCGTCGGCAGCTTCTTCGGCGATCAGCTGTACTTTTATATCGGGCGCTTCTACGGCCCGCGCATCCTTGCGAAGCGCCTGTCGTGGCAGGCGAACGCCGCGCGCGTGTACAAGCACCTGCACCGGCACCAGAACTTCCTGATCCTCACGTTCCGCTTCTACTACGGCCTGCGCAACGTCACGCCGTTCGCGCTCGGTGCGAGCCAGGTATCGCCGCTGCGCTACTTCGTGCTGAACCTGATCGGCGCCGTCATCTGGGCGGTGACTCTCGGTACGCTCGGTTTCCTCTTCGGCGAAGCGTTCCGCCTGTTCCTCGACGATTTCCACCGGCGCGGCCTGTACGTGCTCGGCGTCGTCGTTTTCGTCGGCGTTCTGATCTGGGCAGCGACGCTGCTGCGCCAGCGGCGCAAGGCGAAGGAGAACCTCAGCCGCTAGCGCGGCTCAGGATCGCGGCGTAGAAGCCGTCGGTCCCATGGCGGTGCGGATGCAGGCGCAGGCTGCCGTCGGGGGCCGCATCGAGCGCGATGTGCCGCCGCGCGAGTACCGGGCCGGCGGGCACCAGGCGGTAGTCGGGATGCGCCGCGAGGAACTCCGCGACCACCGCCTCGCTCTCCTCGGCGAGCAGGCTGCAGGTGGCGTAGACCAGCCGGCCGCCGGGCTTGAGCAGCGGTGCGGCCGCGGCGAGGATGCGCCGCTGCGCGTCGACCAGCGCCGGCAGGTCGATCGCGCGCCACTTGATGTCCGGGTTGCGGCGCAGCGTTCCGGTGCCCGAGCACGGCGCGTCCACCAGTACCTTGTCGATCTTTCCGTAGAGGCGCTGCGCGCGCGCGTCGCGTTCGTGGGCGAGCACGACGGCGCGCACGTTGGAGAGCCCGGCGCGCCGCAGCCGCGGCGCGAGCCGTTCGAGCCGCGCCGCCGCAGTATCGAATGCGTAGAGCGTGCCGGTGTTCGCCATGAGCGCCCCGAGATGCAGCGTCTTGCCGCCGGCGCCGGCGCAGAAGTCCACGATCATTTCGCCGCGGCGCGGCTCGAGGAGGAAGGAGACGATCTGGCTGCCCTCGTCCTGCACCTCGAAGAGCCCGTCCCGGAAGAGCGCCGTGCGGAACACCGATGCTCTCTCCCGCAGCCGCAGCCCGGACGGCGAGTAGGGCGTCGGATCGCACGCAAACCCGGCCGCCGCGAGCTGGTGCTCGAGCTCCTCGGGTTTGGTCTTGAGGGTGTTGACGCGCAGGTCCACGGGTGCCGGCCGGTTGAGGGCCTGCGCGAGTGCCGCCGCCTCGTCGACTCCGTACTGCACCACGAGCCGCTCGCCGAGCCAGTCCGGAAGGCTCGCGCGCACCGCGAACGGCAACGCCGTGATGTCGGTGGTGTGCACCCGCGCGGCGAGCGCACGGCAGTCGCCGCCGAAACCGCCCTGCTCGAGCACCCGTGCGCTCACCCCTTCGCGCAACCAGTGCGCGGCGACGAGCGCCGCGGCATCGCTCGACTGCGCCAGATGCTCGAGGAGCCGTCGATGGCGCAGGCAGGCGTAAACCGTTTCCGCTACCTGCGCGCGGTCCTGCACGCCCATGGCGCGGTGCGCCCGGAAGTAGCGCTCCATCTGCTTATCGGCCGGTGCCTGACCGCTCAGTATCGTCTGGAGCAGCTCCGCGGACTGCGCGAGGTGCAGCGGGCGAGGCATGGCAGGGAGCTCCTGGATCGCGGTATCCGGTGAAGGGGCGCTGATCGCGCAGGGAAGTGTAGCGCCTGCGGCCCCGCAGCGCGGAAGCCCGGCGTGCGACGGGATGCTTTCATTCGTCGTCGCGGTTCGCCGCGTCGGGCGTCAGTCGCCGTAGCGTCTGGTGAGGTCGTCGTAGGCGTCGATGCGGCGATCGCGGAAGAACGGCCAGATGCGGCGCACCTGCTCCGAGCGTCCGAGGTCGATGTCCGCCACCAGCACCGCGGGCCCGTGCGTCGGGGCTTCGGCGAGGATCTCGCCCTGCGGACCGGCGATGAAGCTCGAACCCCAGAATTCGATCCCGGGTCCGGCGCCGCTCGGGTCGGGCTCGGTGCCCACGCGGTTGCACACGATCACCGGAAGCCCATTGGCGATCGCGTGCGCGCGCTGCACCGTGCGCCAGGCGTCGCGCTGGCGCATGCGCTCGTCCTCGCCGTCCCGCGGGTCCCAGCCGATCGCGGTCGGGTAGAGGAGGATCTCGGCGCCGCGCATCGCCATGAGCCGCGCGGCTTCCGGGTACCACTGATCCCAGCAGACGAGCACGCCGAGCTTGCGCGCGTCGGCGCCGATCGGTGTGAAGCCCAGGTCGCCCGGCGTGAAGTAGAACTTCTCGTAGTAGCCGGGATCGTCCGGAATGTGCATCTTGCGGTAGCGCCCGGCGAGCCGGCCCTGCGGATCGAGCACGACCGCGGTGTTGTGATAAACGCCGGGGGCCCGGCGCTCGAACACGGAGCCGACGATGGTGATGCCGAGGTCCTTCGCGAGCGCACCGAGCTGCTCCGTCGTCGGTCCCGGCACGGGCTCGGCCTGGTCGAAGCGCGCCGGGTCCTCGGTCTGGCAGAAGTAGACGCCGGTGTGCAGCTCGGGCAGCAGCACGAGCCGGGCACCGCGCGCGGCCGCTTCGCGGATGCCGATGTCGGAGGCGGCGAGGTTCGCGGCGCGGTCCTCGCTGCAGGCGTGCTGCACCAGGCCGACGCGGAACATGGTGTTCGTCATGCGCGACATGGTAGCACGCTACCCGAGCGGCACGGCGGCCGGAAACTGCATGGTCAGGCAGTGGAGGCTTCCGTACTGCGCGATCACCGGCAGGCAGTCGATGCCGACTACCTCGCGGGCCGGGAAGCAGCCGCGCAGGCGCTCGAGCGCGACGGCGTCCGCCGGATCCCGGTAGGTCGGGACGAGCACGGCCCCGTTGATGATCAGAAAATTCGCGTAGGTCGCGGGCAGCCGGCGCGCACCATCGTACTGCGCCCGCGGCCAGGGCAGCGGCACCAGGCGGTAGGGCGCGCCGTCGGCGGCGCGGAACGCCCGCAGCTCCGCCTCCATCGCCTTCAGATCGGCATAGTGCGGGTCGGCCGGGTCATCGCAGGCGACGTAGGCGATGGTGTGCGGGTCGCAGAAGCGGGCGAGCGTATCGATATGGCTGTCGGTGTCATCGCCTTCGAGGTGCCCGTGCTCGAGCCACAGGAACCGGTTCAGGCCGAGCCAGTCGCCGAGCTCCGCCTCGAGCTGCGCGCGCGAGAGCCCCGGGTTGCGCGTCGGTGCGAGCAGGCAGCGCGTCGTGGTGAGGAGCGTTCCCGAACCATCCACCTCGATCGCGCCGCCTTCGAGTACGAGCTCGACCGCCTCACGCGGCGTATCGCCGAACGCACCCGCCGCGTGCAGGCGCGCCGTGATCGCGTCGTCGAGATCGTGTGCGTACTTGCCGCCCCAGCCGTTGAAGCGGAAGTCGAGCAGCAGCGGCTGCCCGCGGCAGAGCACGGTGATCGGTCCGTGGTCGCGCGCCCACGTGTCGTTCGAGGGCGCCTCGAGGAGCGACACGCGCGCCGGCGCGACCCCCGCGCGCGCGAGCACGCCCGCGACGTGCTGCCGGTGCGCGGCGTCGCAGCAGGCGACCACCAGACGCTCGCGTCGTGCGATCTCGCGGGCAATCGCGGCGAATACGGGTTCGACCGTTTCGAGGCGATCGCGCCAGTCGCCGTGGGCGTGCGGCCACGTGAGCATGACGCCGCTTTGCGGCGCCCATTCCGGCGGGAGGTAGGGGCGGCAGTTACCGGGCATGACACGGGCTCGAAAAAGCCGGGAGTATAGCGATGTCGCCGCCTTTTTGCCGGCCGGCTTCCGGCGACCGCTCGAGGGCTGGCGCTTCCGAATCGATGCCGCATACGCTCGCAAGGAACGGCGACCAACCGCCGGGCGGCTTCGCCGCCGCGGTCGCGGCGAGCGGTTTGACGCCGTGCAGCGAGTTGGTTTTGAATGCGCATTCCCGTAATTCGACCCACGCCCATGCCTCTGATACGCCCTTTCGCCGGTCTGCGGCCCGCGCCGGAGTACGTCGCCGGCGTCATCGCTCCGCCCTACGACGTGCTGAACAGCGAGGAAGCGCGAGCACGCGCGGCGGGCAAGCCGTACAGCTTCCTGCACATCTCCAAACCCGAGATCGATCTGCCGAGCGACATCGATCCGTACGATCCGCGGGTGTACGCGCAGGGCCGCGCGAGCTTCCAGCGCATGCTCGACGCCGCCATCCTGCGGCGTGACCCGGCCCCGTACTACTACCTCTATCGGCTGACCATGGGGTCGCACACGCAGGTCGGTCTCGTCGCCGCCGCCTCCTGTGCCGCGTACGCGGCGGGGCGCATTCGCAAGCACGAGCACACCCAGCCGGCCAAGGAGGACGACCGGGTGCGGCAGATCGACGCCCTCAATGCACAGACCGGTCCGGTGTTCCTCACCTACCGTCACGTCGACGCCATCGACGCGCTCGTGCAGGAAGTCCAGGCGGCGCCGCCGACCGTCGATGTCACCGCCGATGACGGCGTGCGCCACACGCTCTGGGTGGTCGCGGAGCCCGCGCGGATCGCGGCGCTGAGCGAGATGTTCGAGCGGATCGACCGGCTCTACATCGCGGACGGGCATCACCGCTCGGCGGCCGCGCTGCGCGTGGCCGAACAGCGCCGGGCGGCGAATCCCGCCCATACGGGCGAGGAGGCGTACAACTACTTCCTGGCCGTCATCTTCCCCGACAACCAGACCCAGGTCCTCGACTACAACCGGGTGGTGCGCGACCTGAACGGCCTCGCGCCGGACGCGTTTCTCGAGCGCGTACGCGGCGCCTTCGACCTCGCGCCCGAGGCGCGGGCGGTGAAACCGGCGGCGCGCGGGGAATTCGGCATGTACCTCGGAAGGCAGTGGTATCGGCTGCGGATACGGGCCGACAGAATACCGAGCGACCCGGTAGGGCGGCTCGACGTGAGTCTGCTGCAGCAGCACCTCCTCACGCCGGTGCTCGGCATTCAGGACCCGCGCCGCGACAAGCGCATCGATTTCGTCGGCGGCATCCGCGGGTTGTCCGAGCTCGTACGGCGCGTCGATTCAGGCGAGATGGCGGTCGCGTTCGCGCTGTATCCGACCTCGATCGCCGACATGATGGCGGTGGCGGATGCGGACCAGGTGATGCCGCCGAAATCCACCTGGTTCGAGCCGAAGCTCGCCGACGGCATGGTGTCGCACCTGCTCGATTAGCGCTGCGCGCCGGCGCGGCCGCGCCGGCGCCGTCAGCGCTCGAGAAGGCGTGGCATCAGCTCGACCAGGTTGCAGGGACGGGTGCGGTAGTCGAGCTGCGCTTCGATCAGCCGGTCCCACGCGGTCCTGCAGGCGCCCGACGAGCCCGGCAGGCAGAAGATGTAGGTGCCGTTCGCTACACCCGCGAGCGCGCGCGACTGGATGGTGGAGCTGCCGATTTCCGCATGCGAAAGCATGCGGAACGTTTCGCCGAACCCCTCGATTTCCTTGTCGAGCAGCGGCTGCACCGCTTCCGGCGTGCCGTCGCGGCCGGTCACGCCCGTCCCGCCCGTCGTCAGGACCACCTGGACGTCCGGGTCGGCGATCCAGCGCGAGACCACGGCGCGTATCCTATATATGTCGTCCGGCACGATCGCCTTCTCGGCGAGCCGGTGCCCGGCACGCGTCAGCCGCTCCACTAACGTCTTTCCCGACGTATCCGTGTTCTCGTCGCGCGTGTCCGACACGGTCAGCACGGCGATCTGCAGCGGAATGAACCGGCGTTCGCTCGTCATCCTGGCGGTGTGTGCAGTGAACAGGCGCGGCCATTATCGCGCCCGCCGCGCGCTCGCGGAAGCCGACGGATCACCACGCAGGCGGGGCGTGGCATCCGCCGCAGCGGCTACCGGCTACCGGCGCCCGGGTGCGGCGTGCGGGTGCCGGTGCCGCCAGTGCCGGTGCGCATGGCCGAGCGGGTGCGCGTGCCGACGCAGATGCAGCGGATGGTGGACGTACACCACGTGCGGATAGTGAATCACGAGCGGCGCGGGTACAGCCGGGCGATGCACCACGACGGGAAAACCAAGGTGAATGTCGACGTGGAGGTTCCCGGCGTGCGCCGCGTCGGGCGGCGCGAGCGCGAGTGCCGCCGCGCCGGTTGCGGACAGCAGAGCGATTCTCGTTTTCATGGTCGGCTCCTGGCTCCCGGAAACAGCGGGATTCAGGACATATCAACGAGCGACGCGGGCGGAGGATGACGTGCGTTCAGCGTCGCCCGTCGCCGCCGACGAGCGCGAGCACGTGATCCAGCGCCCGGTCGGGCAGCAGGCGGCGTATCAGCGCGAGCACATGGGTGGGGAGCGTGACCCGGTAACGCGCCCGCGGCCGTCGCGCTTCGAGCGCGCGCACGACTTTGGCGAGCACCGCGGCCGGCGGAAGGCTGAAGAGGGCTTTGCCGTGCTCGCGCAGCCGCCGTTCCACGGCGGCGTAACGCTCCCGATGATTGCTTTGCGCCGGCACGATGTGCGCGCGAAAGCGCGCATAGGCGTTCTCGCGCAGCCGGGTCGTGACCGGTCCGGGCTCGATCAGCGAGACGTACACGTTGGTGCCGCGCAGCTCGAGCCGCAGCGTGTCGCTCAGCGCTTCCAGGGCGTACTTGGAGGCGTTGTAGGCGCCGCGGTAGGGCAGACACACGAAGCCGAGCACCGAGCTTATCTGAACGATGCGGCCGCCGTTCTGGGCGCGGAACACGGGCAGGAGCCGGGCGGTCAGCTCGTGCGTGCCGAAAACGTTGGTTTCGAACTGGGCGCGCAGCGCGGCGCGGGATAGGTCTTCGACCGCTCCGGGCTGGCTGTAGCCGGCGTTGTTGACGAGCGCGTACAGCCGGTTGCCCGTCCGGGCCAGCACATGGTCCACGGCCGCCGCTATCGACTCAGACGAATCGAGGTCGAGTGTCACGCTCTCGAACCCGTCGCGCGCGAGCGCGGCGACGTCGGCGGGCTTGCGTGCGCCGGCGAACACGCGGTAGCCGCGCGCCTTGAGGCCGTCGGCCAGACAGCGTCCGATGCCGGACGAGCAGCCGGTGATCAGGACCGACCGCGCGTCCGGCCGCGCATAAGGGCTCGATGCATGCATGACCTGCTCCCGGCTGCTAGTATAATGCCGTAACGCCGCCGCACCTTCCGACCTCATGACCACCGATCCGTCCCTTCCCGAGCGCCGCAGCGCTCGTCTGCAATGAGCGCAGCGTCGAGCGGTACTGGGGAGCGGCTGCGGGTCGGGGTGGTCGGGGTCGGCTACCTCGGCCGGTTTCACGCGCGCATCTACGCCGACATGCCGGAGGTGGAGCTCGTCGGCGTCGCCGACGTCAATGAGGCGCGCGCCCGCGAGATCGCCGCACAGTACAACTGCGCCGCCTACACCCGTGCGGAAGATCTGCTGGGGCGGGTCGAGGCGGTCAGCATCGTCGTTCCCACGATTCATCACGCCGCGGTGACGCGGCCGTTCCTCGAGCACAAGGTGCACACGCTGCTCGAGAAGCCGATCGCGCCGACGCTGGCGGAGGCCGAGGAGCTGGTCGCACTCGCCGAACGCGCCGGCGTCGTGTTCCAGGTCGGCCACCTCGAGCGCTTCAATGCCGGCGTCATGGAGCTCGCCGAGCGGGTCCGGGACCCGCGCTTCCTCGAGGTGCACCGGCTCGGGACGTTCGTCGATCGGGCCACGGACGTCGACGTCGTGACCGATCTCATGATCCACGACATCGACATCGTGCTGTCGCTCGTGCGCTCGGAGATCCGCCACATCGCCGCCGACGGCATTCCCGTGATCACCGACCAGGTCGACATCGCGAACGCGCGCATCGAGTTCGAGAACGGCGCGGTCGCGAACGTCACCGCGAGCCGCGTCTCGAACAAGAAGCTGCGGCGCATCCGCATCTTCGCGCGCGAACGCTACTACGGCCTCGATTACATCGGGCAGACGCTCGAGATCGTGCGCCCGGTGCCCGACGAGAACGGCGGCAAGTGGCCGAAGATCGTGACCGAGATGCTCGAGATCACGCCGCGCCCGCCGCTCGACAGCGAGCTCGCACATTTCGTGCAGTCGATACGCAACGGCGCGCGCCCCCTGGTGGACGGGCGCGCGGGGCTCGAGGCGCTGCGCGTGGCGCTGCTGGTCAAGGAGAGAATCACCAGATGAACGCCGAGGTACAGTCCATTCCGTTCCTCGATCTCACCGCCGAGTTCCGAGCGCTCGAGCGGGAGTGGCTCGAGCGCATCCGCGCGACCGGCGCACGCGGAAGCTTCATCCTCGGGCCGGAGGTGACGGCGTTCGAGCACGAGTTCGCGCAGTACCTCGGCGTCAAGCACGCGATCGCGGTCGCGAACGGCACCGATTCCCTGGTACTCAGCCTGCGCGCGCTCGACATCGGGCCGGGCGACGAGGTCATCACCACGCCGTACAGCTTCTTCGCCTCGAGCGAGGCGGTCAGCGCGGTCGGCGCCACCCCGGTGTACGTCGATATCCGCCCGGACAGCTTCACGCTCGACCCGGAAGCGGTCGAGGCGGCCATCACCCCGCGCACGCGCGCGATCCTGCCGGTGCACATCTTCGGCCACGCGTGCGACATGGAGGCGCTCGAGCGCATCGCGCGCCGGCACGGGCTCGCGATCGTCGAGGACTGTGCGCAGGCGTTCGGTGCACGCAGCGGCGGGCGCTTCGTCGGCGCGGTCGGCGACTGCGGCAGCTTCAGCTTCTATCCGACGAAGGTGCTCGGCTGCTACGGCGACGGCGGCATGGTCACGACGTCGAGCGACGCGATCAACGAGCGCATCCGGCGGCTGCGCAATCACGGCTCCTCGAAGCCGTACCTGCACAGCGAGCTCGGCTACAACAGCCGGCTCGACGAGATTCAGGCGGCGCTGCTGCGGCTGAAGCTCGCACGGGTCGAAGCCGCGATCGCGGAGCGGCGGCGCATCGCGCGCGCCTACGACGAGCAGCTCGCGGGGAGCGACGTCGCGACGCCGCGGGCGGCTGCCGAGGCGGCGCACGTCTACGGCGTCTACACCGTGCGGGTGCCCCGCCGCGATGCGGTGCGCCGGGCGCTCGCCGACGCGGGCGTGCCGACCGCGCTCTACTATCCGCTCGGCCTGCACCTGCAGGAAGTGTACGCGCGGCTCGGTTACCGTCCGGGCAGCATGCCCGTGTGCGAGGCGCTCACCGCGGAGAACCTGTCGCTCCCGATCTATCCGGGGATGCCCGCGGCTCACATCGAGCGCGTGACGGCGGCGCTGCGCCGGGCGCTCGGCTGAGTACCGGCTTCAACCGGTGCTCGTGAGCGCCGCCGGCGTGCGCGCCGCGCGCGCCGCGGCGACGGCGGCGGCGAGAGACCCTGCGCCGGAGCGCGCGACGCGCTCGGCGAGGCCGCCGACGATGTCGGCGACGATCCGCGGGCCCTGGTAAATGAGCGCGGTATAGATCTGCAGCAGGTCCGCCCCCGCGACCAGGCGCTCCCATGCGTCGTCGGCGTTCTCGATGCCGCCGACGCCGATGATCGGGATCCGTCCCTGCAGGTGGCGGTACAGCGTGGCAACGGCAGTCTGCGCGAGCGCCTTGAGCGGACGCCCGCTCAAGCCGCCGGATTCGGCGGCGAGCAGCTCGTGCTCGAGGCCGGGGCGCGCGAGCGTCGTATTCGTGGCGATCACGGCGTCGATGCCGGTCGCGAGCACCGTCTGCGCGATGAACCCGTACTGTTCTTCGGTGAGGTCCGGCGCGAGCTTCAGCGCGAGCGGAACGTACACGCCGTGGGCGCTCGCGAGCGCCGCCTGTTCGGTCTTGAGCGCGCGCAGGAGCGCCTCGAGCCGCTGCCGCTCCTGCAGTTCCCGCAGCCCCGGCGTGTTCGGCGAGGACACGTTGATCGCGATGTAGGCGGCGTGGATGTAGACCGCGCGCAGGGCCGCGAGATAGTCGTCGTGCGCACGCTCGAGCGGCGTGTCGCGGTTCTTGCCGATGTTGATGCCGACGAGACACGGCTTCGCCCGCCGCGCGAGATTTCCGAGGAACGCGCGCAGGCCCGCGCTGTTGAAGCCCATGCGGTTGATGAGGGCGTGGTGCGCAGCCAGACGAAAGAGCCGGGGGCGGGCATTGCCGGACTGCGGTTCCGGGGTCACCGTACCGAGCTCGAGCCAGCCGAAACCGAGCGCCGCGAGTGTCGGCACGCAGCGTCCGTCCTTGTCGAGCCCGGCGGCGAGGCCGAGCGGATTCGGGAAATCGAGCCCCAGCGCCTGCACGGGCAGCTCCGGCACGTGCCGGCCGTAGCGGCGGCGCAGAAGCGCCGTAACGCCCGGGACGGCGGCCCCGGCCGCGAGCAGGCCGAGCACCAGGCGATGACTCGCTTCGGCATCGAGCCGGAACAGCAGGGGTTGCAGACGGCGGTAGGGATCGGGGCGGGGATGCGTCATCCGCGGGATTGTACCGCGGCGCGCCCGTGGGCCGTACGCGCGCTGTTTCGCGCGGCTGCCGTCTGCTAGCTTAGTCCGGCCGACCAACAACGACCCTCGCGGACAGGAGGCACCATGGCCGAGTCAGTGCGCAAGCTCGAGTACTTTGCGGTCAGCGTTCCGAACAAGCGCGGCGAAGGGGCGCGCGTGCTCGAGGCGCTCGCCGCTGACGGCGTCAATCTGGTCGCGTTCACCGGCTTTCCGGCGGCCGCCGGCAGGGCGCAGCTCGACTTCGTACCGGAGGATCCCAACGCGTTTCGCGCGGCGGCCGAACGGCTCAAGCTGCGCCTTCGCGGGCCGAAGACGGTGTTCATCATCCAGGGCGACGATCGGCCGGGTGCGATGGCCGCCGTCGTGAAACGGCTCGCCGACGCAAAGATCAATATCGTGGCCGTGGATGCGGCGTCGGCCGGCAACGGGCGCTACAGCGCGATGCTCTGGGTGAAGCCCAAAGACGTGGATCAGGCGAGCGCCGTGCTCGGGGCGAGCTGAACGGCTGCGGCGCCGCCGGACGCGCGGCGGGCGGAGGATGCCTTCCCTTCGTCGAGCGCCGTGCGGGCGGCGGCGCTCCCTTTCACTTCATGTAAAATCCCCACTCCTTGCCCGCATTGGAGTGCAGTCGTGTCGAAGAAGCTGAACCGCTATAGCGCCCGAGTGACCGAGCCGCCCGCGCAGGGCGCCTCACAGGCCATGCTCTACGGCACCGGGCTCGCGCCCGAGGACATGGCCAAGGCCGAGGTCGGGATCGCGAGCGTCTGGTGGGAGGGCAACACCTGCAATATGCACCTGAACGATCTCGCGGCCGAAGTCAAGGAAGGCGTCGCGGCAGCGGGCCTGGTCGGGATGCGTTTCAACACGATCGGGGTGTCGGACGGCATCTCCATGGGCACGGACGGCATGAGTTATTCGCTGCAGTCGCGCGACCTCATCGCCGATTCCATCGAGACCGTGGTCGCGGCGCAGTGGTACGACGCGCTGATCACGATTCCGGGGTGCGACAAGAACATGCCCGGCTGCCTGATGGCGATGGGGCGGCTCAACCGGCCTGCGCTCATGATCTACGGCGGCACCATCAAGCCGGGGCGCCACGGGAACCGCGCGATCGACATCATCTCGGCGTTCCAGAGCTACGGCGAATACATCGCGGGGCGCATCGACGACGACACGCGCCGCGAAATCGTACGCCACGCGTGCCCCGGCCCCGGCGCGTGCGGCGGCATGTACACCGCCAACACCATGGCCTCGGCGATCGAGGCGCTCGGGATGTCGCTGCCCTACAGCTCCTCGACGCCGGCGGTCGATCCGGGCAAGGCGCAAGAGTGCCGGCGCGCCGGCGAAGCCATCAAGCGCCTGCTCGAGCTCGATCTCAAGCCGCGCGACATCATGACGCGCGCCGCGTTCGAGAACGCCATGGTGCTGGTGATGGCGCTCGGCGGCTCGACCAACGCGGTGCTGCACCTCATCGCCATCGCGCGCGCGGTCGAGGTGCCGCTTACGCTCGACGACTTCCAGCGAGTCAGCGATCGCGTGCCGCTCCTCGCCGACCTCAAGCCCTCGGGCAGGTACGTGATGGAGGACCTGCACCGCGTCGGCGGCATCCCGGCGGTCATGAAGTACCTGCTCGAGCACGGTCTGATCGACGGCAGCTGCATGACCGTCACCGGCCAGACCGTCGCGGAGAACCTGAGCGACGTCCCGGGCCTGAAGCCAGATCAGGACGTGTTCATGCCGCTCGAGAAGCCGATCAAACCGACGGGACACATCCAGATCCTGCGCGGCAACCTCGCGCCCGGCGGGGCAGTGGCCAAGATCACCGGCAAGGAGGGTACGCACTTCCGCGGTCCCGCGCGCGTGTTCGACTCGGAGGAGGCGATGCTCGCCGCGCTCGAGCGCAAGGAGATCCGCAAGGGCGATGTGATCGTGATCCGCTACGAAGGACCGAAAGGCGGGCCCGGCATGCCGGAGATGCTGACGCCGACCTCGGCGATCATGGGCGCCGGTCTGGGGGCGGATGTCGCGCTCATCACCGACGGACGCTTCTCCGGCGGCTCGCACGGCTTTATCATCGGGCACGTCGTGCCCGAGGCGCAGGAGGGCGGTCCGATCGCGCTCGTGCGCGACGGCGACATCATCAGCATCGACGCCTCCGCGAACCGCCTCGAGGTCGAGCTGAGCGACGCGGAGCTCGAGCGCCGCGCCGCGGCCTGGACGGCGCCGCCGTACAAGGTAACGCGCGGCACGCTCTACAAGTACATCAAGAACGTCAAGAGCGCGGCCGAAGGCTGCGTTACCGACGAGTGAGCGCGCGCCGCGCCGCCTCCGCGGGCGGCCGGCGCCTCTCCTTAAGAAGCGCTGCGGCGGCTCCAAACGCGCCGTCGGGGCCGCGCTAGAGTACGCCGAAGAGCATCAGCAGGATCAGCACGCTCAACGGCACACCCAAAAGCCATAGTATTATCACTCGCATCCCTGCACTCCTGAGGTTCGTTGTGCAGGCGATCGAGCAAGCACCGTGCCACGTGCGCGCAAGCCGCAGCACGCCCGCGACCGTCTTTTCCCGCTGTCTGCGCACGCATCCATCGGACGGTGCCGGCGCGTTGCATCATGACAGGCGATGCAGTCGAGCGCATTGTCGTGCGCGGACGACAGGCGCCAACGTGCGTCCAGCCGGAAAAAGCTCGCGCCGCCGCCGGCGCGCGTCGTTGTCAGACGACAGCGCGCGACGTCGCGGTCCGCGGCCAGTGCATTTCTCCTGCGCCCGATTCTCGTTCTCATCCTGGCACGTGCGTTGCAAACGTGAAGGGGTGCAGGGCGTTCGCGTGCACAAGGAGGTCGGTATTACGCGCGCATTGGCTGCGGGAACGGTTGTATTGGCGCTAGGCATCGCAGGGGACGGCCGGGCCGACTCGCCGGAAGGTGGAGCACTGGCCGACATTGCACTGCCATCGTTCATCGAAGCCGACCGCGACGGTGACGCCTTCGTCGATTCCGCGGAAGCGGCCTCGGCGGGGGTTCGCATCGACCTCGGGGCGGCGGACATCGACCACGACGGGCGCCTGAACGAACCCGAATGGAAGCGCGCCGCCGGCGACGACGCCACGCGGGGAGGCGCGTGCGCGCTTCGCGATTCCCGGTTTTCCAACAACAACGACTCCGCATTATGACTTGGCAGGGACCCAAGGGACGAGCAACTGCAGCAAGGGACGAGCAACTGCAAAAGGAGCTTTGACATGAAAGTACCCAGCAAGACCGTATTGATGGCGATTGCGTTCTCCGCCGCGTCCAGCCTGGCGTTCGCGCAAGGCGGGGCCACGGGCGGCGCGACCGGTGGAACGGGCGGTGCAGGCGGCGCCGGCGGCGGTGCCGCGGGCGCCAGCGGCGCCTTCAGTCAGGCGGATCAGGACGGCAACGGATATATCGACGAGAAGGAAGCGTCCGAGATCAGCGGGCTCGACATGCAGTCCGCGGACACCGACAGCGACGGACAGCTGAGCCGGACCGAGTTCGAGGCGGCGATGCAGCAGGGAGGCGGCACGAGCGGTAGCAGCGGCAGCAGCATGCCCGGCGCCGGCGGCAGCAGCGGTTCGGATACGGGCGGTGGCAGCAGCGGGTCGGGCAGTGGTACCCGCTGAGGCGCAATCGAGAAATCACTAACTCAGGAGGCCATCGCAACATGCGCCGCGCGGGGAAAGCCGTTATTTGCGCGATGGGGTTCGCTGCAGTGGCAGCGCCGGCTCAGTCGCCGGCCGCCACCCCGTCCGACTGGCCGAGCTTTCGCCAGACGGACGCCGACAAGAGCGGCGCCATCAGCATGGACGAGGCGCGCCGGGTCCAGGGGCTCGGCGACCGCTTCGCGGACTACGATCGGAACACGGACGGTCAGTTGAGCCGTTCGGAGTTCGAAGCCGCGAAACGCACCTCGGCCAACCGCGGCGCTACGCACGGTGCGACAGAGCAGTCACGCTGAGCATTACAGCGTTTGGAGCAGTAGCCCCAGGGACGGGGCCCCGCGTCGGCCATCTTCAGCCCCTCCTCCTCGGAGATGACCGGCGCGGGTGCTTCCAGGGACGGCGATAAAAGCCGCGCGCGCCGCGCGGGTTGCGGCATGCGCAGCGGTGGTAGCATGCGTCAGTAGCTCAGTAGCTAGTGTGAGCGCTGGCGCGTGCGCTTTTATCGCTCGAGATCGAGCCTACAACTAATATTCACCGGTTTCTTCCTCCTCGCGCTGCTGCTGATCATCGGACAGCTGGCAGCGATCACGTCCGTCAACCGCCTGGCGCGCGAAGGCCGCGACTGGGTCTACGGCGCCGCCGACGCGCTGCACCTGAGCCAGATCCTCGTCACCGACGTGACCTCGCTCGAGCGGGCCGCGCGCCAGTACCAGGTAGTGCGCGACCCCGCGCTGCTCCAGGTGTACGCGGAGCGCCGCGCGCGCTTTCGCGAGAACGCCGAGCGTCTCGGGGCGCTGCGGCTCACCGAGCTGCAGCGCCAGCGCCTCGAGACGCTGGTCGATGAGGAGGCGCGCGTCTATGCCGTGCTGTTGCGCGGTCCGCCCGCGGAGCTGCGCCGCGGCGTCGAGACTTTTCCGGCGCTCGACGTGCTGGCGCGTTCCGTGCTCGCCGAGAGCGGCAATGCGATCAGCCAGGCGGTCGAGCACATCCAGCAAACCGCCAACGCGACCAAGTGGCGGCTCATCTACCACGCGCTCGGGCTCATTCCGGCCGCGCTCATCCTCGCGGGCGTTTACAGCCTCCTCATCAACCGTCCGATCGCCCAGATCGCGCGCGCCATCCAGTCGCTCGGGGAGGGCAACGCCGCCCAAGTGCCGCGTGTCGAGGGACCGCGCGACCTCGAGCAGCTCGGCCGGCAGCTCGACTGGCTGCGGCAGCGCCTGCGCGGCCTCGAGCAGCACAAGGTGACGATCCTCCGGAACATCTCGCACGAGCTCAAGACGCCGCTCGCCGCCATTCGCGAAGGCGTCGAGCTGCTGAACGACGAGGTTCCGGGCACGCTCAACCGGCAGCAGGGCGAGATCGTACGCATCCTGCAGGCGAACGTCGGGCGGCTGCACAAACTGATCGAGGATCTCATCAACTTCAGCGTTGCACAGGCCGAGGATCCGTTCCTCAACGAGCGTCCGGTGCAGCTGCACCGGCTGCTCGCGCGCGCGATCGAGGAGCAGAATACGCTGCTCGCGGCGCGCCGCATCAAGGTGCGGCGGGATCTCGTCGAGGCGACCGTGATCGGCGACTGGGAGAAGCTCAAGTCGATCTTCGACAATCTGCTCTCGAACGCGGTGAAGTACTCGCCGGAAGGAGGCGAGATCACGCTGCGGCTGCGGCGCGAAGCGGGCAAGGCGGTGATCGATGTGTGCGACGAGGGTCCCGGCATCGATCCGCGAGAGCGCGAGAAGGTGTTCGAGGCGTTCTACCAGGGACAGATCGCGGCCAAGGGCCACGTGCGCGGGAGCGGTCTGGGGCTGTCGATCGCGCACGCGTACGTACGCCTGCACAAAGGCACGATTCATGTGCTGGATAGCGAGCGCGGCGCGCGCATCCGCGTTGCCTTGCCGCTGGCGCGCGGGTAATCTCGCGAAGGAGGAGGCGGCAGCATACATGCAATGCTGGAAGGGAATCGCGTGCGCGCTCGGCGCTGCCGTTGTCCTGTCCGCGTGCGCGGCGCCGCGTGCGGTTTCCAGGGCGCGCGTACCGGCGCCTCCCGCGCCCGCGCCGAGCGCCGCACCCGCCGTCGATCCCCTGTCCGAGCTCATCAGCTTCGCCGAGCGCGTACGGCGGCTGCCGCCCGCGCGCCAGCAGTGGGAGATCGAGATCGCCCGCGAAGCTTACAGCCAGTCTCCGGACGCGCTGACGCGGCTCAAGCTCGCGGTGCTGCTCGCCAGGGCGTCTGCGGGTCTGCGGGACGAGGCGCGCGCGCAGGCGCTGCTGCGTGCGACAGCGCAGGATGCGAGCGCCACGCACTCGATGCGCGCCGTGGCGTCGCTCTGGCTGGAAGACATGGCGCAGCGCGAGGCGCTCGAGCAGGCGCTCGAGGAGGAGCGGCGGCAGCGCGTGGCGCTGCAGCACAAGATGGAGCAGCTGAAGAGCATCGAAGAGGAGATGGACCGGCGCGCCGCGCCGCCGGTGGTGCCGACCCGATGACGCCGCGCGCGCAAGTACTGATCGTCGACGACGACGTGGGGCTGCTCAAGCTCCTTGCCATGCGTCTTAACGCCGCCGGCTACAGCGTCGATACGGCAGAGAGCGGCGAGCAGGCGCTCGCGCGGCTGGCGGCGGGCCAGCCCCGGCTCGTGATCGCCGACTTGCGCATGGACGGCATGGACGGCATGGCGCTCTACGGTGCCATTCACGAGCGCTATCCGACGCTGCCCGTCATCATTCTCACGGCCCACGGCACCATTCCCGAGGCGGTCGAGGCGACGAAGCGCGGCGTGTTCAGCTTTCTCACGAAGCCCTTCGACAGCAAGGGGCTGCTGCGGGCCGTAGAGCAGGCGCTGCGGCTGTCGGCGGCGGCCGCCCCCGCGGAGCCGGCGGCTGACCGCGAATGGCGCAGCGAGATCATCAGCCAGAGTGCCGTGATGGAGGACCTGCTGCAGCAGGCACGGCTCGTCGCCGACAGCGAAGCGGCGGTGCTGATCCAGAGCGAGAGCGGAACCGGCAAGGAGCTGCTGGCGCGCGCGATGCACAAGGCGAGCCGCCGGCGCGAGCGCGCATTCGTGGCGATGAATTGCAGCGCCATCCCCGAGACGCTGCTCGAGTCGGAGCTCTTCGGCCACGTCAAAGGGGCGTTCACGGGCGCTACGCAGACCCACAAGGGCCTGTTCCAGGCGGCCGACGGCGGCACGCTGTTCCTCGACGAGATCGGCGACATGTCGCTCGCCCTGCAGGCGAAGCTGCTGCGCGTGCTGCAGGAGAAAGAGGTGCGTCCGGTCGGGTCGAATGAGATGATTCCGGTGGACGTGCGCGTGATCTCGGCGACGCACCGGGACCTCGACGAGGCGGTGGCGCGCGGCGACTTCCGCCAGGATCTCTACTATCGTCTGAACGTGGTCACGCTGGTGCTGCCGCCGCTCGCGCAGCGCCCGGAGGACATCCCGCTGCTGGTGCAGCACTTCCTCACGCAGATCGCTAACCGCAGCGGCAGAGAGCCGAAGACTTTCTCGCCCGAAGCGATGGAGCTCCTGGTCGCCGCGAGCTGGCCGGGCAACGTGCGCCAGCTGCAGAACGTGATCGAGCGTACCTGTGCGCTCTCGACTTCCTCCGTCATTCCCGCGAGCCTCGTCGAGAAGGCGCTGAACAACCAGCCGACCCGGACGCTGTCGCTGGCGCAGCGGCGCGACCAGTTCGAGCGCGAGTACCTCGCGCAGTTGCTGCGCATGACCCAGGGCAACGTCAGCCGCGCCGCGCGCTTCGCGCAGCGCAACCGCACCGAGTTCTACAAGCTGCTGCGCCGCTACCACCTCGAGCCCAAGGCGTTCCGCGAGAGCAAGCCGGAATGACCGCCGCCGGGCGCGGAGTTGCCGCGCCCGGCGAGCGAGGAGCTGCACGATGCTGATTGCGACTAGGAGGTCACGTGCTGGCGCTCGCCGATGTGGTCGCCCGACACGCGATTGGCATTCGCGCGCACCCCGGTCGCACCGCCGGCGACGCCGAGCGCGAGCGAGAGCAGCAGCCCGATGAACAGCCACCACGAGGCGGCGGTGAGCGCCTCGGTCGCCTGCTGCGCCGTCTGCTGCACGTTCTGCTGCGAGAACATCGGTCCGACCCTGTCGACGATCTGGTTCGCGGTATCGGGCTGCACGCCCATCTGGTTCACGAGCACGTCCACCGCGCGCTGACGGTCGCCCGCGGCCAGCGCCTCCTGGACCGATTTCAGCGCTTGGGGGTCGGCTTGTCCCTGGCCGATCATCGACTGCAGCTGGCTGAGCACGTTCTGTCCGCCGCCCTGCTGCACCATCGGGGCCGCCGTCTGCATCGCCTGGCCGAGAATGCCGAAGGTTCCGCCGAGGATGGCGCTGAGCGCGCTCGTGGCGATGAACGCGTAGAGCAGCGTGGTCGCGCCCCACGACACGAAGCCGTGCAGCATCCCGTCCATCGAGCGGGCGAGTCCGGACATGTGTCCGGCGACGTACCCGCCGATGAAGGCCGCGACCAGCATGCTGATCCCGGTCCAGATGCCCGTGCCGAGCGGCACGCTGCCGACCGGCTCCTGGGCGCTCGGGTCGATTGCGGTGAGCCCCACGGCGACGCCGAGCAGCGCGAGCAGGAGGTAGCTCGCTGTTCCGCTCACGACGCCGGCGAACACCGCGCCCCAGCGTATCGGGGAAAAGAAAGGCCGGCGGCTCACCGGCTCGCGTTCTACCGTACGCACGTCCATCAAAGTTGCCATGGCTGTCTCTCCTTGCGTGTCGCCATCCCTGGCGGTGTTTCGTGGTTGCCTACGATTCGGCTTCCCGGCCCCTCCGACGGCAGCCGCATCCCGCATGTCGCGGCCGTTGCGTTTCGGTTCTTGCGCTGCTCAATCGACCTTGTCCCGTACGTCTTCGCCCGTTTCCTCGGCCGCCTCGCCCGCGCGGTCGACGGCACGGTCGATATTCTCGCCGGCGCGCTCCGCGGGACCCTCGGTCTGGCACGCGGGCAGCGCAGCCATCAGGAGCAGCGCGGCGAACGGCAGTTTGCGTTTGATCGAAGGCTCGCTTCTCATCTCTGACCTCCTTGTCGTGAGACTCCGCGGTTCGCGGACTGTTCTACGAGTCGCGCCCCGGCGACGTCGCTCGACTGTGGCGCTGTCGACGAAGCGGTGTACGCCGTGTCGCGCCGTGTCACGGCTCCGTTCCGCCTGTGCCTGTATGCTCCTCGGTCCGCCCGCTGCTCAACATCATTCCGATGGCGAAGCCAACGGCGGCGGCGATTCCGATCGCGGCCATCGGGTGATCCTCGATGTAACGCTGCACCTGATCGAGCAGCTCGCGCGAGCGCTCGGTGAGCTCGCGCGACCGTTCCCCGGCCGCCGTCCCGGAATCGCGCAGGCGCTGCTCGGCGCGCGCGCCGTACTCGGCCAGCGTGTCGACGGCCCGGTGCGCCGCCTGCGCCAGTCGGGCGGTGGCCGAATGAACGGCGTGCTCCGCCTCGTCGACGGTTGCATGTGTCTGCTCCATTGCCATGTGTGCCTCCTTGCAATCCTCGCGCTTGTCAGTCCCTGCGTGCTTGCGTCACGTGCGCGGCGTATCCGTACTGGCGCACGCGGCACGGTGCTTCATCGAGCCCCGCCTGCGTCGCCCGGGTACTCGCATCGATAGCGCCGTGCGCTTCCGTTCTGCAGTGAGCGGCTCTCGGCTCATGAACCGTCGGCTCACGCAAGTGCTCCGGCGGCGCCCGAGCCGACGGCGGTCGCGGTAGAGGCGCTACCTGGTTCCGACACGAAGACAGAGCAGCCTTGTGCACGCCGCGCAACCATCGCGTATAGTCGCGCAGCATGCCGCAGTGCATGGCGGCGAAAAATCCGGAATTGACCCTGCAGGCAATGACTACGCTCTCCAGAGGGAATCAACTGCGTGCCGCGGCGGCGGCGCCCGCGGTCGCGATCGGATACGCGCTGATCGCGCTCCTGGTCACGCGCGTCGGCTGTCAGCCGCCGTTCGTGGATACCGAGGTGTTCGGCGTGCCGGCGACCGCGTTCCTGCTGCTCGCGCTCACGGTGAGCGCGCTGATTCTCATCATGTTCGCGGCACTCAATGCGTGGCGTACGCTGCGTGTGCTCCGACGGCGGCGCCGTGCATTCGACGCCCGCGCCCGCGCGATCGCCGTCCTCGGCATCGCGCTCGCGGCGCTGGCGCTCGCCGCGACGGCATGGATCGGCGTGACGTTGTTGCAGACGCCTTGCACGTGAACCGCCGCCGGGCGGCGGCGGTCGCGGAGCGGTCGGCGGGCTATTGCGGATAGAGGATGTCGCGCAGGGTGTGCACCGTCTCGACGTTGAAATCGGTGAACATGAGTCCGGCGCCGCTGTCCTGCGACCAGACGACGGTGGCCGGCAGACGATGATGCGTCGTGTTGCCGTTGGTCGTGATCGAGAACGCGACCGACAGGCGCCCGTCGGTGGGCAGACGCCTGCGCTTGAGGCCGCTCAATTCGACGTACATGCCGCCGATCCCGACGTTCTGCGTGCGGCCGTACGCGATCGGCTCACCGTCCTCGTACAGCTTGACGGGAAGCGTCAGCGCCTGACGCACGCTCCAGCGGTGATCGACCTGCTTATTGGTCTCCATTGCCAAAACCTCCGGACTGGCTATTGGTTCATTTCTTGAACCACGATCCGCCCGGGCGGCGGCTCGGCGCGCTCTGGCCGACCGCCGCCTTGCGGCTCGCGTTGCGCCGCTCCTCGGCGAGAAGGATCGCGAGCAGCGCATAGAAGGAGTTCGATGTCAGTTCGCTGAACATCAGACCGGCTCCGTCGCGCGTCCAGCGAACGATTACGGCGGGCAGCCGGTAGATGCGGCACACGCCGCGGTCGTGCCGCACGAAGACGATTTTCACGCGGTCGTTCGTCATGCCCGGGATCGGTCGCATGCGCACGAATACGCCGCCGACGCTGATGTTGCGTATGCGCCCGTGCACCAGGCCGGCCGGCCGGGAATCGATGATGACGCCGGCATCGATGACGCGGCGCGTTCCACAGCGGTGTTCCATTCCCATGAAGCTTGCTCCGTCGCTCGGCGCCTCAGGCGATCGCCCGTATGCGCCACGCTTCGCGGCCCCGCGGACCTTCCTCGAGCTGGAACTCGACGAGCTGTCCCTCGCGCAGCGTCCGGTAGCCGTCCATTTCGATGGCGGAGTAGTGCGCGAACACGTCGTCTCCGCCCCGCTGCGGGACGATGAATCCGTAGCCGCGACGCTCGCTGAACCACCTGACGATGCCACGCTCCCGCACCATGCTGCCTCCTCGGTCGCCGGGCGCGACGCAGCACCGCGCCGCGCTGATTCCGCGCCCACGGCTCCCTGCCTCATGCTATGCGCGGAACGCGACTGTACGGGCTGTACGAATGCCACGACATCCGGAGTTGTACCAGCCGTGCTCAGGGTTTCCTCCTACCGCAAACAAGCGGGCCGCAGCCCCTCGGGTCTGCGGCCCGCCCACCTCTTCGGCGCCCGATCCGGCTAGAGCGAGCGCTCGAAAGCGCGCACTTGCTCCTCCGCTTCTTCCTGATCGATGCCGTAGGCCTTCTGTATCTTTCCGACGAGCTGTTCGCGGCGCCCGTCTATCGAGTCGATCTCGTCGTCGGTCAGATCGCCCCACTGGGCCTTTACCTTGCCTTTGAGCTGCTTCCAGTTGCCCTGGATCTGGTTCCAGTTCACGCAAACCTCCTGTGGACGCGAAACGCGCCGTCAAACCGGCGGGCGCCGCCGCCCCATCACGAGAAATACGACGAACAGTACGAGAAAGATGAAGAACAGTACCTTGGCGATGGTTGCGGCCGTACCGGCGATGCCGGTGAAGCCGAGCAGCGCCGCAATGATTGCGATAATGAGGAATGTGACGGCCCAAGACAGCATGTGTACCCCCGGACGGTTGGTGTTGAGGAGAGGAGGCTGCGCGCCGCGCGGCGGTGCGCGCGGCGCGCAGGCACCAGGGTTACCGCGTGCCGCCGGCGCCGCCCGGCGGGCTGGCCGGCTGCTGCTCCTGCTGCTGTCCGGGGCTCGCGCTGCCTCCAGGGCTCGAGCTGCCGCCCGGACTGGCGCTGCCGCTCGGGCTGCCCGGGGCGCCACCGCCCCCGCCGCCCTCGCAGGCGCTCAGTCCCAATCCGATCATAGCGAGAAAGACCAACATCCAGCGTGTATGCTTGCTCATAACGACTCTCCTTATCTGCGGTTGGAAATTCCCTCCCCCTCACGTCGGCTCGTCGGCCGCCGCGCGACCATGAGGTCACGCGCGGTGGCGAGCACGAACGGCCATACCAGGTAACTGCCGAGCCAGTGCGGCGGAAGGCTTTCCTTCGCCTGCTTGGTGACGCCGCGCACGCGTTCGCGGGCGGGCGTCATGCGCCTGGCCGCGCGGCGGCGACGGCCGCGAGACCAGCCGGCGAGCAGCCCGCCGGCGAAGCCGAGCGCGAGCGCGGTGCGCGAGGCGAGGCGCTCCTGCAGCACGCGCTGCAACTCGTCGGCGCTCTGCGCCAGCGCGATGCGCGCCTGCGCGATCTGGCGCTCTTTGAGGCGTATGTCCCGCATGAGCTTCATTTGCCCGACCCCGAACTCATCTCGCGCAACACCCGCCGCGTCGCCGAAAAGTTGAGACGTTTCGTCAACCGCAGCAGTACGAATACCAGAACGCCGGCCACGATCAGGTTGATCAGTGCGAGGAGCAGTATCGCGCCCGCCGGTCCGAGCCCCGCGAGCATGAGGCCGCGGGCGGCCGCGGCGAGCAGCAGACCCCACGCGGACAACACCAGCACGAGCGCCGCGAAGCCGAGCCCGGCCATGGTCGCGAGCGCCGTGCCCGCAAGGCGCGATTCGAGCAGTGCGATCTCGAGCGTATGGCTGACGAGATCGCGCGCCGAGCGCGCCGCGGTCGCGGCGAGTCCGGTGAGGCTCGCCTTCGCGCCCACCCGGGCGGGCGTTTCGGGCGCGGCGGCGTCGCCGCCGCGCGGATGTGCCGTTGCTGCCACGCCGGCCGCTCAGCGGCGGGTGCGCGACAGCGCCCCGAGCAGAAAGCCCGCGCCGAGCGCGAGCGCGAGCGCCATGACCGGGCGCTGGCGCACGTACGTGCCGACGTCCTCCGCGTACTCGCGCGAGCGCTCCGCCGCGCGGCGGCCGGTCTCGCGCAGCCGCTCCTCGGTGCGCGTCCCGTAGTCCGTCAGCGTGTCGATCGCCTGGTGCGTGGCCTGGGCCATGCGATCGGTGGTCGACTGCGCGGTTTTCTCGACTCCACTCACCGTTTCGTGCGTCTTTTCGGTTGGCATGATGTGCTCCTCAGGTTGAAGGCGCCGGTTCACTTCTGGTCGGGTGCTTTTACGATGAGATCGTTCGAGACGGACCGTACGCCTTCGACGCTGCGCGCGATCTGCTCGGCCTGCCGCCGCTGTTCGGCGTCGTTCACGTAGCCGCTCAGCTGCACCTGTCCGCGGTAAGTGGTCACGTTGACGTTCAGCCCCGACACCTCGGGGCTGGACAGCAACTGCGACTTCACTTTCGCCGTGATGGCCGCGTCGTCCACCGATTGCCCGGCAGTGCGATCGGCGCTCGCGCAGCTCACGACCAACGGCGCCGCGACGACGAGCGCGACGACGAGTCCCGCACTACGCAATGACTTGTTCATATTGGTCTCCTTCGTGGGTTCATGTGATCCGAACGCGGGGCCCGCTCAGTGCGCCGGCCGCCCGGCGACGAACGAATCCGCCGGGCGGGCGACGCCGGTGCGCCTGCGCACGGCCCGCGTGCGCCACGCCGGCCGCTGGGCGGCGCCGTCGTGCCGCGCATCCTGCCGCAGACCGCCGTCGCGACCGATAACGCGCGCGTCGTGCGGCGGCGTCGCGGCATTGTGCGTCGGCAGCAGCCACGCCACGGCGGCTGCGGCTAGCGGAAGGAAAGAGGGCATGATCCTGCGCATCGCTTCGCTCCTTGAACCTCTGCGCCGGCTCGTGGGGCTCGCCTCGCGGCGCGTTACCCGCGTTGCAAGGTGTATACCATCGCGATATGCCCCTCGAAATCCGTGAGACACCCGGCTGCGGAGCGTACGAGTGTCGGCGTCCGCCGACGGTCCGCTGCGTCGTGCGCGCCGCACGCGCGCGGAATGGCAGCCGGGGTTGTCGCCGTGCGGCGACAATGGTGATCACGCATACCGCGCGCGAGCGATGCACGCGAAAGGGGTGCACTTACCGCCCCTATTCGCCGCGGCTGCGGTCTCCGTCGGATCAAACGCGAACGATCGTGTGATACTCTTCGAGCCGGATCACACTCCAAGGACAGGATCGGCCGATGGACGCGGCAAGGCCGCTTTGGCGCGGCGAGCGGATCGTGCGCGGATCGTGCGCGGCGCGCGCGCGGCGCGCGCGCGCCGTTGTCGTGCGGCGGTCGGCGTGCGCGCAGTTCGGCGCGGCGCGCGTGCGGGTCGCGAGCCCGGTGCCCACCGTCGTCATCGTGCACCGGATCCGCGCCGGGAAGACGGCGTCGTGACGTCGGCTCGCATTCTCAAGCCGGGCTACAACTGCTGGCGCGCGGCGCCGGCGCGGCGCGTGGCATTCCTGATCGACGGTGCGGCCTATTTCAACGCGTTCCGCGCGGCGGCGCTGCGTGCGCGCCACTGCCTGCTCATGGTCGGCTGGGACATCGACAGCCGCGTGCCACTGGTGCGCGACGCCCCCCTCGACGATGCGCCGAACGCGCTCGGCGACTTTCTGAACGCCATCGTCGCGCGCCCGCGTGGTCCTCAGGCGTACGTGCTCACGTGGGACTTCGCGATGCTGTACGCGCTCGATCGCGAATGGCTGCCGATCTACAAGCTCGACTGGCGCACCCATCGGCGCCTGCACTTCCGCATGGACGGGCTGCATCCTCCGGGCGGGTCGCATCATCAAAAGGTCGTGGTGGTCGACGACGACGTCGCCTTCGTCGGCGGGCTCGACCTCACGCGCGCGCGCTGGGACACGCCCGAGCACCGCGCCGACGACCCGCGCCGGATCGAGGGGCACGGCGGCGAGCCGTACCGGCCGTTCCACGATGTCCAGATGCTGGTCCAGGGCGACGTGGCCGCGGAGCTCGGGGAGCTCGTGCGCGACCGCTGGGCGCGCGCGACCGGGCAGGTGCTCGCGCCGGCGCCGCGCAGCAGCGACGCATGGCCGCCGGGCGCCGCCGCCGACCTCGAGAACGTGCGCGTCGCGGTGGCGCGTACGGACCCGGCGTTCCAGGCGCGGCCGGAAGTGCGCGAGGTCGAGCGGCTCTACCTCGACGCGATCCGTGCCGCGCGCCGCTGCATCTACATCGAGAACCAGTTCTTCACCGCGCCGATGATCGCCGATGCGCTCGCCGCCCGGCTCGCCGAAGTCGACGGCCCGGAGGTCGTCATCGTGACCGGTCTGCGTACCGACGGCTGGCTGTCGCAGCGCACCATGGACGTGATTCGCGGGCGCATGGTCGCGCGGCTGCGCGCGGCGGACCGCTACGGTCGGCTGCGCGTCTACTATCCCCACGTGCCAGGCCTGAGGTCGAAGTGCCTGCACGTGCACAGCAAGCTCATGATCGTCGACGACGAGTTCGTGCGCGTCGGTTCGGCCAACCTGAACAACCGGTCGATGGGCATCGACACCGAATGCGATCTCGCGCTCGAGAGCGAGGGCGATCCGCGGGCACGCCGCGCCATCGCGCTCCTGCGCGAGCGGCTGCTCGCCGAGCATCTCGGCACCACGGCGGAGGCCGTGGCGCGCAGCAGCGCGGACGCGCCGCTGCGCATGGCGATCGACCGGCTGCGCGGCGGCCGCCGCACCCTGCGCGAGCTCCCGCCGCCGCCGCCCGAGCTCGTGACTTCGTGGCTGCCCGACCCGCAGCTGCTCGACCCGGAGCGCCCGATCGATCCGGCCGCGCTCACCGACCAGCTGATTCCCCCGGAGGAGCGCGTTCCGGCGACGCGCCGCATCGTGCTCGCGGTGGCGACGCTGCTCGCGCTCCTCGGTCTCGCCGCGGCGTGGCGCTGGACGTCGCTCGGCGAGCTGCTCGACCTCGAGACGCTCGCGGCGCAAGTCGAGCGCTTCCGCGAGCTCCCGGCGTCGCCGGTGCTCGCGATCGGCGCGTTCGTGCTCGGCGGACTGCTGGTGGTGCCGGTGACGCTGCTCGTCGCCGCGACCGCGCTCGCCTTCGGTCCCGTGTTCGGGCTCGTGTACTCGCTGCTCGGCGCGCTGGCGAGTGCCGCCGTCGTCTACGGCCTCGGCCGCTGGCTCGGCAGGGACGTGGTCCGGCGCTTCGCCGGCGCGCGTCTCAACGCCGTGAGCCGGCGCCTGGCGCAGCGCGGCATCCTCACGATCATGTTCGTGCGCGTGGTGCCGGTCGCGCCGTTCAGCGTCGTGAACCTCGTGGCCGGCGCCTCGCACATCGGCTTTCGCGACTATATGCTCGGCACGCTGTTCGGCATGACACCGGGCATTGCGCTGCTTGCGCTCTTCGTCGATCAGGTGGGGCAGACCTTGCGCCAGCCGGGCCCGGGTGCGCTCGCGCTGCTCGCGGCGTTGCTCGCACTCGTCGTCGGCGCGAGCTACGGACTGCGGCGCCTCGTCGGGCGGCGCAAGGCGGATGCGGCGGAAAGCGGCGCGTAACGGGACGGCGCGTCAGTCGCGGCGGCCGAAGATGAGCCAGGCGATGAGGCCGAGCACCGGCAGGATCAGGATCAGCACGATCCAGAACACCTTCCACCCGGTTGCCTTGCCGCTCTGAGCGATCATCACGATCGCCCAGACGTCGAGCGCGAGAAGGATCACACCGAAGAGCCCGCCGATTTCCAGCATGTAAGGTCCTCCTGACCGGTGCCGCGGCGCCGCCAGCGGCGACTTCGAGTTTCGCGCGCCGGGTTGCCGAGTCATTGTAGAAGAAGGCGGACGCGAGCACGCCGCGATATGCTGCCGGCGCGCAGGCCGCCTCGTGCCGGGTCGGTCGCGCCGCCGCCGATCGACAAAGCCGGCGCGGCTCGCCGCAACGGGGCAGCTCGTGCGATCCCGCGCCCCGGGGTCGCCATGCGCCTGCTCGTGTGCGGACCGTGCCTGACCGCGCTAAACATGCGAGAATGGCGCGGTTTTCGCTGCAACCCCCATGACCACGAAATCCGAAACCCAGAACATGGCCTTGTTCTGCGACTTCGAGAACGTCGCGCTCGGCGTGCGCGACGCGAAGTACGCGGACTTCGACATTCGCAAGGTGCTCGAGCGGCTGCTGCTGAAGGGCGCGATCGTCGTGAAAAAGGCGTACTGCGACTGGGAGCGCTACAAGGAATTCAAGGCGCGCATGCACGAAGCGGCGTTCGAGTTGATCGAGATCCCGCACGTGCGCCAGTCGGGCAAGAACTCGGCCGATATCCGCATGGTCGTCGATGCGCTCGATCTCTGCTACACCAAGTCCCACGTCGACACCTTCGTCATCATCAGCGGCGACTCGGATTTTTCGCCGCTCGTGAGCAAGCTGCGCGAGAACGACAAGACCGTGATCGGCGTCGGCGTCAAGCAGTCCTCCTCGGATCTGCTCATCGCCAACTGCGACGAATTCATCTTCTACGACGATCTCGTGCGCGAAAAAGCGAAGCGCCCGGCCCGGAAGAAAGCCGCGGCACCCGCCGGCGAGGCCGCGAAGGCGGCGGCGCCCGAAGGCGACAAGAAGCAGGAAGCGCTCGACCTCGTGATGGAAACCGTGGAAGCGCTGTTTGCAGAGCGCGGCGCCGAGGAAAAAATCTGGGGATCGATGGTGAAGCAGGCGTTGAAGCGCCGCAAGCCCGGGTTCAACGAGTCGTACTACGGTTTCCGCTCGTTCGGGAAACTCCTCGACGAAGCGGAAGCGCACAAGCTCCTCACGCTCGAGCCGGACGAAAAATCCGGCGGGGTCATCATCAAGAGCTTCAATCCCGATTATTGAACGCTACCGCCCCGCCGCGGTCTCATTCTAAATACCGGCTTGGAGCGAATCACATGAACGACGGCAGGGATCCCTATCTACTGACATTCGAATCGCGGCGGAGCAATTGGCTGGAGCGCGCGCTGTATGCGATTGGCGGCGTCGCGGTAATCGTGATCGGTTTCTTTTTTCTCACCGTGGCGCTCATCGCGGGCGCCCTCCTCGCGCTGGTGGTCATCGCGCGGCTGTGGTGGCTCTCGCGCAAGCTGCAGCGTGCGCAGCGGCGCAGCGTAGTCGAGGGCGAATACGAAGTGGTGGAACGCTCGGAATCCGAGCGGCGGCGGTGAAGGTCGGCTATGACCGCTCGCCCTTCGACAGGCTCAGGACGAACGGTAATTCCGCAAGCGGTTCGGGACGAACGGTAGTTCCGCAAGCGGTTCG
>DASVBY010000105.1:0-16238 GCA_036381895.1 Burkholderiales bacterium | reverse complement strand
AGGACGTGCAGCCGCGCCTCCACCTTGTCGAGGCGGTGCTGCAGCCGCCGGCGCACCGTCTCGATGCGAAACTCGAGCCATTCGGAGAGCAGGTCGCGCAGGTTGTAGACGCGCGGCCGGCCGTCGAGCCCGATCATGTTGAGGTTCACGCGATAGGTGCGCTCGAGGTCGGTGGTCGCGAACAGGTGGTCCATGAGCTCGACCGGGTCGACCCGGTTCGAGCGCGGCACGATCACGAGCCGCGTCGGGTTCTCGTGATCGGACTCGTCGCGCAAATCCTCCACCATCGGCAGCTTCTTCTGCTGCATCTGGTTCGCGATCTGCTCGAGCACCTTGGCGCCCGACACCTGGTAGGGCAGCGCCGTGATGATGATGTCGCCGCTTTCGCGCTCCCACTTCGCGCGGCAGCGGATGGTGCCGCTGCCGGTCTGATAGATCGCGCGAATCTCCGCCGCCGGACTCACGATCTCCGCCTCGGTCGGGTAGTCGGGGCCCTTCAGGTGCTTCAGGAGATCCGCCGTCGTCGCCTTCGGGTCCTCGAGCAGGCGCACGCACGCCGCCGCGACCTCCCGCAGGTTGTGCGGCGGTATGTCGGTCGCCATGCCGACGGCGATGCCGGTGGTGCCGTTCAGCAGCACGTGCGGCAGCCGCGCGGGGAGGAAGCGCGGTTCCCGCAGCGTGCCGTCGAAGTTCGGCACCCACTCGACCGTCCCCTGCTCGAGCTCCGAGAGCAGGAGCTGCGCGAAGCGCGTGAGCCGCGACTCCGTGTAGCGCATGGCCGCGAACGACTTCGGGTCGTCCTGCGAGCCCCAGTTGCCCTGCCCGTCGATCAGCGGGTAGCGGTAGCTGAACGGCTGCGCCATGAGCACCATGGCCTCGTAGCAGGCCATGTCGCCGTGCGGGTGATACTTGCCGAGCACGTCGCCGACGGTGCGGGCCGACTTCTTGTACTTCGCGGTCGCGGACAGCCCGAGCTCCGACATCGCGTAGATGATGCGCCGCTGCACCGGCTTCAGGCCGTCGCCGATGAAGGGCAGCGCCCGGTCGAGGATCACGTACATCGAGTAATCGAGGTACGCCTTCTCGGTGAACTGCGCGACCGGCAGGCGTTCGACGTCCGCCGCGCGGGCGCGCGGGAGCGGCACGACTTTGCCGCGCTTCGCGGGCGGCTGCGTCTGTTTTCTGGCCATCAGCGTTTCTCTTCGGCGATTTTCTTGAGCGCGCGATTCATGCGCTCAAAGGCTTCCTCGGTCTTCTTCGCGATGAACGGCAGGACGAGCGGCGCGAGCAGGCCGCGGAACTGCTCGCGCTGGATGAAGCGCACGCTGCTCACGCCGTTCGGCACGATGATGAACGAATGCTCGCCCGCGAACAGCACGGGCAAGAGCCAGCTGCCGCGCCAGTGCAGCTCCGCGGCCGGGATCACTTTCGTGATCCGCGGGCGGAAGCGCAGGACGCGCTTTTTCGAGAGCCGCAGCCGCACCCACAGGCGCGCGCCCGCCTCGAGCTTGCCGTGAATCTCGCGTATGAAGGGATTCCATTTGGGGTACGCCGGAAAGTGCGTCAGCACCCGCCAGACGATTTCCGCCGGCGCGCCGATATCCACGGTGCGTTTGATGGTGCGCATCAACGAACCTCCCTCGCTCCCCGCGCTGCACGCTGCGCGCCCCGACCGGAAACAGCGTCGCCGGGCTCCGCCGTCAAAGGACCTCCGCCTTGTCGCCCTTCTTCTCGAGCCAGGCCTTGCGGTCGGCGGCGCGCTTCTTCGCGAGCAGCATGTCGAGCACCTTGTAGGTGCCCTTGACGTCGCCGAGCTCGAGCTGCACCAGCCGCCGCGTGGCCGGATCCATCGTGGTTTCGCGCAGCTGCATCGGGTTCATCTCGCCGAGACCCTTGAAGCGCGTGATCGTCGGGCGCGCCTGGCGCTTCTCGGCCTCGAGCCGATCCAGTATGCCCTGCTTCTCGTCCTCGTCCAGGGCGTAGTACACGTCCTTGCCGACGTCGATGCGAAAGAGCGGCGGCATGGCGACGTACACGCGGCCGTCCTCGACCAGGCCGCGGAAGTGCTTCACGAAGAGCGCGCACAGCAGCGTCGCGATGTGTGCGCCGTCCGAATCCGCGTCGGCGAGGATGCAGACCTTGCCGTAGCGCAGCCCGTCGAGCTTGTTGCTGCCCGGATCGACGCCGAGCGCCACCGCGATGTCGTGGACTTCCTGCGACGCCAGCACCTCGGCGGACTCGACCTCCCAGGTGTTCAGGATCTTGCCGCGCAGCGGCAGCACCGCCTGGTACTCGCGATCGCGCGCCTGCTTGGCGGAGCCGCCCGCCGAATCGCCCTCGACGAGGAACAGCTCCGTGCGCGAGAGGTCCTGCGCGGTGCAGTCGGCGAGCTTGCCGGGGAGCGCGGGACCCGTCCCGATCTTCTTGCGCTCGATGCGCTTGTCGGCCTTGAGCCGCGCCTGGGCGGAGGAGACGGCGAGCTGCGCGATGCGCTCGGCGTCGGCGACGTGCTGCGCGAGCCAGATGCTGAAGGCGTCCTTGGCGACCCCGCCGACGAACACGGCCGCGTCACGCGACGACAGCCGCTCCTTGGTCTGTCCGGAGAACTGCGGCTCGCGCATCTTGAGCGACAGCACGTAGCTCGCCCGCCCCCAGACGTCCTCGGGCGCGAGCTTCACGCCGCGCGGCAGCCAGTTGCGGAACTCGCAGAACTCGCGCAGCGCCTCCGTGAGCCCCGCGCGAAAGCCGTTGACGTGCGTGCCGTCCTGGACGGTCGGGATCAGGTTGACGTAGCTCTCGCGGATCGGCGCCACGTCCTCGTCCGGAATCCACACCGCGGCCCAGTCGACCTCCTCGTTGCCGCCCTTGAAGTGTCCGCAAAAGGGCTCGTCCGGGATGGTCTCGGTCTTCCCGATCTCGCCCTTGAGGTACTCCTTCAGGCCGTCCTCGTAGAGCCATTCCTCGTTGTCGGCTCTTGCGAGCTCGCTCACGAACGCCACCCGCAAGCCCGGGCACAGCACCGCCTTGGCGCGCAGCAGGTGCTTGAGGCTCGGGACGTGGAACTTGACGGTATCGAAGAACTTGGGATCGGGCCAGAAGCGCAGCGTCGTACCCGTGTCGCGTTTGCCGACCGTGCCGACGACGCGCAGCTCCGAGGTCTTCTGCCCGTCGGCGAAGGTCATGCGGTACTCCTTGCCGTCGCGCCGCACGCGCACCTCGAGCTTCTTCGAGAGCGCATTGACCACCGACACGCCCACGCCGTGCAGCCCGCCGGAATAGGTGTAGTTCTTGTTCGAGAACTTGCCGCCCGCGTGCAGCCGCGTGAGGATCACCTCGACCCCCGAAACCTTCTCGCCCTTGTGCTTGTCGACCGGCATGCCGCGGCCGTCGTCGGCGACCGAAAGCGAGCCGTCCGCGTGCACGGTCACTTCGATGTTCTTGGCGAACCCCGCGATCGCCTCATCGACGCTGTTGTCGATGACTTCCTGCGCCAGATGATTGGGGCGCTCGGTCTGCGTGTACATGCCCGGACGCCGGCGCACGGGCTCGAGGCCGGTCAGAACCTCAATGGCGGAGGAATCGTAAACGGTGCTCATGTCGTGCTGTCGCGCGGCCGCTGGGGACGACGAACGGTCGCGGAGTATACAACAGGAGAAGGGGCGCGCGGCCGGACGCGCGCGCGGGCGGTCCCGGCATCCGACGAAGGCTACCGGGACGGCGGACGAGAGCGAACGCTTCAGGCGTCGCGCAGGTCGCGCACCAGCGCGTCGCGCACCGGTTCGGGAACCGGATCGACCGTATAGCGGTACTGCGGGTGATCGACTCCGACCGCCAGACTCGCGCCGCCCTTGAGCGCGCGGATCATGGCGGGCGTGAGCTCGAAGCGCAGGAAGTGCACCGAGGAGGTCTTGATCTCGTTCTCGCGCTCGAGGTCCTCGTCGGCGATGGGGTGCACGGGCTCGTGCCCCGCCACCCGCACCCAGACGCGGTCCTCGATCCCCTTGAGGCGCTCGAGCGCGCGGCGGCGCTCCTCGATGTCCGGGTACTCGAGCATGAACGTCGCTTTCCAGTTGGTGCCGTCCGGAATCAGCGGGTTGTAGGCGTCGAGCTCCTCCTGAATCCCTTCGGGTTCGAAGATCCGCTCCACCCGCAGCATCTCCTGGATCTGGTACTGCATCGTCAAGCGATCCTCGAAGTAGAGGGTCGCATTGGGCCCCACGGCGAGCTGGCGGTTCTGCTTGTGCGCCATTACCTGCGCCCGGAACTCGGCGCGCCGGCGGGCGTACTCTTCGAGCGTGTACAGATCTTCGCGCTTGAGCTTTTCCATGGTCGATCCTGATCCTCAGAGGCCGTACGCCTGGCGCAGCAGCGACAGCGGGTGCTCGGGTTTGCGCCCGTCGCGCAGGCCGTTCTCGATCTGATGCCCCGCCATCGGACAGTCGCTGCTGTAGTGGTCGGGCGCCGCGCCCTGAACGCGGCTCACTACGGGCCGGCAGATCTTCATCGAGATCTCGTGCGATTCGCGCTTCACGGCATAGGTGCCGTCGTGTCCGGAGCAGCGCTCGATGGTGTCGATCTGGGTATCGGGAATGAGCGCGAGCAGATCGCGGGTCTTGAGCCCCAGGTTCTGCACGCGCAGGTGGCACGGCACGTGGTACGACACCTTCCCGAGCGGCTTGCGGAAGTCCGTGCGCAGCTTCCCCTCTGCGTGCCGCAGCATCAGGTACTCGAAGGGATCGAAGATCGCGTCGCGCACCTTGAGCACGTCGGCCTCGTCGGGAAACATGAGCGGCAGCTCCTGCTTGAACATGAGCACGCACGAGGGCACCGGCGCGACGATGTCCCAGCCCTCGTCCACGAGCCGCGCGAGCACGGGAATGTTCTCGTCCTTGAGCCGCGCGACCGTCTCGAGGTCGCCGAGCTCGAGCTTCGGCATGCCGCAGCAGCGCTCGCGGGGGGTCAGGCGCACCGGAATGCCGTTGTGCTCGAACACCTTGATCAGGTCTTCGCCGATCTCCGGTGCGTTGTAGTTGCCATAGCAGGTTGCGAACAGAACGACCCGCCCCTTCGTGGCCGCGGTCGGCTGCGCCTCGGGCGCGGGCGCCTGGCGGCGGCGGGCACGCTTGCGCAGCGTGTTCGAGTGATATTCGGGAACGGCGGCGTCGGAATGGATGCCGGCGACCTTCTCGAGCATGCGCCGGAGCGCCGGCGTCTTGTTGGCCGCGTTCACCGTCTGCGCCACCACCGGGATTCCGGCGAGGCGCCCGACGAAATCGGTGCTCGTGAGCAGCTTGTCGCGCGGGCGCGCGCCGTGCTTCCTGAACCTGACCGCCTTGGCCCGCAGCATCAGGTGCGGGAAGTCAACGTTCCACGGATGCGGCGGCACGTACGGACACTTGGTCATGTAGCACATGTCGCACAGGTAACAGTGCTCCACGACTTTCCAGTAGTCCTGCTTCGCGACGCCGTCGAGCTCCATCGACTCGGATTCGTCGATCAGGTCGAACAGCGTCGGAAACGCGTTGCACAGGCTGAAGCAGCGGCGGCAGCCGTGGCAGATGTCGTACACCCGCTCCAGCTCCTTGAACAGGCTCGCCTCGTCGTAGAACTCCGGGTTACGCCAGTCGAGCGGATGCCGGGTCGGCGCTTCGAGGCTGCCCTCGCGCGGCGTGGCTTTCGTCGGTTCGGACATATTAAGCGGTATGCATCCCGCCGGGCGGGCGCCCGGCGGGTGCCTTGCCATGGACGGGGTAATTACTTCCCGAGGCTGTCGAGCGCCTTCTGGAAGCGGTTCGCGTGCGAACGCTCGGCCTTCGCCAGCGTCTCGAACCAGTCGGCGATCTCGTCGAAGCCCTCTTCGCGGGCGGTCTTCGCCATACCCGGGTACATGTCGGTGTACTCGTGGGTTTCGCCCGCGATCGCCGCCTTCAGGTTGTCCTCCGTGGAACCGATCGGCAGCCCGGTCGCCGGATCACCGACCGCCTCGAGATACTCGAGGTGCCCGTGCGCGTGTCCGGTCTCGCCCTCGGCCGTCGAGCGGAACACCGCGGAGACGTCGTTGTACCCCTCCACGTCCGCCTTTGCCGCGAAGTACAGGTAACGCCGGTTCGCCTGCGACTCGCCGGCAAACGCGTACTTGAGGTTCTCTTCGGTCTTGCTGCCTTTCAGTTGCTTCATAGGATGACGCTCCTGTTGAGGTAGATTGAAAGAACAAGCCCGAATCCCGGCTTGTTACTGAGTTTAGAACGATTCTAAATGTGCCCCGGTATCTCGTCAATCGGCGCACGCCGGTCGAGGACGGTAGCGGCGCCCGCGTACGCGACGACCGCCCGATGAAGGGGCGGGCCCGAGCGAACGCCGGCCTGCGGGACATGGCGCCGCGGTTTGGCGCACTCCGCACCCGTGCACTAGTATTCCTTTAAGTAGGGGCCGGCTCGCTGCACCCCCGAAGCACTCATCAAGAATCAATGGCCACGGTAAATCCGACCCCCAATCTCAGCGGATTGGCGCTGAGACTGGTGCGCGACAACCTGCTCACGCCGGCTGACGCGGAGCGCATCCAGTCGGAGGCGCTGTCCAACAAAGTGCCGTTCGTCGCGCAACTGGTCGAGAGCAAGAAGCTCGAGGCCTCGGTCGTCGCGCGCGTCGCCTCCGAAGAGTTCGGCATGCCGCTCTTCGACGTCAACGCGCTCGATCTCGAGTCCGCGCCGGTCAAGCTGGTCGACGAAAAGATCCTGCGCCGGCATCACGTGCTGCCGTTGTACAAACGCGGCTCGCGCCTCTACGTCGGCATCGCGGACCCGACCAACCTGCAGGCGCTCGACGAAATCAAGTTTCACACCGGTCTCGGCACCGAGGCGATCCTGGTCGAGGAGGACAAGCTCGCCGTCGCGATCGAGAAGTGCCTCGAAGCGGCGGACACGACGCTCATCGACATGGCCGCGGACGAGAGCCTCGAGAACCTCGAGATCGAGGCGGGCCAGGACGAGAAGGACGGCGTCGGCGCCGACGAGGCGGGAGTCAACGACACGCCGATCGTGCGGTTCGTCAACAAGGTGCTGATCGACGCGATCAACCGCGGGGCCTCGGATATCCACATCGAGCCGTACGAGAAGACCTACCGCGTGCGCTACCGCCAGGACGGCGTGCTGCACGAAGTCGCAAATCCGCCGCTCGCGCTCGCCGCCCGCATCGCGGCGCGCATCAAGATCCTCGCCCGGCTCGACATCGCCGAGCGCCGCGTGCCGCAGGACGGGCGCATCAAGATGCGCATCTCCAAGAACCGCGCGATCGATTTTCGCGTGAGCACGCTCCCCACGCTCTGGGGCGAGAAGATCGTGCTGCGTCTCCTCGATCCCACCTCCGCGACCCTCGGCGTCGACAAGCTCGGCTTCGAGGAGCAGCAGAAACAGTACTTCCTCGAGGCGATCCACCGCCCCTACGGCATGGTGCTCGTTACCGGTCCGACGGGCAGCGGTAAGACGGTCACGCTGTACACCGCGCTCAATATCCTCAACACCCCCGGGACCAACATCTCGACCGCGGAAGATCCGGTCGAAATCAACGTGCCGGGCATCAACCAGGTCAACATCAACGACAAGGCCGGCCTCACGTTCGCGAGCGCACTGCGCGCGTTCCTCCGCCAGGACCCGGACATCATCATGGTCGGCGAGATCCGCGACCTCGAAACGGCCGAGATCGCCATCAAGGCCGCGCAGACCGGCCACATGGTGCTGTCGACGCTGCACACGAACGATGCCCCGGCGACGCTCACCCGTCTCGTCAACATGGGCGTGCCGCCGTTCAACATCGCCTCGGCGGTGAACCTGATCATTGCGCAGCGCCTCGCGCGGCGGCTGTGCAACAGCTGCAAGGTGCCGGTCAACGTGCCCGAACAGGCGCTGCTCAAGGCCGGATTCCAGCCGAACGAGATCGGCAAGCTCCAGCTCTACGGCCCCGTCGGTTGCGATGCCTGCAATAAGGGCTATAAAGGACGGGTGGGCATCTATCAGGTGATGCCGGTGTCCGAAGAGATCGGGAACATCATCATGCGCGGCGGGAACCAGCTCGATATCGAGATTCAGGCGCAAAAGGAAGGCATCTCCGATCTGCGTCAATCGGGCCTCAACAAGGTCCGCCAGGGGATCACGAGCCTCGAGGAAATCGAGCGCGTCACCAACCAGTAGCCCATGGCGACCGCTGCCAAGACCAGACCCCGATTGGACGCCTACCAGTGGGAAGGCGTCGACAAGACGGGCAAAAAGCTGAAGGGCGAGATGGAGGCGGCCAGCGTCGCCTTCGTCAAGGCGACGCTGCGCCGCCAGGGCATAAATCCCACCAAGGTCCAGAAGCGCAGCAGCAGCCTGTTCCAGGCGGCGCGCAAGAAGAAGATCACACCGAAAGACATCGCCGTGTTCACGCGCCAGCTGGCGACCATGGTCACCGCCGGCATTCCGGTGGCGCAGGCGTTCGATATCGTCGGCCGCGGCCACGAGAACCCCTCGATGCAGGAGCTCGTCCTGGGAATCAAGAACGATATCGAATCGGGCACCAACATGACGGCGGCGCTCGCGAAGCACCCGCTGTACTTCGATTCGCTCTACTGCAACCTGGTCCAGGCCGGCGAACAGGCGGGCATCCTCGACTCCATTCTCGACAAGGTCGCGACCTATAAGGAAAAGATCGAAGCGATCAAGGGCAAGATCAAGTCCGCCCTGTTCTATCCGACCGCGGTCATCGTGGTGGCGTTCATCATCACCGCGGTGCTGCTCGTCTACGTGATCCCGCAGTTCGAGAGCCTGTTCCAGGGCTTCGGGGCCGACCTGCCCGCCCTGACGAAAATGGTCATCGGCCTCTCGCGCAGCTTCCAGGCGAACTGGTACTACATCATCGGCGGCATCGTCGGCACGGTCGCGCTCGCGGTCTACGGCTACAAGCGTTCGATCAAGGCGCAGCACCTCATGGACCGCCTGCTGCTCCGCGCTCCGGTCATCGGCGAAATCGTGAAGAAGGCGACGATCGCGCGGTTCTGCCGCACGCTCGGCACCATGTTCGCCGCAGGCGTGCCGCTCGTCGAGGCGCTCGACTCGGTCGCCGGCGCCGCGGGCAATCGCGTCTACTACGAGGGCACCGTCGCGATCAAAGCGGACGTCAGCACCGGTATGCAGCTGCAGGCCGCGATGAACGCGACCGGCCTCTTCCCCAACATGGTCATCCAGATGGTCGCGATCGGCGAAGAGTCGGGCGAGCTCGACGCCATGCTCGGCAAGGTCGCCGACTTCTACGAAGCCGAGGTCGACGACGCGGTCGCCGGGCTGAGCAGCCTGCTCGAACC
Source organism: Burkholderiales bacterium (assembly GCA_036381895.1). Lineage (GTDB taxonomy): Bacteria > Pseudomonadota > Gammaproteobacteria > Acidiferrobacterales > Sulfurifustaceae > JACQFZ01. The sequence continues at coordinate 6,904 of DASVBY010000105.1, read as the reverse complement.
CATTATCATGGCCTTCCTCGGCATCGTCATCGGCGGTCTGGTGATCGCCATGTACCTGCCGATCTTCAAGCTCGCCGCGACGGTCTAACCACCGGTCCATGCGCCGCAGCCGATCGACCGTCCGGCGCTCGCCATGAATACGTTTGCGTTGTTCGCCGAGTATCCCGCGGCGCTGCCGCTCGCCGCGTTCGTGCTCGGCCTCGTCGTCGGCAGCTTTCTCAACGTCGTGATCCACCGGCTGCCGATCATGCTCGAGCGCAGCTGGCGCGCGCAGTGCGCCGAGCTCGCCGGGCGCACGGCCGAGCCGCAGGCGCCCTACAACCTGATCGTGCCGCGCTCGCAGTGTCCGGCGTGCGGTCGCCGCATCACCGCGCTCGAGAACGTCCCGCTGCTCAGCTTCCTCTTCCTGCGCGGCCGGTGCGCGGGCTGCGGCGGCGCGATCTCCTGGCGCTACCCGGCGGTCGAAGCGGCGACCGGGCTCCTGTCCGCCGCCGTGGCGTGGCATTTCGGGCCGACGCTCGCGGCCGCGGGGGCGCTGCTCCTCACCTGGGCGCTGATCGCCCTGACCTTCATCGACTACGACCATCAGCTCCTGCCCGATAACCTGACGCTGCCGCTCCTCTGGCTCGGCCTCGCGTTCAACCTCGGCGGCGTGTACGCGCCGCTGCCGGCGGCGGTGATCGGCGCCATCGCGGGCTACGGCTCGCTCTGGCTCGTGTATCAGCTGTACCGGCTGCTCACCGGGCGCGAAGGCATGGGGTACGGCGACTTCAAGCTCTATGCCGCCCTCGGCGCCTGGCTCGGCTGGCAGCAGCTGCCGCTCGTGATCCTGCTCGCTTCGTTCGTAGGCGCGGCCGTCGGACTCCTCGGCATCCTGCTCCTGCGGCGCGACCGCAGCGTACCGATCCCCTTCGGCCCGTTCCTGTGCGCCGCCGGCTGGATCGCGCTCCTCTGGGGCGACACCCTCACGCGCGGCTACCTGCAGCTCGCGCGCTTCTGATCGCGCTACGGCGCGGTGGCGCGCGCTGTTAAGCTAACCGCATGTTGCGTATCGGCCTCACGGGCGGAATCGGCAGCGGCAAATCGACGGTCGCGGAGCTCTTCGCACGCCGCGGCGTGCCGGTGGTCGATACGGATGTGATCGCGCGCGAGGTGGTGGCGCCCGGGCAGCCGGCGATCGCCGAGATCGAGCGCGCGTTCGGGCGCGAGGTGCTCGATGCCGCCGGCCGGCTCGACCGCGCCGCGCTGCGCCGGCGGGTCTTCGACGATCCCGCGGCGCGCGCGCGGCTCGAAGCGATCCTGCACCCGCGCATCCGGGCCGAGGTCGAGCGCCGGCTCGCCGCGCTCGAAGCGCCCTACTGTCTCGTGGTGGTGCCGCTCCTCGTCGAGACCAACTTCGTCGATCTCATCGACCGCGTGCTCGTCGTCGACGCCGACGAAGCACTGCAGATCGCGCGCACGAGCACCCGCGACGCGGTGACGCCGGAGGCGGTCGAGCGCGTGATGGCAGCGCAGGCGAGCCGCGCCGAGCGCCTCGCCCGCGCCGACGACGTCATCCGCAACGACGGCACGCTGAGCGAGCTCGAGCGCGAAGTAGAACGGCTGCACGCCCGCTACCTTGCGCTCGCCGCGGCCGCGCGCTCCTAGGACCGAGCGCTCAACCGCTGCACGCCGCGGCAAGCGCCTCCCGCACCGCCGCGCCCGGATCGGCCGCGTCCCACAGGCCGCGGATCATGGCGACACCCTGCGCGCCGGCCGCCCGCGCGCGCGCGACGTCGGCCGGCCGCAGGCCGCCGATCGCGTAGACCGGGGCCGGGGTCGCGCCGCTGAGCTGCGCGAAGCGCGTCCACCCGAGCGTCGCCGCGCCCGGGTGGCTCGCGGTCGGCTGCACCGGCCCGAGCACCGCGAAATCGAGATTCAACGACTGCATTCGGGTGAGCTCGGCGGCATCGTGGCACGACGCCGCGACCAGGCGGTCGAGCCCGAGCGGCCGCCCGGTCGCGGCCATGAGCCGGCGGGCGCTCAAGTGCACGCCGTCCGCGTCGCATTCCGCGACCCAGGACGGATCGGCGTTGACGAGCAGGCGCGCGCCCGCGGCGCGGCAAAGCGCGGCCAGGCGGCGCGCGTAACGGCAGAAGTCGGCGCGCGGAAGGTGCGGCTCGCGCAGCTGCACCAGGCGCACGCCGGCCTCGAGCGCGCGCGCCAGACGGCGCGCGAACTCATCGAGCCCCAAGCGCGCGGCATCGCTCACGGCGTAGAGCGGCGGCAACTGCAGCCGGCGGAGCACCGGACGGTCGGCTTCGGGGAAATCGCGCGGATCGAGGGCTTCGAGCGCCACCCAGTCGAGCGGCTGCGCCTCGCGCCCGTGCGGCGTGCCCCGATAGCGCGTGACGGTCCACACGTCGAGCAGGACCTCGACGTCGGGGTAGCGGTGGACGAGCTTCACCAGCGGGCGCGCCTGCTCGACCTCGATGCCGAGTTCCTCGTGGAGCTCCCGCCTGAGTCCGGCGAGCGGCGTTTCGCCGGGCTCGAGCTTGCCGCCCGGAAACTCCCACTTCCCGCCCTGAGGCGCGTCGGGCCGGCGGCGGGTGACGCAGACGCGCCCCTGTTCGATCAGAACGCCGGCGGCGACGTGGATCGGAGTGTGCGCGCGCTCAGGCATGCGCCCGGCGCCGCGGATCAGCTGCGGTAGTCCGCGTTGATGCTGACGTAGTCATGCGAGAAGTCGCAGGTCCATACCTGCGCGCTCGCGCGCCCGCTCCCGAGGGAAACCCGCACTGTGATCTCGGCGCGCTGCATCGCCGCCCTGCCGGCATCCTCCGTGTAGTCCGGCGCGAGTCCGCCGTCCCTGACCACGCACACGCCGTTGATCCAGAGTCCTACGCGCTCGACCGCGAGCGCGGCGACGCGCGCCCGGCCGATCGCGGCGAGTATCCGGCCCCAGTTCGGGTCGGACGCGAACAACGCGGTCTTGACGAGCGGCGAATTCGCGATGGCGTACGCCACCTCGAGGCAATCCTCCTCGGACGGCCCATTGACGACCTCGATCGTGACGAACTTGGTCGCGCCCTCGCCGTCGCGCACGATCGCCTGGGCGAGCGCGGTGCATACGTCCGTGACCGCGTCCCTGAGCGCCGGATAGCGCGCATCGGACGCGGCCGCGACGGGGCTGCTTCCGGCCCTGCCGGTGGCGAGCAGTACGCAGGCATCGTTCGTCGAGGTGTCGCCGTCCACGGTGATGCGGTTGAACGAGCGGGCGCTCGCGTGGCGCAGGCAGTCCGCGAGCACCGGGCGCGCGACGGCGGCGTCGGTCGCGATGAAAGCGAGCATCGTCGCCATGTTCGGCTGGATCATGCCTGCGCCCTTGGCGATGCCGGTGATCGTGATCTCCGTGCCGCCGAGCTGCACGGTACGCGACGCGCCCTTCGGCACCGTATCGGTCGTCATGATCCCGTGCGCGGCATCGGCCCACCCCGCTTCGCTCAACGCCGCAACGGCGGCGGGAAGCGCGGCGGTCAGCCGCTCGCGCGGGAGGCGCTCGCCGATGACGCCGGTCGAGAAGGGCAGCACCTCGGCCGGCGTACAGCCGAGCAGCCGCGCAAGCGCCGCGCAGGTCGCTTCCGCATCTTCGCGGCCCGGTTCCCCGGTACCGGCGTTGGCATAGCCGGTATTGACGACGAGCGCTCGCGGCGCGTGGCGCGCGAGGTGCGCCTGCGCGACGAGGACCGGTGCGGCGCGGAAGCGGTTGCGCGTGAAGACGGCCGCCGCTTCGGTTCCCGGGGCGCATTCGATGACGACGAGATCGCGCCGGCCGGGCTTGCGCAGACCGGCGGCGGTGGTCCCGAGGCGGATCCCCGGCACCGGGCGCAGCGGGGGCAGACCGGCGAGCCCGACGGCCATCGGCTTACGGCAGCGACGGGCGGGTCATTCGAGCCGCCCGTGACAGTGCTTGTACTTCTTGCCCGAGCCGCAGGGGCACGGCTGGTTGCGCCCGATCTTCGGCTGCTTGCGCACGATCGGACGGCTTTCGACGGCCGTGCGGCTCGCGACCGCCACGTCGCCCTCCTCGGCCGCCTCGCCCGCCTGGACGGACGGGTGCAGGAACTGCATCTGCTGCGGCTCGCGCCGCGGCGGCTCGAACACCGGCGGCGGCTCGGCCGGCTGCAGCTGCAGCCGCGCGAGCAGCATGACGACCTCCTGCTTCACCCGCGCGAGCATGTCCGAGAACAGTTCGAACGCTTCGCGCTTGTACTCCTCCTTCGGATTCTTCTGTGCGTAGCCGCGCAGATGAATGCCCTGGCGCAGGTAGTCCATGGCCGCGAGGTGATCCTTCCATTGCTGGTCGAGCACCTGGAGCATGACCGCCTTCTCGAGCTGGCGCATGTTCTCCGCGCCGATGAGCGCTTCCTTCTCCTGGTGGCGGCGTTCGAGTTCGGCGGCAATGCGCTCCGCGATCTTGTCCCCGTCGAGGCTCGCTTCCTCCTCGAGCCAGCTGCGCACCGGAAGCTTCAGCCCGAACTCGCGCTCGAGGCTCTCCTCGAGCCCGGCGAGGTCCCACTGCTCCTCGAGACTCTCGGGCGGCACGAACCCCGCAACGTGCGACTCGATCACTTCGCGCCGGATCGTGCGGATGCTCTCGGAAACGTCGCCCGCATCGAGCAGCCGGTTGCGCTCCTCGTAGATCACCTTGCGCTGCTCGTTGGCCACGTCGTCGTATTCGAGGAGCTGCTTGCGGATATCGAAGTTGCGGCCTTCGACCTTGCGCTGCGCGTTCTCGATCGCGCGCGTTACCCAGGGATGCTCGATCGCCTCGCCTTCCTGCATGCCGAGCTTGCCCATGAGCCCCGAGATGCGCTCGGACCCGAAGATGCGCAGCAGGTTGTCCTCGAGCGAGAGGTAGAAGCGGCTCGAGCCGGGATCGCCCTGGCGGCCGGAGCGGCCGCGCAGCTGGTTGTCGATGCGCCGCGATTCGTGCCGCTCGGTGCCGATCACGTGCAGGCCGCCCGCCGCCACGACCTGCTCGTGGCGCCGCTTCCAGTCTTCCTCGATCCGGGCCCGCGCCTCCGGGTCGTCCCCGGCTTCGGCGAGTTCCATCGCCAGGTTGCCGCCGAGCACGATGTCGGTCCCGCGGCCCGCCATATTCGTCGCGATCGTCACCGCCCCCGGCCGCCCGGCCTGCGCGACGATCATGGCTTCGCGCTCGTGATGCTTCGCGTTCAGCACCTGGTGCGGGATGCCCTCCTTGTCGAGCAGCTTCGAGAGATGCTCCGACGCCTCGATCGAGATGGTGCCGACGAGCACCGGTTGCCCGCGTTTGTGGCAGTCGACGATGTCCGCGAGGATCGCCGCGTGCTTCTCGCGGGCGGTACGGTACACCTGATCGCCCGCGTCGACGCGGATCATCGGCTTGTGCGTCGGGATCACGACCACTTCGAGGCCGTAGATCTGCTGGAACTCGTACGCCTCGGTGTCGGCCGTGCCGGTCATGCCGGCGAGCTTCGAATACAGGCGGAAGTAGTTCTGGAAGGTGATGGTCGCGAGCGTCTGGTTCTCCTGCTCGATCGGTACGCCCTCTTTCGCCTCGATCGCCTGATGCAGGCCCTCGGACCAGCGGCGTCCGACCATCATGCGTCCGGTGAACTCGTCGATGATGATCACCTGGTTGTTGCGCACGATGTAGTCGACCTCGCGCCGGTAGAGCGCATGGGCGCGCAGCGCCGCATTGACGTGGTGCAGCAACTGCAGGCTCGAGACGTCGTAGAGATTCCCGCCGGGCTCGAGCAGTCCGGCCTGCACCAGCAGCCGCTCGACCTTCTCGTGACCCTCTTCGGTCAGGTAGACCTGGCGCGCCTTCTCGTCGACCGTGTAGTCCCCCGGACCGTCCTCGGTCTCCTGCCTGACGAGCTTCGGAATGATCGCGTTGATCTTGACGTAGAGATCCGTGCTCTCTTCCGCCGGCCCGGAGATGATGAGCGGGGTACGCGCTTCGTCGATCAGGATCGAGTCGACTTCGTCGACGATGGCGTAGTTGAGGCCGCGCTGGGAGCGGTCCTCGGCGCGGAACGCCATGTTGTCGCGCAGATAATCGAAGCCGTACTCGTTGTTGGTGCCGTAGGTGATGTCGGCCGCGTAGGCGGCGCGTTTGGTCGCGCGGTCCTGGCCGGGCACCACCACCCCCACGGAGAGCCCGAGGAAGTTGTAGATCTTCCCCATCCACTCGGCATCGCGGCGCGCGAGGTAATCGTTCACGGTCACCACGTGCACCCCTCGGCCGGTGAGCGCGTTCAGGTACGCGGGCAGCGTCGCGACCAGCGTCTTGCCCTCGCCGGTGCGCATCTCGGCGATCTTGCCCTGATGCAGCACGATGCCGCCGATCAACTGTACGTCGAAGTGCCGCATGCCGAGCGTGCGCTTGGCGGCCTCGCGCGCCACGGCGAAGGCCTCATGCAGCAGGTTATCGAGCGGCTCCCCCTGAGCCAGGCGGTTCCTGAATTCGCCGGTCTTGGCGCGCAGCGCCTCGTCCGAGAGCGCCGCGATCTGCGGCTCGAGAGCGTTGATGCGCGCCACGTCGCGCTGCATGGCTTTGAGCAGGCGCGAGTTGCGACTGCCGAAAATCTTGGTCAGAGCCTTCGTGATCATCGCGGCTGCGGGCGGCGCGCCGAGCAGGAATCGAGCGCCGAATTATGGAGGAAACGACAGGGGACTTGAAGTTAAGCGACCGCGCCGCGCCAACGGGAATCAGCGAGCAGCGCGCAGATACTTCGCCGGATTCACCGGCCGCCCATCGCGCAGCACCTCAACGTGCACGTGCGGCCCCGTCGAGCGCCCCGAGGAGCCAACGAGCGCGATCGCATCCCCCCGCGCGACCTTATCGCCCACCTTGACGAGCAGCGCCTGGGTGTGG
>DASVBY010000104.1:0-53764 GCA_036381895.1 Burkholderiales bacterium | reverse complement strand
CTCGAGGGTCTCGAGCGCCTGATCGCGGGGCTGCGCGAGGCCGGCGTGACGGTGCACCTCGCGGAGGTCAAAGGCCCGGTGTTCGATGCGCTCGAGCGCGCGGGACTTCCGGCGCGCATGGCCCCCGGGCGGGTGTTCTTCCGCACCAGCGAGGCGGTGGAGGCGCTGGCGCGCGAGCCGCTGCGCACGGCGGGCTGAACCGGCGCCGGCGATCCGTGCAACCGCGGGAGCGGTGCTGCGCGTCCGGCGCGGGCGGCGCTCCTGCAGGCCGCGAGATCGCGGCGCTGCATGAAGCAGGCGGAGTGCCGGGCGCGACCGCCGCCTAGCAGGCGCGGCGGAATGCAGCGAAGAGCCGGGCGTTCGGACAGAAGCTCGGTGCGCCCGATGCCTCGCCCTCGAGCCACTGCGCGCACAACTCCGGGTGCCGGCAGCCGCGGCACCGGACTACCATCTCGCGCAGGCGAGCGCCCAGCAGCTCGCGGGCCGCGCGGTCTACGTCGACCTCGAGCCGCGCCATCATGCGCCCGAGCAACTGCATGCGTTCCGGCGGCCGACGTGCTGCGCCTTGAGTTGGCATAGCCACCTCCTTGGATTTCCCGGGAGCCTAGCGGGACAGGCAGTCGACGGCGTTGATCTGCATCAAGCAGAGAAAGGCCGGGACATCCTCATCGAGGGGGTTTGGACCGCGGCGCGATGCGCGCCCGCCGATACAGATGCGGGGTGCCGAGCGAGTGCGCCGGCCGCGCCCGGCTCCCGGCAGAGCATGAGGCCGGGTGGCAGCGACACGTCGCGGCTGCCGGGCGATGCCCGTTGCCCGCGCAGGAACCGGCGCGCGTCGGCTCAGCGTTTGACGTAGATCTCGCCCCCCTGCTCGCGGAACTCCTTCGACTTCTCCTTGAGGCCGCGTTCCGCGTATTCACGCACGTCCTGCGTGATCTTCATCGCGCAGAAATGCGGCCCGCACATGGAGCAGAAGTGCGCGAGCTTCGCGCCCTCCTGGGGGAGCGTCGCGTCGTGGAATTCGCGCGCCTTCTCCGGATCGAGCCCCAGGTTGAACTGGTCCTCCCAGCGGAACTCGAAGCGCGCCTTCGAGAGCGCGTTGTCGCGCAGCTGCGCGCCCGGGTGGCCCTTGGCGAGATCGGCGGCGTGCGCGGCGATCTTGTAGGCGATGATGCCGTCGCGCACGTCCTGCTTGTCGGGGAGCCCGAGGTGCTCCTTGGGCGTCACGTAGCAGAGCATGGCCGTGCCGTACCAGCCGATCTGCGCGGCACCGATCGCGGACGTGATGTGATCGTATCCCGGCGCGATGTCGGTGGTGAGCGGCCCGAGCGTATAGAACGGCGCCTCGAAGCACTCGGCGAGCTCCTTGTCCATGTTCTCCTTGATGAGCTGCATCGGCACGTGCCCCGGCCCCTCGATCATCACCTGCACGTCGTGCTTCCACGCGATCTTCGTGAGCTCGCCGAGCGTCTCGAGCTCGGCGAACTGCGCACGGTCGTTGGCGTCCGCGATCGAGCCCGGCCGCAGTCCGTCGCCGAGCGAGAACGACACGTCGTACGCCTTCATGATCTCGCAGATTTCCTCGAAGTGCGTGTAGAGGAAGTTCTCTTTGTGATGCGCGAGGCACCACTTGGCGAGGATCGAGCCGCCGCGCGACACGATGCCGGTGACCCGCTCCGCGGTGAGCGGGATGTAGGCGAGGCGCACGCCCGCGTGGATCGTGAAGTAGTCGACGCCCTGCTCCGCCTGTTCGATCAGCGTGTCGCGGAACAGCTCCCAGGTCAGTTCTTCGGCCTTGCCGCCGACTTTCTCCAGCGCCTGGTAGATCGGCACCGTGCCGATCGGCATCGGGGCATTGCGCAGGATCCACTCGCGCGTCTCGTGGATGTTCTTTCCGGTCGAGAGATCCATCAGCGTGTCGCCGCCCCAGCGCGCCGACCACACCATCTTCTCGACCTCCTCCTCGATCGAAGAGGTCACGGCCGAGTTGCCGATGTTGGTGTTGATCTTCACCCGGAAGTTGCGGCCGATGATCATCGGCTCGAGCTCGAGGTGATTGATGTTCGCGGGAATGATCGCGCGCCCGCGCGCCACTTCCTCGCGCACGAACTCGGGTGTGATCTCCTCGGGGATCGCCGCGCCGAAGCTCTGGCCGCGATGCTGCCTGAGCAGACTGCGGTAGCGCGGATCCTCGCGCAGCTCGTTCAGGCGCATCGTCTCGCGGAGCGCCACGTATTCCATCTCGGGCGTAATGATCCCGCGGCGTGCGTAGTGCATTTGCGTGACGTTGCGACCCGGCTTCGCCCGCCGCGGTTTCCTGATGTGTTCGAAGCGCAGGTGCGCGAGCGCGGGATCCGCACGCCGCTGGCGGGCGTACTCGGAGCTCAGGTCCGGCAACTCCTCGGTGTCCCCGCGCTCGAGAATCCAGGGCAGGCGCAAGAGCGGCAGGCCCTTCGTGAGGTCGATCCGGGCGCCGGGATCCGTGTACGGCCCGGAGGTGTCATATATATAGATAGGCGGGTTTTCCTCCAGCCCGTTCGCGCCCCGGGTCGGAGACTGGCGCACCTCACGCATGCCCACGCGTATGTCCGGGCGGGATCCCTGCACGTAGATCTTGCGGGACCCGGGATAGGGGCGGGTGGCATCGGCCGAAAGCGCCGCGGCCTTCTTAAGGAACTCCTTGGGGATCGCGCTCATCGCTCACTCCTGCTGCTCGGGCTGCTGAAAAAGTGGCGCAGGCGCTTTCGTCGGTTGTCGAGCGAACAGCTTTCCTACGCCGGTACTAACCGGATCAGGTTCGAAGGGTATCTCTCACCACGTCGCGGGGACGTGGACCCCTAGCTGTCTTTGATGCCAGCTATCGCTGGCACGACGTCACGGACTCCGCTCGGCCCGCCTTGTGGGGCCCGTCGCGGCCGACACCGTAGGCCGGGCGACGGCTCAACGGGATTTCCGCTTCGCCCTTAGACACTCCCGGCAACCTATAAGATCGGTGCCGCCTTTGCAACTCGGCTTGCCTGACCGGCGCAAAGCTCTTAGGCTACGCGGCCTCGGCCCCACCCGTAGTGTATGTAATGCAGGCTTTCGACTTCGCTACCGCGCGACAGCAAATGATCGCGCAGCAGATCCGGCCCTGGGAGGTCTTGGACGAACGCGTCCTCGATGCCATCGCGCGCACGCCGCGCGAGGACTACGTACCGGCGGAATATCGCGTGCTGGCGTACGCCGACATGAACATTCCGCTCGGCTACGGGCAGGTGATGCTCACCCCCAAGGTCGAAGCCCGGCTGCTGCAGGCGCTCGATGTCCGCCCCCAGGACAAGGTGCTCGAGATCGGGACGGGCAGCGGTTACATGACGGCACTGCTCGCGGCGCTGGGCGGGCAGGTCTATAGCGTCGAGATCATCCCCGAGCTCGCGGACGCGGCACGGCGCAAGCTGGCCGCGCACGGGATCACGAACGCGGTGGTCGAGACCGGGGATGCGGCACGCGGCTGGCCGGCGCATGCGCCCTACGACGCCATCCTCGTGACCGGATCGCTGCCGCTGCTCCCCGACTCGCTGCGCGAGCAGCTCGCCCCGGGCGGGCGGCTCGTCGCCATCGTCGGGCGGGCGCCGGCCATGGAGGCGCAGCTGATCGAGCGGCTCGACGCCTACAACTGGAGCGAGGACTCGCTGTTCGAGACTGTGGTCCCTCCGCTGATCAACGCTCCGGAACCCCCGAAGTTCGTTTTCTAGGTGAGCGGCGGCGTCACACCGCTCCGCCCGCAGGAACTGCGCGACTGGCTGGTGCGCCCCGCACCGCCGGTCGTGCTCGACGTACGCGAGCCGTGGGAGGTCGAGATCTGCGCATTGCCTGGCTCCACCTGTATTCCCATGGCAGAGATCCCGGGCCGCATCGACGAGCTGCCGCGCGATCGCCCGATCGTGGTCGTGTGCCACCATGGCATGCGCAGCCTCCAGGTCGCGCGCTACCTCGACGCCCGCGGCTTCGCACCGCTCTACAACCTGACCGGCGGGATCGATGCGTGGGCGCGTGACGTCGACCCGGGCGTCGTCAGGTACTGAACCGGGCGCGGCGAGTCAGGGGGTTTCCGGCGCCGATACGTCGGCGCCCTTTCCAGGAACCGCGAACCGGCCGTAAACCGGCGGTGGGGGAGTAACCGCGGTCAGCGCCCTTCGCAGGCGCCAGGAAAGCGCCCGGCGACGCACGCCGCCGGGCGTGCGCGTGGAAGCGTTACGGACGGTAGATGAAGTTCAGCTGCAGCGAGCCGATTTCGTCGCGATCGACGTATTCCAGCCGCAGCGCGGAGCGCCGGCTGAGCGGCACGCCCGCGCCGACACCGATCATCAGGCCGTCGTCATCGCCGAAATCGAACCCGAGCCGGCCGATGAGATCGAACTGCGGGCCGACGCGCAGGCGGCCGACCGCTGTCGCCCAGAGGCCGTCCACATCCTCTCCGGACCGGCTGTCGCCGGCGTTCATGTAACCGACTTCGGCGTCGAGATACACATCCTTGGCAACCGCGCCGATTTCATAGCCGCCGAACACCTGCCAGCCCACTTCCTCGTCGCTGCCCGGAAAATCGTTGTAGCCAAGGCCCGCGCCGACATAGAGGCGGCCCGGATCGAAGCCGCCCTGCGCCATGGCCGGGGGAAACGTGAAGGCGACCAGAAGAGCAGCGGTAACGCGTGCGATTCGTAGCATTTGTTGTTCTCCTTCAGTGCTTTTGTTATGGCAAGTCCGACACCAAGCTCGCCGAGAGTCTAGCGGCACCGCGCCGCCGGACGCGCCCTCCATATCGCATGCCGTCGGACCGCGTGCGCCGCCCATCGGCGCCGCCCGATCGGCCGGCGCAGGCATCCTGCGGTTGGCAGCGCCCGCGAAATCGGCGATCCTGCACCCGGCCGCTTCCGCACTTGGCTCAGCTCCCGCTCGCAATGCTTCGCTACCGGCTCCTGATGTGGCTGCTCTCGCCTGCGCTCGCGGGCTACACCGCCTGGGTCGCGCTGCGCCACCGCGACGCCAGGTATCTCTGGCAACGCCTCGGCGTGGTCGGCCGTCCGGCCGACGGCGAGCACCGCCCGATCTGGGTCCACGCCGCCTCGGTCGGCGAAGTGAGCGCGGTGGCGCCGCTCGTGCGGCGGCTCGCGCAGCGCTGCGCGCCGCGCCCCATCGTCCTCACGACCGTTACCCCGACGGGCGCCGCGATCGCGCGGGAACGGCTCGGCGGCAGCGCCATCCATCGATTCCTGCCGCTCGATTGGCCCGGGGCGGTACGCCGCTTCGTGCGCCGCGTGCGCCCGGCCTGCCTGCTCGTGATGGAAACCGAGCTCTGGCCGAACCTCTATCGCGCCTGCGCTCGCGCAGGGGTGCCGATCGTTCTCATCAACGGCCGGCTCACGCTCCGCAGTCTACGCGAAAACCGCTGGTGGCGGGGCGTGCAGGCGCAGACGCTCGCGCGCGTGCAGGCGGTGCTCGCGCGCACCGCCGCCGATGCCGAGACCTTCATGTCCCTCGGCATGGAGGCCGGGCGCGTGCGCACCCTCGGCAACCTCAAGTTCGCTCTCTCGGGCGACCCGCCGGCGCCGCTCGCGCTCGGACGGCCGTACGTGCTCGCGGCCTCGACGCGCGAAGACGAGGAGCGGCTGATCGTCGAGCAATGGCGCAAGGTACGCCACGGCGGTCGCCTGCTCGTGCTCGCGCCGCGCCACCCGGCGCGCCTCGCCGACATCCTCGCCGCCCTCACGCCGCTCCGACTGCAGCTCGCCGTGCGCAGCCGCGGCCAGGCGGTTACGGCCGAAACCGACGTGTACGTGGCCGACACGCTCGGCGAGCTCGGCGCGTTCATGGCGGGTGCCGACCTCGTCATCATGGGCGGCTCGTTCGTGCCGGTCGGCGGCCACAACATCCTCGAGCCCGCGCGCCTCGGCAAAGCGGTCGTGTTCGGCCCGCACATGCAGAATTTCGCCGAGGAGGCGGAGCTGCTGCGCGGCAACCAGGCGGGCGTGCAGCTGCGCTCGGTCGCGGATCTCGCCGACTGCCTCAACGAGCTGCTGGCGCAGCCCGAGAAGGCCGCGGCGCTCGGACGCAATGCGGCGCGGCTCATCGCGGCGCGCGCCGGTGTGCTCGACGATTATCTCGCCGCGCTCGGGGAGCTTTGCCCCGCGCTTGCGCCGTCGTCGTAGCCGGCACACAGCGCCTGCCACCCCTCCTCGTCGAATCGAAAATGCGCCGACTGGCGGGCGAGCTTGTCGAGCGAGCGCCGCAGCCGCGCGAGATTGGCCGCGCGCCAGGCGCCCGGGCGGCGCCGGCGGCCGCGGTCGAAATCGAGGAGGTACGCGGTGCTCGCGGCGAGGAGCACGTTGTGCGCATTGAGGTCGGCATGCCACACGCCAAAATCGTGAAAGCGCCGGATGCACGCACCTATCGCACGCCAGCCGGAAGCGGGGAGCGGCTCGCGCGCCAGACGGTCCGCGAGCGATTCGGCCGGCGCGATGCGCTCGGTCACGAGGTCGGCGCGGTAGCAGAGCCCGGTGCGGTGCACGCGCACCGCCACCGGCCGCGGCACCGGCAGGCCCTGCCGGCAGAGCTCGGCGAGGAGCGTCCATTCGCGCACGGCCCGCGTGCGCGCGAGCCCGAGCCACAGGTAGCGGTCGACGAGCCATGGGCCGAGGACGCCGCCGCGCCGGTAGTGGCGCAGGACCAGATCGCGCTCGCCGTGGCGCACGATCCAGGTGCTGCCCCGGCCGCGCGCTTCGCCGACGAGCCTTCCGCTCGCGCGCCAGTAAGCCGGGTCGAAGAAGCGCGCGTCGATTTTGTCGATGGCGCCGGCGTCGTATAGGATGGTGTCGCCGTCCGCGCTCACGCTTACCGCATTCATCGATCGATGACGCTCCCCTTTCGCACACCGCCCGCGCGCCTGTGTCTGCTGCGTCTCTCGGCGCTCGGCGACGTCTGCCACGCGGTGCCTATTGTACGCACGATTCAGCAGGCGTGGCCCGAGACCGCGATAACCTGGATCATCGGCAAAGTCGAGCACCGGCTGCTCGAGGGACTCGAGGGCGTCGAGTTCGTGGTGTTCGACAAGGCGCGCGGCGCGCGCGCCTACCTCGACCTGCGGCGCCGGCTGCGCGGCCGACGCTTCGACGTGCTGCTGCACATGCAGCTCTCCATGCGTGCCAGCCTCGCCAGCACCTGCGTGCGCGCCGACGTGCGCCTCGGCTTCGATCGGGCGCGCGCCCGCAACCTGCAGTGGCTGTTCACCAACCACACGGTCGCGCCGCGCACCCGCGAGCACGTGCTGGACAGCTTCTTCGGCTTCACCGAAGCGCTCGGCATCCGCGAGCGGGTGCTGCGATGGGACATACCGGTTCCCGCGCAAGCTCGGGAGTACGCCGGTTCGGTGCTCACGGGCGACAAGCCGGTGCTCGTCATCAGCCCCTGCTCCAGCATGAGCTACCGCAACTGGCACCCGGCCGGCTATGCCGCCGTGGCCGATCATGCGGCGGCGCATGGCATGCAGGTCGTTCTCACCGGCGGCAATTCACCGGTTGAGCAGCGCTATGCGCGCGAGATTGCCGCACTGGCGAAGTCGCGGCCGCTCGATCTCGTTGGCCGCACGGATCTGAAGCAGCTGCTCGCCATCCTCGCCCGCGCCACGGCCATCGTTGCCCCCGACTCCGGGCCAGCCCACATGGGAACGGCGGTCGGCGTGCCGGTCATCGGTCTTTACGCTTGCACCAATCCCGAGCGTGCGCGCCCGTACCTGAGCGCCGCGTACGCCGTGAACAAGTACCCGGAGGCCGTACGCTGGAAGTACGGCCGCCCGGTAGCGGCGCTCGAGTGGGGAACCCGCGTGCGGGACTCGCACGCGATGAATTTGATAACCGTCGCCGACGTCACCGCCGTGCTCGATCGCATTCTCGCATCGGGCGAGCGGCGATGCGGGACGCGTGCGCACTTTGGTCCGCCGACTGCGTGATGACGGCGCCCGCGCGATCGCCGCGCACCCGCGAACATTTCGCGTTCACCGTGCACATAGGATGCTACCGATCGGGCAGCCCTGGCGGCGCCCGATCGCAAACGAACGGGTTTCGCTCTTGCTCATGCCACGCTTCTCCATAGTGCTCTTCAGCCGTATCGTTAAAGTGATCGCCAACCTGACCAAGGTGGCGTGTTACGGCTTTCACTTCGCGTTTCCGGACAAGCGCTTCACGCTGCCCGCCGCGGCGCCGCCGCTGCGGCGTGCCCGGAAGCCCTCGGCCATTCCGCGCATCATCTGGCAGACGAATTACACTGATCGCGTCACGCTTCCGGTGTACATCAACTATCTGTTCAACCGCTTGATGGCCCCGAGCTTCGAGTACCGATTCATGGTGACTGCTGCGCGCGCGGAATTCATCCGCGAGACCTACGGGGGCGACATATTCGAGAGCTACTCGAAGCTCCAGATCGGCGCCGCCCAGGCGGATTTCTGGCGCCTGCTCGTTCTGCACAAGCACGGCGGCGTCTATCTCGACATCGACGCGCACGTGGTTTGGCCCCTCGGGTCGATCGTCCGGCCCGACTGCGAGGAGCTGTACGTCGTGACCAAGCGCGGCGAGATCAGCAACTACTTCATCGCCAGCAAGCCGGACAACCCCAATCTCGCGCACATGATCGAATTAGTACGCAAGAACATCGAAGAGCGCGAAAGCAACAACGTCTACGAGGTCACCGGTCCCGGCGTGTTCAACCGGGTACTGGATCCGGCCGCCGTGAACGTGAGGTCCTATCGGTACACCTGCAGCCAGGGGAACTTTACCAACGAGTATTTCCAGTATATGGACAAACCGCAGGGCAAATGGACGCGGGAGCAGGAGCGCATCGAGGTCGTCAGAAAGGACCCGGCATAAGCACCTCTTCGTTGTCGCTCAATCCAGTAGGCTCATTCAGTTGCGCCGCCGCTCTCTGCCTTCCTGCGCGCGGCGGCCTGCTTCCTTTTCCTGTGCCACCGACGATCGGCCGCGGGATCGATCCCCCGCAAGGACTTGTTACGGGCCTCGAAGAGAAACAGCTCGCTCCTCATTCTCTTGTTCACGGCGATATCGAACCACCGCGACAGGTAGGCGAGGAGTTCGAAGTCTCGGCGGCCGTGCAGTTCGCCCATTATCCATTGTACGCGGGAGAGCATTGAGTCGCCGATCGATGTCAATGCCTCGTATTCGGCGCCCTCCGTGTCGATCTTAATGAGATCGATTCGATCAATGGCTTCGTGCGCGATCACATCGTCGCCGCGGCGAATCTCTACCACGGTACGCGCCTTCGTATCGACGCCCGCGTTAGCGCCTTCGCTCCTTCGCTCGTGCAGAGAGTAGCCGCCAAGATTTGCTCGGTCCTCACTGGGATATATTTCAAACTGTCCGGACTCGGCGCCAAGACCGAAAGGAAACGCACGCACATTCTTCAGCGTAGCAACGTTCTTCTCGAGTATGGCGAAATTCTGCGGAACCGGCTCGAACGTATAAACCTTCGCGTCGGGGAACAGTGTGGAAAGATAGACGGCGGTGATACCGATGTTTCCGCCGATATCGAACACGGTTGCGGGTCTAATCCAGGCAGGGACGTAGTATTCCCGCTTGTGTGGCGGCCGCATGAGTATCTCGTAGATAACACCACAATCGCTCGTGCCCGGGCGATAATGTAGCGGTATCCCTTTCCAAGTGATCACGTTCAATCTGGAGGGATCGGGCGCCATCGCTTTGCTGCGCATGAATTCCCATGATCCCGAGCGTTGCCACACCTTCAGGTTCCTGATCAGTTTTTTCGCGTTCATTGGATCCCTTGCGATAGCGGCTATTCGCCGCGGGTTGTACCAGCCTTCTGTCGCGACTAATCGAAGCTGCAATCTCAACATCCGGCCCCTTCTCTCGCTCCTGCTGTCGCCCCTATCACGCGCTCGAGCTCCTCATAAGAAGCGTACACGAGGTCGACGGGCAGGTCCGTGTTCGGTTTGGAACGGCCGCACTCGTCGACGAGCGCGTGGTTCTCCCGCATGCACGCGATAAACGGGCAGTCATCCGGCTGCACCGCTTCGGGACGGGTGAACGTGAAGAGAGCCAGGACTGGTCGCTTCAACCCTATTGCCAGATGCATCAGAGCCGAGTCGCCCGTAACGATCGCGTGGCACTGCTCCTGTACGGCCGCTACAACGTCGAGAGGCAGACGGGGCAGTCTCACCATGTCGCCACCGAAGCGACTGGCAAACTGCTCGGCTAGATGCTCCTGCCCGGGATTTCGAAACACGACCGGGATTGCTCCATAGTGGGCCTGAAGCAGTTGTGCCAGCGAGACGAATCGCGGAACCGGCCAGCACTTGCGTGGATCGCCGGCCCCCAGGTTAAAGGCGATCAGCTTCGCCTTCTCGCGCCCCGCAAGGATGTTCTTCGCGGTAATTCGCGAACTTGCCGTGCAGTAATACGAGGTGCCTCGGCGAATCGTGGACGTGCGGATACCGAGCGGCTCTAGCGCTATTCCGAGGCCTTGAGACCAATGCATACAGGGCGATGCGGGCGGAACGAGCACATTGTTCGCGATGCGCAGTCTGCGCCGGGTGTTGAAGCCGATGCGCCAGCGTGCATTTATCAAGAGCGTAGCGGCAGCACTGCTACCGCCGCCGTACAGGTCGATGCTCACGTCGATCCGCTCTCGTCGTAGTCGTAAAGCGGTCCCAAGCGCCCGGCGCAGATACGGGAGCAAAGGCCGCTTGCTTCTCCCGACAGCAAGGACGCGGTTACAAGCGGGATGATTCGCGAGGACCTCTGTGCCATGCGGGTCCACTATGACGCTTATTTCAGCGGCCGGGAAACGAGCGCGGAGCGCCTCGATCAGAGGAATGCGAATGAACAAATCGCCCACCAGCCCCCAGCCGATGACGCAAATGCGTTCGATGCGATCGGCATCGACTTCGGGCCAACTAGCATTGGCCGGCGCTGGCCCGCTGGTCGAGGCATTCATTGCGTAGTCCCGCCACGAAGCCAAACGAGTAACTGCGCAAAATGCTTTTCCTCGCTGAAGCGCGCGTCGGCGGTGCGCTTGCCCGCGGCGGCCAGGCGATCGCGCAATCCCTTATCGCGAACGAGCCGCTCGATGGCATTGGCAAGCGCCGACGCATCGCCCGGCGGTACGAGCAGCCCGGTCGTTTCGTGTTCGATGATCTCCGGCACACCTCCTGCGTCCGTTCCGATCACGGCGGTTCCCGCGCGCATCGCTTCTATCAGCACGAGGCCGAAGGTCTCGTTGTACGTCGTCAGAACGACGCATTCGAAACAGCTCATGATTTCCTGCGGGTTATGGTGATAGCCGGCGTAGGTAACACGATCATTCACGCCGAGCCGCGCGATCTGCGCTTCCAGGTCTCGCAAATGATTTGGCGCCATCGGGTGGCCGTAGAGCACGGCATGAACATCCAGCCCGCGTGTGACTAGCTGCGAGACCGCGTCCACGAGCACCTGCTGCCCCTTGGCTGGCTCGATGCGGCCGAACAGAGCCACGACGAAGCGTCCTGCAGGAACGTCGAGACTGCGCCGCAGCGATGCACAGTCGCCGGGCCGCAATGGTGCTGCCACCCCATGATGTAGCACTTGCACTCTATCGGGCGCGAGCGGCAGGAACCGTCGTGCCTCTTCCTGCAGTCGCCTGGTGATTGCAAGCATCAAGTCGATGCGGCGATACAGCATCCGGTGGTAGCAATCGTGCTTCGAACGGGTGATTGCCATTTGACGCGTATAAACGATTCGAACGCGACGGCTTGCCAGGGCGCGCGCGAGCACCGCAAGGTGCAGATCTTTGGCCCAGTGGATATGCAGAGTGTCGATCGCCTCGGTATCGATCCAGCCCGCCAGCCGTCGCGCCGCCGCCAAAGGAAACCAGCGAAAACCAACCTGCAGCAACCGGTACGGAAGACCTTCGGCCCGCAACCGCGCCTCAAGCTCGCTGCCTGGCGCCACCACGGTGAAAGCGGGAACTTTGGACGCGGCCAAGTAGCGGGCGACGCGCAGCACATATAGCTCCAGCCCGCCCTTGGCCGGCGAGAGGCACAATTCGACTACCCGGGTCGTGACGGCATCGACCGCAGCTGCTTCGCTGCTGATCTCCGGCCTCCGAGTGGTTCTTTCAGAATTCATTGTGTCCGGCCATTTTGCAACCCTCCGCGAGCCTCCGCGGCGCGGCCGGCTTCATTGAGGAAGCGATAGACGCACGGCGCAACATCCATCAGTATTGCCGCGGTCGTCTCAAGTCTTCGGTTAACGTCTCAGAGATGCAACCAAGCCCCTCCAAGATTCTGGTAGTACGCAACGACCGCCTCGGCGATTTCATGCTCGCCTATCCGACGTTCCTGCTGCTCAAGCAGGCGCTGCCGCAGACCGAGATACATGCGCTGGTACCGGCTTACACCAAGGAGATGGCGGAGTGCTGCAATGGGATCGATGCTACCGTCATCGATCCCGGCCCGGAGGCCAGTGCAACTCACCAGCGCGCGCTATTGAAGCGCCTGCGCCAGGAGCGCTATGACGCCATCGTCGCTCTGTATTCGACAACGCGCGTCGGTTTGCTGGCTTGCCTGTCCGGTATTCCTTATCGTCTCGGCCCGGCCACGAAAATTGCGCAGGTATTCTACAACAGGCGCCTCGTTCAACGTCGGTCGCGCTCCGAAAAGCCGGAGTACCAGTACAACCTGGACCTCGCTTTCAGACTTCTCGCCGACTTCGCCGTTCCGGCCGGTTCCGTCCCGCTTCCGCCGTATCTACGGTTTCCGGCTAACGAGACTTCGTCACTCCGCACCGCCTTTTGTCGCAGCCGTAACATTCCGGAAACCGATCTCCTGGTGTTCATTCACCCCGGCAGCGGGGGCTCGGCCGGCAACTTGTCGGTGGAGCAGTTTGCAGCGCTCGCGCGCCTCATGCACTCATGGAAGCCGTTCACTGTAGTGATAACGGCAGGACCGGGTGAGGAGCAGAAGGCAGCACGACTCCAAGCCCTGTTGGCTGGTCTGCCGAGCACTATTTACTACTCGAGAGAGGGTCTGCGCCGGTTCGCACAACACATCCAGTTCGCGGACGTGTTTATCAGCGGATCAACCGGGCCCTTGCACATCGCCGGCGCGTTGGACCGTCCTACGGCCGCCTTCTACACTCGCCGGCGATCAGCAACGTCGCTGCGCTGGCAAACGCTCAACAGCGACGGCCGGCGACTGGCGTTTTCGCCGCCCGAAACTGCAGCACCGGAAGATATGGGCGCTGTCGACATCGAGGCGGCGGCATACGAGATCAGCCGCTCTTATCTGGCACGGACCGACAACTGATCGTCCAGGGCACATGGACTTGCCGGTATCCGCAATAGTGCGCATCTGAGAGTGCGTGAGCGGCATAACGCCCTGTACAGTGCTCGAGGCGCTCGATGGTCCCAAGCGCGGCGAAACGCCGGTACGCAGTCGTGTGCGATGCCCTCGATCGTGCCGATCGCACTCCGTCCGGAGCAGCGGCGCGCCGGCGCATGCGGAGAGCGGGCGATCATCGCACCTCCGCGACGCTTATCTAGACGCCCGCCTGTCGACGCGGTTGCTGATGGTTGGCTACCCGCCCACGTCGCCTTCCGCATGCGCTCGGCAGCTGGCGCCGCTTCGAACCTCGCTCGTGTCGACACAGCCGCTTACTTCGTTTCTCCCTTTGACCGAAGACTCGTTCGCCCGTAACAACTTTACGTCCGCGTACGTGATATTCGCGCCGTCCTTGTTCGTGCCGATCCCGCGCGAATCGAGCGGCACGCGCAGCCGACGGGGCGCGGCGCCAGGGGCTGTTGCGCGTAGCGCGGGGTGCGGACTAAGAGCGATCAGATTCGAGCGCCGCGCGCTCGCGCGCGCAGCCACAAGTCGGCGTACTTCACGAACGTGGAGTGCGCGGAAAGCAGCGCCAGCAGCAATCCCGCACGGCCGTCGAGGAAGCCGCCCCGCAGCAGGTACATGCGTACGAAACAGGCGATCCCGTGAAGCACGCCCTGGCTCAGACTTGCGCGCCGGCCCGCAGCCGCGCGCGCGGATGCCCAGGCGGCGGCGTACGCGGCCGACTTGGTAAGGTAGTGCTGCAAATCCCGGTACGTGTAATGGAGCAGGTCGCCGCGCAACCGCACCACCGACATGCCGGCGTCATAGTGAAGCTTTTCGTGCACCGGCGCCGCGTCGTACCGCGCGCGTTCGCGGGGATAGAGGCGCACCACATAGTCCGGGTACCAGCCGCCGTGCCGGATGAAGCGGCCGAAGCAGAACGATAACCGCGGCAGCGCGTACACTCGGCTTCGGTCGTCCTGCCTGACCGCTTGTTCGATCTCCGCGCGCAACTCGGGCGTCACGCGCTCGTCGGCGTCGATCATCAGTATCCAGTCGCCGCTCGCACGCGTCTGCGCGCGCCGGCGCTGCATCCCGTAGCCCTGCCAATCGCGCTCGACATACACCTTCTCCGTGTACTCGCGCGCGATCGCCACCGTGTCGTCGCTGCTGCCGCTGTCGACGATGACGATTTCGTCCGCCCAGCGTAAGCCGTCCAGGCACGCGCGCAAGTTCGCCGACTCATCGCGCACGATCATCACGACCGAGAGCGTCGCCATCTTACGGGTTGTGCGCGCGCGGCGCGCGCATCTGCCAGGCAAAGAACGCGGTCAGATAAACGAGCCAGATGGCGATGTAGTTGCCCTTGATGATGGTCGAGGCGTCGGGCAGCGAGAACAGCGAAAAACCGACGACATGCACCACGCCCAACGTGGCGACCGCAGAGGAGAGGCCGTCCCGGACGAACACGTACAAAGGAACGCCGAGCATCGCGAATAGAGCGAAGAGGCCGAACATGCCTTTCGATACCATGGACTCGAGGTAGGCGCTGTGGGAATGACTGTGCCTGATGGCCTCGGGGTGCGCCCTCCCTTGCTCGACGTACCGGTGCGCCGCCTCCTTGAACCCGCCTGCTCCCACCCCAACGACCGGATGATCGCGGACTATCATCAGGGCCGCGCGCCATATCTCGACGTGTCCGGAAACCGATTGGAGGTAATCCTGCCCGGGTGCCCGAACCGGTCCTTCCCCGCGTACTAGGCTCACGATTTCCTTCGCGGCGATATCGATTCGGTGCTTGAATGGAGGCACCACGAGGTAACCCGCCAAGAGTATTGCGATGACGACCATCGGCGCGACCGCGAGACGCCAACCCCTGAATTTCAGCACCGTCCAGGCGAAGAGCATGCCGACCAGGCCGAGCAGCGCCCCCCGGGATGCCGAGAGGAACATGGCTGCCACGGCCAGGGACGCGGCCACAGGAATCAGGCGTCGCCACCAGCTCCCCGGACGCTCGATGTGCCAGGAAACCAGCGCGAACACGGCGAGCATCGCGGCGTAGGGTCCCAGCAGAGTATGACTGTATGCGCCGCGGGCGTGTGGCAAACCGAGGACCCCCACGTCGTACAGCGCCTGCGCGAACACGACGACGGCGCCGATCACGCCGCCGCGCACCAACCAAAGACCGCCGTCCGGAAGCCGTCGGAAAGCAAGGTAAATCGGCACTGCGGCAAGGAAACGAATTTCACGGCCGAGGTAGCGGGTCTGCGACTCGTCCCACCCATGGGCGAGGCCCGTGACCACAAAAACCGCGAAGTATGCCGCGAGAACAGCGAGCAGCGTTCGCTCGGTACGCGTCAGATGCCACGGCCGCCGCCAAAGCTCCGGAAGCGAGAGCAGCGTCAACAGCAGGAAGGTTCCGCTGAACCAATGCCGCACGCTGACGCCGGCGATCGGCATGAGGAACAGGAGCACGTACACGGCATGCTCGCGCCAGGACGCGATAGCGCTGCCTCCGGACAGCGCGGCGGCCGTGTGCGGTGGTTGCTGCTCACGGCCGGTGGACGAAGCGGGCAATGACATCGAGCGGTACCGGCTCTCGTGTATCAGAAGGAAGGGGCGATGCGCAGGCCTCGCTCACCCGAGAGGCCCTCCTCGAGCACACACGGACGCGCTCCCCTACGCGGCCAAGGATATCAGCAAACCGTTGGAACGTTTAATTGCGGTCAACGAGGCACTCTGGGACATCGAGGATCGGATCCGGGTCAAGGAAGCGGAACACGCCTTCGACCAGAAATTCATCGCGCTCGCGCGTTCGGTTTACCTGCGCAACGACGAACGCGCCGCGATCAAACGCAGCTGAACCTCCTCCTCGGCTCCGAGCTCGGCGACGAGAAATCCTACGCCGACTACCGACGCAGCCGCCGAGGCGCGTCCCGTCACGCTGCGGGCGCGAGCTGCTCGAGCGCGGCGAGCGCGCGCTCGGGCGGCAGATCATTGAGGCAGCGCAAATGCCCGAGCGGGCATTCGCGCTCGAAACACGGGCTGCACGGGAGCCCGAGGTAGAGCACGTGCGCGGTTGCGCTCATCGGCGGCGTGTAGTTCGGCGTGGAGGAGCCGTACACGGCGACCAGCGGGCGGCCGAGCGCGGCCGCTACGTGCATCAATCCCGAGTCGTTGCTCACGACCGCGGAAGCGAGCGACAGCAGGTCGATCGCCTCGGCGAGCGTCGTTCGCCCGGCGAGGTCGAGGCAGCGTCCTTCGGCGAGGGCATTGATCTCGGCCGATACCGGCGCGTCACGGTCCGATCCGAACAACCAGATCTCCCATCCTTGCGACAGCCGCACGCGCGCGACCTCGGCGAAGTATCCGGCGGGCCAGCGCTTGGCGGGCCCGTACTCCGCGCCCGGGCAAAGGGCGAGCACCGGGCGCGTCGGCGCGTCGATGCCGAGCCGCTCGAGCGCGCGTGCAACGTCCTGCGGTACCACGCGCAGGCGCGGCTCGGGAAGCGGCGGCAGCGGCTCCGCGGGCCCCAGCCCGAGCGCGGCGAAGCGGTCGACCGTGCGCGGCAGCCGCTGCGGATCCAGCGCGCGCACGTCGTTCAGGAGGCCGTAGCGCCATTCGCCGCGAAAGCCGGTGCGGCGCGGAACGCGCGCGATGAACGGCACGAGCGCCGCCTTGAACGACCGCGGCAGCACGATCGCCCAGTCGTAGCGATGCGCTCGCAACTTCCGGCCGATGCGCACGCGTTCGCCGAGCATGAGCTCGCCGTGGCGAAAGGGCAGCGGAACCGCGTGATCCACTTCGGGCATGCGGCCGAGCAGCGGCAAAGTCCAGGCGGGCGCGAGGACGTGCAGTTCGCTGTCCGGTGCGCGCGCCTTGAGCAGCTTGAACAGGCTCTGCGCGAGCACCATGTCGCCGACCCAGGCGGGGCCGACTACGAGTATCCTCACGCGGCTTCCTTCGGGCGCAGGGTGAGTCGATCGGGCGTGCGCGAGCGGCGCGCGCGCCGGTTCGGGACTCGGGGTCCGGCGGCGTACGGCGTGCCGCGGGACCGGGCGACGAATGCGAAATCCATGGAGTGGCGATTGTAGGCCGCGTGAAAAGAGCGCAGCAAGCGCGATGGTGCGTAGCGTGCCGTCGTGCGTACCCTGGAGTGTTGGCCTCCTTCGGCCCGAACCGCAACCGATGCTCGTGGTAACCTTCCACGGTCGGATCTCGAGGTCGGCGCGGCGGTCGACAGGGGTTCCCGGCCCCAGGCGTTCGTGCGAGAGCCATCGAGGGACGGATCGGTCTGTGTAAGCTGCGATGCAAATCAAGGAAATCGCCGCCGACGAGGCGGTTCTCGAGCTGCTGCGCCAAAGCGGGCTGCCGACCGCGGACCTTGGCGACGGCTATGTACGGTTCTTCGCGGCAGGTGTGGGGAACGCGCCGGATGGCGTCGTCGGAATCGGATGCTTCGGACCCGTCGCCTTGCTGCGCTCGCTCGCCGTGAAGCCCGTCCGGCGGCGGGCGGGCATCGGCAGCCGCCTCGTCGCGCATGCGGAGAACGAGGCACGGAAACACGGCGCCAGCGAGATCTATTTGCTGACCGAAGGCGCGGAACCATTCTTCGCGCGCCGCGGGTACACCAAGCTGCCGCGCGAGCATGCACCGGAGGCGATACGCCGTACGCGCGAGTACGCCGAGCTCTGCCCGAACAGCGCCGTTCTCATGCGCAAAACGCTCGCGACCGAGGATGCGACGGGATTCCTGCAGGAAACGCTCCCCACCCCCGATGGCGCGATGATCACGGCACGGGTCTTCACGCCCGAGGGCGCGGCGCGCGCGGGCGTTGTGATCGTTCCGGCGATGGGCGTGGCCCAGCCCTATTATGCGGCGTTCGCTTCGTGGCTCGCACGCCGGGGGATGCTTGCGCTCACGTTCGACTTTCGCGGCATGGGACTCTCGCGTGCCGGCCCGCTCCGCCGTCTGCGCGCGGACATCATCGACTGGGCCCGCTACGACTGCGCCGCCGCGCTCGACGCGCTCGCGGCGCGCGTGCCCGGACGACCCGTGTACTGGATCGGCCACA
The DNA here is from genome assembly GCA_036381895.1 of Burkholderiales bacterium. Classification (GTDB taxonomy): domain Bacteria; phylum Pseudomonadota; class Gammaproteobacteria; order Acidiferrobacterales; family Sulfurifustaceae; genus JACQFZ01. The sequence goes on along the minus strand of DASVBY010000104.1, from coordinate 35,327 downwards.
GCCTCGGCGGGCAGATCATTCCCTTCGTGCCGAACCGGGAACGGGTCGCGAAGTTCATCACGATCGGCACCGGCAGCGGCTACTGGCGCGAGAACGCCGAACCGGTCAGGCGCCGGGTGTGGGTCCTCTGGTTCGTGCTCGTACCGCTGCTCGTGCCGCTGTTCGGGTATTTCCCGGGCAAGCGGCTCGGCATCGTCGGGGACCTGCCGGCCGGCGTCATGCGCCAGTGGCGCCGCTGGTGCCTGCATCCGGAGTATGCGGCCGGCGTCGAGGGCGAAGCCGCCCGCGCGCTCTACGCGTCGGTGCGAACCCCGATCGTGTCGCTTTCGTTCACCGACGACGAATTCATGTCCGCCCGCAATACCGAGTCGATGCACGGCTTCTACGTGAACGCTCCCCGCACGATGAAGCGTTTCGCGCCGCAGGACATCGGCGTCGCGCGCATCGGCCATTTTGGCTTCTTCCGGACGGAGTTAGCCGAGTCCCTCTGGGAGCGCGAGCTCCTGCCCGAGCTCGGCTAGTGCGGCGGCGTCCCGCATCGCACTTGGAACGCGGCGGCGTGCTGGCGCGTAGTGCTGGGCGGCCCGCGCCGGTGCGTGCCGGCTCCGCCCGGCGGACCGGCGCGGAGACTGTCTGCCGGAGGTGTTGCGGGAGCGAAGAGCGGCGAACCCGGATCGCTACGACGCAATCGCTATCGCCGATGCACGCGGCGGTCGCGGTGTCGAGCGGCGCCGATCCGCTCGCGCGCATTTCTCCACCCTGCCGGATGCGACGAAGACCGGCCCTGCAGCGTTTATTCGGGCGATCGGGAGGGCGGTGCGGTGCGGCTAGTCCTTGAGGACGTAGACCGCCCCGCAGTACGGGCAGCGCGCCTCGCCGGTCTCCTCGACCGGCAGATAAACGCGCGGGTGCGAGTTCCACAGGCTCATGCCCTTCATCGGACAGTGGAGCGGCAGATCCGCGCGCGTGATCTCGTAGCGGCTCTGCGCGTTCGGCGGCATCACGTTGTCGAGCGCCGGGCCTTCGGTTCGGTGCATGGAACGGACCCTCGCTAGCCGACCGGCGTCAGCCATTCGGGATGCGCATCCCGCCGGCCGTGGACCTGGTCGAAGTAAAGACTCTGCAGCCGCTCGGTGATCGGTCCGCGGCTGCCGCTGCCGATCGGGCGGCCGTCGACTTCGCGGATCGGCGTCACTTCCGCGGCGGTGCCGGTGAAGAACGCCTCGTCGGCAATGTACACCTCGTCGCGCGTGATCCGCCGCACGATCACCTTGATGCCGTTCTCCTCCGCGAGCTTGATAACGGTGTCGCGCGTGATGCCGTCGAGTGCGGCGGTGAGGTCGGGTGTGACGAGCTGGCCGCTGCGCACGATGAAGACGTTCTCGCCGCTGCCTTCGGACACGTACCCCTCGGTATCGAGCAGCAGCGCCTCGTCCGCGCCCGCGGCGATCGCCTCGCTCAACGCGAGCATCGAGTTGATGTAGTTGCCGTTCGCCTTGGCGCGGCACATGGCGACGTTCGGGTGGTGGCGGTTGTACGACGAGGTGCGGACGCGAATGCCCTTCTTCATGCCGTCCTCGCCGAGATATGCGCCCCATTCCCATGCGGCGACGATCACGTGCACCCTGAGATTGTCCGCGCGCAGGCCCATGCCTTCGCTGCCGTAGAAGCACATCGGCCGGATGTAGGCCTCGGCGAGCTGGTTCTCGCGAATCGTGGTGAGGATCGCGCGGTTGATGGTGTCCTGGTCGTACGGCATCGGCATGCCGAGAATGCGCGCCGAGTTGAACAGCCGTTGCGTGTGCTCCTTCAGCCGGAACACCGCGGTGCCCTTCGCCGTCTTGTACGCGCGAATGCCTTCGAACGCGCCCATGCCGTAGTGCAGCGTGTGCGTCAGCACGTGCGTCGTCGCCTCGCGCCACGGCACAAGCTTGCCGTCGTACCAGATGACGCCATCGCGATCGGCCATCGACATCGCTTTACTCCTCGAAAACCTGGTTCCAGATACTTATCACCGCCTGCGGAACGTCGCCAAGCGCGGCCGGCGCAACCCGCGTTCCCTGCTCCATGAGCTTGATTCGCTGCTCGACCGCGAGGCAGCGGCGGTACGCGTCCGCCAACGTCTGCGCCCAGTCGGCGGGGATCAGCCCCGAGCCGGCGAGCGCTTCCAGGATGTGGATGTTGTCCGTGGGGCGAGCGATCTCGGGGTGGGCGTGCGCCCACCGCAAGACCCAGTATTGCACCATAAATTCGATATCGACGATACCTCCGCGGTCATGCTTCACGTCGAAGCCATCCGCCGCCACACCGCGCGCCGCCGCCATGCGCGTGCGCATGGCGGCCACGTCCGCGCGCAGCTTCGCCTCCTCGCGCGGCTGACACAGCACGGCAAGGCGCGTCGCTTCGAAGGCGGCGCGCAGCGCCGGTTTCCCGGCCACTGCCCGCGCACGCACCAGCGCCTGGTGCTCCCAGGTCCAGGCCTGCTCCCGCTGGTAGCGCGCGAAGGCGCTAAGGCTCGTCACCAGCGGCCCGGCGTTGCCGCTCGGCCGCAGGCGCATGTCGACCTCGTACAGGCTGCCGGCGGCGGTGCGCGTGGTCAGGAGATGAATCAGGCGCTGTCCGAGACGCGCGAAGTAGAGCTCGTTCGGGATCGGCCGCGGTCCCTGCGTGGTGGCGCCTTCGGCATCGTCGTACAGGAAGATCATGTCGAGGTCCGAGGCATAGCCGAGCTCCAGGCTGCCGAGCTTGCCGTAGCCGATCACCGCGAACCCCGGGTCCGGGCAGCGGGCGTCCCCGCCCGGGGGGCCGTGGCGCTCGACCAGCATCTGCCAGGATAGATCGAGGCTCGCCGCGAGCAGCACGTCGGCGAGCTGCGCGAGGTGTACTCCCACCCGATCGGGCGGCAGTCCGGGCCCTATGTCGGCCGCGGCGACGCGCAGCAGGTACGCGTTCTTGAACTCCCGCAGCGCATCCATCTGCGCTTCGAGACTGCCGGCGAGCGACGCGAGCCGGCCGGCGAGCTCGGCCTCGAGCGCGGCGCGCTCCGGAAGCTGGTAGAGGCCGCGCGGATCGAGCAGCTCATCGAGCAGCACCGGGTAGCGGCTGATCCAGTCGGCGATCCACGGGCTCGCGGCGGCCAGACCGACGAGCTGCGTGAGCGCGTGCGGGTTCTCGATCAGCAGCGCGAAGTACGCGGTGCGGCGGCCGATCGCCTCGCAAAGACGCACCAGGCGCGCGATGGTGACGTCCGGCGTCGCGGCGCGCGCGGTCTCGCGCAGCAGCAGCGGCAGCAGCCGATCGAGACGCGCGCGGCCTTCGCTCGACAGCGCTTCGTACATGGTGCTCGAACGCAGCTCCCCGAGGAGCGCGAGCACGGCCGCTGGGTCGCGGTAGCCGGCCGCGCGCAGCACCGCGGCGGCCCGCTCCTGGTCGAGCGCCTCCGACCAGAGCGCCGCGTAGTCATCCCTCGCCTCGCCGCCACGGCGCTCGGCGCCGAGCAGGTCGTTGAAGTGCGCATGCACGATCCGGCGGTGGTGCTCGAGCGCCTCGCTGTACGACGCCCAGTCCGCGTAGCCCATGGCGTACGCGAGCCGTGCCTGCTCGAGCGGCTCGCGCGGCAGGTCGTGGACCTGCTGATCCGCGACCATCTGCAGGCAGTGCTCGCTGCGGCGGAGAAACTCGTATGCCGCGCGCAGCTCCTCGAGCGCGCGCGGCTCGAGATGGCCGGCGCGCGCGAGCGCGCCGAGCGCGGCGAGCGTCGCGCGCTGCTGCAGCGCAGGCTCGCGCCCGCCGCGGATGAGCTGCAGCGCCTGCGCGACGAACTCGATCTCGCGAATCCCGCCCGGCCCGAGCTTGATGTTGCCCGCCATGGAGCGGCGTTCGACCTCGCGCGCGATCAGCTCCTTCATCTCGCGGATCGCCGCGAGTGCACCGAAATCGATGTAGCGGCGATACACGAACGGCCGCAGCTGCGCCAGCAGCTCCTCCCCGGCCGCGCGGTCGCCGGCGCAGGCGCGCGCCTTGATGAGGGCATAGCGCTCCCATTCGCGCCCATGGACCTGGTAGTAGTGCTCCATGGCGTCGAACGAAAGCGCGAGCGGGCCGCTCGCGCCGAAGGGGCGCAGACGGGTGTCGACGCGGAAGACGAATCCGTCGGCGGTCGGCTCGGCCAGCACGCGAATGAGCGCCTGACACAGCCGCAGGAAGAACTCGCTGTGGCTGAGCCCGCGCGGCCCCGCGAGCTCGCCCTCCTCGGCGAAGGCGAATACGAGATCGACGTCCGAGGAGAAGTTGAGCTCCCCGCCGCCGAGCTTCCCCAGGGCGAGCACGACGAGCCGCACCGGCTCGCCGCGCGTCGAGCGCGGCGAGCCGTACTCGGCCTCGAACCGCGCGGTGAGCCACGCGAGCGCGGCATCGATGCTGGCATCCGCGAGCTCGGAGAGCGTTGCGAGCACTTCATCGAGCGTCGCCTCCCCGGCGATGTCGCGCCAGGCCAGGCGTACCATCTCCCGTCGCCGCAACCGGCGCAGCGCCGCTTTGAGCCCCGCTTCGTCTACCGCCGTCGCCGCCGCGCGCCGCACCTCGGACGCGAGCTCCCCGGCGGCATAAGGCCGCAGCAGACTCGGGCTCTCGAGCAGCTCCCGCACGAGCGCCGGGTCGCGCTCGGCCGCCTGCGCGACGAACTCGCTGCAGGCGAAGACGCGCGGGAGCGCGGCGAGTGCTGCCGCCGCGCCGTCCGTGCGTGCCGCCGCATCGAGTTCGGCGGCGAGCGCGCGCCAGCGCGCCTCGACCGGCGGCCGCAGCGCAGCCGGTATCCCGGCGAGCGTCGCGGCCGCCGAGCGCTCCGGCGTGCTCATGAATGCCCTCGCGATGCGGGCGCGCAGGCGGCGCGGTTCCGTGCTCCGCCGGGTGGCTGCGGGACGCGCGCCTCGGCTAGAGTGGTCGCAGTAGGACGTGGAGTGGAGAACATGGAGCTCGTACCCGCGGCTATCGAATCGTACTGCGAAGCGCATTCCTCGGCGCCCTCGCCGCTCCTCGCCGAGCTGCAGGCGTACACTACCAGAAACTGCGCCGACGCTCAGATGGTGGTGGGGCCGCTCGAGGCCGCGCTGCTGCAGCTGCTCGTGCGCCTGACCGGCGCCCGGCGCGTCCTCGAGATCGGCACGTTCACGGGCTACTCGGCGCTCGCGATGGCCGAAGCGCTGCCGCCCGATGGGCGCCTGATCACCTGCGAAATCGATCCGAGGCACGCCGATATCGCCGAGCGCTTCTTCGCGCGCAGTCCGCACGGCAAGAAGATCGCGCTGCGGCGCGGACCCGCGCTCGACACCCTCGCCACGCTCGGCGCGGAGGCGCCGTTCGATTTCGTCTTCATCGACGCGGACAAGGAGAACTACGGCAATTACTACGAGCGCGCGCTGTCGCTCCTTCGGACCGGCGGCGTCATCGTCGCCGACAACGTGCTCTGGTACGGCAGGGTGCTCGCGCCGCAGGCCGCTTCGGACAGGGCGGTGGCGCACTTCAACGATCGAGTGCGCACCGATACGCGCGTCGAGTGCGTAATGCTGCCGCTGCGCGACGGCGTGAGCGTGATCCGAAAGCGCTGAGGCACGAGGCGAGCGAGGGCTTCGAACGTTCGCCGACAGAAGGCCGGACCGCGGTTCAACCGCGCCGCCAGGTCGCGCCAAGGATGGCGGGCACGAAAGCGCGACGCAAGGCAAAAAGAAAGGCCCCGTTGCCGGGGCCTTTCTCCGTACCGGTTCGGCCGGCCTTACATGTCCATGCCGCCCATGCCGCCCATCCCGCCGGCGGCGCCCTTCTCCTCTTCCTTCGGCAGCTCCGCCACCATCGCCTCGGTCGTGATCATGAGGCCGGCGATGGAGGCCGCGTTCTGCAGCGCCGTACGCGTCACCTTGGTCGGGTCGAGGATGCCCATCTTGAACATGTCCCCGTACTCGCCGGTGGCCGCGTTGTAGCCGAAGTTCGTCTCCTTCGCCTCGAACACCTTGTGGAACACCACCGAGCCGTCCTCGCCGGCGTTCTCCACGATCTGGCGCAGCGGCTCCTCCAGCGCGCGGCGCGCGATCTGAATGCCGACGTCCTGATCGTGGTTGGTGCCCTTGAGGTCCTTCAGCGCGGCGAGGGCGCGTACCAGGGCAACGCCGCCGCCCGGCACCACGCCTTCCTCCACCGCGGCGCGGGTCGCGTGCAGCGCGTCCTCGACGCGCGCCTTCTTCTCCTTCATCTCGACCTCGGTGGCGGCGCCGACCTTGATCACCGCGACACCGCCGGCGAGCTTGGCAACCCGCTCCTGCAGCTTCTCGCGGTCGTAGTCGGAAGTCGCCTCCTCGATCTGGGCGCGGATCTGCTTGATGCGCGCCTCGATGTCGGCCTTCTTGCCGGCGCCGTCGATGATGGTGGTGTTCTCCTTGTCGACCTGCACCCGCTTCGCCTGGCCGAGCGACTCGATGGTCGTGTTCTCGAGGTTGAGGCCGAGCTCCTCGGAGATCACAGTACCTGCGGTAAGGATCGCGATGTCCTGCAGCATGGCCTTGCGGCGGTCGCCGAAGCCCGGCGCCTTCACCGCGCACACCTTGAGGATGCCGCGGATGTTGTTCACGACGAGCGTCGCGAGCGCCTCGCCCTCGACGTCCTCAGCGATGATGAGGAGCGGGCGGCCCTGCTTCGCAACGGACTCGAGCACCGGCAGCAGGTCGCGGATGGTCGAGATCTTCTTGTCGGTGATGAGGATCAGCGGATTCTCGAGGTCCGCCGTCATCGTGTCCTGCTTGTTGATGAAGTACGGCGAGATGTAGCCGCGGTCGAACTGCATGCCTTCGACGATCTCGAGCTCGTTCTCGAGGCCCTGGCCCTCTTCGACCGTGATCACGCCCTCCTTGCCGACTTTCTGCATCGCCTCGGCGATGATCTTGCCGATCGACTCGTCGGAGTTCGCCGAAATGGTACCGACCTGGGCGATCTCCTTCGTATCGGAGCACGGCTTCGAAATCTTCTTGAGCTCATCGACCGCCGCCGCGACGGCCTTGTCGATGCCGCGCTTGAGGTCCATCGGGTTCATGCCCGCGGCGACGCTCTTCAAGCCCTCGCGCAGCATCGCCTGCGCCAGCACGGTCGCGGTGGTGGTGCCGTCGCCGGCCACGTCGGAGGTCTTGCTGGCGACCTCCTTCACCATCTGCGCGCCCATGTTCTCGTACTTATCCTTGAGCTCGATCTCTTTCGCGACCGATACGCCGTCCTTGGTCACGGTGGGCGCGCCGAACGCCTTGTCGAGCACGACGTTGCGGCCCTTCGGGCCGAGCGTCACCTTGACCGCATCGGCGAGCAGGTTCACGCCGCGCAGCATGCGCTGACGCGCGAAATCACCGAAAACTACGTCTTTGGCTGCCATATCCGAACGTCTCCAAATTCTTGCTTCGGTTTATCCTTCGATGACGCCCATGATGTCTTCTTCGCGCATCACGAGCAGCTCTTCGTTCCCGATCTTCACCTCGGTGCCCGAGTACTTGCCGAACAGCACCTTGTCGCCGACCTTCACATCGAGCGGGCGGATCTCGCCGTTCTCGAGGAGCTTGCCCTTGCCGACGGCGAGCACCTCACCCTGGATCGGCTTCTCTTTCGCGGTGTCGGGGATCACGATCCCGCCGGGGCTACGGCGCTCCTCCTCGATGCGCTTTACAATGACGCGGTCGTGCAATGGACGGATTTTCACTTCGGTTGCTCCTTTGGAAGCGATGGCTTGAGCGGTCATAAAGTGCGTTTCCTCCTTATACTTGACCGGCGGCCCTAAGGCCGCGGCCCGATAGGTCGCAGCCCCGCCGCTGTCGGGCGGGGCTGTTAGCACTCCTCGTTGGTGAGTGCTAATGATTATGTCTCCCCTGGGGGTTGTCAAGAACAGCTCCCCCTACAAAAGCCCGCGAGGTGTTTTCATGGATTCAGAGTCGCCGCTGTTGGCATTCACCACCTGCCCGGACGCGGAATCGGGCCGCCGTATCGCGCGAAGCCTGGTCGAGAGCGGTCTCGCTGCCTGCGTCAATATGCTCCCGCCGATGGAATCGGTTTACCGGTGGAAGGGCAACATCGAAACGGCTAGTGAGCATTTACTCATCATGAAAGTATCTCGAGCCAACTACGGCAGGGTCGAGCAGCGCATCCGGGAGCTGCACCCCTACGAGCTTCCCGAAATCGTGGCTGTGTCGATCGATGCCGGTTTGCCGGCGTACCTCGCGTGGATCGTCGCCCCGGACCGCACGCCATGATCGGGCTACTGGCCTCACTGCTCCTCGCGGCTGCACCCCTGTCCGCCGACACGTTGCCGGCAGACGGGGTTGAGCGCGGCCCGGCGCCGGAGACGTCGCACAACCGGGCGGAACTCCCCCTGCAAGGCCTCGTGTCGACGGTTCAGGCCCGATCCGGCGCCGACTTCCTGATTGCGCCGCCGGCGGCTGCCCCGGTGGATCCCGAGCGCGCGTTCCAGGTGCAGGTAGCGGCGCTCGCTCGAGATACCCTCGGCGTCCGCTTCACGATCGACGAGTGCTGCTATCTCTATCGCGAGCAGTTGCGGTTCGATATCACCGCCCCGAACGGCGCGCCGGCGCCGCGCCTCCGCGCGGTTTCGCTGCCGCCTGCCGAGATCGTCACGGACGAGTTCTTCGGCCGAACCGCCGTTTATCGAGGAACCGTCGACCTGCGCCTATCGCTCGAGGAGCCGGCGGCGAGGGGCTTCACACTGCATGTCACCTATCAGGGGTGCAGCGAGAAGGGGGTGGTGCTTTGCTATGAGCCGATGATCCGCCGCTTTCCCGTCGAGCGCGAAAACGGCCGGCTCGCGGTCGGTCCCGGCAGTCGGGCGGAACGCGCCCGTCGGGGAAGCCAGGAACCTTAGCGGGGCGATTGATCGAATCGGCTCGCACCGACAGTATCGCTGGCTTTTGTCTCGATCTTCGGCTAAGTTGAAGCAAAATTCGCCGACCTGTGTCCCCACCGCGCCGGCGAAAGCCGCCACCCAACACGCGGAAATCAGCCCCCAATGGCCGATCTGCTCGTCCTGAACGGACCGAACCTCAACCTGCTCGGCACCCGCGAGCCCGAGTTCTACGGGACAACGACGTTAGCCGAGATCGAAGCGCGCCTGACGAAGCAGGCGGAAGCCGCCGGGCACCGGCTGCACTGTTTTCAGAGCAACGCCGAGCACGCCCTGATCGACCGCGTGCAGCAGGCGGGGAAGGAGGGCGTCGCGTTCATCGTGCTCAACCCCGCCGGCTTCACGTCGACGAGCGTAGCGCTGCGGGACGCTCTCACCGGCACTCGCATTCCGTTCATCGAGGTGCACCTGTCGAACGTGCACGCCCGCGAGCCCTTTCGGCGCCAGTCGTACTTCTCCGACGTCGCCGTGGGGGTGATCACCGGGCTCGGGGCATACGGCTACGAGCTGGCGCTCGCCGCCGCTATCGAGCACCTGAAGAAGGCCAATAAACCTTAAGGGACATGCATGGATATACGCAAAGTCAAGAAACTGATCGAGATGCTGGAGGAATCGAGCCTCGCGGAAATCGAGATCCGGGAGGGTGAGGAATCGATTCGCATCAGCCGCGCGAGCTCTGTCGGAGGCGCAACCGTAGTGACCACCGGCGGCGCGCCCGCACCCGCGCCGGCGGCGGCTGCGCCAGCGCCAGGAACCGCCCAGGCCGCGGCTCCGGCACCCGCGGCGACGTCCGCGCCCGCCCCAGAGAGCAACGCGATTCCGCCGGGACACGTCGTCACGTCGCCTATGGTCGGGACTTTCTACCGGGCGCCGAGCCCGGGCGCGAAGCCGTTCGTCGACGTCGGCACCGAAGTCAAGGTGGGCGACGTGCTCTGCATTATCGAAGCGATGAAGATGATGAATCAGATCGAGGCCGACAAGGCCGGCGTGGTCAAGGCGATCCTCAAGGAAAACGGGCAGCCGGTCGAGTACGGCGAGCCGCTTTTCGTCATCGAGTAGCTCCTCCTCTTATGTTCGACAAGATCGTGATTGCCAATCGCGGCGAGATTGCGCTGCGAATTCAGCGCGCCTGCCGCATGCTCGGCATAAAGACGGTGGCGCTCCATTCCGAGGCCGATCGCGACGCCAAGTACGTGCGTCTCGCCGATGAGTCGGTCTGCATCGGTCCCGCCCGCGCGGTCGACAGCTACCTCAACATCCCGGCCGTCATCAGCGCCGCCGAAGTGACCGATGCGCAGGCGATTCATCCGGGCTACGGCTTCCTGTCGGAAAACGCCGATTTCGCGGAGCGCGTCGAAAAGAGCGGGTTCGTATTCATCGGCCCGCGCGCCGAAACCATCCGCCTCATGGGGGACAAGATTTCCGCGATCAGGGCGATGAAGAAGGCCGGCATTCCCTGCGTCCCGGGCTCGGACGGTCCGCTGCCCAAGGACGACCGCGAGCTGTTCCGCATCGCCGAGCGCATCGGCTACCCGGTGCTCATCAAGGCGAGCGGCGGCGGCGGCGGCCGCGGCATGCGCGTCGTGCACACCGAGGCCGCACTGCTCAATGCCGTGGCCACCACGCGCGCGGAGGCGGCAGCAGCGTTCAACAGCGACACGGTGTACATGGAAAAGTACCTCGACAATCCGCGGCACATCGAATTCCAGGTGCTCGCGGACGAGCACGGCAACGCGATCCATCTCGGCGAACGCGACTGCTCGCTGCAGCGTCGCCACCAGAAAGTGATCGAGGAAGCGCCCGCGCCCGGGATCCCCGAGAAGCTGCGCCTGCGCATGGGCGAGCGCTGTGCGGAGGCCTGCCGGCGCATCGGCTACCGCGGCGCCGGCACGTTCGAGTTCCTGTACCAGGACGGCGAGTTCTATTTCATCGAGATGAACACGCGCGTGCAGGTCGAGCACCCGGTGACGGAAATGGTGACCGGCGTCGACATCGTGAAGGAGCAGATTCTGATCGCCGCCGGCGAACGCCTGCCGTACCGGCAGAAGGACATCACCTGGCGCGGGCACGCGATCGAATGCCGCATCAACGCCGAGGACCCGGAGAAGTTCACGCCCTCGCCCGGCCGCATCACGTACTACCATCCGCCGGGCGGCCCCGGCGTACGCGTCGATACGCACATCTACAACAACTACACGGTGCCGCCGTACTACGATTCGATGATCGCGAAAGTGATCGCGCACGCCGAAACGCGCGAGCTCGCGCTCGCGCGCATGCGCGTGGCGCTCTCGGAAATGGTGGTCGACGGCATCAAGACCAACATCCCGCTGCACCAGGACATCCTGAACGACGCGAACTTCGTCCGCGGCGGCGTGAACATCCATTACCTCGAGAAGAAGCTCGGGCTGTAGGCACGCGCCGCCGTGCGTGCTCGCACCGTGCGCGCCGCACTTGTATGCTTGGCGCGTGCCCTGGCTGCAGATCAAGATTCCGGCACGCGCCGCGGAAGCGGACGCGGTGGCCGAAGCGCTCGAGGCGTGCGGCGCGCTCGCGATCACGGTCGAAGGCGTGGGCGCGGAGGAGCGGCTGCAGAGCGCGCTCGAGCGCACGCCGCTCTGGGACGAGACCCGCGTGACGGGACTGTTCGCGGCGGACGCGGACCCCGCGCGCGTGATCGCCGCCGTGCGCCGGGTGCTCGCATGCGAGGCCGTGGAGCACAGTATCGACATCCTCCCCGACGCGGACTGGGGGCGCGCCTGGATGGCGCACTACCGCCCGCTGCAGATCACGCGCAGCCTGTGGGTGGTACCGAGCTGGTGCGCACCCCCCGATCCCTCGGCCGTCAACATCGTCCTCGACCCGGGGCTCGCCTTCGGCACCGGCACCCACCCGACCACGGCGCTCTGTCTCGAATGGCTCGCGCACCGGCCGCTCGCCGGCCGGCGCGTGATCGACTACGGCTGCGGCTCGGGAATCCTCGCGATCGCGGCGCTCAAGCTCGGCGCGGCGGAGGTCGTCGGTGTGGACGTCGACCCGCAGGCGCTCGCGGTGAGTCGCGAGAACGCGGTGCGCAACGGCGTTGCGGGGCGCTACCGCGCCTGCGCGCCGGAAGCGCTTCCTTCCGGCGTCGCCGGCGACGTGCTCGTCGCGAACATCCTCGCCGGCGCGCTGCTCGAGCTCGCGCCCGAATTGGAGCGGCGCCTCCTGCCGCACGGCGACATCGCGCTGAGCGGCATTCTGCCCGAGCAGGCGGATGAGGTCCGCGGCGCCTATGCGCGATTCGCGCTCGATCAGCGCGAACGCGAGGGCTGGGTGCTCCTTGCCGGCAACCGCATCGGCTGACGACGCATGTACACGCGCTGCCCGGAATGCCAGACCGCGTTTCGCATCACGATCGCGCAACTCAAGGCGCGCGACGGCCTGGTGCGCTGCGGCCGCTGCGATTCCGTGTTTCGCGCCGACCTGCACCTGTTTGCGCCGCCGGCCGATGCGGCATCCGAGGCGCGGCGCGACCACGGCGCGGACGGCGTTCACGAGCAGGAAGCGCTTCGCCTGCGCGACAAGGAAATCCCGGTCATCACCGATTCTTCCATCTTCCAGGCGCCGCGGCGCGGACTGCCGACACCCGTTTGGGCGCTTGGCGTGCTCGCACTCATGACGCTCCTCGTCGGGCAGTTCGCGTACTTCTACCGCGACGAGCTGGCGCAGGTTCCTGCGCTGCGCCCGCACCTCGCGCGCTTCTGCGCGCACCTCGGCTGCGAGCTCGCGCCGCTCGTCGGTGCCGCCGTGCCCGAGCTCATCGAGACGCGCATTGCCCCGCATCCGCGCTACGGCAACGTACTGCGATTGCGCGCCCGCCTCGTGAACCGAAGCGAGCGCGACCAGCCGCTGCCGCTGCTGCAGGTGAGCCTCACCGACAGCGAAGGGCGGCTGCTCGCGCGACGCACGTTCGCGCCGCGCGATTACGTGCAGCCGCCCGCACGCGCCGATGCGCCGATGTCGCCGAATATCGTCGTCGACGCGCTGCTCGACGTGACGAATCCGGACGAGAAGGCCGCGGGTTTCGAAATCCAGCTCTTTGCAGCGGCCGGATAACGTCCGCGACCAGCATCCGGTCGCACACTCGCCGCACACCGTCTCGTCGATGCGCGATGATCCCGCGAACGCGGGCGCGCACTGCCGCGCGACAAGTTGCGCACGTGCAGCGTGCGTCGCACTGCGTCGATACAGTAACGCGTTGCGGCGCACGTCGCGCGCCGGCGTTCCGCGCGCCCCCTTCCCCCCGCGAAGAATTTCTGGTTATGATTCCGCCCCCGCCGATTCGAAGGGTAGAGACGATCCGACATGAGAATCGGATTGCACCACTTACGCAACAATCTTTTCCTTGCGCCGATGGCGGGTGTCACCGACAGACCCTTCCGTCAGCTGTGCAAGCGCCTCGGCGCGGGCATGGCGGCGTCCGAGATGGTTTCCTCGAACTCGCTGCTCTGGGGCAGCGACAAGACACTGCGGCGCGCCGATCACAGTGGCGAGCAGGAGCCGCGCGCGGTGCAGATCGTCGGCGCCGATCCGGCGATGATGGCGGAAGCCGCGCGCTTCAACGTGGATCGCGGCGCACAGATCATCGACATAAACATGGGCTGCCCCGCGAAGAAGGTGTGCAACGTGATGGCGGGCTCGGCGCTGCTGCAGAACGAAGCGCTCGTGGCACGCATCTTGCGCGCCGTGGTCGCGGCGGTGAGCGTGCCGGTGACGCTCAAGATCCGCACCGGCTGGGACCGCGCGCACAGGAACGGCGTGCAGATCGCGCGCATCGCGGAGGACTGCGGCATCCAGGCGCTCGCGGTGCACGGGCGCACGCGCGCCGATCTGTTTCAGGGCGAAGCCGAGTACGAAACCATCGCCGCCATCAAGCAGGCGGTGCGCATCCCGGTGATCGCGAACGGCGACATCGATTCCCCGGAGAAGGCGGCTGCCGTGCTGCGGCAGACGGGCGCGGACGGCGTGATGATCGGACGCGCGGCTCAGGGAAACCCCTGGATTTTCCGCGAGATCGGGCACTATCTCGCGACCGGCGAAAAGCTCCCGCCGCCGCCGCTCGCGGAAGTGCGCGACACCCTGATCGCACACCTGCACAACCTCTACGACTTCTACGGCGAGCACAGGGGCGTGCGCGTCGCGCGCAAGCACATTTCCTGGTACAGCAAGGGGCTCGCTGGCGGCGCCGTGTTCCGCTACCGCGTCAATCAGGCCGAAACGGCCGCGGCGCAGCTCGAAATGGTGCACGAGTTCTTCGATCGACAGATGCAGAACCTCGGGCTCGCGGCATGAAAGAACGCAAAGTCCTGCTGTCGACGCACGTGCGGAACTCGCTCGAGCGGTACTTCCACGACCTTAACGGCGAGAAGACCACGAACGTGTACCATATGGTCATGTCCGAGGTGGAGCGGCCGCTGCTCGAGATCGTCATGCGTCACGTAAAGAGCAACCAGTGCCGCGCGGCGGAGCTCCTCGGCATCAATCGCAATACGCTTCGCAAGAAGCTCAAGCACTACAAGCTCAACTGAGCGGCGCCGCGGCGCGCGCTGCCGCTCGCGACGATTCACGATGACCGCAATCAGGCGCGCGCTCATCAGCGTATCGGACAAGACCGGGATCGTGGATTTCGCCCGCGCGCTCGCCGCGCGCGGCGTCGAGATCCTCTCGACCGGCGGCACCGCGCGCCTGCTCGTCGACGCCGGGGTGCGCGTCATCGAGATCGCGCAGCACACCGGCTTCCCGGAAATGCTCGACGGGCGCGTGAAGACGCTGCACCCGCGCGTGCACGCCGGCTTGCTCGCGCGCCGCGACGAGCCGGCGCACATGGCCGCGCTCGCGCAGCACGACATCCCGCCGATCGATCTGGTCGTCGTCAATCTCTATCCGTTCGAGCAGACGGTCGCGCGCGCCGACTGCACCCTCGCCGAGGCGATCGAGAACATCGACATCGGCGGACCGACGCTGCTGCGCGCCGCGGCGAAGAATCACGCGGCGGTCACGGTGGTGGTCGAGAGTGCGGACTACGACGCCGTGCTCGCGGAGATGGATGCGAACGCGAACGCCGTGAGCGCCGCGACGCGCTTTCGCCTCGCGGTCAAGGCGTTCGAGCACACCGCGCGCTACGACGGCGCGATCGCGAACCATCTCGGCGCGCTCGCGCCCGACGGCGCGCGCGCCGATTTCGCACGCACGTTGAATCTCCAGTTCCGCCTGTCGGCGGTACTGCGCTACGGCGAGAACCCGCACCAGCGCGCCGCGTTCTACGTCGAGCACCCACCGCCCGCGGGCAGCATTGCGGGCGCACGCCAGCTGCAGGGCAAGGAGCTCTCGTTCAACAATATCGCGGACGCGGATGCGGCGCTCGAGTGCGTGAAGGCGTTCGAGCGCCCGGCGTGCGTGATCGTCAAGCACGCCAATCCCTGCGGGGTCGCGGCCGCCGATTCGCTCGCGGCCGCGTACGATGCCGCCTACGCGACGGATCCGACCTCCGCCTTCGGCGGCATCATCGCGTTTAACCGTCCGCTCGACGGCGCGACCGCGCGCGCGATCGTCGCGCGCCAGTTCGTCGAGGTGATCATCGCACCCGATATCGACGCCGACGCGCGCAGCGCCCTCGCCACGAAGGCGAACGTGCGCGTGCTCGTCTGCGGCGCATGGGCGACGCCGGCGGCTGCCTGGGATATCAAGCGCGTCACGGGGGGCGTGCTGCTGCAGGATGCGGACGCCGTCCGCATTGCGCCGACGCAGCTCAAGCGGGTGACGCGCCGCGCACCGAGCGATGCCGAGCTGCGCGACCTCCTGTTCGCGTGGCGCGTCGTCAAGTACGTGAAGTCGAACGCAATCGTCTACTGCCGCGACGAGCGCACCATCGGCATCGGCGCCGGTCAGATGAGTCGGGTGGACAGCGCGCGGCTCGCGACGCTCAAGGCACGCGATGCGGGACTCGAGGTGCGCGGTAGCGTCATGGCGTCGGACGCGTTCTTCCCGTTCCGCGACGGCCTGGATCAGGCCGCGGCGGCGGGCGTGACGGCGGTGATCCAGCCGGGCGGCTCGATGCGCGATCAGGAGGTGATCGCGGCGGCCGACGAGCACGGGATCGCCATGGTATTCACGGGCGTGCGGCATTTTCGGCACTGATCGTCTCGGCTACGATGCGCATGCACGAGCATCCGCGGATGCTCGCGCGCTCCGTCATTCGATGAGCGCCGCCCCTCGGCGCGTATCGCTGGATCGGTCATAGGTATGAAGATTCTCATTGTCGGGGGCGGCGGGCGCGAACACGCGCTCGCCTGGAAGGCCGCGCAGTCGTCGCGCACGAGTCGGGTATACGTCGCGCCCGGCAATGCGGGCACGGCGCGCGAGCCGAAGTGCGAGAACGTGCCGATCGCGGCCGATGACATCGACGGGCTGCTCCGCTTCGCGCACACCGAGAACATCGATCTCACCATCGTCGGCCCCGAGGCCCCGCTCGTGGCCGGCATCGTCGACCGGTTCGCCGCCGCCGGCCTGCGCTGCTTCGGCCCGACCCGGGCGTGCGCGCGGCTCGAAGGCTCGAAGGCTTACGCCAAGAGCTTCCTCGCGCGCCACCGGATCCCGACGGCGGCGTACCGCGAAACCGACGACTACCAGGCGACCGTACGTCTCGCCGACACGCTGCGCTTTCCCGCGGTGCTCAAAGCCGACGGTTTGGCCGGGGGCAAGGGTGTCGTGATCGCCGGCACGCGCGAAGAGTTCCTCGAAGCGGCACGGCGCCTGCAGCGCGAGCGCGTACTGGGCGATGCCGGGCGGCGCCTGGTGGTTGAGGATTTCCTTCCGGGCGAGGAAGTGACCTTCATCGTGATGGTCGACGGCCGTACGGCGCTGCCGCTCGCGACCTCGCAGGATCACAAGCGCGTGTACGACGGCGACCAGGGACCGAACACCGGCGGCATGGGCGCTTACTCCCCCGCGCCGCTCGTGACGCCCGCACTCGAAGAACGCATCATGCGCGAGGTGATCGTGCCGACGGTCCGCGGCATGGCCGACGAAGGCACCCCGTACACGGGCTTTCTCTATGCCGGTCTCATGATCACGCCCGACGGCACCCCCAACGTGCTCGAGTTCAATTGCCGCTTCGGCGATCCCGAGACCCAGCCGGTGCTGATGCGGCTGCAAACGGATCTCGTCGAGCTCATCGAGATCGCGCTCGCCGGCGAGCTCGACCGCGCGGCGGCGCGCTGGGACGCGCGCGCCGCACTCGGGGTCGTCATGGCGGCCGGGGGCTACCCCGGCGGCTTCGCCAAGGGCGACGTGATCCACGGGCTGCCGGTCGATGCACCCGATGTCAAAGTGTTTCACGCCGGCACCGCGGAGCGCGACGGGGAGATCGTAACGAGCGGCGGGCGTGTGTTGTGTGTGACCGCGCTCGGCGCTACAGTGACCGCCGCGCAGCAGCGCGCCTACGAGGCGGTCGGGCGCATCCACTGGCAGAACGTGCACTACCGCCGCGACATCGGATGGCGGGCGGTAGCGCGCGAGAAGAAGACGTGAGGAGATGGGCCGGCAGCGGGCGGACGCTGCCGCTCGGCTCCTCCTTCGAGCCGCGTTCGCCCGGATAGAGCCGCGGCTGCTTCGAATCATCTCGGTTATGAACAAACCGTTCGTTGCGATTCTCATGGGGTCGGACTCCGACCTCGAGGCCATGCAGGCGGCGATCGAGACGCTCGACAAACTCGGCGTCGCGCGCGAGGTACGGGTGCTCTCCGCGCACCGCACCCCGGACGCGACGCATGCGTTCGTGAAGGAAGCGGACGCGCGCGGCTGCGCGGTCTTCATCGCCGCCGCCGGCATGGCGGCGCATCTCGCCGGCACCGTGGCCGCGCTGACGTTGAAGCCGGTGATCGGCGTACCGCTCGAGGCGGGACCGCTCAAAGGACAGGACGCGCTGCTCTCGACCGTGCAGATGCCGGGCGGCATCCCGGTCGCATGCGTAGCCATCGGCAAGGCCGGCGCCAGGAATGCCGCCTACCTCGCGGCGCAGATCATGGCACTCTCGGATGCGGCTCTCGCCGGACGGCTGCGCGCCGACCGGGAGGCGAACGCGGCCGAAGTGAGCGCCAAGGACAAGGCGGTGCAGGAGCGGTTCAAGCAATGACGCGCGCAGCACGGCGAGCGCCCGCCGCCCGGGGTCCGGCGCGCGCCGCGGATGGGGCGCATCGGCGCCGTTAGCAGTGCCCGGATCGCTCGAGCACGCCGCGCATCTGCTCCGCTCCGGGGGCATCGTCGCGTACGCCACCGAGCACTGCTTCGGCCTCGGCTGCGACCCGCGCAACGAAGCTGCCGTGGTGCGGCTGCTGCGCCTGAAGGAGCGCCCTGCGCACAAGGGATTGATCGTGCTCGCCGCCTCCATAGAGCAATTGGCACCCTACGTCGCTGACGTGCCGGCGCACGTCGCCGCCACCTGGCCCGGTCCGCACACCTGGCTTCTCGAGCCGCGCCCGCACGTGCCGCGCTGGATCACCGGTGCCCATCCGCGTATCGCGGTGCGCGTGACGGCGCATCCGCAGGCCGCCGCCCTGTGCCGCGAAGCCGGAATCGCGATCATCTCCACGAGCGCCAACCGCCGCGGCGAGCAGCCCGCCCGCACCTTCCGCGACACGGTCCGCCGCTTCGGCGGCGCCGTGGATTACGTACTGCCCGGCCGGGTAGGCCGGCTCGCCGCGCCGACGCCCATTCGCGACGCCCTCACCGGCGCGGTGGTCCGCCCATGACGCGCGAGCCGAAACCCACTCCGTCCTTCGTTGGTGCAGCGTACCCATGACGGCGCCGTCCGGCACACCCGATCTCGCCGCCATCGAGCGCTACCTGCTCGAGCTGCAGGCGCGCATCTGTGCGGCCTTCGAGGCCGAGGACGGGCGCGCACGCTTCCGCGAGGACCGCTGGGAGCGGCCGGGCGGAGGCGGCGGGCGCACGCGGGTACTCGCCGACGGCGCGGTGTTCGAGCAGGCCGGAGTCAATTACTCGCATGTCCATGGCGCCGCGCTGCCGCCGGCCGCGACGGCGCGCCGGCCTGAGCTCGCGGGCTGCGCCTTTCGCGCGCTCGGCGTTTCGCTGGTGGTGCATCCGCGCAATCCGCACGTGCCCACCTCGCACTGCAACGTGCGCTTCTTCATCGCCGAGCGCCCGGACGCCGAGCCCGTCTGGTGGTTCGGCGGCGGCTTCGACCTCACGCCGTACTACGGCTACGAGGAGGACTGCGTGCATTGGCATCGCGTGGCGAAAGCGGCGTGCGATCCGTTCGGCGCCGACTACTACGCCCGCTTCAAGCGCTGGTGCGACGAGTACTTCTATATCAAGCACCGCGGCGAACCCCGTGGAATCGGCGGCCTGTTCTTCGACGATCTGAACGAAGGCGGCTTCGAGCATGGCTTCGGCTTCCTGCGCAGCGTCGGCGATCGCTACCTCGAGGCGTACCTCCCGATCGTCGCTCGCCGCAAGCACACCCCCTACGGCGAGCGCGAGCGCGCCTTCCAGCTCTACCGGCGGGGGCGCTACGTGGAGTTCAATCTGGTGTACGACCGCGGCACCCTGTTCGGGCTGCAGTCCGGCGGGCGCATCGAATCCATCCTGATGTCGCTGCCGCCGCTCGTCGCGTGGCGCTACGACTGGCGCCCGCAGCCGGGCTCGCCGGAAGCGCGCCTCTACGATCATTTCCTGCGGCCGCGCGACTGGCTCGAAGGCTGAGCGCTCGCGCGCCAGGGACGTAAGGGATGTCAGGCTGAGCCGGGCCTCGGGACTGTACGGATCTTTGCGTCCCCGGCATCCTTTGCGGTAAAAGAGCGCTGGTTTTCCCGCTGACGGCCAGATGACGATGCGACTGCCCGAGCACGAGGAACCGACGCTGCGCGTGTCGCCCGCGCCTGCCGATACGAACGCAACCGGCGATATCTTCGGCGGCTGGATCATGTCGCAAGTCGACATCGCCGGCGGCATCGTCGCGGCGCGGCGTGCGCAAGGGCGCGTCGCGACCGTCGCTGTCAACGCCTTCACGTTCAAGCGGCCGGTGTACGTCGCGGACGTGGTGAGCTTCTACGCCAAGCTCGTGCGCGTCGGCACCACCTCGCTCACGGTCGACGTCAAGGTATACGCGGAGCGCAACTGGAACACACCGAACCCCGGGGAGGTCGTGCTCGTCACGGAGGCGCTGCTCACCTACGTCGCGCTGGATGCGAACGGGCGCAAGCGCCCGGTCCCTCCCGAACCCGCGTCAGCCGCGCGCGACTCCGGCTGAGCCGCCGCCGGCGCGCGTGGACACCGCGCGCCATCGCCACTACGCTTCCCGGTGATGGTGACGCGTCCCTGCCGCCTCCTGCTGCTCGCGCTGCTCCTCGCGGGGGCCGCTTTCGTTCGTGCGGACGAGGAAGCGCCACGGCTCTTCACCGTGGTCGCCTCGACGCCCGGGGCCCCGGGCGCCGCGCCGGCGAAGCTCGAGATCCTCGACAGGCGGGGCGTCCAGCTCGCGAAGACGGTCGTCGCCGCGCCGACCTGGATCATCGAGCCGGAACCGGTCGAGCGCGCCGCCCGGCCGCCCGAACGCGTCGTCGAGCTGTACACCGGGACGCCGTCCGCGCCGGCGCTGCTCTGCCGCGTCTGGCTGCGCTACTACGCGCGCGCTTCCGGTTGGGTGCCGTATTTCAGGCTCGAGGAGGAACCGCTCCTCGCCCGCGTGCACGGGCGCTGGCAACCGCTCGAGCTGATCCGCGGCGCCGGCGGCGTGCTGGTGCTGCACGGCAGCACCGTTCCCAACGCCGAAGGCTACTACCCGCGGCTCGAGTTCGGCTCGAGCGTGGGGCCCGTGGCCATCGTCGCCTGGCAGGTGCGCTGAGCGCGGGGACGGGTCAGCCCGATTTCTTCTGGCTCTCGAGAAACGGCGCAACCAGGTCCATCGGCAGCGGAAACACGATCGTCGAGCTGCGCTCGCTCGCGATGCCGGCGAGCGTTGCGAGGTAGCGCAGCTGCAGCGCCTGCGAGTTGCGGCTAATCTGCTCCGCCGCCTGCACCAGCTTCTCCGCCGCCTGCAGCTCGCCTTCCGCATGGATCACCTTGGCGCGGCGTTCGCGCTCCGCTTCGGCCTGCCGCGCGATCGCGCGCACCATCGTCGGGTCGATGTCGACGTGCTTGATCTCGACCGCGGATACCTTGATGCCCCAGGCGTCGGTCGCGACATCGAGGATGTGTTGGATATCGGCGTTGAGCTTGTCGCGTTCGCCGAGCATCTCGTCGAGGTCGTGCTTCCCGAGCACCGAGCGCAGCGTCGTCTGCGCGAGCTGGCTGGTGGCGGCGTAGTAGTCCTCGACCTGAATGATGGCGCGCTGCGGATCGATCACGCGGAAGTAGATTACGGCGTTCACCTTCACCGAGACGTTGTCGCGCGAGATCACGTCCTGCGGCGGGACGTCCATCACGACCGTGCGCAGATCGACCTTCACCATCTGCTGAATGCCCGGGATGATGATCACCAGACCCGGCCCCTTGACGCGCCAGAACCGGCCGAGCATGAACACGACGCCACGCTCGTACTCGCGCAGCACGCGGATCGCCGAGAACAGGATCAGCGCGATGACCGCAATGATGAAGCCCGTAGAAGCGAATTCCATGTTAGCTGCCCTCTTGTTCGTATGGTTCGACCGTCAGCGTCAGGCCTTCCATCCCGACCACCCGTACTCTCTGTCCCGCGGCGACCGGCGTGCGGCTGCGCGCGCGCCAGATCTCGCCCATCACGCGCACCCAGCCGCTGCCGGTGAACGCCTCCGTCGCTTCGCCGATCGCGCCGAGCATCTGCTCGCGTCCGCTCACGACCGCGCGCTTGCGCGCCTGCAGCGCCATGGTGACGACGCCGAAGAAGATCGCGCTGCTCACCAGGGCGACGGCGATGATGAGCTGCAACGCGACGTCGTAGCCCGGAACCTCGGTGTCAAGCAGGATGATCGAGCCGATCACGAACGCGACCACGCCCCCAATGCCGAGCGCGCCGAAGCTCGGCATGAACACCTCCGCGACGATGAACGCCATGCCGAGCAGGATCAAACCGAGCCCCGCGTAGTTCACGGGGAGCACCTGAAACGCGTAGAGCGCGAGCAGCAGGCAGATGCCGCCGATGACGCCGGGAATGACGTAGCCGGGGTTCCACAGCTCGAAAAAGATGCCGTAGATGCCGAGCATCATGAGGATGTAGGCGACGTTCGGGTCGGTGATGACGGCGAGCAGCTTGTTGCGCCAGTCGGGCTCGACCTGCTCGATCGCCGCGCCGGCGAGCGCGAGCTTGAGCGGCTTGCCCTGCACCTCGACCTTGCGGCCTTCGATCTTGCGCAGCAGCTCAGGGATGTCGGCCGCCACTACGTCGATCACGTTCTGCTTGAGCGCTTCGTGCGCGTGCAGCGACGCCGCCTCGCGTACCGCCTTCTCCGCCCAGTCGCCGTTGCGGCCGCGCATCTGCGCGAGACCGCGGATATAGGCGACCGCGTCGTTCACCACCTTGCGCGTCATGGCATCGCCCCCCGCCGGCGCCCGCTCTTCACCGCGCGTGCCCTTGCCGCCCGCCGGCTTGTCCTTGCCCTTTTCCTTGGATGGCTCCTCCTGGGGGCGTTCGCTGCCGCCCGGTGCCGCACCGCCGCCGATCTGCACCGGCGTCGCTGCGCCGAGGTTCGTTCCCGGCGCCATCGCCGCAACGTGGCTGGCATAGAGAATATAGGTGCCGGCGCTCGCCGCCCGCGCGCCGGAGGGCCCGACATAGGTCGCCACCGGCACCGGCGACGCGATGATCTCCTTGATGATCTCGCGCATCGAGGCATCGAGTCCGCCCGGCGTATCCATGTGCAGCACGACGAGCTTTGCGCCGGCCGCCGCGGCGCGTTGCAGCCCCCGGTGCACGTAATCGGCGGTGGCGGGCCCGATGGCGCCCCTAATCTGCAGCACGAAAACGCTCCCGCGCGCGCCGGACGGCGCGGCGGAGGGAGCCCCGGCCTGCGCCAGCACGAAGAGCGGCCAGGCGAGCAACACGCCCCAGAGAAGCATCCGCGCGGTGCGCAACGCCCGAGACGCGGAGCGATTCGGATTCGCCGGGTTCACGCGGCCACCTTACCAGAGAACGTCAATCAGCGAGAGCCCGCAGGCGCGACAGCGCCGGCATCAGCGGCGAGCGAGGTACTGTAGGAGGAAATCGAGGACCTCGAAGCGGTTGTAGGCTTCCTGGGGGCTGCGGCCCCACACGGTCGGGCCGTGGTCGCGCACGAGGAGTGCCGTGACGGCAGGCGGCGCCTTGGCGAAGCGGGTCCGGACTTCGCGCGCAATGCGGCCGACGTCGGCGTGATTCGGAAAGAGCGGCAGCTCCACCCGGGGGTGCTCCCCGGGCACGTCGAACCCCTTGAGCATCTCCAGCGCCGGAAGCCGCACGCCCTTCGCGGCGGCCGGCAGCCGGGCGGTGGCGAGACAGGCTGCGACGCTGTGCCCATGCAGGCAGGCGCGCGCCTGCGGGAACAGGGCGTAGAGTGCGGCGTGAATCGAAGTCTCGGCCGACGGCGCCTGAGCGGCGCGCCCGCGCTCCGCAACCGCACCGTCGGCGACGCGCACCAGCAGGAAATCCGATTCCTCCAGCCGCCCCTTCGGCAGCCCGCTCGCCGTGATCCAGAAGTGCTCGGCATCGGCACGTGCCGACAGATTGCCGGCCGTGCCCGCCATCCACCCGCGCGCATGGAAGTCGCGCGCGATCTCGACGAGCGCCGCGCGCGGGGAGAGGTCGTCGAGCGATCGGGCCACTAGCGAAAGGAAACCGGAGCCGAACGCGGCGTCCACACGGGAAACGGACTCGGGCTCATGCGCCGCGCCCGCCGGGAGAGCGGCGCCGTTATGCGAACGCCGCCATTTCGCGCCCGGTGTAGACCGGCGCCCATCCGGAAGTATCGATGAAGTAGCGCACCGCCTTGATGCGCTTCGAGTCGCGCATCTCGAACCAGTGCTCGGTATTGGCCGGCACGTTGATGTAGTCACCGGCGGACACTTCGAGCAGGAACTGTCCGCCGTCCGGCTCCACGAACCCGAAGTAGCCGCGACCGGCGAGGACGTAGCGTACCTCGTCGTCGGTGTGGTAGTGGATCTTCTCGAACTTGGCGAGCATGTCCCGGAGATTGGGAATCGCCTCGTGGATCACGACCATGTCGCGCGTCGTGTAGCCTTTCCCGCGCTTGAGCTCTTCGAAACGCTCCTCGACCAGCCCGAGCAGCTCCTCCTTCTCCGCGTCGGTCAAACTTTGCTTCTCGAGCAGCTCGCCCGCGCGCGGCGTCGCCGGGGCGCTCCAGGCATTGAGCGCGATCCCGAGTCTCGCCAGGCGGCTGCGGATCGCTTCGAAATCGGTGATCTCTTTGCCTTCGGATGTGATGATTCGTGCCATACCCCCGTCCTCCTTCGCTGTGCGCTGAACGGACTCAACCGACCGCCGGTGTCTCGAAGCCGCGGCGCCGCAGCAGCCGCGCACGCGGCGTTTCGCGGGGAGCCGCGGGCCGTGCCGCCGGCTCCGGCGCCGGTTTTGCCGCGGCCGCCGCTTGCTCGGCACGCTCGCGCCTGCCGTCGTCGCGGCCGCGCTGGCGCCCGCGGCTGCTGCGGCCATGTCCGTGTTCGCGCGCCCCGCTCCGCCGCTCGGGCGGCGTGAGCGAGGGGAGGCTTTCCGGGTCGAAGCGCTCCACCGGTATCTTGTAGCCGATATAAGCCTCGATGTCGGGCAGCGAAAACACGTAGCGCTCGCACGCGAAGCTCACCGCATCGCCGCTCTTGCCGGCGCGCGCCGTGCGCCCGATGCGATGTACGTAGTCCTCGGGATTCTGCGGCAGGTCGAAATTGAACACGTGCGACACGTCGGGGATGTGCAGGCCGCGCGCCGCGACATCGGTCGCCACCAGGATCGGCAGCCGCCCTTCGCTGAAGTCGGCGAGGAGCCGCAGGCGCATCTTCTGTGGGACGTCGCCCGAAAGGATGCCGGCGCGAAAGCCGTTCGCCTGCAGCCAGGCGACGAGCCGCTCGCCCATGTCCTTGGTGTTGACGAAGACGAGGCTGCGCGCCGGGTCGCGGTTGCGCAGCAGCCAGACGAGCAGAGGAATCTTCTCTTCGTTCGCCGTGTGATAGAGCACCTGCTCGACCTTGTCGGCGGTGCGCTTGTCGGCGTCCACGCGCACGAACTCGGGGTTGTTCATGTGCTCGTACGCGAGCTCTGTGACGCGGTAGGACAGCGTTGCCGAGAACAGCATGTTGAGCCGCTGCTCGGGCGGCGGCATGCGGCGCAGCAGAAAGCGAATGTCCCTGATGAAGCCGAGGTCGAACATGCGGTCGGCCTCGTCGAGCACCATCACCTGAATCGCCTTCAGGTCGAACACGTGCTGCTTGAAGTAATCGATGATGCGTCCGGGCGTGCCGATCAGCACGTCGACGCCCGCCTCGAGCTCGCGGCGCTGGCTGTCGTAGCCGGTGCCGCCGAAGACGACCACCAGGCGAAACCCGGTGGCGGCACCGAGCACCTGGGCATCCTTGTGGATCTGAACCGCGAGCTCGCGAGTCGGTGCGAGGATGATGGCGCGCGGCTGCGTCGGCGCGCGCTCGGGTGCGGGCGCGTGCGTCAGCAGGTGACTGAAGGTGGCAAGCAGGAACGCCGCCGTCTTGCCGGTGCCGGTCTGCGCCTGGCCGGCGACGTCGCGGCCCGCGAGCGCGATGGGCAGCGCCTGCGCCTGGATCGGCGTGCAGTACGCGAAGCCTGCGGCTTGGGTGCCTTGCAGCAGCGCCGGCGGGAGGTCGAGCCGGCTGAACGGCAGGTCGGTTAGGTGGTGGTGATCGCTCATTTCCTCTTTGTATGTCAAGAATAACAGTACCCGCGAGGCATTGATAGCGTGCGCGGGCGGGGCCCGCGGCCCTTGCATTGGACAGACCAATTGGCTTCAAATATCTGAGCAATCCCGTATCCCCCGCCCTACCCCTTCCCGCGGTCAGGCCGGATTCAGATGGAGACAGTTTCGAACATGAGCGCAGGCATTATCAGCGTTACCGACGACAGCTTCGAGCGCGACGTCCTGAAGAGCACCGAGCCCGTGCTGGTCGACTACTGGGCCGAGTGGTGCGGCCCCTGCAAGATGATCGCTCCGGTGCTCGAAGAGATCGCGCGCGAGTACAGCGGTCGCCTCAAGATCGCCAAGCTCAACATCGACGAGAATCCGATGACGCCGCCCAAGTACGGCATCCGCGGCATCCCGACGCTGATGCTGTTCAAGAACGGCAGCGTGGAAGCGACCAAGGTGGGGGCGGTGTCGAAGTCGCAGCTGTCCGCCTTCCTCGACGGGCACCTCTGAGCCTCGGGGTTGTTCGACTGGACGAGCCGCGAATCTGGTGTTAACGTGTATTTGTAGGTGAGCGCGAGCTTCCCTAAACAAATCCTACTCCCTTTTTTTCGTTAACCCTTACCCGTTTCCTACCCCCCGAAGCGAGCGGCGGGTGACCCAGGTCCCGTGGACCTGCAAGCGGTGGACGCAATGACCCCAACCTTGATGAATCTTTCCGAACTCAAAAAGAAGCCGGCGACCGAGCTTGCCGAAATGGCAAGCGCTCTCGATCTCGAGGGCGGCAGCCGACTGCGCAAGCAGGACCTGATCTTCGCGATCCTCAAGGCCCAGGCGAAGAAGGGCGAGGACATCATCGGCGAAGGCGTCGTCGAGATACTCCAGGACGGCTTCGGCTTCCTTCGATCGGCCGACAGCTCCTACCTCGCCGGTCCCGACGACATCTACGTTTCGCCCTCGCAGATCCGCCGCTTCAATCTCCGCACCGGGGACACCGTCAAGGGAAACATCCGCCCGCCGAAGGAATCCGAGCGCTACTTCGCGCTGCTCAAGGTCGAGGAGATCAACTTTCAGCCGCCCGAGGAAGCGAAGAACAAGGTTCTGTTCGAGAACCTGACGCCG
Organism: Burkholderiales bacterium; assembly: GCA_036381895.1. GTDB lineage: Bacteria > Pseudomonadota > Gammaproteobacteria > Acidiferrobacterales > Sulfurifustaceae > JACQFZ01. The sequence continues at coordinate 8,375 of DASVBY010000104.1, read as the reverse complement.
CTGCACCCGCAGGAGCGGATCAAGCTCGAGCGCGACAACGCCTCGAGTGAGAATCTGACCTCGCGCGTGATCGACCTGATCGCGCCGATCGGCAAGGGTCAGCGCGGCCTCATCGTCTCGCCGCCCAAAGCCGGCAAGACGGTGATGCTGCAGAACATCGCGCACTCGATCACCGCCAACCATCCCGAGTGCATGCTGATCGTGCTGTTGATCGACGAGCGTCCGGAGGAAGTGACCGAGATGCAGCGCTCCGTGCGCGGCGAGGTCATCGCCTCGACGTTCGACGAGCCGGCGGCGCGCCACGTGCAGGTGGCGGAGATGGTGATCGAGAAGGCGAAGCGTCTGGTCGAGCACAAGCGCGACGTCGTGATCCTGCTCGACTCGATCACGCGCCTCGCGCGCGCCTACAACACCGTCGTGCCGGCGTCGGGCAAGGTGCTCACGGGCGGCGTCGATGCGAACGCGCTGCAGCGCCCGAAGCGCTTCTTCGGCGCCGCGCGCAACATCGAAGAGGGCGGCAGCCTCACGATCATCGCGACCGCCCTGATCGATACCGGCTCGAAGATGGACGACGTCATCTACGAGGAGTTCAAGGGCACCGGCAACATGGAGATTCACCTCGACCGCCGGCTGTCCGAGAAGCGGGTCTATCCCTCGATCAACATCAATCGTTCCGGGACGCGCCGCGAAGAGCTGCTGCTGCCGCCGGATGAGCTGCAGAAGATCTGGATCCTGCGCAAGCTCCTGCACCAGATGGACGAGCTCGAGGCGTCGGAGTTCCTGCTCGAGAAGCTGCGCTCCACGAAGAACAACGCAGAATTCTTCGATTCCATGAAGCGCTGAGCGGGCGTTGCTCGCCGGCGGCGCACGATGCGCGCCGCCTTCGCACTTCCGCTCGGGGAGCCGGTCGTATGCTGTAGTCCGACCGGGCGGCTCCCATGACCTCGCGATCGCTCCTCGTATTACTGGTTGTTTTCGGTGCCAGCGCTGCCGCGCGCGGGCAGACGCCGCAGGCGCTCGTCTCCGTTTACGGCACGCGCGACGGGGGAAACACCATTTATCACTACGCGGTCAAGAACGCGGGTGCAGGCGAGATCCTGCGGCTCTACCTCGGTTGCGCGCGCCTCTCGTCGGCGGACCCCGATGTGCCCGAGCTCCAAGCGCTGCCGATCGGTGCGAGTGCGGTGCGAACCGACGAGTTCGGCACCTGGTACGAGCTCGCGGCGGCGGCTGTGGCGCGGCCCGCGGGCTGGCGGGCCCGGCTTTTACGCCCGCACGGCGCCCGCGGACACTGCATCGAGTGGCAGGCGCCGGGGCCCGGGCAGGGGATCTCCACGGGCACCACGGCGAGCGGTTTTGCGGTGTCCGTCGCCGGAGCCGACGAAAGCTACCTCTGGAGCCGGTTCGCCGCTGCGACGGGCGCCGCGACGGTCGAGGGCGTGCTCGAGCGTGCCGATGTCGTGCCGCCCAAGATCTCGATCTCCGGGCACGTCGCGCCCGGCCCGTCGGAGGCGAAGGCCACGGTACGGCTGGAACCGGTTGCGACCGACGACCGGGATCCGCAGCCGCTGGTGATCCTCGAATCGCTCGAGCGCGCCGCGGATGGGACGGGCTACATCGCCCGTTACGCGGCCATCGACGCTTCCGGCAACCGCGCCTCGGCGGAGTTCAGGCTCGATCTCCCCGGCGCCGCCCGCGCCGGCGCCCCGGCGCGCTTGCTGCCGCTGGCCTCTTTGCCCTAGACTACGCGGCCCTTGAAATCGCCGCCCGGCCGGCGGCGCCAGCGCAGAGGTCGTTTTCCATGAAGGCCGGAATCCACCCCGAGTACAAAGAGATCACCGTCACGTGTGCGTGCGGCAACAGCTTCAAGACGCGTTCGACCGCGGGACGCGATTTGCACATCGAAGTCTGCGCGCAGTGCCACCCGTTCTACACGGGCAAGCAGAAGATCGTCGACACCGAAGGCCGCGTCGAGAAGTTCCGCCAGAAGTACGCCCGCAAGCAGGCTTCCTGAGCACGCATTTCCCCCGCGCGCGTGGCGCTGCGCTTCCCGGTGACGGCACGTGCTTGCGCGACGCGCACAACCCCTGACGCCGCGATTTCACCTCTTCCGCTTCGCGGCGGCCGTTCTCGCGGCGGCGCTCGCGCTCCACGCCTCGGCGTACGGCGAGGAAGCGCACGTCGTACGCGTGCTCGACGGCGACAGCCTGCGGCTCGCCGACGGCCGCGAGGTACGGCTCATCGGCATCAATACTCCTGAATTCGGCAAGGAGGGCGCACCCGACCAGCCGCTCGCGGCGGCCGCACGCGATCGCACCCGCGCGCTCGTCGAGAATCGCGCGGTGCGGCTAGGCTTCGATCGCGAGCGCTTCGACCGCTACGGCCGCACGCTCGCGTACGTAACGCTCGGGGACGGCCGCGACTTGCAGCGGGTCCTGCTGGAAGAGGGGCTCGCCTGGTTCGTGGCCATACCGCCAAACGTTGCGCGGCTCGATGAGTATCGTGCGGCGGAAGCAGCGGCGCGCCGGCAGCGCCGCGGCATCTGGCGACTTTCGGTGTACGAACCCGTTCCGGCGGAACGGCTCGCGCCGGATCACCCGGGCGGTTTCGTCCGCCTCGCCGGCACGGTACGCGCTGTCCGCTTTCGCCGTGGGTTCGTGCTGCTCGCGCTCGGCAACGGCGTGCACCTGACCCTGCCGCGTGCCGCCGACAGCGGGTTCCCCGCGCCCGCGGCGCTCGCGGGGCGGCGCGTGCTCGCCCGCGGCTGGCTCACCCGGCACCGGAGCGGGCTGCGCCTGCGTCTGACGCACCCCGCCATGCTGGAGCTCCTCCCGTGATCGCGATGCGGCCGAGGCACGGTTCGTCGCTCGGCAGAAGGGCGCGACGGCCTTACACGTAACACGATGCGTCGTGCCGCCGTTCCCTCCTGAAGAGCGCTGCGGCAGGCGAGCCGCGTCCGGACCGCCGGCTCGTTTCCGCCCGTTCGATGGATTGCGCCGGTGCGCACGGCAGAGCCAGAACGATCAGGCGGGCACCCTGGCCTCGCGGCCGACATTGAGTGCGGTCAGGATCGCGAGCGCCTGTGCGGCCGCGGCGCCGACCAGCACCGAGCGAAACAACCCCGCGTCCATCAGTGGGCCGAAGATGAGTACCGGTGCGATCGCGAAACCGACGTCGAGCCCGGAGTAGACGAAGCCGTAAACGCGACCGTACGCGCTGCTGCCAAAGCGCGCGGTCGCGGCGTGGCGCACCAGCAGATCCCGCGACGGCCCGGCCATCCCGGTGAAGAACCCCATGCCGGCCATGAGTGCCGTCACCGTCCAGGCGGGCGCCGCGCCGCTGGCGATGGCGAGCGCAAAGAGCGCCGCCAGCGCCAGCACCGTTGCGATGAGCCGATCGAACGACTGGTAGCGCGCGGCGACGAAGCCGCCGGCGGCCATCCCGGCGGCGCCGCCCAGCAGGAACGCCGTGAGCGCCGAGGCGCCGGCCGCGAGCGACAGCCCATAGACCTCGTGCAGCACCGAGGGGCCGAAGTTCTGCAGCGCGGCGAACGCCACGGTGACGAGCAGAAAGAACAGGAAGCACATCCAGACCGCGCCGGAGCCGAGGAACGCGAATGTCGAAGCGCGCGTTTCCCCTTTGCCGCCGTCGCCGGCGGCCGGCGGGATGTCGGCCACCGCGTCGCGGCGCAGCCAGAAAAGCACGACCGGCGCGACCGCGACCGCCGCCGCGGCGAACGCGGCCGCGCGCCAGTTCCAGCTCACGGCAATGCCGGTCATGAACACGGGAGCGAGCGCCCAGCCGAGATTGCCGGAAAGGCCGTGTACCGAGAACGCATGACCGAGTCGCGGGCCGGAGATGTTGCGATTGAGCAGCGTGAAATCGGCCGGATGAAACACGCAGTTGCCGAGCCCCGCGACCGTGGCGGCGAGCAGGAGCGCCGGGTAGTTCGGCGCGAGACCGAGGACGACCGCCGCGGCCGCGAACAGGCTCAGGCCCGCGAGCAGCACGCGCCGTGCGCCGAGCCGATCGACGACGAAGCCGGCAAGCGCCTGCCCGACGCCCGAGAGGGTGAAGAAAACGCCGCTCAGGAGGCCGAGCTGCGTGAAGCTCAGCCCGAAATCGCGCATGAGGAACGGGAACAGCGACGGAATCATCAAATGGAAGAAATGCGACACGCCATGCCCGAAACCGACGAGGGCGATGGCCTCGATTTCGCGTCTACCGGAGGCAACTGCAGCGGCGCTCATTGCGGACGTCCTTCATGTTCTAAGATGCGGATTCCAAGGGTTTGCGTTCCGGGCGCCGCCGCGCGTGCCTCGCGGCGCAAATCCGAACCGTCCCGTAGGAAATGGTACGCACAATGCGGCGTGGAAGCATAGCCGGGCCGCGCACGGTGCGCAGCGCCGTGCGCTGGGCGCAAGAGGCGCTCGCGGACGCCGGGCTTTACTACGGCCACGGGACCGACAACGCGCGCGACGAGGCCGCCTGGCTCGTGAGCGCGGCGATCGGAATCGCACCGCATGCGCTCGCCGGCCGCGCGAACCAGGGCCTCGGTCCCGAGGCGCGGGCGCGGCTGCGGCAGCTCGTCGCGGCGCGCATCGAGACGCGCAAGCCGACCGCCTATCTGCTGCGCGAGGCCTGGTTTGCGGGCCTGCCGTTCTACGTGGACGAGCGGGTCATCGTGCCGCGATCGCTCACGGCGGAGGTCGTCGCGGAGCGCTTCGCACCGTGGATCGCCCCGGCGCGCGTGCGGCGGGTACTCGATCTGTGCACCGGCAGCGGCTGCATTGCGATCGCGGCGGCGCTGGCGCTGCCGCAGGCGCAGGTCGATGCCGCCGACATCTCCGCCGACGCGCTCGCGGTGGCGCGGATCAACGTCGAACGCCACGGCGTCGGCGCGCGCGTGCGGCTCGTGCAGTCCGACCTGTTCGGGGCGCTCGCCGGATGGCGCTACGACGTGATCGTCAGCAATCCGCCGTACGTGGCGCAGGACGAGCTCGAGGCGTTGCCCGCCGAGTATCACCACGAGCCGCGGCTCGCGCTCGCCGCCGGCGCCGACGGGCTCGATATCGTGCTGCGCATCCTGCGCCAGGCGCCGGGCCACCTCACGGCCGGCGGCATCCTGATCGTCGAAGTCGGCAACAGCCGCGAAGCGCTCGAGCGCGCGCTGCCGCGGGTGCCGTTCGTGTGGCTCGCGACCACTAGCGGCGATGAGTGCGTGTTCCTGCTGACGGCGGCGGAGCTCGAGCGCTCCCGATCGAGCGTCGAGGAGGTCGTTGCGCGGCGCGCGGCACGGCAGACGTAGCCGGCACGCGTCCCGGCGGCGGTCGCGGATTCGCGCCCGCCGGACCGACGCTTTCGTTTCCTGAGCCAGAGGCCGGCCCGCCGGCGCGCCTACTTCGCCGCCGCGCACGGGCTCGGCCCGGCGAACATCGCTTCGATCTCGCGCGCGAAGCGCTGCTCCACTTGCTTGCGCTTGAGCTTCAAGGTCGGCGTGAGCAGACCGTTCTCGACGGTCCAGGGTCCCGGCACGCGCGCGACATAGCGCACGCGCGCGTAACCGGGAAACGCGTGCAACTGCGCGTTCGCGCGGCGGCAGAGCTCCCCGAGATCCGCGACCTTCGAGACGCAGACGAGACCGAGGTACGGGCGTCCTTCCCCGATCAGCATCGCGTGCTCGAAGACCGGATCGCCGAGGATCGCCTGCTCGGCGTCCTCCGGGGGCACCTTCTCGCCGTTCGAGAGCACGATGATGTCCTTGAGGCGGCCGCGGAGGTACACGCGGCCGTCGCGAATGCGCGCGAGATCGCCGGTGTGGAGCCACCCGTCCGCGTCGAGCACGGTGCGCGTCGCTTCCGGATTGTTCCAGTAGCCGAGCATCACGTTGGGTCCGCGCGCGAGCAGCTCGCCGTTCTCGGCGCAGCGCAGCTCCACGCCCTCGATGGGCCGGCCGACCGAAAACGGGTCGTTGTCCTCGGGTCGGTTGGTGGTGAGCACCGGCGCCGCTTCCGTGAGGCCGTAGCCCTGGAGGATGTTCAGACCGAGGCCGATGAAGACGCGCGCGAGCTCCGGCGGGAACGCTGCGCCGCCGACGGAGATCGTGCGCACGCGCCCGCCGAGGCGCTCGTGCAGCTTGCGCGCGACCAGCGCTTCGAGCACCGGCCAGAGCAGCCGGTCCTGCCAGCTCGCTTCGCCGCGGAACCGCCGCCACCCGACCTCGATCGCCTTGTCGAGCAGCCGCCGCCGCGGGCTGCCCGGCGGCAGCACTTGCTGCATGGCGCCCCAGATGCGCTCGAACACGCGCGGTACCGCGACCAGGATCGTGGGCTTGTGGATCCGCAGGTCCTCGGCGAGCTGCGAAATCGAACGCGCAAACGCGACCTGCACGCCGCGGTACATGTTGAGGTAGTAGCCGACCGTGCGCTCGAACATGTGCGAGAGCGGCAGGAACGACACGCTCACGTCCTGCGGGGTGAGCTCGACCACCTTCGAGCATGCAAGCACGTTGCTCAGTATGTTGCGGTGCGAGAGCATGACGCCCTTCGGCCGCCCGGTGGTGCCTGAGGTGTAGACGATGGTCGCAAGCTCCTGCGGCACGGCGTTCGAGCGCTCGAGCGCATGCCGCCCGGGCGGCGCCCAGTCGGCGAGGCGCTGCACGCGGGCGTCGTCCGGTACGTGCCCGCCGAGACACACCACCTTCTCGACCGTCCGCACCTGGTCGCGCAGCCCCTGCCACTGCGCCGCGTTCTCGAGCAGCAGGAAGCGGGCGCCCGAGTCGTTCAGACACCACGCCATGTTGTCCGCACGATCGTCGAAATAGAGCGGCACCGTGACGAGCCCGAGGCCGATCGCCGCCTGATCGAACAGCACCCACTCGACGCGGTTGCGCAGGCAGAGCGCGACGCGGTCGCCCGGCGACAGCCCCGCGGCCCGCAGCGCCGCCTGCCAGCGCGCCACCTCGTGCGCGACCTCGGTCCAGGTCATGGTGAACCAGCGGCCGCCGTCGTACTGGCGGTAAGCCGTGTGCTCGGGCGTCGCCGCGAGCCGCGCGGCGAGGAGGTGGGAGAGGTTCGACGCCTCCGTGAGCGCCACGCCCGCCGCGGCGGCGGCAAGCGGATCGGTAGAGCGCGCGCTCATCGACCGGGCAGCGGTTGAGTCTGCAGGCGTTCGGGCTGGGACCAGCCGGGATCGGGCGCGAAGCGCTCGCCGTATTCCTGCGACAGGCGGTAGAGGCTATGGCCGATGCCGGTCGGGCCGAGACTCTCGGCGTAGCGCATCGGACCGCCCAGGTAGGGAGCGAAGCCTGTGCCGTACACCATTCCCGCGTCGACCGCCGCCGCGTCCGCCACCACTCCCTCGCGCAGGCACGCCATGGCTTCGTTCAGCAGCCGCAGCACCAGGCGCTCCGCGACCGGGATGTGGCGCGGCGCCTGGGTCTTGCGCCCGACGCGCCAGTCCTTGCGCCGGCGGCTCTTCGCGTCGTAGCGATAGAGCCCGCGCCCGGTCTTCTTGCCGAGCCGGCCCTGCGCCACGAGCTCGCGCAGCTCCGCGGGCACCGCGATGCCAAGCGGCTCGGCGAGCGTTTCGGCGACCGACAGGCAGATGTCGAGGCCAACGGTGTCGGCGAGCTCGATCGGGCCGACGGGCATCCCGAACTCGACGGCCGCGCGGTCGATGGCGTCGGCCGGTACGCCTTCTTCGAGCAGCTTCACGGCCTCGAGCAGGTACGGGGTGAGCACGCGGTTCACCAGGAATCCCGGGCTGCTCGCGACGTCGAGCGGCAGCCGATCGATCGCGACGGTCCAGGCGCGGGCCCGGTCGAGCACCGCAGGCGCGGTGTATTTGCCGCGCACGATCTCGACGAGCTGCATGCGCGCCACCGGATTGAAGAAGTGCAGACCGACGAGGCGCGTCGGATCGCGCAGCGCCTCGGCGAGCGTTTCGAGCGGGATGCTCGAAGTATTGGTGGCGAGCACGGCATCGGGGCGCGCGCGCGCTTCGAGCTCGCGGAACAGCGCCTGCTTCGCTTCGACCTGCTCGACGATGGCTTCGATGATGAGATCCGCCCGGCGCACGCCGTGGCCCGCGAGATCCGGCATGAAGCGGTCCATTGCCGCGCGCACGCGTTGCGGGTCTTTGAAGCGCCGGCGGAAGAACTCGTGCGCGCGCGCGACGGCGCGCGCGAGAATCTCCGGCTTCTGGTCCTGCAAGCTCACCGTGAAGCCCTGAGCGGCGGCCCACATGGCGATATCGGCGCCCATGACGCCGGCGCCGACCACGTGCACCGCGCCGATGCCGTGCGGGTGCGCGCGCCCGCGGCGCTTCAGCGCCTCCCCGAGCAGGAAGACGTACACCAGGTTGCGGCTGGTGCG
>DASVBY010000103.1:0-4963 GCA_036381895.1 Burkholderiales bacterium | reverse complement strand
CTCTTCTATAAGGTATACCTCCCGCGCCCCGGCCCCGATCGCCGACTCCCGGATCGCCCGCCGCTCGACCTGGGTCGAGCCGCAGGGCACGCAGATGATGATGCGCGGGCTCGGCTGGAACAGCCGGTTCTCGTGCACCTTGCGAATGAAGAACTTGAGCATCTCGCCGGTGACGGTGAAGTCGGCGATGACGCCGTCTTTCATCGGGCGGATCGCCTGAATCGAGCCCGGCGTGCGGCCGAGCATCTTCTTCGCTTCGTGGCCGACGGCGAGGATCGAGCGGTTGTTGCGCGAGCCGTGCTCCTGGCGGATAGCAACGACCGAGGGTTCGTTCAGGACAATGCCCTTGTCGCGTACGAAAATGAGCGTGTTGGCGGTCCCCAGGTCGATCGCCAGATCGCTGGAGAAGAAACCGCGGAGTCCTTTGAACATGGGAGTGGGTTACCGAAGTTGTGGGTTACAGAAGTTAATGTGTCGTCGGGAAAAGCGTTTAACTCTATCAACCGCTACTAGTGGGTTCAACCGAAAGGTGGGATATGGTAAGTTCCGGCGGTTTCGCGCCCACCCGCGCTTTCCGATCCAACCGCCATGTCACTCGACACGAACCAGGTCCGCAAAATAGCACATCTCGCGCGCCTGCGAATCAGCAGCGATGAGGCCGAGCAGTACGCCGAGGAGCTCTCTCGGATACTCGGATTGATCGAGCAGATGAACGCCGTCGATACCCGGAACGTCGAGCCGATGGCGCATCCCCTGGACGTGCCGCTGCGGCTGCGCGAGGACGAGGTGACCGAGGTTGATCAGCGCGAGAAGTTTCAGGCGATCGCACCGGCCGTGGAGGCGGGCCTCTATCTGGTGCCGAAGGTGATCGAGTAGTCATGATCGAACGAACCGTAGCCGAGCTCGCGCAGGCGCTGCACGAGCGCAAGATTTCGAGCGTCGAGCTGACGACCGCGTTCCTCGAGCGCATCGAACGCCACCGCGCGCTCAACGCCTTCATCACCGTCGATCCCGAGCGTTCGCTCGCGCAGGCGCGCGCCGCCGACGCGCGCCGCGCGCAGGGCGAGGCGCAGCCCCTCACCGGCGTCCCGATCGCGCAGAAGGACATTTTCTGCGCCGACGGCTGGCTCACGACCTGCGGCTCCAGGATGCTCGCGAACTTCGTCGCCCCGTACGACGCGACGGTGATCGCGCGCTTCAACGCGGCCGGCGCGGTGATCCTCGGCAAGACCAACATGGACGAGTTCGCGATGGGCTCGTCGAACGAGACCTCGTACTTCGGTCCGGTGAAGAATCCCTGGGACGTCGAGCGCGTGCCGGGCGGGAGCTCCGGCGGTTCGGCCGCGGCCGTGGCCGCGCGGCTCGCGCCGGCGGCGACCGGCACCGACACCGGCGGCTCGATCCGTCTGCCGGCGGCGCTCACGAACCTCACCGGGCTCAAGCCGAGCTACGGGCGCGTGTCGCGCTACGGCATGATCGCGTTCGCCTCCTCGCTCGACCAGGGCGGGCCGATGACGCGCACGGCGGAAGACGCGGCGCTGCTCCTCAACGTCATGGCCGGCTTCGACCCGCGCGATTCGACCTCGCTCGACCGGCCGGTGCCCGACTACACCGCGACGCTGAACGACGACATCCGCGGGCTGCGCATCGGCCTGCCGCGCGAGTACTTCGGCGAAGGCCTGAACGCCGAGGTCGCGCGCGCGATCGACGCGGCGATCGCCGAGCTGCGCAAGCTCGGCGCCGAGACGGTCGAGGTGGAGCTGCCGAACTCGAAGCTCGCGGTGCCGTGCTACTACGTGCTCGCGCCGGCCGAGGCCTCGAGCAACCTCTCGCGCTACGACGGCGTGCGCTACGGCTACCGCGCCGAAGGCTACGAGGACCTGATCGACATGTACTGCCGCACGCGCGCCGAGGGCTTCGGTGCGGAAGTGAAGCGGCGCATCATGATCGGCACCTACGCGCTCTCGGCCGGGTACTACGACGCCTACTACTTGAAGGCGCAGCAGCTGCGGCGGCTGATCGCAAACGACTTCGTGCGCGCGTTCGAGCGCTGCGACGTGATCATCGGGCCGACGAGCCCGACGACGGCGTTCAGGCTCGGCGCGAAGACCGACGATCCGGTCGAGATGTACCTGTCCGACATCTACACGATTTCCGTGAACCTCGCCGGCCTGCCGGGAATGTCGATTCCGGCGGGCTTCGACGCGCAGGGCCTGCCGATCGGGATGCAGCTGATCGGCAAGTACTTCGACGAGGCGCGGCTGCTCAACGTCGCGCATCGCTATCAGCAGGTCACCGACTGGCACCGGCGGGCGCCGCGAGGTTTCGAGTAAATGCATATGGAATGGGAACCTGTCATCGGACTCGAGGTCCACGCGCAGCTGCTGACGAAGAGCAAGGCGTTCTCGGGCGCGTCCACGACGTACGGCGCGGCGCCGAACACGCAGGCGTGCGCGGTCGACATCGCGCTGCCGGGCGTGCTGCCGGTATTCAACCGCGAGGCGGCGCGCATGGCGGTGAAGTTCGGCCTCGCCATCGACGCGCGCATCAATCGCCGCTCGGTGTTCGCGCGCAAGAACTACTTCTATCCCGATCTCCCGAAGGGCTACCAGATCAGCCAGTACGAGCTGCCGGTGGTCTCGCACGGGCGCATCACGATCGAGGTCGACGGTGTCGAGAAGGTGATCGGGGTCACGCGCGCGCATCTCGAGGAAGACGCGGGCAAGTCGCTGCACGAGGACTTCCGCGGCATGTCGGGCATCGACCTGAACCGCGCGGGCACGCCGCTGCTCGAGATCGTGTCCGAGCCGGACATGCGCTCGGCGAAGGAGGCGGTCGCCTATCTCAAGAAGCTGCACCAGCTCGTCGTGTACCTCGGCATCTGCGACGGCAACATGCAGGAAGGGTCGTTCCGCTGCGACGCCAACGTGTCGGTGCGGCGCAAGGGCGAGACCCGCTTCGGCACGCGCGCCGAGATCAAGAACGTGAACTCGTTCCGCTTCGTCGAGAAGGCGATCGAGTACGAGATCGAGCGCCAGATCGAGCTGCTCGAGTCGGGCGGCACGGTGGTGCAGGAGACGCGCCTCTACGACGCCGACCGGAACGAGACCCGCTCGATGCGCGGCAAGGAAGAGGCGATGGACTACCGCTACTTCCCGGATCCGGACCTGCCGCCGCTCGTGCTCGACGACGCCTTCATCGAGGCGGCGCGCGCGCAGCTCCCGGAACTGCCGGACGCGAAGCGCGCGCGCTTCATGCAGGAGTACGGGCTTTCCGCCTACGACGCCGGCGTGCTCACCGCGGCGCGCGCCATGGCCGACTACTACGAAGAAGTCGTGCGCGCCTCCGGGGTGGAGCCGAAGACCGCCGCGAACTGGATCGCGGTGGAGCTCTCGGGCTACCTCAACCGCGACAACAAGAGCATCGAGGAGTCGCCGGTCACGGCGGCGATGATGGCCGGGCTCCTCAAGCGGCTCGCGGACAAGACGATTTCCGGCAAGATCGCCAAGGACGTGCTCGAGGCGATGTGGAACGGCGAGGGCGACGCCGATGCCATCATCGAGCGCAAAGGGCTCAAGCAGATCACCGACGCCGGCGCGATCGAGAAGGCGATCGACGAGGTGCTCGCGAAGAATCCGAAGCAGCTCGAGCAGTACCGCGCCGGCCAGGAGAAGCTCTTCGGCTATTTCGTCGGCCAGGTCATGAAGGCGACCGGCGGCAAGGCCAATCCGGCGCAGGTGAACCAGCTGCTGAAGCAGAAGCTGAAGGGCTGATCCGGCACGCGGTTCCCGCCCGCGCGTCCGTTCTGCGCCGCTCTCCGTGCGCTGCCGCAGTCCGCGCAGCCGGCCGCTGCTGCCGTCATCGCTTCGCGCGCGATGCGAACGGCGGCGCGGAAGCGCCCGCTCCGCGCAAGCCCGCCGCGGACCGTCTCGGGTCGAGTGCCGCCGAAGCGTGGTGGCGCGTTCGGGATCGCATCGCGCGATCCCGAACGCCGCGTTCCTCAGAAGCGCCAGTGCACGCCGGCCGCCGCCGCATAGTCCGCGGTGAGCTGCACCCCGTTCACGCGCTGATAAACCGGCAGCTGCACGAAGGCATAGAGCTGCGTCGACCGGCTGAGGGCGTAGCTGATCCCGGGGCTGAGCCAGACGAAGCTGCCGCCGCTGGTTTCCGGCTCTGCGGTTTGAGGGTCGCCGCGTTCGCGGCCGCGGACCTGCGCGTTCAGCTGCAGCAGCCCGCTCCAGGTGCCGGCCGCGGGATACACGATCCCGAGGTCCAGGTTGTACTGGGTGCCGGGGCGGTAGCCGCGGGCCTCGTCGAGCGCCACCTGCACCAGCGCCTGCGCGAAGAGGCGCGCCGGCGCGTCGGCCAGCAGGCGCAGCGTATTGGCGTAGTACCCGACGACCAGATCGGTGGTGCCGGTGCCGGGTTGGAGCGAGCGTTCCGCTGCGCCGCCCTGCTCGAGCTCGACGTCGGTTTTCCCAGTCGGCAGCTTGAGCCCCCCGATCACCCCGTGCGTCGCCTCGCCCCCCGCCAGCTGCCGGCGCGCGAGCAGGCGTGCATCGCCGATCTCGTCGAAGCGGGCGGATTCGAAGTGCGGCGTTCCTTGATGATGGTGGATATGCGCGTGATCGCGGTTCAGGAATGGTACCTGCAGCGAAACGCCCCAATCCGGGTTCGGCGCATAATCGAAGGTGGCGATCCAGTTGCGGTTGATCGTGCGTATCTCATCGTGGTGCTGCGGGATCTCGCCTACCGCGACTTTGCGCCGCCCGGCGCGCGGCTGGTCCTGATCGATGTACTCGAAGCGCAGGTCCAGGCGCAGGCCGGGCTCGGTCGTCACCCCCTGGGCCTCCCAGGCGGTGTTGAGGGTGCAGACCGCGGACCCGCAGCTCGCCGGGGCGGAATGCGGCCAGCCGGCGGCGAGCGCGGCGACGAACAGGAACAGCGAACCCGGGATGCGGTA
>DASVBY010000102.1:0-91300 GCA_036381895.1 Burkholderiales bacterium | reverse complement strand
GCTGCTCGCCCGTCGCGAGCGTCAGGTTCTCCCAGCGCAGCTCGGTACCTGAGGACACTGGCTCCGCGGGCGCGCCGTCCAGGCGCGCCGAACCCTGCACGTACTTGAAGCCCGGCGGCAGCCGGTCGATCACGACGAGGTCCTCGAGCGTCGCCGGCAGGGTGTTGCGCACCGTGATGGTGTAGGGAACCAGCGCGCCGCGCGTGACGTTCACGAGCGGCGTCGTCTTGATGATGTCGACGGCGCCATCGAGCTCGGGGTCGAGCGGGATGTGGTTGTTGAAGAGCTGGCTCTGCTGCGGCACGACAGCACCGCTCAGCGTCAGGTGCAGGTAGTAGCGCGTGCCGATCGAGCGCGCCGGCACGGCGGTCGAGGGCGCGGCGGGCGATGGCTGCGCCTCGCAGTAGTCGGCCGTCCCCGGAACGGCGTCGTCCGCGGTGCCGGGGCAGCCCGGCACCGAGAACGGAGCGGTCGCCGCACCGCTCGTCGGCGGAATGATCTGCGACGGTGCGGGCATGAAGCCCGCGGCCGGCGGCGTCGCCTCGATCAGGTAGGCGGCTCCCGGCGGGCAGGCGGGATCGCTGAAGTTGAGATCGAACTTGTAGTAGCCGCTCGCCGTCGTCACCTGCCCCTGCTGCACGGGATCGTCGAAACAGCCGCTCGGCAGCACCGCCTGCGTCGCGGCGTTGCGCATCGTGAGCATTGCGCCCGGCACCGGTGTGCGCACGACGGCGTCGTACACCACACCGTTCGGATCGATCGGCAGGTTCAGGTTCTGCAGGTTGGCGCCGGAGGGCGCGACGATGTCGGCGATGCGCTGCAGCGCATTGGTGAACGGCGAGTCGGCGCGGCCGAGCATGGCGGTGTTCGGCCCGGCGCCGGGCGCACGGAAGCGCAGCTCGTACTGATCGCCGGTCGCGTCGTTCGGCGCGAGGCCGCTCAGCCGGTACGTTCCGTCCGCCGCGGTCGTGACGCTTCCCACGGCGACGCCGTTGCGCCGGATCTCGACGGTCCAGTTCGCGAGCGCCGGCTCGTCGGCGTCGAACGCGTCGTCGAAGTCGGCGTCGTGCCACACGCGCCCGTTCAGAATGGCGCTGCCCGGCACCCCGCCGACGTCGACCGCCGCCGAGCCCGACCCGCTCTGCGGCGGTGTGTTCCAGGTCACGACCGCCGTGTTCGTGATGCGCGTGCCGATGGGAAGCCCCGCTTCGATGTCCGCGCGGAAGCGCAGCACCGCGGTCGCGCCCGGTGCGAGCTCGCCCCACACGGCGGCATAGTCGGCGGTGAGGACGCCGGCCGTGAAGCTGACGCCCGCGGTCGACCCGTTGAGCGTCGCCGAGCCGGGCACGTAGGTGAGCAGGCCCACGAGCGCGCCGAGGTCGTCGGTGATGCGGACGTTGGTCGCCGGCACCGCACCGACGTTCGTCACGCGCACCACGTACTCGAGGCGCGACCCGCTCGCGGCGACACCGCCGCCGACGACGAACACCTCCTTCGTGATGATGAGCTGCTGCGCGTCGCCGACGACGACCACGGTCGGCTGAAAGCCGTTCGCCGGATTGCCGTCCGCGTCCGTGAGCTGCGTCGGCAGCTCGTTCGAGGCGACGCTGCCCTGGTTGCTGATGAGCGTGCCGGTCGGGACGCCCGCGTTCACCTGCACGTCGAACTCGACGACCGCGACGGCGCCCGGCGGCAGCGTACCCGCCGGCGCCCCGGCGCCGGATCCTGTGATCGGAATCTGCAGCAGCGGCGGCGCGACACCCGAGACCGGCACGCCGTTCAGGCGCGCGGAGTTCGGAACGTACGTCGTGTTCGCCGGCACCGGATCGGTCAACACCACCCCGGTCGCCGGTATGGCGGCGCTGTTGACGATGGTGATCGTGTAGCGCAGCACGTCGCCCGGATCGACGATGCCGGGCGAGCCGTTATCGACCGCGAGCTGTACGGTCTTGTGCGCGTAGACGAGCGGCGAGTTGCCGACCACGTCGCGGGTCGGGTCGTCCGCGATCGGCGTCGCCGGATCGTCCGACGGCTGCTCGGGCACCGGGCTCCCGCCCGCGCCCTCCCCGCTCACAAAGCCCTGGTTCGAGATGATCGTGCCGTCGAGCACGTCGGGGGCTACGATCACGTCGAACGTGATCGTGGCGATGTTCGTGGTGCCGTTCGCGTCCGCGCGCATCGCGCCCGGCGTCGGGTCTTCGGGCGCATGAATGAGCATGCCGCTCTCGAGCGGCGAGACACCCGGCGCCGGATCCGCCACCGGGGCGCCGTTCAGCGTGGTGCTGTTCGGGACATAGGTCGTGTTCGCGGGGATCTGGTCGCGCAGCAGCACATCGACCGCGTTCTCGGTGCCGATGTTCTGTACCGTGATCGTGTAGCGCAGCCGCTCGCCCGCGAGCAGCACATTGGGATCGTCCGTGAGATCCTGCGAAATCTTGAGCACCCGGAACGCCGGCGCCGAAGCGATCACGGTGCGCGTGGGATCCTCGTCGCCTATCGCCTGGGGATCGTCGGCGCCGTTCACGTTCGGGTCGTCGCTCTCGGCCACCACGAGCCCCGCCGCCACGAGCTGTGCCTGATTCAGCACGACCGTGCCGTTCGTGATGACCGGCACGAGTCGCACGTCGAACTCGATAGTCACCGTGTCCGTCGGCGAGCCCGCGACGCCAACGCTCAGGCTGCGGATGTCGACGAGACCGGTGCCGCGCGCTCCGCCCGTGGCGCTCGTGTTGCTCACGTCCGCGCCCGCGGGCACGGTTACGAGCGTCAGCGAGCCGGGCACGAACACCGCCGGATCGTTCAGCCGGTCGAGCTCGTCGAGCAGCATGAAGTCGTTCAGCGGGAAACCGCTGACGTTGCGTATCGTCAGGCGATAGCGCAGCAGATCGCCCGGCGTTGCGGTCGTCCCGGGATCCTGCCCCGTGGTCAGATTGACGACGCTCTTCTGGAAGAGAACGATCGGGCGCCCGCCCGTAACCGTCGCCACAGCGGGTCCGGCGCAGTAGTCGTCGGGCGGCGTGATGTTCGGGCAGCCGTTGCCGGTGCGCTCGTAGGGCGAGGCATCCTCGAGCGAGGTCCAGTCGGCGAACGCCTGGTTCTCGATCAGGCCGTCCGGATCGGCCACGACCTGCACGAGCGCGCGATAGGTCAGCGTCAGCGTCTGACCGGCCGGCACATCGAGGCTCGCGTCCCCGTTGTCGCGACCCCAGGTGAGCGGACCGAGTGGCGCGCCCGCCGGCGCCGGCACGAAGCCCGGCACCGGGTTCAGGTTGATGGTCGCCGTCGGCGTGAAGCCGGAATAGAGCTCCACCCCCGCGGGGAGCCGGTCGACGATGTTGACGTCGTGCGCGGTCGAGTCGCCGGTGTTCGCCGCAATGATGCGGTACTCGAGGATGTCGCCCGCGACCGGCTGGTCGGTCGGCTGCTTGCCCGGCGTGACGTTCGCGACGGTCTTGCTCAGCGTAAGGCGCGGCTCGCGCACGGTCACCGGCGGCACCGCCGCGTTGACCGTGACCGGCGTGCCCGTCTCGCCGTGCGTGTAGCTCAACGTCGCGCCGTTCTGCAGCGTGTCGCCGGCATCGGTCGCGAGATCGTTGTTGATGCGCGCGTAGTAGTCGATGCGGATCAGGGGGCTCACCGCGTTCGTCGCCGCATCGTCCTCGGTTGCCGTGACGACGGTGCCGATGTTCCAGACGGCGCTGCCCGACGTGCCGTCGGCCGGAAAGGCATTGAACGCGGCTTCGGACGGCGGCTGGCCGTTGATGCTCGCAATGCCCTGGAAGGTGTACGCGATGTCGAAGTCGGCGTTGTGCGCGAGCACATAGCTCAGCCCGCTTGCAGCCAGGTTGTCCGTCGCGACGACGTTCCGGCTCACCCCTTCCGGCAAGCGGATTTCGATCCGGAAGTGTTTGTGGGCGCCGATGGTCGGGACGACCGCCGGCGCGAGGTCGGATTTCGTCAGCGCAACGGGCGGCACCGTGACGCTTGCGGACGCGGCCGTCTCGTAATCGTTGACCGGGTGGGCAGTGTTCGGGAGCGCGCCGGTGCGCCGGCCCATGTCGCTCCCATCGGGCCCGATCGAACCGCTCGAGTTCAGCGCCGTCGTCGGACCCGGGAGCGAGTTCCAGGCCGCCTGCAGCGTGTTGTCGAGCAGCTCCTGCGGCTCGACGGCGGCGTCGACGCGCACCTGGAACGTGAAGCTCAAGGAAGCGCCCGGCGCGAGCGCGAAATCGGGGTTCGCGGGGCTCCAGCTGAAGATGGGACGATTGGCGCCGAGCGTCGTGGTGTCGACGTTGTCCGGCGGATCCGCTCCGCCAAGGCTGCCGAGGAACGTGAGCTTCGTGCCCGTGAGATCATCGAGCACCCGCAGCCCGTACGCGGTCGCGGTCCCGGTATTGGTCGCGGTGACCGTCACCGTGAGCACGTCGGCCGCATCCGCGTTCGCGGCCGCGAATGACTTCGTGAGCTCAATCCGGGGCTCGCGCACGACGATCGAGCTGGCACCGTAGGTGAGCACGACCGCATTGCCCCCCTCGTCCACGTACCGCGCCGTGGCCGCGGTGGCACTGCCGCCGTTGACGATCACGCCGCCCTCGTTCGTCGCAGCGGTGTTTTCGACGCGGGCGATGAACCGGATGGCGAAGTCGTAGCGGCCGCTGCTGGTGCCGCGCGTGATGCGCTGGTTGCCGAAGTTCCACTCGACGACGTTGTCGGTACAGGTCGGCGTAATGATTCCGCCCGGCTGGAAGCCGGCGACGTCGTACGGCGGCGCGTCGAGGTTCACCGGGGGCGCCTCGACACAGCGGATGCCGTCAGGCAGCTCGTCGCGGATCACGAAATCGCGCAGGAGCGCGACCGGCAGCGAGGTCACGAGCTCATACTCGATCTCTTCGCCGATCGAGACCGGCTGCGGCGTGGCGCCGGCGAGCGGCGTGTTCGAAAGACGCGTGATGCGCTTCGGCTGCGTGACGACCGGAATGATGCGTACCGAGGCCGCCCCTTCCTCGGACACGTACACGCGCGCTCCGCCGATGTCGCTGTTCGGGCGCGGCTCGACCGTCTGGTTGCCGGTCGGCCCGGCGAGGCTGTCGTACGTGGCATCCGCGGTGTTGGTGAACGTCTGCAGCGGCGCCGCGTCGTCGTCGTAGTCGACGCGGTAGTAGAGCTGCACCGACTGGCCGGGATCGATGCGCTCGAGCGCGGCGCTATGCGTGTACGAGAACGTGATCGCGGCGGCCGTGCCGTTCTTGACGACGTTATCGCTGATCGCGCCTTCGGCGTTTGCGCCGGCTTCGTCGGTGGACGCGTCGCCGTCGTTGTCGAAGCCGTCGGCCTCGAACGGCAGGACGAACGCGAGGTCGCTCGGATCGAGTCGGTCGGTGACAACGACGTCGTACGCCGGCGCCCGCACTACGCCGCCCGCAGCGGCCTCGTTGGTCACCGTGAGCCGATATATATAGGAGTGGAACGCGTCGCCGTCGTCCGCGAGCGTCGTCCAGTTGCTGCACGAAGGTCCCGCACCGTACAGCGTCTCGTTGCACACTTCCTTCGTGACCGTGAGCCGAGGCTCGGTGACGGTAAGATCTACTCGGCGTACGACTTGCGGCGGATAGCCGACCGTGTTGGGGCCGAGCGGGAACGTCTCCTCCGTCGGCGGAGAGTTGTTGTCGTTCGAAAAGATTGCCCGGAACGTGGAGTTCAGCACGTTGCGGCTCAGCTCTGCGTGCTCGTTCGGCTCGGCACGCGTATCGATCGGATCGTTCAGAATGCGGGTGGTAACGTTCACCCGGAACCAGTGGTCGAGCTCCGTGATGCGTTCGGTGTTGGGGTCCTGGTTGAACGTCCAGTCGATAAAGCCTTCATCGAGCGGCGCAAGGTCGGGAGGATTCAAGTTGATGGATCGAATCGCCGACGTCGTTCCAGTGCTGTAGGGGTCAGTCGAGGAGATGTAACCCTGCCCGTCGGGCAGCTCGTCGACGACCCGCACCGAGTGCACGGCGATAACGCTGAATCCCGGCGTATTGAAGCCGAACCAGCCCCCGGTTTCGATGTGGAACGTGCATTCCTCGCCGATCTGCACGAGACGGTCGGGAGTCGCGGGCGGCGGGTTGTTCTCGGTACACGTGCCGACCTGGCTCTTCAGCAGGTTGAAGCCGATGACGCGCGCCCGAATACTGTCGAGGCTGTAGTTGTTGGCGCGGTCGGTCACGCCGTCCGGCCGCGCGATCGGCGTCGGGAACCAGAGCGGCGTGCCGTCGCTCAGCGTGATCTCGCCGATGACGTCGGCGCGGAACGTGAGGTCGTCGGCGGCGATGCGCGCCGGATCGCTCGACTTGATCACCTGAAAGTTCAGGGTGCGCGTCTGTCCGGGCGCGATGTTGCCGATTCCGGTGCTCGTGCACTCGTAGATCGTCGCGTTCGACGGAATCGGCGAAGGCAGCCGCCATGGCGGCAGGAACGGCGGGTTGCTCGTCACCGCGCATCCCGCGGGTGCCGAGACGACCTCCATGGTCGCGCCGAAGGAGACGTATGCGCGGTAATCGGCGGCCGTATGACCGCCGTTGTTCGTGAGCCGCACCGACAGCGGCAGCGGAAACGCGGGGTCGTTCGTCAGGATGAAGACGAGCTCGTTCCCGGCGATGTCGATGTCGATGTCTTCGGGGTCCGCGGGGATCGGCGATCCGTTCGTGGCGGTGCCGTTGCCGGTCAGCACCCGCTGCTGCGGCCCCTGCGCGGGGCAGAGCGTTTCGAAATCGACCGTGAGCGTGTTGGTGAGCGGCGTGACGTGCGCCGGATCGGTGCCGTCGCCGGGATTCTCCGTGCGCACGTCGAGGTTCGCGACCCGGTCGTACGACGCCGACCGGATCAGGACGACGCGGAACCGGATAGTCAGCGCATCGCCATTGCGGAGCAGATTCCGGTACGTCTCGCCGTTGTCGGTGTACGACGTCGTGCTCCACAGCTCAAACTCCGGCGCCGTGTTGCCGAGCGGTACTGTCGGGTCCCCGGTCGTCAGCGGAAGGGTTCCCGGGACGGGATTAGTCCAGGTGATTCTGTCTACAGCCCCCGGGTACGTTGCAGCGAATCCGCCCGGACGGGTCATCGTGACCGTCGGCGTGAACGTCGGGTCCACCACGTATTCCGGCGGCAGCACATCGCGCAGTCTGATGTTCTTCACCGTGCCGCCGGTGTTGTTGGTGATAGTGATCGTCATCGTCCCCTTGGTGCCGACCGGCTGCGATGTAATGGTGCCGGTAAGCTGGCGGTTCACCGTGAGCGTGCTGCCGGCCGGCCCGTCGCCGAACCGCGTGATCAGCGCCGCCGTGTCGTCCGGGTCGAAGCTCGGGGTGCCGCCGTTGCTGCTGGCGGGCACGTCGATGCCGCCTGCGGGCGGGTCCGCCTCGCAACCCCACTGCACGTCCGAGACGCGGTTGTTCGAGACGTCCTCGCAGGAACCGTTCGCCGTGACCTTGCCGACCAGGAATATGTGCGTCGCACCCCCGGCTGGCACATCGACTAGATCCGGAGAATCGTTGCCCGGCGTGCCGTACGGATTGTCCACATCGAAGTTGAGCAGCTGGTTGCCGACGACCGGGGTGCACGGCGTCCCGCCGGGCGCGACTCCGTTGGCGTTCGCGATGGCGAGCGCGGGCCCTTCCGTAGGACAGCGGTACGTGACGATGAACTTGCCGGTGTCCATGATGTCGTCGATGCGCAGGTCCTGGAGGGCCGCCTGCCCGCGGTTCTCGATGCGGATGCGCCAGACGATGTCGTCGTTGTTGTGTCCGAAGACGGGGTCGGTATAGCCGGTCTGGCCCGCATCGACGTTGCGTCCGCCTTTGCTCACGAACGGCAGCGGCTGACGGATCGGAAGTTCCTGCTCGCCGCTCGTCTCGGTGTCCGTGCAGGGCTCGAAGTTCGGCGGTTCGTTCGTCGTCGCATAGGAGATGCTCGCTTCGACGTCGCGGTCGGCGGTCGCGAGCCCTTCCTCGTCGAGTGCCGCTGCACGCCGCACCTGGAACGTCACGTCCAGCCATTGCGGATTGCCAGGGCCGCTGCCGTTCTGCAGCACGTAGCTGCCGAGGTTCCACATCAACACGGAACCGTTCGGTCCGCTGACGGTCGGCGCAACAGGAGCCGGAGCCGGACCGCTCGCGACGCTGAAGCTCGTGGTACCCGGAACGTACGTGAGCCCCGAGGAACCGAGGTCCTCGGTGATGACGAGATTCGTGAGATCCGGCGAGTTGTTGTTGCTCGGATAATTGAAGCGGATGGTGACCGTACCGGTGCCGCAAAGCTCGCAGTAGCTCACCGGCAGGCGATGCGTGATGCTCGTATTGAGCGGGCACGCGGCGAAGGTGTGTTCGAAGAACAAGAACGCCGCCCCGGCCAGCAACCAGCTGACCGCGCGCATTACTCGCCTCATGCCGTGCCGCCCCACTGCCGTGTCCTGCCTGCTCGTTCTCGCCCTTCTTTCGCGTATCCGGCGCACGCCCGCCGCGAGAGCGCCGCATGCGCCCCGCGCGCCGCGTCCGCCGCCTCGCCGCGCTGCCGCTTCTGCGGCCCGCCTAGCGCGCCGTCGCCACCGGGGCCGGTCTTAGTGAGGGAACGCCGCGAGCGCCGGACGGCGCCTCGCGGTTGCCGGAACGGCCGTTCGAAAGACGCAATCGCTCGAACACAGGTCCTCCCATTGCGCGCATTTCGTTGTTCATGTCGCCGGCAGGAAGTCGATCGGGTAGAGAATCGTTATGCGCGGCACGCCTTCCTTCGGTCCGAAATTGAACCGCTTCACGCGCGCCACGACCGCCGCCTTGAGCGTCTCCGAGGGCAGGTCGCTCGACTCGATCGTGCACGCCGAGACCTCGCCGCTCGGCTCGATGGTGATGCGCAGCACCATCTTGCCGCGCAGCAGCGGATTGCTGCGCAGCTCGCGGTTGTAGAGCCTGTAGAGCGCCGCCTTGTAGCGGTCGAAGACGATCTGGATCTCCTCGTCCGTGCGCGACGGCCCCGGCCCGTCGCTGAGCGGCCGGTCGGCCTCCGCGATGTCGCCGATCGAGCTCGCGACGCGCGTGAACTGCACGCCGCCCAGCTTCGATCCCGCGCCGCCGCCGATGTTGCGGCTGATGGCGGCGGTGTTGATCCCGCCGCTGCCGGCCTGCGCCCGCGCGACCACGAGCGCGCGCTGCGCCGCGCCGACCGATTTCTCGCCCGCGACCGTGGCCTGCGCCTCGGCGCCGAGCTTGAGCTGGTCGGCCTCGTTCACCAGATCCGCGAACGCGTTGCTGAACGCGAGGATGCCCGACTTCTGCGCCTTGGCGCGCGCCCGCTGCGTGTCGGTCTGCGTGGGCTTCGGCTTCTCATCCGGCTTGAGCGGCTTCGACTCCGGCTGCTCGAGCGGCTTCGGCGGCGGCGGCTTCGGAACTTCGCGCTGCACGAGCCGCACCAGCCGCTCCGGGATCTCCGCCGGGTCGGCCGGCTCGGGCGGCGGCAGCTGCCACAGCCCGACGAGCGTGCTGAAGCACAGCGCGACCAGCAGCGCCAGGAGCAGCGTCTTGCGAAAGCGCGCCCGGTCCTCCCTCTCCTCGGTCCACGGCATGACCACCGGGCGGTACGGCAGTACGACTTCGCGGTACACCACGAACTCGTACTTGATGTTCTCTTCCGCTTCCTGCTGTTCGAACAGCTCGTCGTTGAGCCAGTCGAAATTGCGCAGCTGCTCGTCGATCCGCTCCTGCAGCGCCGCGCGGCGCCGTTCGATCGCCGCGAGCCGCTCGGCGAACTCGTTGACCGCCGCGCGCGCGCGCTCGACATACGCGGTACGCTCGTCGGCGCCAGTGCGGCGTCCCCAGAACAGATGCGCCGCACCCTCCTGCTCCAGCCGCTCGAGCCGCTCGCAGACTTCCTCCACCAGCCGGACGCGTTCGCGCTCGGCCGTCAGCGCCTCGAGCTCCGCGTCGATCTGGGCGAGCTTCGCCTTCAGACGCGTGATGTCCTCCCGCACTTCCGCGATGCGGGCGTTGAGCTCCTGCTGCGCCCTGGAAACGACGACGTTCACGGGCTGATCAATCCTCACGTCTGTGACGCCTTCTGCGTGACAGCGAGCGAAATGCGCGTGTAGCCCGTGCTCGTGCACGTCGCCATCAGCCTCTTGAGCACTTTGAACGGTATTTCCCGATCGGCGAGGATCGTGACCTCGTTACTCTTCGCCACCGTCGCCGTGTTGATGCCGATGATGTTCTTGCGCAGCTCCTGGAGCTTTGCCTCCACCGGCGGGATGTTCTCGCCTTTCTGCGCCAGCACGTCGGCCACCGACACCACCGGTTCCCCCTGCACCATGATGGCGTTAGCGCTCACGAGCACGGTCACCGTCTGCCGCGGCTTCGCCTCGACCACGGAGTCGGGAAGCTTGATTTCCTTGGGCGGCTCGATGACCTCGACCGAGGACTGGTTCACGAGCAGGAAGAAAACAAGGATCGTGAACACGTCCATCAGCGAAGTGAGATTGAGTCCCGCGCCCCGGTGGCGCTGGGCGCGCGACATGCGCTTCAGCCGGCGCGTGTTCTTCATGGCGCATCACCCACCGAGATCGCCGGAAAGAGCTCGCGCTTCTCCACCACGTCGCTTCCCGGCTGCCTGATCTCCGCGACGCGGACTGCGTCCATCACGTGCACCACGTGCTCGTACTCGATGTCCGGCTCCACCAGCACCGTGGCGTCCTCCTTGTCGGGATACGTCGCCTTCAGCCGCTGCAGGTACTCCGAGAGCTTCGGCAGGTCGTACTTGCCGTCCTTCATCGGAATCGACAGCGTCACGCTGCGCCCGTCGGCGATCTGCAGCGCGTTCTTGCGCACGATCACCTCGATCGTCACCTGCGGCTTGCTCGAGGCCGCCCCGCCCGCCGCCGTCGGCAGATCGAGCTCCATGATCGTGATGCGCGAGAACACTGCCGTCACCAGCAGGAACGGGATCAGCACCACCATGAGATTGAGGAAGGTGGTGATGTCGAGCTCCGGCGCCTCCTTGTGCCGGCGGTAGTGGTGGCGCCGCGGCATCTCAGTTCTTCACCTGGAAGTTGCGCTGCGTCAGCGACGAGATGATGTTGAGCGTCTTGACCGATGCCATTTCCAGGCTGTCGATGATCTCGCCGGTCCGCGAGTTGAGGTAGGCGTGCGCCACGAGCAGCGGCACGGCGACGATCAGTCCGAGCGCGGTCGTGTTCATCGCCACCGAGATGCTCGCGGACAGCAGGTCCGCCTTCTCCGCCGGGTTCGCGTTGGCCACCGCGTTGAACGCCTGGATCAGGCCCACGATCGTGCCGAGCAGACCGAGGAGCGTCGCGATGTTCGAGAACAGCGCGATGTACTGCGTACGGCGCTCGAGCTGCGGGATGATCTCCATCATCCCCTCTTCCATGGCGATCTCGATGTCGTCGCGCCGCCGCACCGCGCCCTGGCGCGCCAGCCCCAGATTCAACAGCTGGCTCACCGTCGACTTGTCCTCGGCGGTCATCTCCCGCGCTTTGTCGAAGTCGCCTGCGACCAGCACCGGATGCAGCTTGTTCCACGTGGCTTCGTTCGCCCGCCGCACCATGAGCAGCTTTATGTAGCGCTCGACCGCGATGGCGAGCCCGACCGCCCCGACGACGAGAATCGGGTACATCCAGGGGCCGCCGTCCTGGATGAACTTCACCGTTGCATTTATGAACTCCATACTCAAAGCCTCCCCGAATAGTGCTGGGTTGTCCCGATCATTCGCGATTGCTGATCTCGTAGAAGCGGAGCTGGCGCATGAACACCTCCCGGTCGACCGGCGCCATGGCGTCGTCGAGCAGATTCGCGGTCAGGTCCGCGCCGTCGCCTAGCTCCGAGCTCTTCCACGGAACGATGTACAGCGCCTTCGGCGTCTCGTTGTTGCCGAGCACCGACATGCCGGACAGCGTCTTCGGCTCGTCCGCGCTCTTGCCGGCCTGCGCGAGCGCCGCGACCGGAAGACCGCCGATGAGGACGGCGAGGAGCAGGCGGCAGGCGGCGCTCATGGCTTTCCTCTGCCGAGCCGCTGCTCGATGTCCGCGATCCACAGCCGCACCTGCTCGTCCTCCGGCGCCGCGGCGCCGTACAGCCGGTAGTGCTCGAGCGCACATTCGAGATCCCGCAGATAGATATCGCACAGGATCCCCAGGTTCTTGCGCGCCGGGAGATAGCCGGGCCAGGCCGCGAGGGTGCGTTCGTAGGCCTTGCGCGCCTCGGCGAAGCGGCCGGTCTTGCGCAGGATCAGACCGTACTCGGTGCCCGCGACCGGATGGTCCGCATCGACGGCGAGCGCCCGCTGGATGCTTTCCTCCGCCGCCTTGAGATCGCCCATCTTCTGGTAGGCCACGGCAAGATTGATGTACGGCGCCGCGTACCGCGGCGCGCGCTCGATCACCCGCCGCAGCAGCTCGGCGCCCTTCGCGTACTCGCCCGCCCTCAGGTGCCGCAGTGCCGCATCGAAATCGGCGCGCACGTCCGCATCGACGCTTTCGGCCGGCTCCACTTGTTCATGGCCGGCGTCCGGCGCTTTGTCATCCTCGGCCCGACCGGCCTGCTGCAGCGACGGACCGGCGGCGCAGCCGGCGAGCGCCAGCGCCAGCAGCAGCGCGACGAGGAGCCGTTCGGCAGAAAAAGCCGCTGCATGCCGCATCATTCGACGCTCCCGGACTCGCTCGCGCGCCGCTGCACGAGATGCATGCCCGAGGCGTATTGCACGGGCCCCAGGGTGTCGATGAAATCCGCGCTCTCCTCGGCCTTCGCATAGCGTGCCGGCACGAGCTGCGCGAGCTTCGCAAGGCTCTTCTCGATCCAGGCGTTGTAGACGCCCGTGCCCAGGAGCTCCAGGTTCTTCTCGTGCAGGGAGATCGCGCGCTCCTCGAACGGGTACGCCTGCTCCTCCAGCGCGAGCTCGTACTGCTCGCGCTCGAGGTCGTTGAGGCCGTCCGGACGCTCGGATTCGAGGAGCGCGCGGCTGAAGTGATAATAGATCTCGGCGATGTAGTACGCCGCCGCCGCCGTCACCTCGCCGGCGCGGTAGTCGACGAGCTTGCCGAACGCGTCGGTCGCCTGCTTCATCGCCTGTCGCTTGCGCGCGAGGTTCTTCTCGAACGGCTTCACCAGCCGGATCTCGACGAAACGCTCGTAGAGCGGCTCGGCCAGCGCGAGCGCGGAGATCGCCGCGAGATAGCGCGTGCGGTCGGTGCGCTCGGCGCCCGCACGCGCGTCGGCCGCGACGATGCGCTCGAGCTCCGCCCGATAGCTCTTGGTGTCGTTCGTCGCCTTGTAGATGCCAGCCAGCTTGTGCCGCGCCTCGAGCGCGAGCTCGAGAGGCCGCGGGAAGATATCGACGTAGCGGCGGTAGACGCGCAGCGCCGCCGCGTTCTCGCCCGCCTGCTCATAGAGCTCGGCCGCGAGCGACAGTGCGCCGCGGCGCTCGTCTTCGCTCTTCGACTCGACCTCGATGCGCTCGTACTCGGCGGCAGCGAGCGCGAGGCGTCCGGCCTCCTTGTACGCGTAGGCGATCTTCTTCGTCACCTCCGGCTGCAGCTCGTGCTTCGGATAGGCCGCCCGGAACGCCTGCAGCACCGCGACCGCGCGCTCCCATTCCTTCAGCTGCAGCAGCGCGGTCGCGCCGTCGTATTCGGCGATCGGCCGGATCTTCGAGGTCGGCGCCGCCTCGGCGATGCGCAGGTAGTGGTTCGCGGCGGTCGCGTGATCCCCGCGTTTGCTCGCTTCTTCGCCCTGCTTGTAGATCGCCGCCGCGAGGTTATCGACCACGGCCGCGCGGTCCTTGGCGTCGGCCGCCGTGAGCTGCAGCACCTCGCGGTAGCCCTCCTCGGCCTCGGGGTACTGGCCGAGCTCGAGCGATGCATGCCCCACGATCAGCCACGCGCCCCGGCGCACCTCCCGTTCGGTCCGCGGGTAGTGTGCAATGAGCCGCCGCGCCTGCACGCGCGCCGCCTCGTACTGCTTCATCTCGTAGAGGTCGTCCGCGGCGGCGCCGAGCACCACCGCGGCCTTTTCGTGGTCGGGGTAGGTATCGACGAAGCGCAGCGAGCTGCGGACGATCTCGCGCTTCATGTCCGCCTGGGCGGACGCCGCCGCCGCCTTGAGCGCCTCCCGATGCGCGTAGACCGCCGCGTAGCCCGCGGCCGCGCCCTTCTCGTGCGGCGGATAGTCGTACGCGGTCTTCTCGTACTCGACCGCCGCCGCGGCGTACATCTTGTGCTCGAGCAGCAGCTCGGCGAGCTGATAGTGCATCGCCGGCGCGTCGGGATCGCGGGGGAACGACGCGAGGAACTCGCGGTACCACACGAGCGCTTCGTTGAAGTTCTCCGCTTTCGACTTCTCGTGGCGCTTGTCCTGATACAGCGCGTGGTAGTGCGTCGCGAGCGTGCGCAGGTTCTCCTTGAGGTAGCCGATCACCTCGGGGTGCGCCTGCGGATCGTAGTGCTTCCAGTAGGCTGCCTTGAGCCCGTAGCTCCGCGCGAACTCCTTGGTGGCGTCGATCACGAGGCGCGGAAAGCCGCCCTTGCGGTAGGTCGCGATCACCTGCATGTCGAAATGCGGCGCGACCTTGTGGAACGGATCCCGCTTGACGAACGCCTTGTACGCGAGCGCCGCGTCGTGATAGCGGCGCTTGTCGAGGTAGAACTCGGCCAGGTTGCGGTAGATGTCGACCTCGTACGGGCGCTTGCCGCGCCGGTCGAAATAGGCCGCGATCGCATCCGAACCGCCGAGGTTGGAGAAGCTCAGGCTGATGACGCGGTAAGTGTCGTCGACGCGCTTCTTCTCGAGCTCGTCGGTCGACTTCTCGAAATCGAAGCCGGTCGCGGCTTTGTAGTCGAGGAGCGCCGTGAAGCGGTCGAGCGCGTCTTCGTAGAGCTCCTGTTTGTAGAAGGTCCAGCCGAGCTTGTAGAGCGCGAGCTCGTAGAACGGCGAGCCGGGACCCATCTCGACCACGGCCTTGTAGGCGTCCTCGGCGTCGAGAATCCTCTTGCGCATGAAGAAGAACTCGCCGCGGCGGAACTGCACCTCGTCGTAGTACTTCGAGCGCGGGTGCTCCTTCACCAGCCGGTCCATGACCGCCATCGCCTCCTCCACCTCGCCGAGCTCCTCGTGCGCGCGCGCCATGTGGTAGAGCACCTGGTCCTTGCGCTCGTATAGCGGGTACTTCGCGAGCAGTTCGCGGTAGAGCGCGATCGCTTCCCGCGCGCCGGCGCGCTCGAGATCGGCGCCGCCCGGAAGCTCGCCGATCGCCTCGCGCGGCGCGCTCCCTATTTCGGCCGCGGCCGTCGCGCGCTGCTCGAACTCGCGCTCGGTCTCGCGTTTGCGCGCGGCCGGCGGCAGCACCGGCGCTGGCGCCGCGGCCTGGAACTGCGGCGGGCGCGCGAGCGCGGCCGCCCGCACCTCGCCCGCGGCGCCCGGCGACGACGCGCCCGCACCGCCGAGGTACCCGTACTCCTTTTCGACCTTCAAGTCGGCGAGGCGCCGGATGGCTTCCGGCACGAGCGGCGATTCGCCGGTCTCGGCGAGAAAGCGCTCGTAACCCTGGATCGCCTTGTCGATGCCGCCCTCGACCCGCTCCTCCTTGACCTCGATGGTCACGTTGCGCAGCTGCGCGATCGTCGCGCGATCGCCGCTCGTCGCGCAGGCGCCGAGCAGCGCGCAGAGCACGCAGGCGGCGAGGACCGGGCGGCCGTTCATCAGTCGATCCTCTCCTGCGCCTGCGCCTTGACGGCACGGTCGTAGCTGTCGGCCATCGCGAAACGCGCCTTGACCTGGTATTCCTCGAGCCGACGCACACGCTTCTCGAGCTCGCTGATCGCCATCGTCTCGAGCAGGCGGCCCTGGCGCGCCTGCAGCGCATCGACCCGCTCCTGCGCGGCCCGCACGCGCCCGCGCAGCTGGACGAGCGCGTCGTAGCCTTCGTAGCTCTGCTTCGCCGCCTGGCGCGTGCGCACGAACGACCGGTGGCGCTCCTGCAACGCCGCGATCACGGCGTCGAGCTCCTGCAGATGCTTGTACGCTTTCGTCAGGCGTGCGTCGTACTCGGTGCGGATGCGAAAGTGAATCACGCCGCGCAGCCGCGCGACGCGCTCGAGGATCGCGGCGCGCTCGGCCGGCGGGCGGCCGGCGGCGGCGCGCTCGATTTCCGCGAGGCGCTCGCGCGCGATCCGCTCTTGCGCCGTGGCGAGGAACTCGGGACGCGGCGCGGTGAGCATCGCGTTGATGCGCCTGGCGAGCCGCTCGCGCTGCTCGAGGCGCAGCCGCATCTGCGAATCGAGCACCCGGAACGCGCGGTCGATGTCGGGCAGGAGCGGCTGATAGTACGCGCGGCGGGTCTCGATCAGCTCCGCGTAAGCCTCGAGGCTCCCTTCCCACGCCGCGAGCTTCTTGCGCAGCTCTTCGAGATCGAGGTAGTTCCGGAGCGAGGTCTGGAAATCGTGCGACGCCAGCAGATCCATGAGGTAGTACGTCTCGGGCGCCTCCGGCAGCCGGCGCAGCTTGATCACCCAGTCGGCGTCCTGCTTCAGCTCCTCGCGCAGCAGCGCCTGCAGGAACTTGCCTTCGCGGATGCTGCGGATCGAGGCCGAGAGGCGCTCGAGCTCGGCGCCAAAGGCGCCCAGCGCCTTCTCGTAGAGGAGCGCCGCGCGGCCGTAGGCGTTCAACTGGCCGTAGGCGTACGGCAGCGCCAGCAGGCCTTCCTGCACCGCGGCATCGGTCGCGCGCCGTTGGGCGAGGAGCGTCCACGGCACGAGCGCGCGTTCGAAGCGCCCGAGCGTCGCATCGGCCCAGCCGGCGGCGAGGAGCGCGCGGTTGGAGTACGGCCCGTTCAGGCGCACGCGTTCGAGGTAGCGCCGTGCGAGCTGGGGCTGCTCCGCTTCGAGCAGCGCCGATCCGAGCACCAGGTTGGACTTGTCGCGGATCGCGAGGACTTCCGGGGCGCTGCCCTCGATCAGGCCGGCGCGATCGAGCTGGCGGCCGCCTTCCTCCTGGCGGCCGTCGCGCCACAGCGCAATGCCGAGGTTGTAGGCCGCGAAGGGTTCGAGCCCTTCAGCGCCCTGCAGCGCACGCAGCACCTCCGCGGCTTCGCCGAAGCGCCCGGTCGCCATCAGCACCTGCGCACGCAGGAAAGCGACATCGTCGCGAATGTGCTCCGGTATCTCGCCCCGGATGCGCTCGAGCGCCTGCAGCGCCTCGACGGGCTGGTGCTTCTGGAAGTAGAGCCGTGCCAGCCGGTAAGCGGCTTCGTTGCGCACAGCCGGCGCGACGTCGCCCTCGAGCACGGCGCGGATCGCCCGGCCCGCGCGCAGGTGCATCCGATAGCGCAGCTCGAAATCGCCTACCGAGAACTCGGCTTCGCGGATGTGATGATGCAGCGGATCGAGCGCGGGTTCGTCGAGCGCGTAGTGTTGACCGAGCTCGGTATCGAGCCGCGCAATAGCGTCGAAGTACTCGCCGAGGTAAGCGTGATAGAGCGCTTCGCCGAAATAGAGATCGCGCAGCCCGTCGCGGGCCGGCGCGGCGGCTGCCGCAGCCGACACGAGGGCGAGCAGCCCGGCGATGGCGTAGACGCGCCCCATGGGGCTACCAGTCCTTGAGGGCGATTCCCTGACCGCTCGGGCCCGAGATCGTGATGCTGGCGAGTTTCGGCCCGACGCCTTTCGCGAGCTTGAAGCTCCCGCTCCAGCGATGCTCCGTACCGTTCCGGCTCTTTCCGAGCACGCTCACGCGCAGCTCGTGCTCGCCCTGCCGAATGTTGCCGGTATAGAGACGCTGCACGCCGCCCTGGCGCAGCGCCTCGAGCTCCTTGTGGGTGTACAGGTGGTACGCGACCGGCTTGCCGTCGATGTGGATCTCGATCGCATCGAGGCGGAACGTCGCCGCCGGCGCGAGAGCGACGAAGAGCGACACCTGCGTGTCGGAGGGATAGAGCAGCTTCTCTTCGAGGCGGGACAGCTCGGCGGCGATCGCGAGCACGTCCGCCTTCACCTCCTGGATCTGCTCGTCCAGGCCCTTGACCTGCTCGCGCACGCCATCCTCGGCCAGCGCCGCGCCGCTGCTGCCGAGGACGGCGGCAAGCAGCACCGCCGCCATGCCGGCCGTCGTCTTGTTCTCCTCCCGTCTGCAGGCCACCGGTGCCTCTGTTGGTTTTTTCGTTCTTGCTGCCGCCACTCCAGGCTCGACCGTCCGTCGCGCGGCCTGATTCCTTTAAACCTATGCGCGCTTTGGAGGCTGTCAAAGCACGTCACGCGCCGAAAGCCGCCGTTCAGCGCCGACGAGCTGTCGATTCGGGCGTCCGAGCGGCACTGGCCCCGGCGCGCGGGCGGCCAGCGGCAGAATCCGACCGAGAAGCGGCGCTGCAACCGCCCCGATCCGTGTTAGCGCCGGGTTCCGCGACTCGCCGCCGCGACCTCGGGATTTCCCGGAATGCAGGACGCGTGCCGCTTCGCTGCAATGAACGGCGGAGGGTGCGATGGAGCTTCCTGCGAGTACCTGGCGCGCCTACCAGAGCGACGGATTTCCGACGCATGGCTGGCGAGTCGAGGGCGAGGCGTTGCGCGCGCTCGGCGCCGGGCCGCGAATCGATCTCGTCAGCCGGGCGCGGTATCGCGATTTCGCGCTCTCGTTCGAATGGTGCCTCCCGCCCGGCGGCAACTCCGGCGTGCTCTACCGGGTTTCGGAGGACGCCGCGGAACCGTGGCAAAGCGGCCCGGAAATGCAGCTCGTCGACGACCTCGAGCACCCCGACGGGCACGATTCGCTACGGCGCTGCGGCGCGCTGTACGACCTTGTCGCACCGCGTGCCCGGGCGCAGCCGCTCGCCGACGCCTACGTCCGCGCGCGCATCGTCGTGCGCGGGTGGCGCGTGGAACACTGGCTGAACGATCTGCTGCTGCTCGCATACGATCTCGCCGATCCCGCCGTGCGCGCCCGCGTCGCCCGGAGCAAGTTCGCCGCCTACCCGCGCTTCGCGCGCGAGCCGGAAGGGCACCTCGTGCTGCAGCACCACGGCACCGACGCCTGGTTCCGCCGCCTGCGCATCGAGTCGGCTTGAGGGCTTAGCCGGTCCCGGTTCTCGCGCACCTTGCCGGCCGCTGCCACCACCCAACCCTCTTCGCTCGAATCGTGGCGTACGCCGCCGGCAACCGATCGATGCCGTCGATCCGGAAGCGCGGCATGTGCACCCGGCAACGACAGAGCCGCCGATGCCGGCGGCGGCATGCGCGCCTCGATGTCGGCGCGCGGGTCGCTCCCGCGCAGGCCGATGGCGCGCAGTCATCCTGTTCAGCGGCGAATGGCAGCAGCAAAAGCACGCCAATGGCGCGGACGTGGGTTCCGGGCGCCACCTTCGCTATACTGCGGTTGACGGCAGGGCACGGGACCACATGCACGCGACCGCCCCCCAGCAACCAACCGGAACCGGCGCTTACGCTGCCCGCGTCGAAGCCCTGCTCGCCGAGCTCGGCATCCCGGTTTCCGCGTTCGCGCACCGCGGTCTTCCGTTCTTTCCGGAGCCGGCCGAGCTCGTCGTCGCGCAGACGGATGCCGACGGCAGGGAGCACCGGCTGACGCCGGCCGCGAACGCCGCGTGGCAAGCAATGGCGGCGGCGGCGCGCGCGGATGGCATCGAGCTCTATATCGTTTCCGCTTACCGGGATCTCGAACGGCAGGCCGACATCATCCGCCGCAAGCAGCGCCTGGGCGTACCGCTCGAGCGCATTCTTGCGGCGAGCGCGCCCCCGGGCTACAGCGAGCACCACACCGGCCGCGCGGTCGATATCAACACGCCCGGCTGCCGTGCGCTCGAGGAGGAATTCGAGCATACCGAAGCGTTTCGCTGGCTCACCCGGCACGCCGGGGCGTTCGGTTTCACGCTGTCGTTTCCGCGCGGCAACCGATACGGCTACATCTTCGAGCCCTGGCACTGGCTCTGCGCCGAATCGCCTTGATGCCGCCTTGAGTGGCGGCGAGCCCCTGGCAGTTCAGTCCCGGACTCAGCACGCTCGAGCCCGCTGCGGTGCGCCCGTCGGCGCGCGGTCGGTCGCACTCGGTTGGATGGCGCCGGCCCCCGGCGCGCAGGTAAGATGTTCTTCTCGCCGCCCGCCGGAGCGCCGGCAGCAGCCCGTCGTAACCGCGCCGTACCAGCGGCCGCGCCGCGGGAACGGCGATTCCGCCGGCCAGTCAAAGACCTGTCTCGGAAGGAGGACGCCCATGAGCCTCAACATCGACCCCCGCGATTTTCCGGATCCGATCGAGGACCTGCCGCGTCAGGGCGAATGGGCAACCGCTGTTCTTGCGGGCGGATGCTTCTGGTGCACTGAAGCGGTTTATCGATTGCTCGACGGCGTCCTCGAAGTGCGCCCCGGCTACGCCGGCGGCTCCGCAGAGACCGCCAATTACGAAACGGTGTGCACGGGCCGCACCGGACACGCCGAAGCGATCGAGGTGCGCTACGATCCGCGGCGCCTGAGCTACGGTCAGTTGCTCAAGGTCTTCTTCTCGGTTGCGCACGATCCGACCCAGGTCGACCGCCAGGGCAACGACGTCGGCACGCAGTATCGCTCCGCCGTCTTCTACGCCGATGACGGCGAGCGGCGCGTCGCCGCAGGGTACATCCGTCAGCTCGACGCCGCCGGCATCTACGACGCACCGATCGCCACGCGCCTCGAGCCGCTCGACCGCTTCTACCCGGCGGAGGATTACCATTACAACTACGCGGAACGTCATCCGAACCAGCCCTACATCCGCGCGGTCGCGTTGCCGAAGGTGGAGAAGCTCAAACAGACCCTCGGCCACGGCGTGACGCCGCGTGCGGATGCACCCAGCCGCTGAAGAGGCCGCCATGGAAAGCCGCACCGCATCCTCGACCCTTTCCCCGACCGGATTCGACCTCACGCCGCCGACGGCCGAGGAGCACCGCGCGCTGGCCGCGGCACTCACCGACGAGGAGCGCCGCGTGCTGCTCGAGCACGGCACGGAAGCGCCGTTCTGCGGCGCACTGCTCGACAACAAGACGCCGGGCACCTATTGCTGCCGGCTCTGCGGACTGCCGCTGTTCCGCTCGGGCGAGAAGTTCCAATCCGGCACCGGCTGGCCGAGCTTCACCGCCCCCTTCGACGAAACGCACCTCAAGTACTTCCGCGACACGAGCTACGGTATGGTGCGCACCGAGATCCGCTGCGCGCGCTGCGGCGGTCATCAGGGTCACGTTTTCCCGGACGGACCGCCGCCAACCGGTCTGCGCTACTGCATCAATTCGGTGTCGCTCGAGTTCGTCCCCGCGGGCGGCGACTTCCCGGACAAGCTCGGCCGCAAGGAACCCGTGCGCTAGCTGTGCCGCGCGCTTCGCGCCGAACCTGCCGCCGCCCGCGCGATCGGTTCAGGCGATGCACGCGGCGTGAAATACGGCCGCCTGCGCGATGATGCCGAGGCCGAACATCGCCGCACCGATCGAACCGACGAGACCGAAGTAGCGCGCCGCAATCGCTTCCCGGCGGTCTTTCGGCTTTCCCGCCGCGCGGTAGCCGCGCCCCGCATAGACCCCGGCGAGCAGCACGACGAGCAGCAGCGCCGCTGTGAGGGCGTAGAGCCAGACGCTTACCGGCGGACCGCAGAGGAACGGGGCGAGCCGTTGCATCAGCCCGAAGTGCACGCCCCAGGCCGCGAGCGGCGCGAACGCCGCGGCGGCGAGCGCGAGCGGCGCAGGCCGGCTGCGGGACATGCGGTGCATGTTCATGCCCTCTTGGACAGCGGCCGCAGGCAGCGAGTGCGCCGCCGCGTACGGCTTTGAGGCACGGGTTGCGGGGCGATGGTGATGCGCGCCTCAACATCGCGGCACCCTGCGCGTGGACATCGCGACGCTTCTCAGTGCAACCCCGGACGCGCCCGCGGGTCGTTCCCGATATTTCGTCTCACCCCGCGGTTGCTACCTTCCCTGTCCCCGACGAAGGAGCGGTGAACGTCGGGCGCGGCTTCCCGCACCGATAACAGACAGGGATGACAACCATGAACCTCAACAACCACCCGGGCAGACGCTTGCGCACGGCGCTGCCGCTGCTGCTGGCGGCGACGTGCTCCACCGACGACGAGCTGTTCCCGCTCGATCATCGGGTCAAGGCGTCGTACCTGCTCAACCTCCTGCGTTTCATCGACTGGCCGCACGACGTCAGCCCGCCGCACGGTCGGCTCAATCTGTGCGTCTGCGGCGCGTACAGTCTCGACGGCTACTACGCACTGCACGGCGAGCGCGTGCGCGGGCGTCTCCTGGCCGTCGCGCGCATCAAGGACATCACCCCGGCGCGGATCGAGAAGTGCCATATCCTGGTCGTGAGCGGCGACATGCCGCTCGTGTCCGTGCCGATCGCGCGCGGGCTCATGACGGTCGGCGAAAGCGACGGGTTCACCGCCCGCGGCGGCCTGATCAACCTCTTCCTGATCGCCGGCCGGATGCGTTTCGATCTGAACCACGAGCTGGCGCAGGCGTGCGGGTTCACGGTCGATCCGAAGCTCCTCCGGCTGCGCATGCCTGCCTGGTGCGCGGCGCAGAGCTAGCCGGAATCGGCGGCATTGCCGCGACCCGGGTGCGCGGCGCGGAAATCCTTCAACTGCGGGTGACGTGCGCCGCGACGCAGCGCCAGCGGCCGTCCGCGTACGCCCAGATGTCGGTGTAGCGGCCGGCGCCCGGTTGCCCGTCCGGCTTCGTATAGGTCGTGCGCGCATGCACGATCGCAACGTCGCCGAAGCGGCGGATGAGCACGTCGTGCGCCTTGAGATCGGAGATTCCGGCGGGGCGAGCGATCTGCGCGAGGAACGCCGCGCGATCGACGAGCGATCCGTCCGGGTTGGTATTGAGGAAATCGTCGGCGAGGATCTCTTCGAAACGGCGCACGTTCGATGTCTGCACGGCGGCGATGTAGTCCTCGTTGAGTTGCCGCAGCGTCGCGATCGCCTCGTCCTCGACCGTCCTCGCCTCTGGTTTGCCACGCTCCATCGTTGAGCCTCCGTTGTCGATGGCCGCCCAAGGGTAGCCACGGACGGCGCAACCGGCAACGCGCGGAGCGCAGCGGTTTACTTGCCGATCGCCTGTATGAAAGCCGCGAAGTCGGGTGCGATCACTTGTGCGCTGTCCGGCCCGAGACCGAGTTCGACGACAACGATCTCGACCAGGTCCGCCGCCGCCCGGCGCATGGCCATGTGCTCGCCCGCGCCGTTCGCCGCAAAAAAGAAGCACCCGGGGAAGCGGTGCGCATAGATCCGAAAGCGCGCAAACTCCACGGCCTCGTCCGCGGACCAGAGCTGCAGCCACAGCGGGGGAAGCGCGAGCGCGCCTTCGCCGCCGTTTCCGCGCCGCAGCAAGTCGAGGTACTCCGCGGGCAGCGGGAAGCGCACCTGATCCCTGAGCTTCGCGAGCTGCGCCTCGGCTGCCGGCGGACGCGGATGCCACGCCTGGAACTCCATAGCCGCGACCCTGCGGCCAACTTATGCCCGATCGAAGAAGTGACCGCCCGTTACCTCGACTGGACTTCGCCGCTCCTGCCGGCCGCGAGAACGCGCACTGCCATGAGACAGGCGCCTAGACCGAAGGTGTCGCCACGAATCGCGCGACTTTGATACGCTTCGTGCCGATGCCCGCCGTGCAAACGGTTTCGCTCACGCCCCACCCCGCCGTGCCCGCAGGACCGGCACGGCATGTCGGCGCGCGCGTCGCACGCATGGGCGGTATGCTGGCCGTAGCGTTCGCCCTGGAAGGGGATCTCGCGCGGGTGCGGGTACCGGAAGCGCGGCCGCGCTGCGTGACCGACAGGCTGTGGCAGCACACCTGCTTCGAGGTGTTCCTCATGCGCCCGCCCCTGCCCGGGTACTACGAATTCAACCTCGCGCCCTCCGGCGAATGGGCGGTGTACGCGTTCGCACGCTACCGCGAACGCGCTCCGCTCTCCGACCGCGTGAGCGCGCAGACGCTCGAGCCGCATATCGGCACGCGCCGCCAGCCGGATCGGCTCGAGCTCGATGCCTTCATCGCGCTCGACCGCCTCGTTCCCGATTTCAGTACCGCGACGCTCGCGCTCGGCCTGTCCGCGGTCGTCGAGGCGCAGGACGGAGCGCGCTCCTACTGGGCGCTGCGGCATGCGACGGAAGAGCCGGATTTCCATCATCCCGACAGTTTCGCGGTGACGCTCGATGAAGTGCGGACTTGATCGCCTGATCGAGGACGCGTCGCTGCGCCGGCCGCTCGCCGGCCGGCGCGTGGCGCTGCTCGCCCACCCGGCGTCGGTCACGCGCGACCTCGTGCATGCGCTCGATGCGCTGGCGGCACTCGGCGACGTCCGGCTCACGGCCGCCTTCGGTCCGCAGCATGGTCTGCGCGGCGACAAGCAGGACAACATGATCGAGTCGCCGGACTACACGGACCCGGTCCATGGCATCCCCGTCTACAGCCTGTACGGCGAGGTGCGCCGGCCGACGCCGGCGATGATG
This sequence comes from Burkholderiales bacterium, assembly GCA_036381895.1. Lineage (GTDB taxonomy): Bacteria > Pseudomonadota > Gammaproteobacteria > Acidiferrobacterales > Sulfurifustaceae > JACQFZ01. The sequence goes on along the minus strand of DASVBY010000102.1, from coordinate 66,788 downwards.
GAGAGCTTCGACGTGCTGCTGGTCGACCTCCAGGACCTCGGCTGCCGCATTTATACCTTTATTACTACGCTGCGCTATGTGCTCGAAGCTGCGGCGGCGCACGGCAAAGCCGTCTGGGTGCTCGATCGGCCGAACCCGATCGGCCGGCCGGTCGAAGGGCTGCGGCTGCGCGCCGGTTGGGAGAGCTTCGTCGGTGCCGGTCCGCTGCCCATGCGCCACGGCCTGACGCTCGGCGAGCTGGCTCACTGGTTCACGCGTACGTTGCGGCTCGACGTCGAGTACCGGGTCATTGCGATGGAAGGCTGGGATCCGGCCGCGGCGCCGGGCTACGGGTGGCCGCTCGGCGAGCGCTCCTGGGTGAACCCGAGCCCCAACGCGCCGAACCTGGCGATGGCGCGGTGCTACGCGGGCACCGTCATGCTCGAAGGCACGACGCTTTCGGAGGGCCGCGGCACCACGCGCCCGCTCGAGCTCTTCGGCGCCCCGGATGTCGAGCCGCGCCGCCTGCTCGCCGCCATGCAGGCGTTCGCGCCGTCGTGGCTCGAAGGCTGCCGGCTGCGGCAGTGCTGGTTCGAGCCCACGTTCCACAAGCATGCCGGCAAGCTCTGTGCCGGCGTGCAGATCCACGTCGACGACCCCGGATACGCGCACGAAGTCTTCCGCCCCTGGCGGCTGATGGCGGCGGCGTTCAAGGCGCTGCGCCGGCTGCGCCCCGACTACGCGCTGTGGCGCGACTTCCCCTACGAATACGAGCGCGACCGCCTTGCGATCGACGTCATCAACGGGAGCGCGCTGCTGCGTGAATGGGTGGACGACCCGGCCGCGACCGCCGCCGATCTCGACACGCTCGCGTCCGCCGATGAAGCGAGCTGGCGCGAGGAACGCGAATCGGTGCTGCTCTATCGGTGACGAAAAGGCCCCGGCACGCCCGTGCTACAGGAAGAAATCCTGGAGCAACGGGGCACCGGGCACGCAGGCGTACTGCTCGAAATCGGTCACACCCTCCGCCCGCAGCACCTCCTCGTCGATGAAGAAGTTGCCGGTGCAGCTTCGGCTGTCTTTGGTCAGGATCGCATAAGCCGCATCGGCGACGATCTCGGGTTTGCGCGACCCGCGGATCGTCGCCTCGCCCCCGAGGAGATTCCTTACCGCCGCGGTCTCGATCGGGGTGCGCGGCCAGAGCGCGTTGACCGCGATGCCGTCGCGGCGCAGCTCCTCGCTCATGCCGAGGACGCACATGCTCATGCCGTACTTGGCCATGGTGTACGCCAAGTGCGGCGCGAACCAGCGCGCATCCATGTTGAGCGGCGGTGAGAGGTTCAGGATATGCGGATTCTCGGCACGCTTGAGATGCGGGATGCAGGCCTGCGAGCAGGCGAAGGTGCCGCGCGTGTTGATCTGGTGCATGAGGTCGAAGCGCTTCATCGGCGTATCGACCGTACCGGCGAGGAAGATCGCGCTGGCGTTGTTGACGAGGATGTCGATACCGCCGAAGGTCGCGACGGTGCGATCCACCGCCGCGGCGATCTGATCCTCGAAGCGGATGTCGACGGCGAGCGGCAGCGCCCGGCCGCCCGCGGCCTCGATCTCTTTCGCCGCCGTATAGATGGTCCCCGGCAGCTTCGGGTGCGGCTCCGTCGTCTTGGCCGCGATCGCGACGTTGGCGCCGTCGCGCGCCGCCCGCAATCCGATCGCCAGGCCGATGCCCCGGCTCGCGCCGGTAATGAAAAGCGTCTTGCCGCGCAGGCTTGCCATCGTGGTCTCCGCTGCAGGTGGTCGAATTCGCGCCTGGGAGTTTAAATCACTTTGCGCTCGTGCGCGCTTCTCCCGCCGCGCGGAACTCACACCCGGTCGCGGATCGCCGCCGCCCCTCCCGCTGGACCGCGATCCGTCGCGTAGAACAGCGCCGCACCGGCTGCGAGCACCACCGCCGCGGTGAAGAAGGCGACCCCGTAGCCGAAGACCTCGATCAGCTGACCGAAGAGCGGGCCCGCGAGCAGCAGGCCCATCCAGTCGATCGCGGTGTAGAAGGCGGTCGCTGCCCCGCGGCGCTGCGCGGCGGCGCGCGACACCACCAGGCTGAACAGCACTGGATACGTGTAGCCGTGCCCGATGCCGCAGACGGCGCCGGCCGCGAGCACCGCGGCCGGCGTGCCGGCCCCGGCGAGCACGGCGAACCCGAGCGCATAACAGAGCATCGCCACGCCGAGCATGCGCCGCGCACCGAGGCGATCGGGCACCCAGCCGAGGAATACGCGAAACAGCACGGCGGTCAGGGCGTAGGCGGCGAAGAAGCCGCCCGCGCGGCCGACGTCCACGGCGACAACGAACGTCTTGAGGAAGGTAAAGAGCGCGCCGGCGCAGACGAAGAACGCGAGCGCCGCGCACCACACGGGACGCAGTGCGGGGTCCGTCGCCGCAACCAACAGACCGCGCGCCGGCGGTACCGACGGCACGCCGCGTGCGGTCGGGACGTCGCGCATCGGCAGGCTGAGCGCCAGACCGAGCAGCGCGAAGCCGAGCGCGCCGAAGAAGAGCTCGCGGTAGCCGGCCCAGGCCAGGATCGCGTCGCCGAACTGTGCGCCGAGACCGATCGGAATGAGCGCGGAGGCGCCGAAGACCGCCAGACCCTCGGTGCGGCGCGCCGCGGGTACCAGATCCGCCCCGTGCGTAAAGAGCGCCGCGTACCACATGGTCGCGGCGACGCCATCGAGCAGCCGCACCATGTAGACGAACGGCCCGAGCGCGTCGATCGCGAGATAGAGCCCGATTGCCACGATGAAGAGCGCGGCGCCGGCGAGCGTGACGGCGCGCCGGCCGTAGGCGTCGATCGTCCAGCCGATGAACGGCCAGGCAATGAGCGCGCCGAGCGCCTGGGTCGACATGATCCGCCCGATCTCCGCCTCGCCCGTGCCGAGCGACTGGAGGAACCCGGGCAGGTGCAGGAACAAAAACGCCGCGAGATGCAGCATCAGCGCAGCGGCAGCGGCGAGAACGAAGGCGCGGGTCAGGAGCGGAGGCCGGGACATGCGCGGTCAGTGGTGGCGCTCGGCATCGAGGCAGCCCGCGGACATTGCCTTCCCCGGCGCTCCGGTCGGTCGCCCCGCCACCGTCGCGGGCCGCGAACGCGCGATGGGCGCGACGCCAAGCGTTCCTTGCGTTCGAACATACGAGGTCGCCGGCGCGTCAAGGCGCCCTACTCTCCGACGTGCAGCAACTGCCCGCGAATGCGTGCGACGCGAAAGTAGTAGAGAAAGATAGCGATCCCGGCGGCCAGGTACGCGACGTTGAGCACCACCGCATTCAACAACAGATCGGCGCGGAATACCTGCTCGAACAGCACCGCGCGCATACCGGTGAAGACGTGGCTCGAGGGCAGGAAGAACGCGACGCTCTGCAGCCACTCCGGCAGGATGTCGATCGGGTAGTAGACCCCCGTGACCGGCTGCAGCGCGAACACCACGAACCAAGCGAGGCCCTCGGCGCCGAGTCCGTGGCGCAGCACCAGACCCGATACCAGCAGGCCGATGGACCAGCCCATCACGATCAGGTTCACGAAGAACGCGATCAGCGGCAGGCCGATGTCGAAGACCGAGTAATCGAACAGCGGAATCGCGACCAGCGCGGCGCCGCCGACGCCGATCAGCGTGCGGATCAGGCTCATGGTGACGAGCGCCGCGACGAGCTCCCACGGGCGCAGCGGGCTCACGAACAGCTGGCCGAGATTGCGCGACCAGAGCTCCTCGAGGAAGACGAGCGACACGCCGAGCTGCCCGCGAAACAGCACGTCCCAGAGCAGCACCGCGGAGATGAGCACGCCCGAGGCCTGCGCCACCCAGGAGCTGTTGCCAACGAGGAAGATCGTGATGAAACCCCAGAGGATCATCTGCACCGTCGGCCAGTACATCAGCTCGAGCACGCGCGGCCACGACCCGCGGAGCAGATAGAGGTGCCGCAGCACCAGCGCGCCGATGCGCCGCAGCGACCCGAAGCGCGGCGCGGCCGCCTGCACCGCCTTCACTTGCGCCCCCGCCCGGCCGCGCGCGCGGCCGGCGCCAACCGCTCGCGCGCGATGTCGATGAACACTTCCTCCATGTTCTTCCGTCCGTAGCGCTCGAGGAGCTCCTGCGGCGTGCCGCGGTCGACGAGGCGCCCGGCGCGCATCATCAGCACCTGATCGCACATGCGCTCGACTTCGGTCATGTTGTGCGAGGCGAGCAGCAGCGTCGCTCCGGAGCGATCACGGTAGCGCTCGAGATAGCTGCGCACCCAATCGGCGGTGTCGGGGTCGAGCGACGCGGTCGGCTCGTCGAGCAGCAGCAGCTCGGGCTCGTTGAGCAGCGCTTTCGCGAGCGTCACGCGCGTCTTCTGCCCGGAGGACAGCTCGCCGTAGCGGCGCTTGAGCAGTGCGCCGATGTCGAGCGCCTCGGCGACCTCGCGCAGCCGCGCGCCGAGCCGCCGCACGCCGTAGAGCTGACCGTACACGCGCAGGTTCTCCGCGACCGTGAGCCGCTTCGGCAGATCCACGTACGGCGACGAGAAGTTCATGCGCGGCAGCACGCGATAGCGTTCGCGGATCATGTCGACGCCGAAGATCTCGATCTCGCCGCGCGTCGGCAGGAGCAGTCCGAGCAGCATCGCGATGGTCGTGGTCTTGCCCGCGCCGTTCCCGCCGAGGAGCGCGACGGTGCTGCCGTGCGCCACCTCGAAGCTCACGTCGTCGACCGCGAGGACGTCATCGAAGCGTTTGGTCGCGTGGCGTACGGCAACGGCGGGATCAGACATGCGCAGAGATTAACCCAGTGCCCCACGGCTGTCAGGCGGCTGCCCGCCCGGGAAGCGCTGTGCTAGATTAGCGCGCCCCCATACCAACAGCTACAGGGAAGACTCCATGCGCCACCTGCTGACTCTGAGCGCGTTGCTGCTCGTTGGCTGCAGCTACGCGGCGCCCGCCGCCGAGACCACCGTCACCTGGCACGGGCACGCCGCGTTCGAGATCGTTACGCCGAAGGGCAAGGTGCTGATGATCGACCCGTGGCTCAAGAATCCGACGAACCCGATGGTCAAGAACGGCAAGGACCCGCTCGCCGCCGTCGCCAAGCTCGACTACATCGTGCTCACGCACGGGCACTTCGATCACGTCGGCGACGCGGTCGCGCTCGCGAAGAAGACGGGAGCGCGGCTCGTGGCCAACTTCGAGCTCGGCACGAATCTCGCGAAGCTGCACGGCTACCCGAAGGATCTGATGGGATTCGATACGCTCCTGAACATCGGCGGCGAGATCGAGATCGCGGACGGCGAAGTGCGCGTCGCGCTCACGCCGGCCGTGCATTCGAGCGGTCTCAACGATCCGTTCGCCGGAGAGAAGGATCCCGACATCGTCTACGGCGGCGAGGCGGCGGGCGTCGTGCTCCGCATCAAGGACGGGCCGACGATCTACCACAGCGGCGACACCGCTTACTTCCGCGACCTGTCGGTGATCGCCGAGCTGTACCAGCCGGATCTGGCGCTGATGAACATCGGCGGGCATTTCGGCATGGAACCGGAGATCGCCGCGCGCGCGGCGAAGACCGTGCAGGCGAAGCTGGCCGTGCCCCATCACTACGGCACGTTCCCGGTGCTGAACCAGGATCCCGGGCGCTTCGCCGATGAAGCGGAAAAGCGCGGCGTCGCCTACCGCGTCCTTGCGCCGGGCGGCAGCATCACCTTTCAGGGCGACAAGCCGTTGAAGAACTGAACCGGCGTCACGACCGCAAGCCGCCGGCCTGGACGAGCCCGTAGCCGCGCCGGTGACCGGAAGCCGCGCATTCCTCGCGGGCGCGTCTTTACGGCCGGCACGTCTCGCGCGGCCGGCCGCTGCCCTTCACCGCGACGTCCGCGAGCCAGGCGCGGCTATGCCGGCAGCGCCTCCTCTTTCGGCGCGCTTTCGAGCTTCTTCCACACGCAGCGCCCGCCGCTTTTCTTGTCGATCTCCTCGAGCCACGCGGCGTGCGCTGCCAGCTCCTCCGCACTCGCCCGCAGCACGAGCAGCGGCGGCTTGTCGACGATGCGCTTGATTTCGACCTCGACCGCGGCCGCCGCCGCAGCGGGACCGCGCACATCGTCGAACAGCGCCGCCTGCCCGCCCGTCATCGCCAGATAGACGTCGGCGAGGATCTCCGCGTCGAGCAGCGCCCCGTGGAACGTGCGCTGCGAGTTGTCGACGTTGTAGCGCCGGCAAAGCGAATCGAGATCGTTCTTTTGTCCCGGATGGAGGCTGCGCGCGAGCGCGAGGGAGTCGGTGACGCTGCAGAGCTCCTCGATGCGCGGCGACTCGCGTTTGCCGTCGAGCGTCCCGCCCTCCTCGATCACGCGGGCCAGCTCGTAGTTGATGAAGCCGACATCGAACGCGGCGTTATGGATGATCAGTTCGGCGCCGCGCACGAAATCGAGGAAATCCTGCGCGATGTCCGCGAACGCGGGCTTGTCGGCGAGGAACTCGTTGGTGATGCCGTGGACCTCGATCGCGGCGGCGTCGATTTCCCGGTCGGGACGGATGTACTGGTGGTAGGTATTGCCGGTGAAGCGGCGGTTCACCACTTCGACGCAGCCGATTTCGATGATTCGGTGGCCTTCGGACGGCTCGAGACCCGTGGTTTCGGTGTCGAGTACGATCTGCCGCATATTATTGTCTCCCCGGCTGGCGCGGGATTCTCGCCGCTCCAATTGCGAGAAGCAATCCCGGGGACCGGAGGCAATGCCGGCTCGATGCGTGGTCTGCCAGCGCCGGCGCACGCGGCGGCGGCTGGCGGCCTCGTCTTTGCCGGCGGCATGCGGCAACGCCGATCGGGTCGATCCGGAAAGCGGTGAGATCCGCGCCCCTCGCTTCGCTTCAGCGCCGCGCGAAGAGGGGCCCGGGCGCGGCCCAGCTACTTCAGCTCAACATCTCATCGATCGCGCGGTTCGCGAGCGCATCGGCGCGTTCGTTCTCGGGATGTCCGCTGTGCCCCTTGATCCATTCCCATTGAATGCGGTGCGGCGCAATGGCCTTCTCCAGCCGCTGCCAGAGATCCTGGTTCTTCACCGGCTGCCTGGCGGCAGTGAGCCAGCCGCGGCGCTTCCATTGCGGCAGCCATTCGGTGATGCCCTTACGCAGGTATTCCGAATCCGTCGTGAGCACCACGCTGCAGGGGCGCGTCAGTGCCTCGAGCGCCTTGATCGCCGCCATCAGCTCCATGCGGTTGTTTGTGGTTTCGCGCTCGCCGCCGTAGAGCTCGCGCTCGTGGCCGCGATACCGCAGGATCGCGCCCCAGCCGCCCGGGCCCGGATTGCCGCGGCAGGCGCCATCCGTGTAGATCCGGACGCTATCGGGCATCGCGCCGCACGCGCTGGTACCAGCTCCGTCGCACCTGGCCGAACACGGCCGGCTTGGCGGCGAGACCGACTCGCTTCTCCGTCTTCCACTCGACAGGCAGCGGCGTCATGCCGGGCACGCGCTTCTTCGCGACGATCAGGTACACCGCCGCCATCATCGGCCACCAGCGATCGCCGGCCTGCTCCAGGAAATAAAACCGGTCCATGGTCGCCTCGCGCCGGAAAGGCGGCCGGTAGTAGAGCATGCGCCCTTGCGTGAACTCGAGGTCGAGCAGCGCCAGCCAGTCCTTGACGCGCGCGAGGCGGAAGAAATGAGCGGACCAGGGCGGCTGCCCCGTATGGCGCGCGAACAGCCGGCACAGACCCCAAGAGCTCCATGGATTGAAGCCGAGCACCACGACGTGCCCTTCGGGCCGCAGCACCCGACTCACCTCGCGCAGCACCCGGTGCGGCTCCGTGGTGAAATCGAGCGTGTGCGGCAGCAGCGCCACGTCGACGCTGCGTTCATCGAGCGGCAGGCTGTACGCGAAGGATCGCACGCCGACCGTGCGCGCCCCGGTGAGCTGCCGCTCGACCGGGCAGTCGGAACGGAACCACGCTTCGTCCTCCTCCACGACGACACGCGTCGGCGCGATGCACGCATCGAGCAGATCGAGCTTGCCGAGCTTGCCGAGCTGCAGCGCCACGGTGCCGTAGAGGGAGGGCAGCACGCCGCGCAATCCGTGCGCTTCGACCGCCTGCAGCGAGCGCCCGAGAGGCGTATCGAACCAGTCGCGCAGCCGCGCCCGCGTCGGCCGTGCGACCCGCCGGTTGACGGCACGCGACGAGCCTTTCAGACTGCGCATCATGGAAGCTGTTTTACACGTCCGGGCTTTTCACGACAACTACATATGGATCATTCCGGGCGCGGGCCGCGAGGTCGCGGTCGTCGACCCGGGCGATGCTGCACCGGTGCGCGAATTCCTGGAGCGCGAAAACCGCATCCTCGCCGCGGTCCTATGTACCCATCACCATCCCGATCACGTGGGCGGCGCCCAGGCGTTGCGGGACGCGTACGGCGTGCCGGTGTACGGACCGGCCAACGAAACGATCGCGGCGGTGACGCACGCCGTGCGCGACGGCGACGTCGTCGCCCTGTCGGTGCTCGGCCGGCGCTTCGACGTACTCGAGATTCCGGGTCACACGCGTGGCCACATCGCCTATTTCGGCCACGGACTGCTCTTCTGCGGCGACACGCTCTTCTCCGCCGGCTGCGGGCGGCTCTTCGAAGGCACCGCGGAGCAGATGCATCGTTCGCTCTCGCGCCTCGCGGCACTGCCCGAAGATACGGCGGTGTATTGCGGGCACGAATACACCGCTTCGAACCTGCGCTTCGCGCTCGCGGTTGAACCGAATAATACGGAGACCCTCGCCTACGCACGGGAAGCGCAGGCGCTGCTCGCCGCCGGCCGGCCCACCCTGCCGTCTACGATCGGACGTGAACGGCGTATCAACCCGTTCCTGCGCGCTTCCGATCCGCGCGTAAAGAACGCCGCCGAACGGCACGTGGGCGAGCGGCTCGAGAACGATGTGGCGGTCTTCGCAGCGTTGCGCCGATGGAAGGACGGCTATCGCGGATAAATCCGACGAAACGCATTTGACGCTTTGTCCGCTTCTGCCTAGTATTCGGAAACATGGGGCGGACAATAAGTAAGAATCATCTCCTCACCTTTTTTCTAGGCTTCGCGGTCCCGGCGCTCGTTGCCGGGTGCTCCTCCGTTCCTCCGCTTCCCGAAACGCGCAAGACCGAAACACGGCTGCCGGCCGATACCATCGCTACGCCGACGGTAGCGCCCGTGATCGCGCCCGCCGCAGCGGAACCCGAAGCGCAGACGCTCGCCGACGCTCCGCCAGCGCCTCCGGATACCGGCTCGATCGTCGTGCAGGAGACCCAGACGGTCGAAGAGCAGCTCGAGCAGACGCTCGCTCCGGACGACGAAGCCGTGGCCGACGCGGCCGATGCAGTGCAGGAGTATGCGAACATCTGGGACCGGCTGCGCGCCGGCTTCCGGCTGCCGCCGCTCGACAGTCCGCTGATCGAGCGCCACGAGCGCTGGTTCGTCGAGAACGTGGAGTTCCGCGAAGCGATGTTCGAACGCGCGCGGATGTACCTCTACTTCATCGCCGAGGAGGTCTCGAAGCGCGGCATGCCGATGGAAATCGCACTGCTGCCGGCGATCGAGAGCGCGTACAAGCCGTACGCTTACTCGCGCGCCCGCGCCAGCGGCCTGTGGCAGTTCATTCCGTCGACCGGCCGGCTCTACGGCCTGAAGAGCAACTGGTGGTATGACGGCCGGCGCGACATCGTCGCGTCGACCCGCGCGGCGCTCGACTACCTCGAGAAGCTGCACCGCGACTTCAACGGCGACTGGCACCTTGCGATCGCCGCCTACAACGCCGGCGAAGGCCGCGTAATGCGCGCGATCGAGTGGAACCGACGCCACGGCCTGCCGACCGACTTCGCGAGCCTGCGCCGGCTCAAGCCCGAGACCAAGCACTACGTGCCCAAGCTGATAGCGATGGTCAACATCGTCGCGAATCCGGCGCGCTATGGCATCGAACTGCCCGACATTCCGAACGAGCCCTATTTCGCCAAGGTCGAACTCGACTCGCAGGTCGATCTCGGCCTGATCGCCCGGCTCACGGGGCTCGAGCTGGACCAGCTGCATTTCATCAACCCCGGCTACCGCCGCTTCGCCACCGCCCCCGACGGGCCGCACCACGTGCTCGTCCCCGTGGACAAGAAGGACGCCGTCGTCACCGCCATCAGCAGCATCCCCGAAGAGGAACGCGTCCAGTGGCTGCACCACACGGTGCGGCGCGGGGATACGCTCTACGACATCGCCCGCCGCTACGGTATCGCGGTGTCCGCGATCAAGACCGCGAACCGTCTGCGCAGCAACCTGCTGCGCATCGGCCAGACCCTGATGCTGCCGATTCCGGCGACGGCCGCCCGCGTCGCCGCCACTTCGCCGGCGCGCAGCGCCAAGCCGGTGCGAACGGCGGCGCGAACCAACCGGCCCGTAATCCACCGAGTGCGCCGCGGCGAAACGCTGAGCAGCATCGCGCGCCGGTACAACGTGCTGGTCCATCAGATCGCGGAGTGGAACAGGATGAAGGTCGACGATGTCCTGCACATGGGCCGTCGCCTGAAGATCTGGATCAACGACGGTCCGCGCGCGTTCCATCGCCCGCCAGATGCGTCGGCCTACGCCTGAGCGGCAGCGCTTCTACACGCGGTAATCCCCGACTCACCTAGCGCCGCTGCAAGCGCATCGCCGCAGCGAGCAGCGCGAGCAGCATCCCCGCAAACAACGCGGCGAACGCCGCCAACGCCAGCGCCAGGCTGAGCGCGACGAGCTTCAGCATCATCGCGAGCAGCACGCCGAAGCCGAGCAGCACGAGCGCCAGGCCGGCCGGAATCAGCCTCATTGGCCCTCTCTCCCCGGTGCGTCCGGCTGGTGCAGCCAGCAGGCGGCGAAATGGTTCGGCCGCGCCTCGAAGTCCGGCGGCACCCGTACCTCGCAGAGCCCCTTCATGAACGCGGGACAGCGCGGGTGGAACCGGCAGCCGGAAGGCGGGTGCAGCAGGCTCGGCGGCTCGCCCTGCGGGATCTCGCGCAGCGTCTGCGCGTTCACGGCGTCCGGGTCGGGGATCGCCGCGAGCAGCGACTGCGTGTAAGGATGCTGCGGCGCCTCGAGCAGCTGATCGACCGGCCCCTGCTCCACGATCCTGCCCGCATACATGACGAAGATGCGCTCCGCGAAATAGCGCACGGTCGAGAGGTCGTGCGTAATGAACGCCAGCGTCAGGTTGCGGCGGCGCTGTATGTCGCGCAGCAAATTCAGGATCTCGACGCGCACCGAGGCATCGAGCATCGACACCGGCTCATCGGCGACGACGAGCGCGGGCTTCAGGATCAGGGCGCGCGCGATCACCACGCGCTGCTGCTGCCCGCCGCTCAGCATGTGCGGGAACTTCGGCAGGTACTCCTCCGCGGGCGTCAGCCGCACCTCCTCGAGCGCTTCGCGAATCCGGCGTTCGCGCTCCTCGCGCGACGCGACGCCGTGGACGAGCAGCGGTTCGGCCAGGATGCGCCGCACGTCGAGGAACGGCGGCAGCGCCCCGTAGGGATCCTGCTGCACGTAGCCGACGCGCGCCCGGTGCCGCCGGACACCCTCGCGGTCGAGCGCCGCCAGATCCCGGCCCTCGAACAGCACCTGCCCGCGGGTGGGGCGGTAAAGGCCGAGCAAGGTGCGCGCGAGCGAGCTCTTGCCGCAGCCCGACTCGCCGACGAACGCCACTGCCTCGCCGCGCGCGAGATCGAAGCTCACGCCGTCAACCGCGCGGACGTATCCGATCCTGAGCACGCCCCAGCGCCGCAGCTCGAACCAGGTGTGCAGGTCGCGCGCGGAGAGCAGCACTTCGGCCGCCTGCGGCCGGGCCGAAACGAGCGCCGTTGCCGTTTCACTCATGCGCGCACCCCCTTCGCTACACCGGCCCGGAACGGCGAGCGCGGGAACGCGCCCACGGAAACGGCATACACCTCGCCCAGACCTGGCCGTTCGCTGGCCGACACGTCGCCCCTGAAGGATTTTCGAATGGACGAGCTCATGCCTGCGCGCTCCGCACGTCTTCGGCATGGAGCCAGCAGCGGCTGCGGCGCGCGCCGGGAAGCGGCAGCAGTTCGGGGTGCGCGCTGCAGCGCTCGAAGCGCCACGGGCAGCGGTCGGCGAAGCGGCAGCCCGCCGGCGGATCGAGCAGACTCGGCGGCTGACCCGGAATGTGCGCCGGCTCACGCACTTCGCGCAGCCGCGGCACGCTCGCCATGAGCAGCTTCGCGTACGGGTGCGCCGGATCGTGGAAGAACTGCCACGCGGTGGCGAGCTCCACGATCTCCCCCGCGTACATGAGCGCCACGCGGTCGGCGATCTCGCTCGACGTGCCCACGTCGTGGGTGATCAGGAGGAAACTCGTGCCCGTATCGCGCTTGATGCGCTTGAGCACGTTCATGATGTTCGCCTGCGTCAGGACGTCGAGCGCCGAGGTCGGTTCGTCGAGGATCACGAGCGCCGGTTCGGTCACGAGCGCCATCGCGAGCACTGCGCGCTGGCGCATGCCGCCCGAGAGCTCGAACGGATAGCGCTGCAGGAAATCGCCGGGCAGGCCGACCATGCGGAAGACCTCGGCGGCACGCGCGAGCGCGCGTTCCTGCGACCAGCCGCGGTGCACGCGCAGCGGCTCGGCCACCTGCTCGCCGACGCGCACCACCGGATTGAGGGCGTTCATCGCCGTCTGCATGACCATCGAGACGCGCACCCATCGGACCCGGCGGCGGAACTCCTCCTCGTCGAGTGCCATGACGTCGGTGCCGTCGAGCCACACGCGCCCGGAGTACTCGGCGACGTTGCGCGGCAGCATGCGCAACAGCGCCTTGGTGAGCGAGCTCTTGCCGCACCCCGACTCCCCGAGCAGCACCAGCGCCTCGTTGCGCCGGATCTCGAAGCTCACACCGTCGACCGCGCGCACGATCCCCCGTTCGGTGCGGTAGTGCAGCCGCAGATCCTCGACGCGCAGCAGCGGTTCGTCGTCGCTCATGGTCAGATCATTCGCAGCCGCGGGTTGAAGATCCGGTCGAGCGCGAAACCGAGCATCGCGAAGGCGAGGCCGGTCAGCATGAGCAGCCCCGCGGGCTCGAGCACCCAATAGTAGTAGCCGTAGAACAGCGCCCCCTGGGCCTGCGCATCGTAGAGCACCTTGCCCCAGGTGGGGAGCACCGGATCGCCGAGCCCGAGCACCGCGAGCGATGCTTCGAGGAACACATAGCTCGGGATCAGCGTCACGAACCCGGGGATCAGCACCGGCAGAATGCGCGGAATCATGTAGCGCGTGATGATGCGGCCGCTCCCCGCGCCGTACGCCCGCGCCGCCTCGATGTACGGCGCCTCCCGGATCGGGAGCAGCATCGAACGGTACATCTTGATGCCGGCACTGAAAATGCCGAAGGCGACGACGACGCCGAGCATGATCCAGATGCTGGTCGAATAGAGCGTCCCGATCATGACGAGGATCGGCAGCAGCGGCAGGATCATACTGACCTCGGTGACGCGCTGGATCGCGGCATCCACCCAGCCGCCGAACCAGACGCCGGCCGCGGCGATGAGGAGCGTGGTGAGGGTCGTTCCGATCGCGGCGATCAGCCCGAAGGCGAGCGCCACCGGCGTGCCCCAGAGCAGCGCCACCATCAGATCGCGCCGCTGATGATCCGTACCGGCCAGGCCGTGCACGCGGCCGTAGCTCACGAACGTGGCCTCGAGCTTCGCCTCGGGCTCGAACAGGATCGCATCGATCACCAGGCGGTAGGTGCCGGGCAGCACTTCGGGCTCGGCGTCGCCGGGCCGCGCCAGCAGGCCTACGTGCGGCAGCCGCCCGAGCCGCCGCTCGAGGTTCCAGTCCTGCGAGATCGACACGCGCTCCTCGTGGCTCACGCGCCGCCCGCCCATCGGGATTTGACGGCCGTCGGGGGTGTGCCAGGTGAGGCGCACGAACGGCTCGAGCTCGGCGTACTGCGCGCGCACGAACAGGTTCATTTCCGACGGGAACTCGCCGTAGGTGTACTCGAACTCGAGCGGAATGCGCAGCCGCCGGGCGCCGGTGAAAGCCTCCTCCTCGACCGGCGCGGCCGCGCTCTCGACCCGGATGGTGGCCGGCAGGTCGTTGGCGCGGAACCAGTTGACCCATGCCGGCCGGGCGTTGACCGGGTACTGCTGCCAGTGCTCGCCGCCGCGCCATCGGGCGATCGCGTCGCCGTACGGGATCGCGACGAGCGTGTACAGCGAGAGCCCCAGCAGGAAACCGATGATCGCGATGCCGGCCATCGCCGAGGGGTAGCGCTTGAGCGAGGTGTAGAGCGTGCGCCCGCGGTTCATCGCGCCGCACCCCCTTCGAGCTTCACCCGCGGATCGAGCACCGCATAGACCACGTCGAGCACGAACACGGTGAGCGCGAGCAGGTACGCGAAGATCACGACCGAGGCGATGATGACGGGCGTGTCGCGCTGCCCGATCGCCGCGAAGAGCAGCGTGCCGAGGCCCGGCCAGTTGAACACGCGCTCGAGAATGATCGCGCCGCCCCAGAGGCCGATCAGCATGAGCGCGAAGCTCGTGACGATCGGCGGCAGCGTCGGGCGCAGCACGTAGCGCCGCTCGATGGCGCCGGGCGGCAGCCCCTTGGCGCGCGCCATCTCGACGTAGTCTTCGCTCGAATGGATGAGGAAGAACGTGCGCCAGGAGTAGATGGCGACGAAGATCGAGGACAGGAACATCGCCGCGACCGGGAGCACCATGTGCCGGAACAGGCTCGCAGCGTAGGCGAGCCGGCCTTCGGGGGGCGGCGCCTCGACCATGCCGCCTGCGGGAAACAGCGGGACCACGAACGCGAACACGAGGATCAGAAAGATGCCATAGAACCAACCTGGCGCCGCCGACGTCGGCGCGAGCCCGATGACGACACGGTCGAGGGCGCTTCCGTAGCGGCGCGACAGCCGCAACGCGATGAAGAGCGAGCTGAAGAAAATGAGCAGATTCGCGGTCCCGAAGAGGAGCAGCGTCGCCGGCAGGCGCTCGACGATGATGTCGTACACCTGCCGCGAACCGGCATCGCTGTGCATCTGCTCCGCGCGCCCGAGATCGAGCCGCAGCGCCTGATACAGGTAATCGAAGCTGCGTTCGATGAACGGGCGATCGAGCCGCAGGCGTTCGATCTCGAGCCGCACGCGGCTCTCGATCAGGGCGTTGCGCTCCTCGGCCGGCAGGTCGAGGAACGAGCGGTCGGCACGCACCGCTTCCGCGATCTGGCTGCGTATTTGCACGATGCGCAGCTCATCGACCTTGCCGCCCATGTTGGCGATCACGATCGTGAGGTACACGCCCACCAGCACGGTGACGAAGAGCCCGAAGAGCCGCCGCAGCGTGAACAGCGCGATGCGGCGCAAGTCGCGCAAGATGCCGGCCGCGCGGGCGCCGGCGGCCGCAGGGCGGGCGGATTCAGCGATCATGGCGCGAACCCTGGACCCGCCGGCCGCGCAACGGCGGAAGGGCCGGAAGCGGGAGAGCGGCGCGAAGCGTCCCTGGCACCTGGTTCACCTCGGTGCCTCCGCGCTCGGAACGACCGCGAAGGCATGCGTCGCGAAGGCCGGCAGGGCCACGTGCTCGGACGTGACCGCGACCTCGAGGCTGCTCGCGCCGACGCCGAGGCGCGCGACCTGTGCGCGCGAGAGCGCGATGCGCCAGCGCCCCGGTTCGGCGGGCACGGCGTCGCCTTCGGCGATCAGGTGCCCGGAACGGTCGAACAGCAGGTAGCGCGCGCGCTCGATCGCGTCGGCCGGGTACGGCGCGTCCTCGAAGCTGATGTGCAGCGTGAACTCGACACCCTGCCCCGCGCTCACGACCAGCGGGCCGTCGATGGCGAGCACCGGAATGCGCGGCCGCGTGAAGCGCAGCCACTTGTCCGCGCGGTCCGGGAAGCCCTCGTAGCGCCGCATGACGACGCTGCGCTCGACGGGATGCACCGAGTGCAGATAGAACGGCCCGGCGTCCACCCAGAAGTGGCCGCGCTCGGCGTACCACTGCGCGAGCGCGCGGTAGCGCTCGGCCACTTCGCCAGGGCGCATGAACGGGCGCAGCGCGTCCGGGAACGGCACGAATCCCTCCGCGCGCGCCTCCGCGAGGTGGCGCGCGAGAATCGGCAAGCTCGGCCCCGCGATATAGCTCATCCAGTCGACGCGCTGCCGGTCGGCCTTGTTCGACGAGAACGCGAGCTCACCCTGGCGCTCGGCGCGGATACCGAGCGCGAGCGTGTGCCAGGGCGACGCGCTGAATGTGCGCGCGTTCACGATCCACTCGGCGTCCGGGAAGATCTGGTCGCTGTACACCTCGATCTCGAGCGGCGCGCGCGACAGGATCCGCCAGCCGCGAAAGTGCCGCCGGAACACCTCGAACGGCGCGGTGTGGGCGACGTCGTAGAGCCGGCTGCGCTTGTCCGCGCGCTCGTACGACAGGATCCAGGGCAGCACGATGTCCGCGAGCGAAACCTGCGTGCCGTCGTGCCAGCGCCGTTCGAGGTAGCCGGCCTGGTAGCGGATGCGCGTGCGCGTGCGCGCGGTGATCCCGTGCGGGTATTTCTCCCGCACGGTGACCACGCGCTGGTTCGCGGCGTCCCACTCGAGCCACGCGTCGCCCGGCACACGGATCTCCGCCGCCTTCTCGACCGTCAGCCAGTCGTGGGTGCGGATGACGGGTACGTCCTGCTGCACCGTGACGACCGCCGATTCGATCCGCTGCGGCCAGAAAAGCCCGGTATACGGGTCGGGCAGCAGCTCCGGGTCGCTCAGGCCGCGTACCATCATCGAGTCGAACACCCAGTTACTGCCGGCAACCGGGTTCCAGGGCTCGGTCAGGAGGCTCGGCAGGCCGATCACGACGCTCCCGCCGATGCGGTCGCGGTAGCGCAACGTGTAGGGCCAGAGCGACGACCCGGAGAAGCCGCCGGCGAGGTCGGTGGCGACCGCGACGTTCGCCGCGCGGGTCACGACGTTCAACTGATCGACCAGCCAGACGCGCACTGAATCCTTCATCGCGAGCTCGAGCCCGCGCGCGAAAAGCGCCTGCCGCTCCTCCCAGGTCGCGTAATCGCGCCGCTGCAGCCGCTCGGCGATGCGGTCGAGCTCGGGATCGGGCGTGTACGCCTGCCACAGCGGCTCGGGCCGCCCGCGCGACGTGTAGTAGTAGCTCAGATTGTCGGACAGGTCGCGGTTGATCAGCGTCGAGATCCAGGCACCGGTGTAGATGTGCCAGCGGCCCGCGCGTGGATCGCCCGCGATCCAGATGCGCGAAGCCTCCTCGGGCGTGCGATACATGCGCTCGACCTCGAAGCCCTCGGCTTCGAGCAGATTCGACACGTAGTCGCCGACGCGCCGGCGCTCGTCGTCGGTGCGGATGAGCACACCGAGACGCACCGGCTTGCCCTCGTGCATCCAGCGGCCGTGCTCGAGGCGCGCACCGAGGTGCTCCATCTGCGTGCGGATCACCCGCCGCGCCCGCTCGGGATCGTGGGCATAGCGGATCTCGAGGGTGCGCGCGACCTCGGCCAGGCGGGCGTAGTCGGGGAACGCCGTATTGATCGGAAGGAAGCGCGGCACCGCGAGCCCGCCGTAGAGCTCCTCGGCGATGTAGCGGCGGTCGATGAGCCAGTTGAACGCCTCGCGGATCTCGGGCACATGGAACGGATTGATGCGCCCGTCGTCGAAGCGCGGCCCCGCGGGGTTGAAGGTGAGCTCCGCCGAGGTGCCGTAGGCGATCTCGTAATCCACGGCCTTCGAATCGCGCAGCCGCCGGAACACCGTGGCGTTGCTGACGCCCTGCGCGAACGCCTGATAGGCGCCGCTCTCGATGAGCGCCGATACCTTGCCGAGGTCGGCCTCCTGCGCGAACACGACCTGATCGACGATCGCGCCGCGGCGGTCCCCGACGGGCACGTCCTGCGCCACGGCCGCGACCGCCGCGCCTCGCCCGGAACGATCGGCCACGAACGCGCGATATCCGGCGACGAGCAGCACGGCCGCAGCGACGAGCACGGCGAGCGAGCCCAGGGCGTTCGAACGTTTCACGAGGGCTACTTTACCTCATAGGTTGCGCGCGAACTCAAGAACCACGTGACGAACCGTCGCGGCCGCCGGCCGCCGCCGGACGTCGCAGCGTCGCGCGATCGCCGGCGCAGTGCGCACCACGCCCCCTTTCCGCTCCGCAGGATTTTCGCTACTGTACCGCCTCCTCGTGCGGGCCCACGCACGGGCGATATTCGCGGAGGAACGAACGCATGGGTTTTCTCGCCGGTAAGCGCGCACTGATCGTCGGCGTGGCGAACGATCGCTCCATCGCCTCGGGCATCGCCAAAGCGATGCACCGCGAGGGCGCGACACTTGCCTTCACCTATCAGAACGAGCGCCTCCGGGAGCGGGTCGAGAGAATCGCCGGCGAGCTCGGCTCGGACATCGTCCTGCCCTGCGACGTCGCCATCGATGAGCAGATCGATACCGCGGTCGTGCGCTTGCGCGAGCGCTGGGACAGTCTCGACATCCTCGTTCATGCCGTCGCTTTCGCTCCGCGCGAAGCGCTCGCCGGCTCCTTCGTCGAGGCGACCACGCGCGAGAGCTTCCGCATCGCGCACGACATCAGCTCCTACAGCTTCACGGCACTCGCGCGTGCCGTCCGTCCGCTGATGCAGGGCCGGCGGGGCGCACTGCTCACCCTCACCTACCTCGGTGCCGAGCGCGCGGTGCCGAACTACAACGTCATGGGTCTCGCCAAGGCGAGCCTCGAGGCGAGCGTGCGCTACCTTGCGCTCGCGCTCGGACCCGACGGAATCCGCGTGAACGGCATCTCCGCGGGGCCGATCAAGACGCTCGCGGCCGCCGGCGGCGTAGCCGATTTCCGCAAGCTCCTCGACTACAACGCGCGCGTCGCACCGCTCGGACGCGGCGTCGACATCGACGAGGTCGGCAATGCGGCGGCGTTCCTCTGCTCCGACCTCGCGTCCGGCATCACCGCCGAGATCGTGCACGTCGACGCCGGCTTCAATGCCGTCGCCATCGGCCGCGACTCCGCCTAGGCGTTCGTCGAGGAACGAACCGTCGAGGGCGGCGGAGAGGCGCGCCGGCCACGGAAGCTCGAGCGCGGATTTCCCCGCGACCGCTAGAGCAGCTCCGCGTTGATGTCGACGTCGGCCGACTGCCGCAGCCCGCGGCGGTAGCTCAGGTAGTAGTCCGCGCCGCGGCGCGCGAGCAACTGCTGGCGCACCCGTGCCTTCAGGGCCTCGTCCGCGCTCGCCGGGTCGCCGTCCTTGACCGCCTCGAGTACGTACACCGCCGCGCCGTTCGCACCGAGGTCCACCTGGCCCACGACGGCCTTGCCGTCCGGCTTCGCGGCGGCGAAGAGCGCATCGGCGAGGCGCGCATCGACGCCGTCCGGCTTCTCGCGCGTGATGGTCTTCGTCTCGAGCGTCACACCCGGCCGGCCGCGCGCGAGCTCGGCGAGCCGCCTGCCGCCTTCCACGGCCTGCGCCCACTCCTGCGCCGTGGCCCGCGCCTGCTCGCGCGCCCGCTGCTCCTTGAGTATGCGCTCGATGTCCCCGCGAACCTCCTCGAGCGGCCGCACGACCGACGGCCGGTGGTCCACGACGCGCACGGCGACCAGCGTTTCCTGGTCCACTTCGATTGCGTCGCTGTTGCGCTCACGGTTCAGCACTTCCGGCTCGAACGCAGCCTCGACGATCCGCGGCTGCGCCGCGATGCCTTCGCCGCCGGCGCGGGTGAACCAGCCGCTTTTTTCGACTTTGAGCCCGAGCTCCTTGGCGGCGATCTCGAGGGTGTCCGGGTGCTCGTACACGAGGTTGCGCAGACGCTCGGCCATCTCGAAGAAACGCTCCTCGCCCTTGCGCGCGCGCACGATGTCGCGCAGCTCCTCTTTCACCGATCCGAAGCTGCGGCGCTTCTCCGGTTCGTGCTCGGTGAGCTTGGCGATGTGAAACCCGTATTCGGTGCGAACCACGTCGCTGATGCCCCCCGGCTTCAGGGCGTATACCGCCTTCTCGAGCTCCGCGGGCAGAACGCCCCGCCCCACGTTTCCGAGATCGCCGCCTTTGGCCGCGGAAGCGATGTCGTTCGAATGCTGCTTCGCCAGCGCCGCGAAATCCGCGCCGTTGCGCAGCTGCTTCAGCAGGTCTTCCGCCTTCGTGCGCGCCGCCTCGACCGCAGTCGCGTCGGCGCCCGCAGGCACTTCGATCAGGATGTGGCTCGCGCGGCGCCGCTCCGGTGTCACGTAGCGGGCCGATTCCGCCGCGTAGGCCTGTTGCAGCTCCTCCTCGGTCGGCTCGATCTGCCGGGCGATATCGCGCGCGCGCAGCGCGATGTATTCCACCTGTACGCTCTCCTGGGTACGGAACCGGTCCGGGTGCGCACGGTAGTAGTCCTCGATCTCCTGCGCGCCCACCGCGATCCCGGCCAGGAAGGCTTCGGGCTTGATGAGTGCGTAGGAGACGCGCCGCTCCTGGCGCAGCAGCTTGAGCGCGGCGGCCACCTCGGCATCGGTGACGAAAGCGCTCTCTGTCAAGCCGCGCTGCACCTGCAGCGCGATGAACTCGTTACGGAGCTGCGCCTCGAACTCCGCCGGGCGCATCCCCTGCTGGCGCAGGAGCCCCTCGTAGAGCGCGGGGTCGAAGCGCCCGTCGCGCTGGAAATACGGCAGCTCCTGGATGACGCGCAGGAGCTGGGCGTCGCTCGTCCGGTACCCCTGGTCGCGCGCGTGTTCCAACGCGAGCGTCTCGTCGATCATGCCGTCGAGCACCAGTTCCTTGAGCGCGCGGGTTTCCGCCGCCTGCGGGTTCATCTGACGCACCTGCTCCAGGCGCTGGTAGAACATCTGCTGAGTGATCTCGATCCCGTTCACTTCGGCCACCGCCGGATCGGCCCCGCCCTCGAAGTAGGATCCGATACCCCAGAGGATGAACGGAATGGCGAGCAGGATGAGAATGATGCTGGCGATGATGCCCTGGATTCTTTCGCGGATCTTCGTGAGCACGGCTACCTCAACGAACGCTGGTGCATCTTCTTCATGAGCGGCGGGGCGCGGAACGCCCGGTCCGTCCGGCGCCGTACCGCCTCGTCAGTGGGCAGGGCGCCCCATTCTAGGCGCTCCGCCGGAACGACTCCAACGCGAACCGGGCGCGACGGTGAAGCGCCCGGCATCCGCTCGGATGCCGGGCCCGCATGTCTGCCGTGAAGGAAGATGGCGGAGCGGACGGGACTCGAACCCGCGACCCCCGGCGTGACAGGCCGGTATTCTAACCGACTGAACTACCGCTCCCGATTTCGCGCTCGTCTCCCCCGAGAACGAGGAAACGGCTGTCTTGGTGGGTGCTGAGGGGTTCGAACCCCCGACATTCGCCTTGTAAGGGCGACGCTCTACCGCTGAGCTAAGCACCCGTTGCAAGTCCGAACGCGCGCTGGGGAACCTTAGCCCCCACAAAGGCGCGCTAGTTTAAGACATCCTTCCGGGCTTTGCCAGCGTCGATGCGGCGGTTGGCCGCCCTTATGGGTATCGCACGACGCGGCGAGAGCGCTCGCAATCCGTTCCCCCGAGCACCTGCGCTTCTCTTCGGACGCCTCAGTGCGTGGTAACAGTGCTCGCCACCTCGAGCTCGGCCGGCTTGGCTTCGACCGGCTTTTCCTCGATCGGCTCCGGCAGGCGTTCGAGCGCGACTTCGAATACCTGATCGATCCAGCGCACCGGCTTGATCTCGATGCTGTCGCGGATGTTCTTCGGAATGTCCGCCAGGTCCTTGCGGTTCTCCTCCGGAATCAGCACGATCTTGATGTTGCCGCGGTGCGCCGCGAGCAGCTTCTCCTTGAGCCCCCCGATCGGCAGCACTTCGCCGCGCAGCGTGATCTCCCCGGTCATCGCGACCTCGGCGCGCACCGGGATGCGCGTGAGCGCCGAGACCACCGCCGTGCACATGGCGATGCCGGCGCTCGGACCGTCCTTTGGCGTCGCACCCTCCGGCACGTGCACGTGGAAGTCGTGCTTCTGGTAGAAATCCGCCGGCAGCCCGAGCTTGTTGGCACGCGCCCGCACCACGGTCATCGCCGCCTGAATCGACTCCTGCATCACCTCGCCGAGCTTGCCGGTGTAGGTGGTCTTGCCCTTGCCGGGGATGATCGCCGCCTCGATGGTGAGCAGTTCTCCGCCCACTTCGGTCCAGGCGAGGCCCGTGACCTGCCCGACCTGATTCGCCTGCTCGGCGACGCCGTAGCGGAAACGGCGCACCCCGAGGTACTTCTCGAGGCTGTCCGGTTCGACGATCACCGCCTGCTGGTCGGGGTTGAGCAGGAGGTCCTTCGCCACTTTGCGGCAGATCTTCGAAATCTCGCGCTCGAGGTTGCGCACGCCCGCCTCACGCGTGTAGTAGCGAACGATGTCGCGGATCGCGCTCTCGCGGATCTCGAGCTCGCCGTCCCTCAGTCCGTTGTTCTTGATCTGTTTCGGGACCAGGTACCGGACCGCGATGTTGACCTTCTCGTCCTCGGTGTAGCCCGAGAGGCGGATGACCTCCATGCGGTCGAGGAGCGGCGCCGGGATGTTCAGCGTGTTCGCAGTGGCGACGAACATCACGTCCGAGAGGTCATAGTCGACCTCGAGGTAGTGGTCGTTGAACGCGTGGTTCTGCTCCGGATCCAGCACCTCCAGCAGCGCCGAGCTCGGGTCGCCGCGGAAGTCCATCGCCATCTTGTCGACCTCGTCGAGCATGAAGAGCGGGTTGCGCACCTTCACTTTCGCCATGTTCTGGATGATCTTGCCGGGCAGCGAACCGATATAGGTGCGCCGGTGGCCGCGAATCTCGGCCTCGTCGCGCACGCCGCCGAGCGACATACGCACGAACTTGCGGCCGGTGGCGCGCGCGATCGACTGCCCGAGCGAGGTCTTGCCGACGCCGGGCGGGCCGACCAGGCACAGGATGGGACCCTTGAGCTTCTCCACCCGCTGCTGCACCGCAAGGTACTCGAGGATGCGCTCCTTCACCTTCTCGAGACCGTAATGATCCTTCTCGAGGATTTCCTCCGCCTGCTTCAGATCCTTCTGAATCTTGCTGCGCTTCTTCCAGGGTACGTTGACCAGCCAGTCGATGTAGTTGCGCACCACGGTCGCTTCCGCGGACATGGGCGACATCATCTTGAGCTTCTTCAGCTCCGACTCGGCCTTCTCGCGCGCCTCCTTGGGCATCCCGGCCTTGGCGATCTTGTTCGCGAGCTCCTCGGCCTCGTTCGGACCGTCCTCGAGCTCGCCGAGCTCCTTCTGAATCGCCTTCATCTGCTCGTTCAGGTAGTACTCGCGCTGGCTCTTCTCCATCTGCCGCTTGACGCGGCTGCGGATGCGCTTCTCGACCTGCAGCAGATCGATCTCGGTCTCCATGACCGCGAGAATCCGCTCGAGCCGGTCGCGCACGTTCTGGATCTCGAGTATCTGCTGCTTCTCCTCGATCTTGAGCGAGAGATGCGCGGCGATCGTATCGGCGAGCCGGCTCGGATCGTCGATGCCCGCGAGCGACGTCAGGATCTCCGGCGGGATCTTCATGTTCAGCTTCACGTACTGATCGAATTCCGTCAGTACGGAGCGCATCAGCGCTTCGCCTTCGCGGTCGGTGATCGGTTCGGTGGCGAGCAGCGCGGTCTGGGCCGTGAACTGCTCCTCCGTTTCGAGGTACTTGAGGATCACGGCGCGGCGCTCGCCTTCGACCAGCACCTTGACCGTGCCGTCCGGCAGCTTCAGCAGCTGCAGGATGCTCGCGACCGTCCCGACGGTGTGAATCGCCTCGACGCCGGGGTCGTCGTCGGACGCGCTTTTCTGCGCGACCAGCATGATTTGCTTGCCGGATTCCATCGCCGTCTCCAGCGCCCGGATGGACTTGCGCCGGCCGACGAACAGCGGAATCACCATGTGCGGAAAGACGACGACGTCGCGCAGCGGCAGCACGGGCAGCGCCGTTTCGGAGCCGGGTATCGTCTTCGGCGGAGACTTCTCCTGGGATCTCTGACTCATCTGTGGGTTAGCTCGCTCTGTTGGGGCAACAGCAGAGTGGGGGAAGTAGTTAAAGTGTGGAACCAAAGTAGGACCAATGCAACCTTGCGGCGCCGCCGGTGACGAGCGCGCCGCCGCACGCGACGAACGCCGCGGCGGCGGGTAGCCGCTGCGGCGGGCAAAAAAAACCCCGCGCTAGGCGGGGCGTGCGCATTCGGAAGTCGCCGCGCTCACGGGCTCAGGGCACGCTTCCTGCCGTGCTCGTCGTCTTCGGCGTAGATCAGCAGCGGCTTGGCGCCCTCGGTGATCACGTTCGCCTCGATCACCACCTTCTTCACGCCTTCGAGCGACGGCAGGTCGAACATCACTTCGAGCAGCGCGCGCTCGAGGATGGAGCGCAAGCCGCGGGCGCCGGTCTTGCGCTCCATGGCGCGGCGTGCGACCGCGAGCAGTGCGTCCTCGCGGACTTCGAGCTCCACCCCCTCGAACTTGAAGAGCTTCTGGTACTGCTTCACCAGCGCGTTCTTCGGCTCGGTCAGGATCTGGATCAGCGCCTTCTCGTCGAGCTCGTCGAGAACCGCGATCACCGGGAGCCGTCCGACGAACTCCGGGATGAGCCCGTACTTGATCAGGTCCTCCGGCTCGACCGAGCGCAGCACGTCGCCGACCTTGCGCGCTTCGCTGCGGCTCTTGATTTCGGCGCCGAAACCGATGCCGGTCTTCTCCGAGCGCGACTGGATCACCTTCTCGAGGCCCGAGAACGCGCCGCCGCAGATGAACAGGATGTTGCGCGTGTCGACCTGCAGGAACTCCTGCTGCGGGTGCTTGCGCCCGCCCTGCGGCGGCACCGAGGCTACGGTGCCTTCGATCAGCTTGAGCAGCGCCTGCTGCACGCCCTCGCCCGAGACGTCGCGAGTGATCGACGGGTTCTCGCTCTTGCGCGAGATCTTATCGATCTCATCGATGTAGACGATGCCCTTCTGCGCCTTCTCGACGTCGTAGTCGCACTTCTGCAGCAGCTTCTGGATGATGTTCTCGACGTCCTCGCCGACGTAGCCCGCTTCCGTGAGCGTGGTGGCGTCGGCGATCGTGAACGGAACATTGAGCAACCGCGCGAGCGTCTCGGCGAGCAGCGTCTTGCCCGAACCCGTCGGTCCGATCATGAGGATGTTGCTCTTCGAGAGCTCGACATCGCCGGCGCGGGTCTCGTGCTCGATGCGCTTGTAGTGGTTGTAAACCGCTACCGAGAGAACCTTCTTCGCATCGCCCTGGCCGATGACGTACTCGTCGAGAATCTCGTAGATCTCGCGGGGGGTCGGAAACTTCTTCTTGGCCTGCGCCGCGTTCTTCTCTTCCTGGACTTCCTCGCGGATAATGTCGTTGCAGAGCTCGACGCATTCATCGCAGACGAACACGGACGGGCCGGCGATCAGCTTGCGCACCTCGTGCTGGCTCTTGCCGCAGAAGGAGCAGTACAGGAGCTTCTCGCCCTTGCCGTCTCCCCGACCGGTGTGATTGTCGTCAGCCATCCTGTTGAACCTCGTGCATATTCGGAGCAAAGATGCCGCGTCCGGACGCCATATGCAAGGGTAGTCCGCTTACCGTCTTATCGTCTTATATAGCACAGCACCCGGCGCTATCCCCACACTACGCGCGTTTCTCGATCACGCTGTCGATCAGCCCGTACTGCACCGCCTCCGGGCCTTCCATGAAGTAATCGCGGTCGGTGTCTTCGCGGATCTGCTCGATCGTGCGGCCGGTATGTTTGACCAGGATCTGGTTCAGCCGTTCGCGCACGCGCAGGATCTCGCGCGCGTGGATGTCGATGTCGGACGCCGGCCCCTGAAAGCCGCCCATCGGCTGATGCACCATCATGCGGGCGTGCGGCAGCGCGAAGCGCTTGCCCTTCGCGCCGCCCGCAAGGATGAGCGCGCCCATGCTCGCCGCCTGGCCGACACACACGGTGCTCACGTCGGGCTTGATGAACTGCATGGTGTCGTAGATGGCGAGACCCGCATTCACCGCGCCGCCCGGCGAGTTGATGTACAGGTGGATATCCTTGTCCGGATTCTCCGACTCGAGGAACAGGAGCTGCGCGACGATGAGGTTCGCCATGTGGTCTTCGACCGGGCCGACCATGAACACCACCCGCTCCTTCAGCATCCGCGAGTAGATGTCGTAGGCGCGCTCGCCCCGGCCGGTGGTCTCGATGACCATCGGAATCAGTCCCAGCGCGCGCGGCTCCGGCGCGCCCTGATGCTTGACGTAATCGGTCGGATTCATACTTTTACTATACACATCTCATTCGATTGAAACATCCATTTGCAGCAGGTCGGCGAACGGCACCGGACGGTCCCGCACCTGGGCCGTCTCGAGCATCTGTTCCACGACCTGCTCCTCGAGCACCGTCGACTCGACCTCGCCGAGCCGCTCGGGGCTCGCGTAGTACCACTCGATGAACTTCTCGGGGTGCTCGTAGTCCCGCGCCATCTGCTCGATGCGTGCCCGCACCCGCGCCCGATCCGGCCGGATCTCGCGCTTGCGGATGATTTCGGCGAGGATCAGTCCCAGCGCCACGCGCACGCGTGCCCGCTCGCGGTACAGCGCTTCGAGCTCGGGCGACGCCGCTGCCCCGCCGCGCGCCTGCTCGCCGAGCCGCTTCATGCGCTCGACCTCGGCCTCGATCAGGCTCGCCGGGATCTCGAACTGGTTCGCTTCGCGCAGCGCCTTGAGCACGTTGCGGCGCAGCACGGTGCGGGCGCGCTCGCTGGCCTCGCGCTCGAGGCTCGCGCGCACCTCCTCGCGCAGCTTCTCGACGCCGCCCTCCTTCACGCCGAGCGCCTTGGCGAACTCCTCGTCGAGCGCCGGCAGCACCGGCCCCGCCACCTCGTTCACCCGAATGTCGAACTCCACGGCCTTGCCGGCGAGCGCCGGGTTGCGCGTCTCGGCGGGGAAGTTGACGGTGATCTTGCGCGTCTCGCCGCGCGCGGCACCGATCAGCCCTTCCTCGATCTCGGTGAACATCGAGCCCGCGCCGAGCACGACCGGCTGGTTCTGAGCCTTGCCGCCCGGGACTTCCTCGCCGCCGGCGCGTGCGACGAAATCGACGAGCACGCGGTCCTCGCGCTGCGCCGGGCGCTCGACCGCGTTCCAGGTGACGCGGGCCTTGCGCATGTTCTCGATCGTGCGATCGACGTCGGCGTCGGAGACTTCGGGCACCGGCCGCTCGATCTCGATTCCGTTCAGATCGAGCCGCGGAATCTCCGGATAGACTTCGAACTCCGCCGTGTATTCGAGCCCCTGCCCGCGCACGAGCGGCTTGTGCTGGATGCGGGTACCGCCCGCCGGCCGCAGATCGTGCGACCCGATGGCCTCGCGCAGAGAGCGCTCAATCAGCTCCCCGGCCGCCTCCTCCAGCAGCTGCCCGCCGTAGCGCGCCTCGACCACCTTGGTCGGCACTTTGCCCGGCCGGAAACCGGGCATACGCAGGCGCTGGGAGAATCGCTGCAGCCGGCTCGCGAACTCCCGCTCGAACTGCTCCGCCGACACCACCACCTTCACGCGCCGTCCCAGGGTGCTCGTCGCTTCTACGGATACCTGCATGATGACTTCTCGCCTTTCTTCGAACTATGGCAGCGGCCGCGGAGGGCGAGCGGCCGCCGGGGGATTGGTGCGAATGGGGAGACTCGAACTCCCACGGGTCGCCCCACCGGAACCTAAATCCGGTGCGTCTACCAGTTCCGCCACATTCGCCGATTCGTGCACCGGGGTATTAAATCACGATTCGGTGGGCGGCGGCCGCGAGGCCGGCCCGCCGTCGTGCACGGGCAGCGGCAGGTGGGCACCGAACCTCGTAGAGAGGATGGTGGGCCGTCTAGGGCTCGAACCTAGGACCCGCTGATTAAGAGTCAGCTGCTCTACCAACTGAGCTAACGGCCCAAACTGGAAGGCCGAGGCACAAGGGGCGAGGGACGACAACCCCAGGAATGGCCTCGTACCTCGTATCTCGCGCCTCGTCCCTGAACTGGGGTGAGCGATGGGATTCGAACCCACGACAACCGGAATCACAATCCGGGACTCTAACCAGCTGAGCTACGCTCACCGTCGCGCGCGTATTATACCTACTACAATCGCGTGTCCCTAGTCTCCGGGTCCAGTGCGCCGGCGCCGGGATGGCGGCAGGGCCGGAGGCGGAGCACTGCCGCAAGCGCCGGGTTGCGACGCCGCCGCCAGCCCGCTGCCGAGGAACACGGCTCAGCGCTTCGTTGACGCTCGTCGGAACGGCTGCGTATAGTTCGGTGAAGTTTCCGGGGTATAGCGCAGCCTGGTAGCGCACCTGCTTTGGGAGCAGGGTGTCGGGGGTTCAAATCCCTCTACCCCGACCAAGTCGTGAGGAGCCGGAGGGGCGCCCCTGACCGCTCCTGTTGCGAGCCACCCCGCCACCCGTCCTTCGCCGGAATCGTACGACCCGAAACCGCGACGAAGCGGCCACCGGAGCAGCGCTTTCGACGCCAGGAGACCGGAATCGGCGCTTCGGACGGCCGAACGAAGGTGGACCGCGCAACGCATACACGCGCCCGTAGCTCAATTGGATAGAGCACCAGCCTTCTAAGCTGGCGGTTACAGGTTCGATTCCTGTCGGGCGCGCCATTCCTGCCGTCCCTGGCGCGACGCCTCGCCTTCGACTCGCCCCAGCCTTGCCGTCCGTGGCAAGGCGCTCGGCGGCGCGGACACACGTTAAGTGTGTCCGCGAAAGCTCCGCCTCGCCCTGTCGGGCGCGCCATTCCTGCCATCCCTGGCGCGACACCTCGCCTTCGACTCGCCCCGGCCTTGCCGTCCGTGGCAAGGGCTCGGCGAAAACTCCGCCTCGCCCTTGGCGAACTCCCGGCCTGCGTGCCATTATGCGCGCCCCTGGTTTCCTGGGTGTCTGCGTGAGCGCGCGCATCATCGACGGAAAGGCCATTGCCGAGACGGTCCATGCGGAGCTGCGCGCCCGCGTGGCCGAGCGGGTCGCGCAGGGCAAGCGCGTGCCGGGCCTCGCCGTTGTCATGGTGGGCGACGATCCGGCGTCCCAGAGCTACGTGCGCAACAAGCGCCGCGCCTGCGTCGCCGTCGGAATGAAATCGTTCTCGCACGACCTTCCGGCCGCAACGTCGCAGGCCGAGTTGCTCGCGCTGATCGACCGGCTCAACGCCGATCCCGAGGTCGACGGCATCCTGGTACAGCTGCCCCTGCCCGAGCACATCGATCCGGATGCCATCATCGAGCGGATCGACCCGCACAAGGACGTCGACGGCTTTCATCCGTACAACGTCGGGCGGCTCGCGCTGCGCGCCCCGGTGCTGCGCTCGTGCACCCCGCGGGGCGTCATCCGGCTGCTCGAATCGACCGGCGTCCGGCTGCTCGGTCAGGACGCCGTCGTGGTCGGTGCATCCAACCATGTCGGCCGGCCGATGGCGCTCGAGCTGCTGCTCGCCGGCTGCACGGTGACGGTGTGCCATCGTTTCACGCACGACCTTCCGGGCTACGTGCGGCGGGCGGATATCCTCGTAGTCGCCGTCGGGAAACCTGGGCTCATCAAGGGCGATTGGATCAAGCCGGGCGCGATCGTGATCGACATCGGCTTCAACCGCCAGCCGGGCAAGCCGCCCGTCGGCGACGTCGAGTTCGACGCGGCGCGCGAGCGTGCGAGCTGGATCACGCCGGTGCCGGGCGGCGTCGGCCCGATGACCGTCGCCACACTGCTCCTCAACACTCTCGAGGCCGCCGAGCGCGCAGGGCGCTGAGCGCCATGTGCTACGATAAGGCGCCCCACGCGATGGGGGCCGATCGCGAGCACATGGTCATGACGAGCGCAAACGGTACCGGCGGCGACGCGCTGCTGCGTGTCGAGACCGCCGCCGCGTACGCCGACGTGGTAGCGGAAGGTGTCGAGCGCGGCCGCCTCGAGGCGCTCGCGCCCGAGCTCGAAGGGGCCCACACGACCTTGACCGAGCGCCGCCGCGTCGGGCTCGACGCGGAGTACGCCTGCCTCAATCTGCACGACGCCATGCGGAGCGAGGTGTCCGCGATCGAGGCCGAGGCGGCGCGGGTTGCAGCCTTCGAAGACGTACTCTTGATCGGCATCGGCGGGAGCAACCTCGGCGCCATGGCCGCGGCGCAGGCGCTCGCCCACGGAAACCGCAAGCGGCCCGGACCGAGGCTGCATTTCCTCGACAACATCGACCCCGACTACATGCACGACCTGCTCGCCGCGCTCGATCCCGGCCGGACCGCCGTCCTGGCGATCAGCAAGTCGGGCGGCACGATCGAGACCGCCACGCAGTACCTCATCGTCCGCGACTGGCTGCACGCCCGGCTCGGGTGCAGCCGCGCGCGCGAGCACCAGTGGATCATCACCGATCCCGCGCAGGGCTGGCTGCGCCGGCTGGCGAACGAGGAAGGGCTGCGCGCGCTGCCGGTGCCGCCGAGGGTCGGGGGCCGCTACTCGGTGCTGACGGCGGTGGGTCTGCTGCCGCTCGCGGCCGTCGGCGTCGACATCCGGGCATTGCTCGACGGGGCAGCGGCGAACGCCGCGCGCTGCGAGACCGGTGACTGGCGTCGCAATCCTGCGCTCGAGCTCGCCGCGCTCTACTACCTGCTCGACGTCGAGCGCGGCAAACGGCTCTCGATCCTCATGCCGTACGTCAATGCGCTCAAGCTCTTCGGCGACTGGTATCGTCAGCTCTGGGCGGAATCGCTCGGTAAGCGCCGCCCGGACGGCAGCACCGCCGGCACGCTGCCCGTGATCGCGCTCGGCGCCGTAGACCAGCACAGCCAGCTGCAGATGTACCTCGAGTCGCCGCGCGACAAGTTCTTCACCTTCATCGCGCTCGAGCGCTGGACGCACGCCGTGTCGATTCCGCTCGCGGAAGCCGATGCCCAGACGTTCCCTTATCTTCGGGGCAAGACGCTCAACGACGTCATCGCCGCCGAGTTCCTCGCGACGCGCCAGGTGATCGCCGACTACGGCCATCCGAACCTCACCATTCACCTGCCGGTGCTGAACGCGCACACGCTCGGGCAGCTGATCGATCTCTATCAGCGCGCCACCGTATACGCGGGTCTCCTGTACGGCGTGAATCCTCTCGACCAGCCCGCGGTCGAGAGCGGCAAGCGCCTCGCAGTGCAGCACCTGCAGGGCCGCTGACGGAATCGCGCCTTGGTCCCCTGGCGACTCTTTCATGGCCGCGCCCGCCGGCCGGCGATCACGCCGGCGCTCTGGTCGCAGGCGCTCGGCTACTGCCGCTATGCCGCGCGGCTGCCGGCCGCGGAGCGGCGCGCACTGCGGGAGCTCGCGGAAGATTTCATCCGCGCCAAGTCGTTCGACGGCGCGGCCGGGTTCGAGGTGACGCCGCTCGTGCGCGCCGTAATCGCCCTCAAAGCCTGCGTGCCGGTGCTCCGCCTGGGCCTCGACTACTACCGCGGCTGGAGCGACATCGTCGTCTACCCGGGCGACTTCCGTGTCCCCGAGGAATACATGGACGAAGCGGGCGTGGTGCACAGCGAGCTGCGCGAGCTCTGCGGACAGTCGCTGAGCCAGGGCCCGATGGTGCTCTCGTGGCAGACGATCGAGGAAGAGATCGGGCTCGCCGACCGCGACGTCGTGATCCACGAGTGCGCGCACAAGCTCGACATCCTGAACGGCGACGCGAACGGCTATCCGCCGCTGCACGCCGACATGTCGGCGGAGACGTGGGCGCACGTGTTCCGCACCGCGTACGAACGGTTCGGCGCGATGGTGGACGAATCCGAGGATACGGCGCTCGATCCCTATGCGGCGACCGATCCGGCCGAGTTCTACGCCGTGCTGACAGAGACGTTCTTCACCTGCCCCGCGCTCATCGTGGAGGACTTTCCTGCGGTGTACGCGGAGCTCGCGCGCTTCTACCGCCAGGACCCGCTCACCGTGCTCGGAGACGACGCATGATCCCCCTGCGCGACGACATCCCGAGCAGCCGTGTGCCGTTCGTGAACTTCACTCTGCTCGGCGCGTGCGTGGTCGTCTTCCTCTGGCAGCTCTCGCTCGGCCAGGAAGGATTCGAGCGCGCGGTGGTGAGCCTCGGCGTGATTCCGGCGACCCTGCTGGGCGGCGCGGAGCTCCCCGTGGATCTGCGGCTGATCCCGCCCGAAGCGACGGTCTTCACCTCCATGTTCATGCACGGCGGCCTGCTGCACCTGGCCGGGAACCTGCTGTACCTGTGGATCTTCGGCGACAACGTCGAGGATGCGATGGGGCATGGCCGCTTCCTGGTCTTCTACCTCGCCTGCGGCATCGCGGCGGCCCTCGCGCAGGCGCTGCCCGATCCGGACTCGACCATCCCCATGATCGGCGCAAGCGGGGCGATCTCCGGCGTGCTCGGCGCCTATCTGCTGCTCTACCCGCGGGCGCGCGTGCTGGTGCTGATACCGCTCGGCTTCTTCTCGCAGATCGTGCACTTGCCCGCGGTGGTCGTGCTCGGCCTGTGGTTCGTGCTCCAGCTCGTCAGTTCGCTGCTCGCCGGAGCGGGTCAGGGCGGGGTCGCCTTCGGTGCCCACGTCGGCGGCTTCGTTGCCGGCATGGCCCTGGTGCCGCTCTTCAAGCGGGCGCGCGTGCCGCTGTTCGGCGGTTATCGCCGCTACTAGCCGCTTCCTGCCGACCGCCCCGCGGCCGGCCGCCCGCCCCCGCCTCTTTCCGCGGCTCGCTTTGCCGCCCTGCTTGCCTAATCTTTGAGTAAAGCATCGCACAGCGCCGCGCCGCAGAAGCGCCGCGGCGCGTACGGGAGACTCACATGTACAAGAGCTTGCTCCAGCCGGCGTTCGCGTTCATGGCGCGCAGCCGCTTCGCGGCCGGCTTCTCCCTTGCCGGCCTGCTGTTCCTGCTGCCGACGGTCGCGGCCGGCCTCCTCTTCGGCCCCGAGCCCGAGCTGCGCGCGCTGCCGGCGCCAGTCGCCGGGGCCGTCGTGGCGCTGCTCGCGCTCGTCGCCGCCTACGCGCTCGCCGGGCTCTACGCCTACGTGACGTTCGAGCTCGAACGCCTGCTGCACATATCCGAACGCATGGCGAGCGGCGAGCTCGTCGCGGCAAGAACCGATTTCGATCCGGCATCGCGCAACGGCGATACCGCCCGGCTCTGGTCGTCGATCGCCAGGATGAACCAGAGCCTCACGGCCATCGTCGCCCAGGTGCGCGCGAGCGCCGAGGCGATCGCCGAGATGGCCAAGGGGATCGCGGACGGCAACGCCGATCTGTCGCGGCGCACGCAGGAGCAGGCGGCGTCACTCGAGGAAACGGCGTCGGCCATGGAGGAGCTCTCGGCCACGATCCGCCAGAACGCCGACAACTGCGCCCGCGCCAATCAGCTCGCGAACGGGGCGACCGCGGTCGCGCACCACGCGTCGGAGCGCATCCGCGATCTCACGCGCACCATGCAGGAGATCGACGCGTCGGCGCGCCGCGTCGGCGACATCCTCGGCACCATCGAAGGCATCGCCTTCCAGACGAACATCCTCGCGCTCAACGCCGCCGTGGAGGCGGCGCGCGCCGGCGAGCAGGGCCGCGGGTTCGCGGTGGTCGCGTCCGAAGTGCGCGGCCTCGCGCAGCGCAGCGCCGAGGCGGCGAAGGAGATCAAGGCGCTGATCGAGGCGTCGGTCGGCAGCGCGAGCAAGGGCAGCACCCTGGCCGCGGAGGCCGACGCCACCATGGAGAAAGTGGTGGACAGCGTGCGCCGGGTGGACGAAGTCATCGGCGAGATCGCGGCCGCTTCCGCCGAGCAGAGCGCGGGCGTCGAGAACATCAACCGCGCGATCGTGCAGATGGACAACGTCACGCAGCAGAACGCGGCGCTGGTCGAGGAAGCGGCCGCCTCGGCGGCGGCGTTCGAGCAGGAAGCCGCGCGCCTGGTCCAGGTGGTCGAGGCGTTCAAGATCGACCGCCTGGAGGAGCGCGAACAGGCGGTGGCGCTCGTGCAGCGCGCGCTCGCGCACATACGCGCGGTCGGCATGGAGCGCGCGATGCAGGACTTCAACCGCCCGAGCGGCGAGTTCAACGACGGCCGGTACTACATCTGGGCCGCCGATTTCGACGGCGTCATCCTCGCGAACGGCTCCAATCCGGCGGGCGCCGGGCAGCGCCAGCACGACCTCCGCGCGGCCGACGGCAAGGAGTTTATCAAGGAGATCATCGAGGTGGCGCGAACCAGGGGCAAAGGCTGGTGCGACTACCTCTGGAAGAACCCGCTCACGGGGCGCACCGAGCAGAAGTCGACCTACTTCGAACGGATCGGCGATGCCTTCGTCGCCTGCGGCATCTATCGCGGCCGCAAGGACGAACGGACGGCGGCGTCCCGCCGCCCGGCCCCCGCCTCCGTTTCGGAGCCGGAAGACGGCTACCGCGCGCCGGCCCGGGGCACGGCCGGCTAGGACCCCGCGCCGAAGCGCGAGCGATAGGACTGATGGAGGCTCGCGGTCGGGAACTGCTGCGCGCTGCCGCTACGGCCGGGCCGCAGCAGCATCGCGAGCGTCTGCGCAGCCGCGTACGCGAGCACGAGCACCCCGAGCCCGCTCAGCATCCCGCTCATCATGAGCTGGATCCCGCCCATGAAGGTCGAGTCGTCGCCGCTGCCGGGGAGCAGCACCCGCACGACCGGCCCCAGGATGTCGTCGAGTCCGCGGCTGGTGAACCAGACGAACAAGCCGCCGCCGATCGCCATGAGCGTAACGAACGCAAAGTAGGCCTCTCCGGCGAGCCGCACCAGCAGCGCGAGCACCGCGATTGCGTAGGAGTCGCCCGAGCGCACGGTCTCGACCTCGCGGGCGCGGATCAGGAAGACGTGCACGGCCGCGTACACGGCGAGCACGAAGAAGACCTCGAACAGGAAGCCGCCGAGCACGCGGTTCGCGGGCAGCTCGAACGTGAGCTTGCCGACCTGGAAGAAAATCGTGAACGACAGCAGCGCGACCAGCGCCGCGGCGACGCGCAGCGTCATCGCGACCAGCCAGCAGAAGAACGCGGGCTGCGCCAGGCGCTCCAGCAACGGCACCATGAAGAAGTAGCGGTTGTTCATTATTGATATCCTCCTGGGCCCCGCTGGATGGACTGCCTTCGCAGGCGGGTCACGCTATACTAGCGCCGTGCCTGGATTGCGTTCTCGTTCGGGGTCCGATGCGGCCGTTGTGCGCGGGCACCGCATGTCAAGAATAATCGTGGAAAAGCGGCGGTTTGCCTACGTAGTCGTGCTACCACTCGTCGGCGATTCTTCGCATTCCGCACGGCTCGCTTCTCGCCATGCACCAGTACCTTGACCTGCTGCGGCACCTGCTCGAGCACGGCACCCGCAAGGCCGACCGTACCGGGACCGGAACGCTCTCGGTATTCGGCTATCAGATGCGCTTCGACCTCGCCCGCGGCTTCCCGCTGCTCACCACCAAGAAGCTGCACGTGAAGTCGATCGTGCACGAGCTGCTCTGGTTCCTGCGGGGCGACACGAACGTGCGCTACCTGCAGGAGCACGGCGTCACGATCTGGGACGAATGGGCGGATCCGCGCGGCGAACTCGGGCCGATCTACGGCTACCAGTGGCGTTCCTGGCCGGCCCCGGACGGCCGGCACATCGACCAGATCGCGCAGGTGGTCGAGCAGATCCGCCGCACCCCCGACTCGCGCCGGCTGATCGTGAGCGCGTGGAACGTCGCCGATATCGATAAGATGGCGCTGCCGCCCTGCCACACCCTGTTTCAATTCTATGTCGCGGAGGGGCGGCTGTCGTGCCAGCTGTATCAGCGCAGCGGCGATGTCTTTCTCGGCGTCCCGTTCAACATCGCCTCGTATGCGCTGCTGACGCTCATGGTCGCTCAGGTGACGGGGCTGCGCCCCGGCGAGTTCATCCACACCCTCGGCGACGCCCACCTGTACCTCAACCATCTCGAGCAGGCACGCCTGCAGCTCACGCGCACGCCCCTCCCGCTCCCGCAGATGCGCCTGAATCCGGCGCGCAAGGCGCTCGAAGAGTTCGTCTACGACGACTTCGAGCTCATGAACTACGATCCCCACCCGGCGATCAAGGCGCCGGTGGCGGTGTGACGGAGGAGCCGGGCCAGGCGCACCGCCCGACTGCCAGCCCCTTCGGTCTGCTTCGTCTCGCTCCCTGATGCGTGTCTCCCTCATCGCTGCCGTCGCCGAGAACGGGGTCATCGGGCGTGACAACGCCCTGCCCTGGCGCCTGCCGGCCGATCTCAAGCGCTTTCGCCGCATCACCATCGGTCATCCGATCGTCATGGGACGGCGCAGCTACGAGGCGATCGGCCGTCCGCTTCCCGGGCGCACGAACATCGTCGTGACCCGCCGCGCCGATTACACGGCCCCCGGGTGCACAGTGGTTCATTCGCTGGAGGAGGCGCTGGCCCGCGCCGCCGCTTCGCCGGAAGCGTTCGTCATCGGCGGGGCGCAGCTCTATGCCGAGGCGCTCCCGCGCGCGTACCGCCTGTACCTCACGCGCGTGCACGCCGAGATCCCCGGCGATACCCTGTTTCCGGCGGTGGATTGGGCTTCGTGGCGCGAGATCGAACGCGAGCGCCACGAAGCGGATGCCGAGCACGCCTATGCCTACACCTTCATCACGCTCGAACGGACTGGCTGAACGGACGCTGCTCCTGCTCGCGCTGCTCCTGCCCGCGATCGCGGGCGCGGCCGAACGCGAGACGCGCCTCTACCCGGACCGGCCCATCGATTTCAGCCTGTACTTCGAAACCGCGTCGATCGACATCGACTACGGCGACCGCCGCGTCGATACCTCGATCGACCGCATCGGCATCGTCTGGCGCGAGCGCTTCAGCGACCGGCTGCAGCTCGGGCTGTTCGGCGGCTACGCCTTCCTGACGCAGGCGAACAACCCGCCCACCGCCGGGCGCGAGCTCGACGGCTGGCATACCGGGGTGTCGCTCGATCTCGACCTGCTCACGACGGCGCGCTTCAACGTGTTCGCGCGCGCCGCGTGGGTGTATCAAGAGGTGGAAGAAGAGAACAACGGGGAGCTCGTCGACGTCTCCTGGAACGCGCCGAGCGCCCGGTTCGGCGTACGCGCCCGCCTCGGCGGGCCGGTGCACGGGTATGCCGGCGTGCGCTATGCGCGCCTTAACGGTGAGCAGCGCCGGCGCGGCGGCGGAACGGACGAGACGCGGGAGCTCGAGGAAACCGACACCACGGGCGGCTTCGTCGGGCTCGAGCTAGATCTCGACGGCGAGGGATACGTGGGAATCAGCGCCGAGTCGGGCTTCGACCGGCGCGTCGGGCTGTACTTCGGACGGCGCTTCTAGGCCGCCGCGGCCGCTCCTTCACCGACCCGCCTCAGGCGATCTGTGCCGCCAGCTCCCGGGCTTGCTGCTTCTGCTGTTCGTTGCCCTCGGCGAGCACTTCATCGAGGATGCTGCGCGCCCCCTCGGCATCGCCCATGTCGATATAGGCGCGGGCGAGATCGAGCTTGGTCGCGGTTTCGTCCCAATGCGCATCCGCCGC
The DNA here is from genome assembly GCA_036381895.1 of Burkholderiales bacterium. GTDB lineage: Bacteria > Pseudomonadota > Gammaproteobacteria > Acidiferrobacterales > Sulfurifustaceae > JACQFZ01. The sequence goes on along the minus strand of DASVBY010000102.1, from coordinate 29,238 downwards.
CCCGTTGCCGCTCTCGCCGCCGGCGTCCGCAGGGGCGCCGGCCGACTCCACGGGGGCGTCGAACTCCCATTTGACCTCATCTCCCGCGGCCGCCGGACCTGTCGTCTCCTGGATCGGCGAGTCGAGCGCCAGCTCGCCCTTGCCGCTGTCGAAGTCGATCAGATTGCCGGCCGGCGTTCCGAGGTCGAGCGACTCGAAGTCGACGCTGCCGCTCGCCGCGGTCTTCGACGCTCCGGCGTCGGCGGTCAGGTCCATGTTGAGATCGAAATCGATCGAGTTGGAGCCGGCACCGGAATCGGCCGACTTCGGCGGCACGTCGAAATCGAGGTCGAAGGAAGGCGCGTTTTCGACCACCTGGGTTGCCGCCACATCCGCCGCCGCGCTGCCCGCCGCCAAGACCGCCGCGGCGCCACCCCTGTCCGCGGCGTCCGTCGGCGCCTCCACGGCGCGGGCCGGCGGCGCTTCCGGCGCCGGCCGTCCGGCGGCAGCGCCGCCGCGGAACATCGGGTTCTCGGGATTGAGCTTGTAGCCCATCTCCTCGACCTTCTCCCAGATCTTCCCGCCGCGGCCGCCGAGCGCCGCGTACAGCTCCTCGGCCAGGGTTTCGAAGGCGTTCACGTCGTTGCGCTGGTGGTAGATCTCGAGCAGCTTCTGCTTGAGCTCGTGGCGCTCCGGATACTTGACGATCGCCTCCTTGAGAATCTCCTCCGCGGTCTCGTCGCGTCCGTACGCGAGATACACCTCGGCCTCGGCGATCGGATCGACCTCGTCCGTGTGCACCTGCCCCATGCCGCCCTTGCTGAAGTCGCTGAGGAACGAGGTATCGCCACTCGTCGTCACCGCCTGGCTCGTGGTCGCGTCCGCCGTACCCGTGGTCGTGACGACATCGGTCGCGATGGCATCCGACGCGAGAATACTCTCCTCGAACTCTGCGATCGAACGCCGCCGGCGGCGCATGTAAATGATGAGGATCACTCCGCCGAGCAGTACCACGACCCCGCCCACGAGCGGCGCAAACGTGTTGTCGAGCAGATCGTCGACCAGGGTGGCAAGGAAGCCCTTGTCCTCGACCGGCGGCGGCGCCGGCCGCGGGATCGGCCGGCGCGGCGGCGCCTTCACGGGCTCGGCGGGCGCCGCCTGCGCGCCTTGTTTCGCGGGCGCGGGTTCAGGTTTCGCTTCGGGTTTCGCTTCGGGCTTCGCCGCGGCCTGCGGCGGCGACGGCGCCGCGGCAGGCTTCGCCGTCTGCTGCGCCAGCGCCTGGTTCTCGATCTCGAGCAGGCGCTTCTCGTTCTTGAGCTGCTCGCGCACCTGGCCGACCTTCTCGGCGAGCTCGCGGTGCTCGAGTTGTTTCGACTGCAGCGATTCCTCGAGCGTCGTCACGCGATCCGCGAGCGCCGTCTGCTCCCGGTCCGCGGTCGTCGATTCGCTCTCCGCCGCCTTGTCGCTCCCTTGCTTCTGTTCCGCATCGGGCGCCGCGCGCACGATGCGCAGCAGCTCCTGTTGAGTCGGCTCGGCCGCCGGGCGCGCGTCGGTCTTCTCCGTTGCGGTTTGCGACGGCGCCGTCTGCCCGCCCTCGTCGGCCGCGGGCGGTTCCGCGCTCTCGGCGACCGTCAGGGTTCGGCTGCTCTCGGCGAGCTTCAGCTTGTATTCGCGCCACGCCGCGTACTGCGCGCGGAACTCGCGCCGCGCCGCGCCCGCCGGCATTGCTTCGACGTCATCGCGCTCGGGAATCTTCAGCACCTTCCCGGCGTAGAGATTGTTGACGTTGTTGCGGAAGAACGCATCCGGGTTGTTGCGGAAGATCGCGAGCATCACCTGCTCGAGCGTGAGCTGCCGGTCCACGCGCACGCGTTCGGCGATGCTCCAGAGCGTGTCGCCCGGACGCACTGTGTACTCGACCGTGTTCGCCCAATCGTGCGCCGCCGCCCGGACCGCGGGCGGCGCCGTTTCCGCGGGCGGCTGCGTCGGCGCCACCGTTACTTCACGCGGCTGACCGGCAGGCGCAGGCGGCGGAATGGTCTCGACCGACTGCGTCGACGGCTCCGGCAGCGGCGCCGGAACGGAGGCGGCCGGCGTCGCAAGGCGCGGTTCGCTCTGCGCGGCCGGCATCGGGGGCGGCACGACTTCGACCCGGCTCGGCTCGGGTGCGCTTGGCGAGGGCGCAGGCGCGATCTGCGGGGCTTCGGTCGGCGCCGGCGCGCCGGCGACGTAGTTCGGCGGATCGATGAGCGCCGTGTACTCGCGCACCAGCCGGCCGCCCGGCCATTCGAGCTGCAGCAGCATGTGCAGGAACGGCTCGTCGATCGGCGCGTCGGTGGTGAGATGCAGATAGTAGCGGCCGTCCGGACGGCGCGCGACGTTGAACTTGATCCGGGAGAGCAGCGGCGTGCGCTCGACGCCTACGGCTTCATAGTCGGCACGGGAGGCGAGTGAAACCTGAAGGCCGCGCAGCTCGGTGTCCGTGATCGACGTGATGTCGATCTCGGCGTCGAGCGGCTCATTGAGCGCCGACTTGACCTGCAGTTTGCCGAGCCCGAGCGCGAAACCGGTGAGCGGGGACAGAACGAGGACCGCACCCAGGGTCCAGCGGACGACGGCTCGCGCAACTAGCTGGCGGCGCATGAGTTTTTCCGCGCGGCGTTCAGCATGTGCTCCTCTGTTCCCCATGAGAGACCGCAGGTTGCGTAGGTATAATAGTAAGGGCCTTTACGAATCTCAACTAAATTACCCGGAAATCAGCATTTTCGGGCACGCGCAACGATCCCGCTCGAACGGCTCAAAATCAGTGACTTAAGTACTAAGGAAGCGCCGGTTTCCCGCGCACCCGCCCGCGCACTTCAAGCGCTCGCTAAGGAACCGAGCCGAACCCCCGCTCTCTCTTCGTATAGTCGTTGTCCGCGGAAACGGCAAATTGCGACGCACACGTCGGCGCGCCGGCAGCGGCGCGTCAGTGTTCGAGGAGGATGCGCAGCATGCGGCGCAGCGGCTCGGCCGCGCCCCAGAGCAGCTGATCGCCGACCGTGAACGCCGCGAGGTACTCGCCGCCCATCGGCAGCTTGCGCAGGCGCCCGACCGGCACCTCGAGCGTACCGCTCACTGCGGCCGGGGTAAGATGCTTCAACGTCGCCTCGCGCTCGTTCGGAATCACGCGCACCCAGTCGTTCGCGGTCGCGAGCATCGTGCGAATCTCATCGAGCGGCACGTCTTGCGTGAGCTTGATGGTGAGCGCCTGACTGTGGCAGCGCATGGCGCCGATGCGCACGCAGATGCCGTCGATCGGGATCGGCCGGTCGGAGCGCCCGAGAATCTTGTTCGCCTCCGCCATCCCCTTCCATTCCTCGCGGCTCTGTCCGTTGCCGAGATCCCTGTCGATCCACGGAAGCAGGCTGCCCGCGAGCGGCGCACCGAAATGCTCCGTCGGGATCGCACCGCCGCGCAGCGCGCCGGTAACGGCGCGATCGATGTCGAGGATCGCGGACGCCGGGTCCTGCAGCAGCTTCCCGGCCGCACCGTGGAGCACCCCCATCTGAGCGACGAGCTCGCGCATGTGCGGCGCGCCCGCGCCCGAAGCGGCCTGATAAGTCATGGCGGTCATCCACTCGACGAGCCCGTGCTTGAAGAGGCCGGCGAGCCCCATCAGCATCAGCGACACGGTGCAGTTGCCGCCGATGTAGTTCTTCACGCCGCGCGCGAGCGCATCCTTGATCACGTCGAGATTGACCGGATCGAGCACGATGACGGCGTCGTCCTTCATGCGCAGCGCGGAGGCGGCGTCGATCCAGTAGCCGTTCCAGCCGGCGCGGCGCAGCTGCGGGTAGATCTCGTTCGTGTAGTCGCCGCCCTGGCAGGAAACGATGATGTCCATTGTCTGCAGTTCGGCGATGCTGCGCGCGTCCTTGAGCGGCGCGCCGCCCGCGAACGCCGGACCCTTGGCGCCTGCCTGCGACGTCGAGAAGAACACCGGCTCGATCAGATCGAAATCGCGCTCGGCCTGCATGCGCTCCATCAGCACCGAGCCCACCATACCGCGCCAGCCGACCAGCCCTACCCGCTTCATCGCTTCACCTTCACGCTCAAATGTCACCCGCCGTGGGCACCGAGGACCGGAAGCAAGCGGATCCGTACAGCAGCCAGCTTCGCGTCCTCAGACGTCCTTCGGGCTTCGATCAATCTTCCGTTATCGCCGGGCTTCCGTCACAGCGCGCCGACGACCGCATCGCCCATCTGCGTCGTCCCGACCCGGGTCGTGCCCTCCGTAAAGATATCGCCGGTGCGCAGTCCCTGATCGAGCACCTTGGCGACCGCGCGCTCGACGCGTTCGGCGGCCGCGGGCTCGCCGAGCGTGTAGCGCAGCATCATCGCGACCGACAGGATCGTCGCGAGCGGATTCGCGAGCCCCTTTCCGGCGATGTCTGGCGCCGAACCGTGGATCGGCTCGTACATGCCCTTGTTCGCGGCATCGAGCGAGGCCGAAGGCAGCATCCCGATCGAGCCGGTCAGCATCGCAGCCTCGTCCGACAGAATGTCCCCGAACAGGTTGCCGGTCACGATCACGTCGAACTGCTTCGGTGCGCGCACGAGCTGCATCGCGGCGTTGTCGACGAGCATGTGGGTGAGCGCGACGTCCGGGTAATCCTGCGCCACCCGCTCGACGACCTCGCGCCACAGCCCCGATACCTCGAGCACGTTCGACTTGTCGACCGAACACACCTTCCGGGCGCGCTTGCGCGCCGCATCGAAAGCGACGCGCGCCACGCGCTCGATCTCGTGTTCGGCGTAGCGCATGCTGTTGAACGCCTCGCGCTCGCCGTTCGCCAGCCGCCGTACGCCGCGCGGCTCGCCGAAGTAGATGTCGCCCGTCAGCTCGCGTACGATCAGGATATCGAGCCCCGCCACCACCTCCGGCTTGAGCGACGAGGCGGAGGCGAGCTGCGGATAAAGGATCGCCGGCCGCAGGTTGGCGAAGAGTGCGAGCTCCGAACGCAGCGCGAGCAGCGCCTTCTCCGGCCGCACCTCCCGCGGGAGCGCGTCGTACTTCGGCCCGCCCACCGCGCCGAGCAGCACCGCATCCGCTTCCTTCGCGAGGCGCAGCGTCGCCTCGGGCAGCGGGTGGCCGTGCGCGTCGTAGGCCGCACCGCCGACCGGCGCCGTCTCGAGCTCGATGTTCAGTCCCTCCCGCCGCAGGCGCTCGAGCACCTTGGTCGCCTCGCGCACCACTTCCGGCCCGATGCCGTCACCCGGCAATACCGCGATCTTTTTCACGTTCCGTCACTCCGAATTGAGCGGCTGCGACCGGCGCGGCGGATGCGAAAACCGTCTTCCGCCGCCGCAATCGTCGAGTGCCGCACCACGCTGTCCGACTTTCCTCCGCGCTCTCTCGTGAGCTCGCTAAGGTACCCGCGCGCGCCTCAAGCGAAGAGCCAGGGCGCTTCTTGACGGCGGCGTGCCTCGTAGGCGCGGATCGCGTCCGCGTGCTCGAGCGTCAGGCCGATCTCGTCGAGGCCCTGCAGCAGGCAGCGCTTGCGGAAGGCGTCGATCTCGAACCGGAACGCGGCGCCGTCGGGCGTCGTCACCGTTTGCGCCGGCAGATCCACGGTGAGCGTGTAGCCCGGCGTGGCGCGCGTCTCCTCGAACAGCCGGTCGACCGCGTCGGACGCGAGCACAATCGGCAGCAGCCCGTTCTTCAAGCTGTTGCCGTAGAAGATGTCGGCATAGCTCGGGCCGATCAGCGCGCGAATGCCGTAGTCGAGCAGCGCCCAGGGCGCATGCTCGCGCGAGGAGCCGCAGCCGAAGTTGTCGCGCACCAGCAGAATCTGTGCGCCCCGGTAGCGCGGCTGATTCAGCACGAAGTCCGGGTTCAGCCGGCGCTTGCCGTGGTCCATGCCGGGCTCGCCCGGATCGAGGTAGCGCCAGTCGTCGAACAGATTCGGCCCGAAGCCGGTGCGCTTGATCGACTTCAGGTACTGCTTGGGAATGATCGCGTCGGTATCGACGTTCGGCCGGTCGATCGGCGCCACCAGGCCTGTAAGCGTTTCGAACTTTTGCATGTGCGCTTCCTTGAATGATTCGCTGCCCTGCCTCACAACTCCCTTACGTCGACGAAATGCCCCGCAATCGCGGCCGCCGCCGCCATCGCCGGGCTCACCAGATGCGTGCGCCCGCCCGCTCCCTGACGGCCCTCGAAGTTGCGGTTCGAGGTCGACGCGCACCGCTCGCCCGGCTCGAGCCGATCGGCGTTCATCGCGAGACACATCGAGCAGCCCGGCTCGCGCCACTCGAAGCCCGCTTCCCTGAAGATCCGGTCGAGCCCTTCCTGCTCCGCCTGGCGCTTCACCAGCCCGGATCCGGGGACGACCATGGCGAGCTTGATGTTCTTCGCGATGCGCCGCCCCTTCGCCACGGCCGCCGCCGCGCGCAGGTCCTCGATGCGCGAGTTGGTGCACGAGCCGATGAACACCTTGTCGACGTAGATGTCGCGAATCGGCGTACCGGGCTCGAGCGCCATGTATTCGAGCGCGTTCTGCATGCCGATGCGCTTCACCGGATCGGCTTCCCGCGCGGGATCCGGCACCGCGGCGTCGACGGGCACCACCATCTCGGGCGAGGTGCCCCATGTGACCTGCGGCTTGATCTCCTCGGCGCGCAACACCACTTCCTTGTCGAACTTCGCCCCCGGGTCGCTCTTCAAGGTGCGCCACGCCGCGACCGCGCGCTCCCAGAGATCGCCTTTCGGTGCATACGGCCGCCCGCGGAAGTACTCGATCGTCTTCTCGTCCACGGCGACCATGCCGGCGCGCGCGCCGGCCTCGATCGCCATGTTGCAGACGGTCATGCGGCCCTCGATCGACAGCGCCTCGATCGCGGATCCGGCGAACTCGATCGCATGCCCGGTGCCGCCCGCGGTGCCGATGCGCCCGATGATCGCGAGCACGATGTCCTTCGCCGTCACGCCGGGAGGAATCTCGCCCTCGACGCGCACGCGCATGTTCCTCGCCTTCTTCAGGATCAGGCATTGGGTCGCCAGGACGTGCTCGACCTCCGACGTACCGATGCCGAACGCGAGCGCGCCGAAGGCGCCGTGCGTCGAGGTGTGCGAATCGCCGCAGACGACCGTCATGCCGGGGAGCGTCGCGCCCTGCTCGGGTCCGACCACGTGCACGATCCCCTGGCGCACGTCGTTCATGCCGAACTCGACGATGCCGAAGTCGCGGCAGTTCGCGTCGAGCGTCTCCACCTGCAGCCGCGACACCGGATCGGCGATGCCGCGCGCACGGTCGGTGGTCGGTACGTTGTGATCGGCGGTCGCAAGGTTCGCGTCGACGCGCCAGAGGGAGCGGCCCGCGAGCCTCAGGCCCTCGAACGCCTGCGGGCTCGTCACCTCGTGCACCAGGTGGCGGTCGATGTAGACGAGGCACGTGCCATCGTCGTTCGCGCGCACCACGTGCGCGTCCCAGAGCTTGTCGTACAGCGTCTTCGGTTCCATCGGAGCTCTCCGGACAGGAGCCGCGGCCCGCTCGGGGCGGCGCGGAATTGCGCTCATGGTAGGGCCGCGGTATAAATAACTCAAATTCATCTTTTACATATGTTCGATTCCTCATAGTCATGGATTTCGCCGCGCTGCAGGCCTTCCTCGCGGTCGCCGAGACCGGGTCGTTCTCGCGCGCCGCGGAGCGGGTGTTCCTGACCCAGCCCGCGATCAGCAAGCGCATCGCCGCGCTCGAGGCGAGCCTCAACGCGCAGCTCTTCGACCGCATCGGGCGCCGGGTACAGCTCACCGAAGCCGGCCGCGCGCTCTACGAGCGCTCGCGCGCGATCCTGAACGAGCTCGAAGACGCGAAGCGCTCGCTCGCGAACCTCTCGGGACGCGTCGGCGGGCCGCTCTCGCTCGCGACGAGCCACCACATCGGCCTGCACCGCATCCCGGAGATCCTCAAGCGCTTTCGCGCGCGCTACCCGGACGTGCGCCTCGACCTGCGGTTCATGGATTCGGAGCAGGCGTGCCATGCGGTGCTGCGCGGCGAGCTCGAGCTCGCGGTGGTGACGCTGCCGCCCGCGCCGATCGCGCAGCTGCGCTGCGAGCGCGTGTGGCCCGACCGGCTCGACATCGTCGTCGCCACCAATCATCCGCTCGCCCGCGAACGCGCGCCGACGGTGCGCGCGCTGCTCGAGCATCCGGCGATCCTTCCCGGCGCCGGAACTTACACGCGCGAAATCATTCTCAAGGCGCTGGGTGCGGCGCGCGATCGCGTGCGCGTCGACATGACGACGAACTATCTCGAAGTCTTGAAAATGCTCGTGTCAATCGGGCTCGGCTGGACCGCTTTGCCGCGTACGATGATTGACGGGGATTTGAAAGTGGTCCAGATTAGGAACATGAAGACGATCGAGCGCACTCTGGGCATCGTGACGCACGCGAAGCGGACGCTGTCGAACGCGGGCGAAGCGATCGTGCAGATGTTACGGGCGGCGTCATGACCCTGATCGAACTGCTGCGACGCCTGGAAGCGCAGCTCGGCTACGTGCACCTGCCGCTCAATCCCCGCGCCAGGGGCATCAAGGACGTTTTCGAGTCGAGCCCGCTGCACCACGATTTCATGAAGCGGCTGGTGCACGCCATCTGCGCCGCGAACGGCTGCGGTCAGCTGCACGACCCGGTCGATCGTACGAAGACGTTCGATGCCGTCGCGCCGCTGCGCCTCGAGGTACTGCGCTCGGACCGCACCGACATCGATCTCTACCGCTTGACCGAAGAGACCTGTGCCGCGCTCGACCGCGCTTTCGGCCCGGTCGACCCGCCGCCCGCACCGCGCACCAAACCCGACGTGTACGGCCAGGTCATCCACTTGAGCGGCTTTCGCCGCCGGCGCCTCAAGTCGCTCGCCTGAAACGCGCTTCGTTGCGCTGCCGGCGTCCGGCGACGCCGACCGGCCCGGCCGCGGGTCGTCCGGCGCGGAACCTCGTGACGTTCGCTTCAGCGCGTCGAGCCCGGAACGACCGGCGTGGTGCGCACCACGTCGGCGTTCTGGGCGCGGTGACGCAGCGCGTGGTCTATGAGCACGAGCGCGAGCATCGCTTCCGCGATCGGCGTGGCGCGCAGACCGACGCAAGGATCGTGGCGTCCCGTGGTCGCCACCTCGACCGCCCGGCCCGCCCGATCGATGGAGCGGCCCGGCAGACGGATGCTCGAAGTCGGCTTGAGCGCGATGCTCACCTCGATGTCCTGGCCGGTCGAGATGCCGCCGAGCACGCCGCCGGCATTGTTCGAGAGGAAGCCCTGCGGCGTGATCTCGTCGCGGTGCTCGGTGCCCTTCTGCTCGACCGCGCGAAAGCCGGTGCCGATCTCCACGCCCTTCACCGCGTTGATGCTCATCATCGCGTAGGCGATGTCGGCGTCGAGCCGGTCGAACACGGGCTCGCCCCAGCCGACCGGCACGTTCGAAGCGACGACGTTGACGCGGGCTCCGACCGAATCGCCCTCCTTGCGCAGCCGGTCCATGAACGCCTCGAGCTCGGCGACGCGCGCGGGATCGGGACAGAAAAAGGGATTGCGCTCGACCTCGTCCCAGTCCTTGAGCTCGAGCCGCAGCGGTCCGAGCTGCGCGAGATAGCCGCGCACGACGACCCCGTAGCGCTCGCGCAGCCACTTCTTCGCGATGGCGCCCGCCGCCACGCGCATCGTGGTCTCGCGCGCCGAGGCGCGGCCACCGCCGCGCGGATCGCGCACGCCGTACTTCTGCTCGTACGTGTAATCCGCATGCCCCGGCCGGAAGCGGTCGAGGATCTTGCTGTAGTCCTGCGGCCGCTGGTCGGTGTTCTCGATCATGAGCGCGATCGGCGTTCCGGTGGTCCGCCCCTCGAAGACGCCGGAGAGGATCTTCACCCGATCGGCTTCGCGCCGCTGCGTCACGTGGCGCGACTGCCCGGGCTTGCGACGGTCGAGATCGGGCTGAATGTCGGCTTCGGAGAGCGCGAGGCCCGGCGGACAGCCGTCGACGATCGCGACGTAGGCCGGGCCGTGCGATTCGCCGGCCGTGGTGACGGTGAAGAGCGTGCCGATGGTGTTGCCGGACATTCGCCCATGTTAACCGGGGCGGGGTCGGCCAGAAAGCGGCGCCGGACGGCGTCGCGCGCGCCCCACCGGCGGCGCCCGGCTTCGCCTGCCCTCAGTCCTCCGCCTCTACGGCTGCCGGCCGGACCGACTCGGCGATGATGCGGCTGACGCCGACGCCGGCGAGGATCGCGTGGCGCGTGCGCATGAGCGGGCTGTCCTCGAACGCGGCGCCGCTCAGATTGTCGTAGCGAAGGAAGGCGCCGACCCAGTACCTGGAATAGCGCCGGGTGAGCGTCAGGCCGAAGCTCATGCCGCTGTAGCCGCCGGGCGCGTCGTACGCGGGGCGGCCGGGTCTTTCGAACTCCGGACGCACCGAATAGTAGTGATCGTGGTAGTCGTTGGTGGCGAAAATGGGGCCCGCGCTCAGGCCGAGGTTCCAGCCGCTCCCGCCCAGGCGGCGCAGGGACAGCTCGAGATGCGGCAGGAACACGGCCCCGACGTACTCCGCCTCCGAGTCCGCGAAATCGACCGCGACCGCCGCCCGCAGCGGCATGCGCAGCGCGAGCCGCCGCGTACCGCTTTTGCTCTCGTGCAGCCGCAGCTCCAGCGCCGGCCCGAACTCGACCGTCGGGTGCAGATCCGGCATGCCGGCGCGCGCCTCGTTCTCGTCGCTGTCGGCCGGCGGACCGAGGTTGGCGCTCAGGTGGAACGAGAAGTGCACGGCTTCGATCAGCTCGCCGCGGACGCCGCGGCGGTCGACGCGCAACACGTCGCCGCGATAGATCAGGTAAGGCAGCGGGAGCAGGTAGCCGCGTCGCTCGTCGGAGCCGCGGTAGTCGGGCGTGGTCACGACGCCGAGGCCGAGCCCGAACTCCCAGCGGGGCGACGGTTCTTCGGCCAGGACGGGCGGCGCCGCAAGGAGCAGCAGCGCCAGCCAGGCGTTGCGGAAGCGCGAAATGTTGCGATCTCGCGGAGTAGCGGTGCCCGGATGATAGCGGCTTCTCACATATAATCTGAATCGCATGAATTCCACGCCCGCTTACCGGCGCCCCCTGCTCGCGACGCTCGCCGCCGCTCTCCTGTTACTGCTCTTCGGCGGCCGTGATCCGGCGCTGGCCGAAACCGAGCCGAACGTCGCGCCCTATGCCCGCGGACTCCTCTGGCGGATCGAGCGCGCGGGCCGGCCGCCGAGCTACCTCTTCGGCACGATCCACCTGGCCGACCCGCGCGTGACCACCCTGCCCCCGCCCGTCGCCCAAGCGCTCGGCGAATCGCGTCATTTCCTGATGGAGCTGGTGCCCGATGCCGACGGGCTCGCGCTGCTCGCGGAATCGATGATGTTCACCGATCAGCGCACGCTCAACGAGATCGTCGGCAGGCAGCTCTACGGCGACATCGAAGCCGAATTCCGCCGCCGCGGGATGCCGACCGCGATGCTCGCCAAGTACAAGCCATGGGCAGTCGCGGTCATCCTGTCGCTGCCGGCAACCGTCCGCGGCGGGGTGCCGCTCGACATGCAGCTGCAGCTCAAGGCCGCCGAGCAGGGCAAGACGGTCGAAGGGCTCGAAACCGCGGCGGAGCAGATCGCCGTCTTCGACGACCTGGGGCTCGAAGAGCAGCGGGCGCTGCTCGAGGCGACGCTGCGCGAGCAGCAGGCGGTCGAGCACGAGGTCGAGACGCTGGTGCAGGTGTACCTCTCGCGCGACCTGCTGCGGCTGCGGGCGGTCGCCGAAGCCTATGCGCGCGGCGACGAGGCGCTCAAGGCCACGGTGCGCGAGCGCTTGCTCGTCGCGCGCAACGTGCGTATGGTCGAGCGCATGCAGGCGCGGCTCGAGCAGGGCGGCGCGTTCATCGCGGTCGGCGCCGCACACCTGCCCGGGGACGACGGACTGCTCGCGCTCCTCGAGAAGCGCGGCTACCGGGTGCAGGCGGTCTACTGAGCGCCTGCTCCGGTCGCCGGATGACGGCGGCGTGCGCTGCGCGCGCCACGCCGCGGCGGAACAACAATGAAGCAGCGGCGCAAGACCAAGACTCGCCGGCGAGCCCGACGCCCGAGCGCGCGCAAGCCGCGGCGCAAGGCGGCGCGCCGGCGCACCGGACGCACGCCGCCGCGGCGCGCGCGCAAGGCAAGACCCCGCGCCAGGCGCAAACGCATTCGCCGCCCGCGCACCCGCGCGAGAGCGCGCAAGCGTCTCCCCGCCCGCCGTAAGCGCGCCCGCGTGCGGCACCGCCGGCGGCCGATACGCAGCCGTCGGCCGCGGCGCAGCCGCCGGCTCCTCCGCCGGCGGCCACGGCGCCGCCCGGTGGCACGTCCCCGGCGTCTTTCGCGCAAGTGGATCGAATGGCCGAACGAACGGCTGCTCGACGTGCGCATCGCGGACCTGCCGCTGCGCATCCGGGGCACGGAGCTCTCGGCGAACATCCGCCGGCTCTACGCCGAGCTCAAGGCGCGCGGCTTCCGCTTCCGCCCGCACTTCTGGCTCTCGGACGAGTGGTTCAGCCCGGACGGCGTGCCGGGCATCGCGATACCGTTCTTCCTCGCGCACCCGCGGCTGCGGCGGCTCGAGCGCGACATGATGCTCGAGGTCGAAGGCGAGTCGGCCGCGGAATGCATGAAGCTGCTGCGCCATGAAGCGGGCCATGCGCTCCTCAACGCCTACCAGCTGAACCGCCGGCGCGACTGGCAGCAGCATTTCGGGCGTTCTTCGCTCCCCTACCCCGATACCTACGTCCCGCGCCCCTACAGCAAGCGCTACGTGCTGCACCTGCCCAACTGGTACGCGCAGGCGCACCCGCACGAAGACTGGGCGGAGACGTTCGCCGTCTGGCTCAAGCCGAATTCCGACTGGCGCAAGCGCTATCGCGACTGGCCGGCGATCAAGAAGCTCGAGTACGTCGATCGGCTGATGCAGGAGATCCGCGACCGGCCGCCGAAGCTGCGCAACCGCCGCGAGGTGCTGCCGCTCAAGTCGCTGAGACTCACGCTGCGCGAGTACTACGCGGAGAAGCAGAAGCGCTACGGTCGCGACCGGCCGGAGTTCTCCGACATCGATCTGACCAAACTCTTCTCGAACGCCGAGGAGCACAAGGCGAACGAGCGCGCATCGCAGTACATCCGGCGCAACCGTGCCGAGGTGATCGATATCGTCGCGCGCTGGACATCCGAATATCATTACCGCATCAACCAGGTACTACAGGAAATGATCGACCGCTGCGACGCACTCAATCTGCGGGTGGCGGACGATGACGCCGTCATGCGGCCGAACATCGTCGCCTGCCTCACGGCCATGGTGCTCAACAAGCTGCACAGCGGCGGGTTTCGTGTATCTCTATGAAGAAACTGCGTGTCATGATGCTGGTCCACGCGACGCTTGTTCCGCCCGAAGACCTCAAGGCGAAGGACGATCCGCGCATGGAAAAGTACCGTACCGAATTCGACGTCAAGCAGGCGCTGCTCGCGCTCGGCCACGAGGTGCGCGTTATCGGCGTGTACGACGACCTGGCGCCGATCCGCATGACCGTCGAGGAGTGGAAGCCGCACATTGCGTTCAACCTGCTCGAGGACTTCGCCGGCATCAGCGCCTTCGACTATTACGTGGTGAGCTTCCTCGAGCTCCTGCGTCTGCCCTATACCGGCTGCTCGCCGCGGGGCCTCCTCCTCGGGCGCGACAAGGCGCTCTCGAAGAAGCTCCTCTCCTTTCATCACATCAACGTGCCCCGCTTCACGGTATTCCGGCTCGGGAGCAAGGCGAAGCGCCTGCGCCGGCTGCGCTTCCCGGTGATCGTCAAGTCGCTGATGGAGGAAGGGTCGGTTGGCATCGCGCGCGCATCGGTGGTCGAGAACGAGTCCGAGCTGCTCGAACGCGTGGCGCTGATCCACGCTCGCTTCCAGGGCGACGCCATCGCCGAAGAGTACATCGACGGGCGCGAGCTCTACGTCACGGTGCTCGGCAACCAGCGCCTGGAGATTCTGCCCATTCGTGAGCTCGTCTTCGGCGAAGTGCCGGACGGCGAGCCGAAGGTGGCCACCTACCGGGTGAAATGGAACGAGGACTATCGCAAGCGCTGGGGCATCAGCTACCAGTTCGCGCGCAGCCTGCCGGAAGGCATGGAGGACCGCATCGCCCGGCTCTGCAAGCGCATCTACCGTGTGCTCGACATGAACGGATACGCCCGCATCGACCTGCGACTCACGCCCGACAACGAGCTCTACGTGCTCGAGGCCAACCCGAACCCGGGCATCGCGCGCGACGAGGACGCGACGCTCTCCGCGATCAAAGCCGGCATGAGCTACGAGGAGTTCATCCACCGGCTGCTCCGCCTCGGCCTGGCCCGCCGCCCGCAGATCGCGGAGGCGTAGCGGGGCGCCGCCGCCCGCTTCAGAACTGCGCGGAGTAAGCTTATTTCCCGCGGCAGCGAGGCGCCGCCGCGCCGATTTGTGTACACTCTCGACAACAAGAACGTCTCCGCCTGCGCACCTTTACCGTGACCGATCTGCACATATCCGCCCGCGTCCAGCGGCTCGCGCGCCTCGAGAAGCTCCTCGATACCCGCATCCTGATGCTCGACGGCGCGATGGGCACGATGATCCAGCGCTACCAGCTGAGCGAGGCGGACTACCGCGGCGAGCGCTTCGCAAGTCATCCGGGCGAGCTCCGCGGCAACAACGATTTGCTGGTGCTGACGCAGCCGCAGATCGTGCGCGATATCCACACCGCTTATCTCGAGGCTGGCGCCGACATCCTCGAGACCAACACCTTCAACTCGACCGCGATCGCGCTCGCCGACTACCGCATGCAGGCGCTCGCCTACGAGCTCAATCGCGAAGGGGCGCGCCTCGCGCGCGAGGCCGCCGACGCCGCCGAGCGCCGCGACCCGACGCGGCCCCGCTACGTCGCGGGCGTGCTCGGCCCGACCAACCGCACCGCCTCGATCTCGCCCGACGTCAACGATCCCGGGTACCGCAACGTCACGTTCGACGACCTGGTCGCCGCCTACACCGACGCGGTGCGCGGCCTCGTCGACGGCGGCGCGGACATCCTCCTGATCGAAACCGTTTTCGACACGCTCAACTGCAAGGCCGCCATCTGCGCGATCGAGCAGTACTTCGAACGCGCGCGCCTGCGCCTGCCGGTGATGATCTCGGGCACCATCACGGACGCGAGCGGCCGCACGCTCTCCGGGCAGACGGCCGAAGCCTTCTGGAACTCGATCCGCCACGCGCGCCCGCTCTCGGTCGGCCTCAACTGCGCGCTCGGCGTCGCGCAGCTGCGCGAGCACATCGAGGAGATGTCGCGGGTCGCCGACGTGCGCATCAGCTGCCACCCGAACGCAGGGCTTCCGAACGCGTTCGGGGGCTACGACGACACCCCCGACTACATGGCGCAGGAGATTCGCGGCTGGGCCGAGCAGGGCTTCATCAACATCGTCGGCGGCTGCTGCGGCACGACCCCGGCGCACATCCGCGCCATCGCGCGTGCGGTGAGCACGGTGCGCCCGCGCATCGCCCCGACCATCGCCCCCGCGCTCCGGCTCGCCGGGCTCGAGCCGCTCAACGTCGGCGCCGACTCGCTCTTCGTCAACGTCGGCGAACGCACCAACGTCACCGGGTCGGCGGCGTTCAAGAAGCTCATCCTCGGCAATGACTACGCGAAGGCGCTCGAGGTCGCGCGGCAGCAGGTCGAGAACGGCGCACAGGTGCTCGACGTCAACATGGACGAGGCCATGCTCGACGGCGAGCAGGCGATGCGGACGTTCCTCAACCTGATCGCCTCCGAGCCCGACATTGCGCGCGTGCCGATAATGATCGACTCCTCCAAGTGGAACGTGCTCGAGGCGGGCCTCAAGTGCGTCCAGGGCAAGGCGATCGTGAACTCGATCTCGCTTAAGGAAGGCGAGGAGAAGTTCCTCGCGCAGGCGCGCGCCGTGCGCCGCCACGGCGCGGCCGTGATCGTGATGGCGTTCGACGAGCAGGGTCAGGCGGACACCAAGGAGCGTAAGGTCGAGATCTGCAGCCGCGCCTACAGGCTCCTCACCGAACGGGTCGGCTTCGAGCCGTCCGATATCATCTTCGACCCGAACATCTTCGCGATCGCCACCGGCATCGCCGAGCACGACAACTACGCGGTCGATTTCATCGAAGCGACGCGCGAGCTGCGGCGCCGCTTCCCGCTCGCCCACGTCTCGGGCGGCGTTTCGAACGTCTCGTTTTCGTTCCGCGGCAACAACCCGGTGCGCGAAGCGATCCACTCGGTGTTCCTGTACCACGCCATTCGCGCCGGCATGACCATGGGCATCGTCAACGCGGGCGTGCTGCCCGTATACGAGGAGATCCCGCCGGAGCTGCGCGAAGCGGTCGAGGACGTGATCCTGAACCGCCGCGAGGACGCCACCGAACGCCTGCTCGAGCTCGCGCCCCGCTACGCCGGCAAGGGCGAGCAGACGAAGGGCCCGGACCTCGCGTGGCGCGCGCTCCCCGTTGCCGAGCGCCTCAAGCACGCGCTGGTGCAGGGCATCGACGAATACATCGAGCAGGACACGGAGGAAGCGCGGCGGCAGTATGCGCGCCCGATCCAGGTGATCGAGGGCCCGCTCATGGACGGCATGAACGTCGTCGGCGACCTCTTCGGCGCCGGCAAGATGTTCCTGCCGCAGGTGGTGAAGAGCGCCCGCGTCATGAAGAAAGCGGTCGCCTACCTGATTCCTTTCATCGAGGCGGAGAAGACCGCCGACGCCCGCGCCAAGGGCAAGATCCTGCTCGCCACCGTCAAGGGCGACGTGCACGACATCGGCAAGAACATCGTCGGCGTGGTGCTCGCGTGCAACAACTATGACGTGATCGACCTCGGCGTCATGGTGCCGGCGGCGAAGATCCTCGAGACCGCGCGGCGCGAGAACGTGGATATCGTCGGCCTCTCGGGGCTGATCACGCCCTCGCTCGACGAGATGGCACATGTCGCGAAAGAGATGAGCCGCGAGGGCTTCGACGTGCCGCTGCTCATCGGCGGCGCGACGACCTCGCGCACGCATACGGCCGTCAAGATCGCGCCGAACTACGAGCACCCGACGATCTGGGTCAAGGACGCGTCGCGCAGCGTCACGGTGGCGTCGAACCTGCTGAGCGAGGAGCAGAAGTCCGCCTACGTCGCCCGCATCAGAGCCGAGTACGCCGAGGTGCGCGAGCGCCACAAGGGGAGGAAAGCGGGCGCGCGGCTGCTCGCGCTCGCCGATGCCCGCGCCAACGGCGCGTCGATCGACTGGGCCGGCTACCTGCCCCCGGTCCCGCGCAAGCTCGGCCTCGAAGTATTCCCGAAGTACCCGCTCGAAGAACTGGCGCGGTACATCGACTGGACGCCGTTCTTCCAGACCTGGGAGCTGCACGGCAAGTACCCGGCCATCCTTTCGGACGAGAAGGTCGGCAAGCAGGCGACGCAGCTCTTCGACGATGCACAGCAGATGCTCAAGGACATCATCGCCGCACGCAAGCTCACGGCGAACGGCGTCATCGGGCTGTTCGCGGCGAACAGCGTCGGCGACGACATCGAGGTGTACACGGACGACACCCGCACTCGGGTCGCGGCGGTGCTCCACACGCTGCGCCAGCAGGACGAGAAGCCGCCTGGGAAACCCAACCGCGCGCTCGCCGACTTCATCGCACCGAAGGAAACCGGGATCAAGGACTACATCGGCGCGTTCGCCGTCACCGCCGGGATCGGCGCCGACGAGCTCGCGAAGAAGTACAACGCCGCGAACGACGATTACCGTGCGATCCTGGTGAAAGCGCTCGCCGATCGCCTGGCGGAGGCGTTCGCCGAGCGCATGCACGAGCGCGTGCGCCGCGAGTTCTGGGGCTACGCCGAGAACGAACGCTTTACCAACGAGCAGCTGATCCGCGAAGAGTACCAGGGGATACGCCCCGCCCCGGGTTATCCCGCCTGCCCCGATCACACCGAGAAGCCGATCCTGTTCGCGCTGCTCGATGCGACGCGCAAGGCCAAGATCGAGCTCACCGAGAGCAACGCCATGTGGCCGGCGGCCTCCGTGAGCGGCCTCTATTTCTCACATCCGGAGTCGACCTACTTCGCGGTCGGCCCGCTCGGCAGGGACCAGATCGAGGACTACGCGCGGCGCAAAGGGATGGACCTCGCGACCGCCGAGCGGTGGCTGGCGCCGAACCTCGGATACGATCCCGACGAGTGAGCCGCGGATCGGGCGGCATTCTGCGCGCGAGCGGGTTCGCGTCGCGCGCCGCATCCGCCGTCAGCGGTCGCTCCATCCATCGCGCCACCGGGCTCCCGAATTTCCGCCTCAACCTCCTGCTTTTCGCCTCCTGTCGCCCCGGCCGCCGTGGGGGCGCGAAACGACAACGTGTAGCTCCGGCCCGAAAAGCCGCCGCAACCGGAATAGCGAGGGGTCCGCTGATCACATATCATTGCCCGCCGATCGCCAAGGAACTCCAATAAAGTGCAGCAGAACTCGCGGGTGCCGTTCGACTACAAGCCGAAACCTGCCGCCGCGAAGCGCAAGAAGCGCGCCCCGTGGGTCTACTCCGGGCTCCTCGCGATCCCGCTCCTCGGCGGGCTCGGCTACACGCTGACGGACAGCCTGTTGCCGCGCGCGCCGGACCTCGAACGCCTCGGCACCGAAGCGGCCGAACCGTCGGCGCTCGTGCCGGAAAACGTCGAGGCGACCGTGCCGGCGGGCGCGGAGCCGACCGGACCCGCCGCCGCGGGAACGGCCACGGCCCCCGAGGCCGTCGGCACGAGCGAGGCGGCGCCGGAAGAAGCGGACGCGCCCGCCGCGGCGGCGACGGCGGCAGCGGCCGAGCCCGAAGCGGTCGGCGAGACCATCGAGGTGCGCGTGCGCCGCAACGACACGCTCGAGCGCATTTTCCGGCGACTCGAGCTCGACCGGAACGACCTCGCCGCCATGCTCCGGGCACCGGGCGCGCGCAAGCCGCTCAACAGCATACGCGCGGGCGAGCGGCTCACCCTGGTTCACGTCGACGGCGCCGTGCAATCGCTCAAGCGCCGCCTCAGCGAGACCGAAGTCTTCGTGGTCACCCGCAACGAGACGGGTTTCGCGGCCGAAGTCATCGCAACCCCCATCGAGGTCCGCACCGCTCATGCTCACGGCATCATCGAGTCCTCGCTCTTCGTCGCCGCGCGCGCCGCGGGCGTGAGCCCGGAAACCATCCTGCGGCTCGCGAACGACATCTTCGGCTGGGACATCGACTTCGCGCTCGACATCCGCCCGGGCGATCGCTTCAGCTTGATCTACGAGCAGAAGTATCGCGAGGGCGAGTACATCGGCGACGGGCGCATACTCGCGGCCGAGTTCGTGAACAACGGCGAGACCTACCGCGCGGTGCGCTACGTCTCCGCCGACGGGAAGATCGACGACTACTACACACCCGAGGGGCGCAGCGTGCGCCGGCAGTTCCTGCGGGCGCCGCTCGACTTCACGCGCGTGAGCTCGAACTTCAATCCGCGCCGGCGCCATCCGATCCTGAACCGGATCCGCGCGCACCAGGGCGTCGACTACGCGGCGCCTACGGGCACGCCGATCAAGGCCTCGGGCGACGGGCGCGTCGGATACATCGGCTACCGCGGCGGCTACGGACGCACCGTCGTGCTCGAGCACGGCGGCGGCATCTCGACGCTGTATGCGCACATGTCGCGCTTCGCCCGGGGCCTCAAGGCGGGCCAGCGCGTGCGACAGGGCCAGATCATCGGATACGTCGGCAGCAGTGGCGCCGCCACCGGACCGCACCTGCACTACGAATACCGGGTGAACGGCATCCACAAGAACCCGCGCACGGTGCGCCTTCCCGATGCCGCGCCGATCCCGGCCGCGTACCGGGCCGACTTCCTGGCGCGCACCGAGCTGCTCCTCGCCGAGCTCGAGCGCGTCGGCGGAACCGCGTTCGCGACCGCGGAAGCGGAGTGAGAACGTCGCGG
Organism: Burkholderiales bacterium; assembly: GCA_036381895.1. Classification (GTDB taxonomy): domain Bacteria; phylum Pseudomonadota; class Gammaproteobacteria; order Acidiferrobacterales; family Sulfurifustaceae; genus JACQFZ01. The sequence goes on along the minus strand of DASVBY010000102.1, from coordinate 9,228 downwards.
CCCAAAGCCGCGCTGGCGCCGCGCGTTTTGCGACGCCGCGCCGCGCGACACGCGGCGCGCCGATGGGCTTGCCGCGTACGCGTGCGATAAACTTCCGGCTGCATTGACAGCAACCGCCGTCTTCCGTTGACCGCCACCCCGCCGTCTGCCGCCGACGCGACGTCGGCCTGGGCGCCGCTGCGCCAGCCGCTGTTCCGCGGCCTCTGGATCGCCGCGTTCGCCTCGAACATGGGCACCTGGATGCAGGACGTCGGCGCCGCCTGGCTGATGACGACGCTCTCGACCTCGCCCGCGATGGTGGCGCTGGTGCGCACCGCCAACGCCTTTCCGATGTTCCTGCTCGCGCTGCCCGCCGGCGCGCTCGCCGATGTGCTCGACCGCCGGCGCCTGCTGCTCGCGACCCAGACGTTGATGCTGCTCGCCGCGGCCGCGCTCGCCGTGCTCACGTTCGCGGGACTGATGACGCCGACCCTGCTCCTCGGGCTCACGCTCGCGCTCGGCCTCGGCACCGCCCTCAACGCCCCGGCGTGGCAGGCGATGGTGGCGGAGCTCGTGCCGCGCTCGCAGCTCACCGCGGCCGTCGCGCTCAACAGCGCCGCGATCAACCTCGCCCGATCCATCGGCCCCGCGATCGCGGGCCTCGTGATCGCCGCGAGTGGTCCGGCCGCGACGTTCGCGCTGAACGCCGTGTCCTTCTGCGGCGTGATCTACGTGCTCTACCGCTGGAAGCGCAAGCCGCTCGAGAGCATGCTGCCGACCGAGCGCGTGCTCGGCGCGATCCGCAGCGGCGTACGCTACGTCCGCCACTCGCCCGCGGTGCTCGCGGTGCTCGGGCGCTCGATCGCGTTCACGCTGTTCGCGAGCGCCCTGCTCGCACTGCTGCCGACGCTGGCGCGCTTCGAGCTCGGGCGCGGCCCGACCGGCTACGGTGTGCTGCTCGGGTTCTTCGGGATCGGCGCCGTCAGCGCCACCGCAGTCCTGCCGCGGGCACGCGCGCGCTACTCCGCCGACCGCGTCATCGCGGCCGCCATCCTGGTCTTCGCGGCGGCGCTGCTCCTGCTCGGCTGGCTGCGCGCGCCGGCGCTCGTCGACGCCGCCGCGTTCTTCGCCGGCGCCGCGTGGCTCACGCTCCTGTCCACCTTCAACGGCAGCATTCAGGCGGTGGTCCCCGGCTGGGTGCGCGGGCGCGCCATGGCGGTCTCGATCCTGGTGTTCTTCGGCTGCATGGCCGCCGGCAGCGCGTTCTGGGGCTACCTCGCGGACCGCGCGGGGGTGTCGCTCGCGTACACCGCGGCGGCGCTCGGCATGCTCGCGGGCCTTTACGCCACACGGCGCCTGCGCGTCGTGCGCGGCGACGATCTCGACCTCACGCCGTCGGTGCACTGGCCGTCGCCGGACCTCGTCAAGGCGGCGGCACCCGACCGCGGCCCGGTGGTGGTGACCATCGACTACCAGGTCGACCCGGCGCGGGTGCGCCATTTCCAGCGCGTCATGAAGCGGGTGCGGCGCATCCGCCGGCGCGACGGCGCCATCAACTGGGCGCTGCTCGCGAGCGTCGAGCGCCCGAACCACTACATGGAAACTTTCGTGGTCGAATCCTGGCTCGAGCACATGCGCCAGCACGAGCGCGTCACCGTCGCCGACCGCGCCGTGCTCGACAAGGCGCGCTCGTTCCACACGGGCGCCGAGCCCCCGCGCGTCACGCACTTCCTGGCCGAGCCGCTGACCAAATGACTCTGTGATATGCTTGCGGCATGAGCAAGACCGTCAATGCCAGGAAACGCCTGTACAAGGTTCTCTTCGTGAACCAGGGAAAGGTCTACGAGGTGTACGCCCGTCAGGTGCGGCAGGGGAACCTGTACGGCTTCATCGAAATCGAGGGGCTGCAGTTCGGCGAGAAGTCCTCGGTCGTCATCGACCCCACCGAGGAGCGGCTGCGCGGCGAGTTCGAGGGCGTGCGCGTTTCCTACGTCCCGATCCACGCCGTGATCCGCATCGACGAGGTGGAACGCCAGGGAAGCGCGAAAATCATCGCGTTGTCCGGGAAAAGCGACGACGTGGTGCCGTTCCCTACGCTCTATCCGCCGAAGAAGAGCGACTGACCCCGGGCGCAGTCGCGCAGTGCTTGCGCACTGCGCCCTGCCCCGCAACGTAGGCCTGCAAGTCCCCGAAGAACTCCTCGAACCGCGCCGCGAGCGCCGTATAGTTCCGCTCGAGCTCGGTCACGGCCGTGCTGAGCACCTGCGCGCGCTCGGGATAGCGGAACCGCCGGGCGATGCCGCGGAGCGCCGCGTCGACGGCCTCGACGTCCGCATAAGACGCGAGCCAGTCGTCCGCCGCCATCGCGGGCAGGATGCGCCGCAGGCGCTCCGGGAAGCGTGCGCGCTGCGGCAGGAGCACCCGGTAAACGGCGCGGGTGAACTCGGGCAGCGGCCGCGCGTGGTAGCGCAGCCAGTCGCGCGCCAGGAAGTGGTCGTGAAAGATGTCGATCAAAATGCCGGCGAAGCGCCGCCGTTCGGGGCTGATCAGCGCGCGGCTGGCCGCTACCGCCGGGTGGCTGTCGGTATAGCGGTCGATCGCGCGATGCAGCACGATCGCGCGGCGCACCCCCGCACCCCAATGCTCCGGCACGCGGCCCTTCACGAAGTCGCCGAGCATCGCCCCCGTGACCGCCTCCGGGGTCTCGTGCGACAGGTACAGATGCGCCAGGTAGTTCATCGGTTCCGAATTTAGCCGTTCCGGAGGGAAGGTGCCTCCCGCGGCGGGTAAGACAAAGCGGGGGCGCGAAGCCCCCGCCCTGCGCTTCGTCTACCAGCGTCCGCCGCCGCGCGGCCGGTTGCCCCAGCCGCCGCGGTTGCCCCAGCCGCCGCGATTACCGCCGCCCCCGCCGCTGCGCTCGCCGCTCTTCGGACGCGCTTCGTTCACGTTTAATGCCCTGCCCTTGAGCTGCGTGCCGTTCAAGCCGGCGATCGCCGCCTGCGCCTCGCTCCTCGCTTCCATTTCCACGAAGCCGAAGCCGCGCGGCTCGCCGCTGAACTTGTCCCGCAGCACGGTGGCGCGCGATACCCGCCCGTAGGCGCCGAACGCCGCCATCAAGTCTTCTTCCGTAATGTCGCGCGCGAGATTGCCAACAAAGATATTCATCGAGGGTACTCCCGAAAAGACTTCGTGAACGCCGCGTGGAGCTGCGGACCGGAGGGTGGGAAGGCCGTCCTGCACCTGGCCACCGATGCGGCGCGAGCGCACCGCACGCCCGGATCATACGCCCCTGCGCTCCGCGCCGATAGGGTCGCAGCGCACCGTTGCGTCGTGCCGCGCGCGGGCGAGCCGCCAGTACACCGCCGCGTGCTTCTTCGCTAATCTCCGGCGCATGGGAAGGAATCGGCTGCCGCGACCGAAAAGCTCCGCGTACATCACGCCCGAAGGGGCCGAACGCCTGCGCGCCGAGCTCGATTACCTCTGGCGCGTCAAGCGCCCGCAGGTGACGCAAGCCGTCGCGGATGCGGCCGCGCTCGGCGACCGCTCCGAGAATGCCGAGTACATCTACGGCAAGCGCCAGCTGCGCGAGATCGACCGCCGCATCCGCTTCCTGCAGAAGCGCCTCGACGAGCTGATCATCGTGGATCGGCCTCCCGCCGAGACGTCGCGCATTTTCTTCGGCGCCTACGTGCGGCTCGAGGACGACGACGGCAAGGTTCTCGAATACCGCATCGTCGGTCCGGACGAGCTGGATCCGGCAAAGGGGTGGATCAGCATCGACGCGCCGCTCGCCCGCGCCCTCCTCAAGAAGACGGTCGACGACGAGGTGACGCTGACACTGCCGACCGGCACCGTGACCTACACGGTCGTCGGCGTGCGTTACGACGGGCCGGGTGCCGGATAACCCCCGGTACGGAAGCGCGGAACAGAGCCCGCCGCCGGGGCCGGTGCGGCCGCACCGCAAACGGCGGACCTCCGCGCGCGAGCGCGTCAGATCAAGCGCTCCTCGGCGTAGGTCAGCACACCGTCCACGATGCGCGCCGGGCCGGTCAGCCGGTGCGGCTCGCTCCTGACCTCGTCCAGGATGTGCACGACCGCGACACCCCGGACCGTCAGATAGTCCGAGATGAGCGCCCGGTGGCAGCGCCACCAGAGCGACTCCGCGCACATGACGGCCGTCGCGCGCTCCCGCGCGAGCTCGAGCAGCCGCTCGATCCCCTCGCGAAACGGCTGCGTCTCCATGTAGTCGGCGTATCCGCGGAACGAGGCGTTGCGCCAGCCGGTGTTGTGCGAGTCGCGGCGGGCGGCGCGGCGGCCGCCGAGGGCCGGGAACCAGTGATAGGCGATGCTTTCGCGCCCGAGCGCCACCTCGAGCGCGTCGCGGTTGAAATGCGGGTGGCGGCGCGATGCCGGGAAGCGGCGCACGTCGGCGAGCGCCCGTACGCCGTGCGCCTTGAGGCGCGCGACAAAGGCGTCGAGCGGAAGCGTCGAGTGCCCGATCGTGTACACCATGGCCTGCGTCCGCGGCGGGTGCGGCCGCGCGGAACCCATGCGGGAGGCTAGCAGGACGGCACGAGCGCCGAAAGTGGACGGCCCGGGCCCCGCTGGGCGGTCCCGGGCGGACGCCTAGGCGATGTGGAAGTGCGAGCGCACGACCTTCCCGTTCTCGCGCTCCACTTTGCGCCAGCCGCTGTCGTCGTTCATGGTGACCCAGCGGCGTTCCTGCGTGCGGTAGAACCAGTCCTTGTCCATCTCGTAGTAGAGCAGCAGGCCCTCCGTCTCGATGATGTTGAGAATTTCGTTCGTGTGCGAATGGGTTTCGTCCATGTCGATGGTCGAACGCTGCCCCATTTCCGAGTAGATCAGATTCAGCTCGAGCAGCATCTCGAGCACGTCGTGGTCCATGTCGCGCACGTTGAGCCCGAGACTGCGCGCCTCCTTCGCGAGGATCGGATAGGAATGCGAAGGGTAGCGGGTGTTCAGCGTCTGCGCTATCTGGTCGGCCTTCGCCTCGTCCTGGATGTGATAGGCGAGGATGTTCTTGCACAGCATCACCGAGAGCGAGTCGGCGCGGTCGACGGCGCCGATCACGAGCGGGTGCACGTACTCGAAGAGCGACTTGTACGGGTTCGACGAGCTGTCGTCCTTCTCCTTCTGCCACAGATTGATGACGCGCTTGAGCTCGTTCAGGCTCACGCTCACGCGGTCGTTGTCGCGGTCGATGGGCGACAGGTCGTGCGTGATCGAGGTGTCGACCGCGGTCAGATAGGACATCGGCCCCATGTGCACCACGTTCGCGCCGAGCGCGATCATCGTGGCCGCCGAGGCGCACTCGAGCGGTATCAGCGCGTGAATGCTGGTGAAGTACTGCCGCAGCAGATTGACGATGCGCAGCGACGCCTGGCCGTCCCCGCCGCCCGACTTGATGAACAGGTACACCGTGTCCTTGTGCCCGATCCCTTCGAGCATCTTGTAGATCGACGATGACGTCGTTGTGGCAGACGGAGCCGCGCGGATTGTTCCAGTACGAGATGAAGACGCCGTCGAGCCGCGCCGCGATCCGGCGGACGAGCGTCTGGGTCTCCTCGAACTTGACCGGCGGGCGCTTGATCTTGGCCTTGGCCTTGGTCTTCTGCGCGGCAGCACGCTGCTTCGATTCGCTCATCGGGCGGGGAACCAACGGGGACTCGTTACGATATATAGCAGATGCGCCGCGGTGCGCCCGCCGCCGCCCGTCACTCGGCGTGCGCGCGCACATCGGCCGCCAGCAGCTCCATGAGCGCTGCCATGTCCGGCGGCACGGATGCCGCCCAGCGCAGTTCCTGGCCCGTCGTCGGATGCACGAGGGCGAGCTTCGCCGCATGCAGCGCCTGACGGCGGAAACTGCGCAGCTGCGCCGCGAGCGCCGGATCCGCCGCGGGCGGAATGCGCGGCCGGCCGCCGTATACCGGATCACCCACGATCGGGTACCGGATATGGGCCAGGTGCACGCGGATCTGATGCGTGCGCCCGGATTCGAGCGATACCTGCACCAGCGTGTGCGTGCGGTACTTCTTGAGGACTCGGTAGTGCGTCACCGCCGCCTTGCCGCGGCCGGTCACCGCCATGCGCGTGCGCTCGACCGGATGTCGCCCGATCGGCGCCTCCACGGTGCCGCCCGCGACCATCACGCCGTTCACGAGTGCGACGTATTCGCGCTTCACCTCGCGCGCCGCGAGCGCCCGGATCAGCGCCTGGCGCGCGCGCTCGGTCTTCGCGACCGCCAGGAGGCCGGACGTGTCCTTGTCGAGGCGGTGCACGATACCGGCCCGCGGCAGCCGCGCGAGGGCGGGCGCATGATGCAGCAGGGCGTTGAAGAGCGTGCCGCGCGGATTGCCGGCGCCCGGATGCACCACGAGGCCGGGCGGCTTGTTCAGCACGAGCAGATCCTCGTCCTCGTGCACGATGTCGAGCGCGATGTCCTCGGCCGCAGGCGCGGATTCCGGCGGCGGCACGTCGATCATCACGGCTTCGCCGCCCTTCACCCGGTCGCGCTTGCGCGGCGCACGGCCCGCCACGAGCACGCGTCCCGCCTCGATCCATTGCTGCAGCTGCGAGCGCGTCACTTCCGGAAACAGCGCCGCGAGCGCCTGGTCCAGGCGCCGGCCGGCGTACGCCAACGGTATTTCAGCGGTCCACCGCTTTGCTTCGCTCATGCCGCTCAGTATGATCCGGGCCTCACCGCCGGCAACCGGGCCCTCGCCCGACCGGCTCCTGCAATCACGTTGAGAGATTCCAGATGTATCGCCTGGCCCGCATCCTCGCTCTCGCCCTCGCCCTCGCCGGCTGCGCGGACGTGCTCGATCCGATGCGCAACTGGGGCCCGGAGGAGTACTACCAGGCAGCGCGCCGGTACATGAGCGAGAGCAACTGGCCCGAGGCGATCCGCATGTTCGAACAGCTCGAGGCGCGCTACCCGTACGGCCGCTATACCGAGCAGGCCCAGCTCGAAATCGCCTACGTCCACTGGAAGGACGAGGAGCCAGCGCTCGCGCTCGCCGCCGCCGACCGCTTCATCCGGCTCCATCCCACGCACCCGAACGTCGACTACGCCTACTATCTCAAAGGCATCATCAATTTCCGCGGCGAGAAGAGCCTGATCCATGCGCTCTTCGGCTTCGAGGACGAGATGTGGGACCGCGATCCGAAGAGCGCGCGCGAGTCGTACAACGCCTTTCGCGAGTTGGTCGAGCGCTTCCCGAACAGCCGCTACGCCAAGGACGCGGCCGACCGCATGCGCTACCTGATCGATGCCCAGGCGCGCTACGAAGTGAGCGTCGCGCGCTTCTACCTCGAGCGCGGCGCCTACGTCGCGGCCGTGAACCGCTGCAAGTACGCGCTCGAGAACTACCCGAACGCGCCCGCGGTCGAGGACGCGCTCGGGATCCAGGCAAAGGCGTACAAGCTGATGGGGCTGACGAAGCTCGCGGACGACACCGCGCGGGTGCTGCGCCTGAACTTCCCCGAAAGCCGCTATCTGCGCGAGATCGAGTCACTCGAGGCGGCGGGGGAGCGCGCCGCGCTCGAACCGTCTTCGACGGTTCGCTAGATCGCCTCTTCGCCGCGCTCGCCGGTGCGAATGCGCACCACCTGCTCCACCGGGTACACGAAGATCTTGCCGTCGCCGATCTTGCCGGTGCGCGCGGCGGCGATGATGGCTTCGACGCAGCGATCGACCTGATTGTCCGGCACGATGACCTCGATCTTCACCTTCGGCAGGAAGTCGATCACGTACTCGGCGCCGCGATAGAGCTCGGTGTGGCCCTTCTGCCGGCCGAAGCCCTTCACTTCCGTCACGGTCAAGCCGGTCACGCCCGCCTCCGACAGCGCCTCGCGGACGTCGTCGAGCTTGAACGGCTTTATGACGGCTTCAATCTTCTTCATTGCCTGTGTACCTCGGACCCGAATTGCTCGATTATCTCTCTAACCTCGCGCGCCGGCCATCGTCCGCTCAGCGCGTGTAACCCGACGTAATAGGATAGCGCCGATCGCGCCCGAACGCGCGCGGCGTGATGCGCACGCCGGGCGCGGCCTGGCGGCGCTTGTACTCGCTGCGATCGACCATCGCCACCACGCGGCGCACGGTCGCCGGATCGAAGCCGGCGGCGATGATGTCTTCCGCCGACTGGTCGCGCTCGACGTAGCGCTCGAGGATGGGGTCGAGCACCTCGTACGGCGGGAGCGAGTCCGTGTCCTTCTGATCGGGCCGGAGCTCCGCCGACGGCGGGCGCTCGAACACGCGCGGCGGAATCACCGCGCCGCGGCGGTTGCGCATCGCGGCGAGCCGGTAAACGAGCGTCTTCGGCACGTCCTTGATCGCGGCGAAGCCGCCCGCCATGTCCCCGTAGAGGGTCGCGTAGCCCACCGACATCTCGCTCTTGTTGCCGGTGGTCAGCACCAGCCAGCCGTGCTTGTTGGAGAGGGCCATCATCAGATTGCCGCGGATGCGCGCCTGGATGTTCTCGGCGGCCAGATCGGGCTCGGAGGGCCGCGTGGGGTCCCGCGGCAGCGGCTCCTCGCCCCGGTCGAGGCCGCCCCCGCGGTCGAAGGCGTCCCCCAGGGCCCCCTCGTAGGCGGTCATCGCCTCGGCGATCGGTATCTCGATCGCCTCGACCCCGAGGCTGCGGCCGATCGCGCGGGCGTCCTCCTGGGTCTCGGCGCTGGAGTGGGGGGAGGGCATGATCACGCAGGTCACGTTCTCGGGGCCGATCGCGTCGACGGCGAGCAGCGCCACCAGAGCCGAGTCGATGCCGCCCGAGAGGGCGATGCCGACGTGCCGGAAGCCGTTCTTGCGCACGTAGTCCCGCAGGCCGAGCACCAGAGCCGCGTAGACCTCGGCGATGTCCTCGAGCGGCGGTGCCAGCCTCGACCCGGCCGGCGCGGCGAGATCGCAGACGAGCAGCTCCTCCTCGAACTGGGCGGCGCGGGCGATCACCTCGCCCCCCGCGTCGACGACGAAGCTGTGGCCGTCGAAGACGAGCTCGTCCTGGCCGCCCACGAGGTTGCAGAAGGCGAGAGGCACGCCGTAGGCCCGTGCCCGCTCGGCGAACATCGCCTCCCGCTCCCGCCCCTTGCCGCGGTGATAGGGCGAGCCCGAGGGGTTGGCGATCAGCGCCGCGCCGCGCTCGGCCTCGGCCGACGCAGGCGGCCCCGCGGCCCAGAGGTCCTCGCAGATCGTCAGACCGACCGCGGCCCCGGCGACCTCGTAGA
>DASVBY010000101.1:0-5102 GCA_036381895.1 Burkholderiales bacterium | reverse complement strand
CGGCGCCCGCGGATCAGAACACCGGGTTCTCGCGGTAGGTGCCCCAGAGACCTTTCAGGCGCTCGACGATCTCGCCCATCGTCGCACCCGCTTTCACCAGCTCGATCGTCACCGGCATGATGTTCTCGTTCTCGTTGCGCGCGACCGCGACGAGCTTGTCGAGCAGGCGATCGACCTCGGCCTGATTGCGGGTGCGGCGCACGTGCCGCAGCCGCTCGATCTGGCGCTCGGCCGACGTGGGATCGTAGGGGTGCGTCTCGATGTCGTACTTCTCGTCGGGCTCGACGAACTTGTTCACGCCGAGCACGACCTTCTCGCCGCTCGCTTTCTTGAGCGCGGTTTCGTAGGCGAAGTCGGCGATGCGGCGCTGGAACCAGCCTTCCTCGATCAGCTTGATGGTGCCGCCGCGGCGGTCCACCTCGTCGATCACCTCGAAGATGGCGCGCTCCATCTGCGTCGTAAGGTGCTCGACGAAGTACGAGCCGCCGAGCGGATCGATCACCGCCGGCACGTTCGACTCCTCGGCGATCACCTGCTGCGTGCGCAGCGCGATCTTCATCGCCTCTTCGGTCGGGATCGTGAACGCCTCGTCCATGCCGTTCGTGTGCAGGCTCTGGGTCCCGCCGAGAACGGCGGCGAGCGCCTGCAGCGTGGTCCGCACGATATTCACCATGTACTGCGGCTTGGTGAGCGTCGCGGCCGCGGTCTGCGTGTGGAAGCGCAGGCGCATCGACTCCGGGTTCTTTGCGCCGAAGCGGTGCTTCATGATCTTGGCGTAGGCCCGCCGCACCGCGCGGAACTTGGCAATCTCCTCGAAAAAGTCCGCCTGCGACACGAAGAAGAACGCGAGCCGCGGGGCGAACTCGTCCACGTGCACACCGACCTTCTGCACCTCCTCGACGTAGGTGATGAGGTTGCAGAGCGAGAACGCGACCTCGTCGAGCGGCGACGCCCCCGCTTCCGAGATGTGGTAGCCCGAGATGTTGATCGGGTTGTAGCGCTTCATGTTGCGCGCGCAGTAGGTGATGCAGTCGCGTACGATGCGTACCGAGGGCCGGATCGGGAACGCCCACTCCTTCTGCGCCATGTACTCCTTCAGTATGTCGGCCTGGATGGTGCCGGAGAGGCGGTTCAAGTCGAGGCCGCGCTTCTCGGCGACCGCGATGTACATGGCGAGCAGAATCCAGGCGGTGGGGTTGATCGTCATCGACACGGAGATGTTCTCGAGGTCGATGCCCTCGAGCAGGAGCTCCATGTCCGCGAGCGTGTCGATCGCCACACCCTCGCGCCCGACCTCGCCCTCGCTCATCGGGTGGTCCGAGTCGTAGCCCATCAGCGTCGGCATGTCGAAGTCGATCGACAGCCCCGTCTGCCCCTGCGCGATCAGGTACTTGAAGCGCTTGTTGGTGTCCTCGGCGGTGCCGAAGCCGGCGATCTGGCGCATGGTCCAGAGCCGCCCGCGGTACATCGTGGGATACGGGCCGCGCGTGAACGGGTACTGGCCCGGGAGGCCGATGTCCTCGGGCGGGATGTCGGCGATGTCGAGCGCGGTATAGACCCGCTTCAGCGGAAAGCCGCCGAAGGTCCGGAACTCGGGCTTGCGTTCGGGCGCCTTCTTGAGGAAGGCGGCGAGCTCGTTGCGCTCCCACTCCTCGAACTGCCGCCGCAGCGCTTCGTGGGCGCCGTCGGCGGCGGGCCGCGTGGGGTTCGGCTTGCTCATCGTACGATCCTCCTATCCGATTTGCGCCAGCAGCCGCCGCGCGGCCGCATGCGGTGAAATCTCGCCGCGCGCGAGCTCCTCGAGAAGCCCGGCCATCCGGTCGCGCCGGTGGCGTTCGAATTCCTCGCGCAGCAGTTGTTCCGCCGCCTTGATCATGCGCCGCTCGCGAATCTGCTGGCGACGCATCTCGTACTCGCCGCTCGCGAGCAGATGCTCGCGGTGCGCGTCGATGGCGGCGAGGAGCTCGGCGATGCCTTCGCCCTTGGGCGAGCAAACCTTGATGACGGGAACGGCGCGCTTGAGCCCTTGCTGCGACAGCGACAGCGCGAGCATCGCCTTGAGGTCCGAGACCGTGCGGTTCGCCTCGGGCTTGTCGCCTTTGCTCACGACGTGTATGTCGGCGATCTCGAGTATTCCCGCCTTGATCGCCTGGATGTCGTCCCCGAGCCCCGGGGCCGAGACGACGACGGTCGTGTGCGCCGCGCGCACCACGTCGACTTCGTCCTGGCCGACGCCGACGGTCTCGATCACGATCATGTCGTAGCCCGCAGCGTCGAGCACGTCGACCGCTTCGAGCGTGCCCCGCGCGAGGCCGCCGAGCGCGCCGCGCGTCGCCTGGCTGCGCACGAACACCGAGGGGTTGCCGGCAAGCGCGCCCATACGGATGCGGTCGCCGAGGATTGAGCCGCCCGAGAACGGGCTCGACGGATCGATCGCGACGATGCCGACCTTGCGCCCGGTATCGAGCACCTGCTGCGCGAGCCGCGCGACGAGCGTCGACTTGCCGCTACCGGGCACGCCGGTGATACCGACGACATGAGCGCGCCCGGCGCGGCGGTAGAGGATATCGAGCGCTTCGCGCGCTTCGGGACTGCCGTTCTCGGCGCGCGTGAGCATGCGCGCGATCGCGCGGCGGTCGCCGGCGCAGACGCGGTCGACGAGCTCGAGCGACGGCAGGTTCACGCTCACGACTGCCTCGCGAGCTTCTCGCTCATCTGACGGAACACGTCGCGGTCGTCGATCACCCGGCGCGCCTTGAAGTCGGTCCGCGGGAACGTGCCGGGCGCGACGATCTCGATCACGGCGCGCAGCCCGAGCACTTTCTGCATGCGGCTCTCCGCCTGGGCGCGCAGCGCGACGCCGCCGTCGCGCGCGAACGCTTCGGCCGACGCTTCGACGCGCACGAGCAGCTCGTCCATCGCCGCCTCGCGCGACACGATGATGCGGTGCTCGCCGCCGTAGTCGCCGAGCTGGTTCAGCACCGCATCGATCTCGCTCGGATACACGTTCTCGCCGCGCACGGTGATCATGTCGTCGATACGCCCGAAGATGCCTTCGGGCAGGCGCGGGTAGGTGCGTCCGCAGGGGTTCGGCTCGTTCACCCAGCGCGTGAGGTCGCCCGAGACCAGGCGGATCATGGGCTGCGAGGTGCGCTCGAGGTGGGTGTAGACCGGCGTCCCGCGGCTTCCGTACGGCACGCGGCGGAACGTCTTCGGGTCGCACACTTCGGTGTACACCACGTCCTGCCAGCAGAGCATGCCTTCGTCGGTCTCGTAGCTGCCGGCGACGTTCATCCACGGCGTCATCTCCGCCATCGAGCCGCAGTCGATGACGCGCGCGCCGTACGCCTCGCGGATCTTGTCGCGCACGCCCGGCACCGACGCGCCCGGCTCGCCGGAGAAGAACATGACCTTGAGCCCGAACTCGCGCGGGTCGTAGCCCTCGGCGCGCGCGACTTCGGCGAGATGCAGCGCGAAGGAGGGCGTGCTGTAGAACGCCTGCGGCTTGAAGTTCGCGAGCCACATCGCGGCGCGCGCGGTCATGCCGGAGGCGCCGGCGCCGAAGGGGAACGCCTTGCAGCGCAGGCGCTCCGCGCCCGCGAGCGCTCCCCAGGAGCCCATATAGAGGCTGAAGATCGCGGCGATGAAGACGGTGTCGCCGGGGCGGATGCCCATGCCCCAGAGGATGCGCGCGTGCGCGTTCGCGATCGCCTGCCAGTCGCGCCGGCCGATGCCGAACGCGGTCGGCCGGCCGGTCGTGCCCGACGTGCCGTGGACGTGAAAGATCTCGGACTCCGGGATGCAGAGATAGTCGCCGAACATCGGCGCGCGCGCCTGCGCTTCGCGCAGCTCCGCCTTGGTCACGACCGGCACCTTCTCCTCGAAGTCCTCGAGGCTCTTCAGGTGGTCCGGGTGGAAGCCCGCCTCGTCCCACTTGCGCCGGTAGAACGGCGCGTGCTCGTAGGCGTAGCGGGTGACTTCCTTGAGGCGGGCGAGTATGGCCTGCTCGCGTTCCGCGGCCGGCATGGTCTCGCGCCGCGGAAACCAGTAGCGCGACCCGGGCTCCGGGAAATAGTTGTCGTCGTAGGCGGGCGGGAAGGACCAGTACTCCACGGAGCCTCCTCTCGTAGTCGGTCGGTTACTTGGGTCCGCGCTCGGCGACCAGCCGGCGGATCGTGGCGACGATGGTGTCGGGCGGCGTGTCCTGCAGGAGGATCTCGCGCACACCCATGGCCTTGAGCGCGGCAACGTCCTCGTCCGGCATGACGCCGCCGCCCATCACGATGATGTCCTCGGCCTCGCGCTCCTTGAGGAGCTTCAACACTTTGGGAAAGATCGTCATGTGCGCGCCCGACAGGATGCTGATGCCGAGCACGTCGACGTCCTCCTGCACGGCCGCGTCCACCACTTCTTCGGGCGTGCGGTGCAGCCCGGTATAGATGACGTCCATGCCCGCGTCCCGCAGCGCCCGCGCCACGACTTTCACTCCCCGGTCGTGGCCGTCGAGTCCTACCTTCGCGATGAGTACCCGAATGATGTCGTTCGGTGTCTGGCTGGCTTGAGCTCCGAGCACGATGCCTCCGGAAGCGATTTTGCTTTTGCGGCGAGATTACCGTATGTAGAATACTGTATGCAATGATTGCCAATATCACACCACCCGCGAGTCTCGTCACCCAGACGTACGAAGCGATCCTGAATGCGATCTGTGAAGGCACGCTCGCCCCGGGCGAGCGGCTCACGCAGGAGGGCATCGCGGAACGGCTCAACGTGTCGCGCCAGCCGGTCGGGCAGGCGTTCGCGCTGCTCAAAACCCAAGGGTTCGTGAAGGAGGTCGGGCGGCGCGGTCTGATCGTCGCCCACCTCGAGCCGGTCTTCTTCAAGGCGATCTACGAGCTGCGGACCGCGCTCGACCCGCTCGCGGTGCGGCTCGCCATGGACCGGATAACGGACGCAGCCCTCGAGGAGGGGCGTGCGATCGTCGCCGAGGGACGCAAGGCGGTGGAAAGCACCGATTTGCGCTCGCTGATCATGGCCGACGTGCGCTTCCATACCTATATCTACGAGCTTTCGGCCAACCCGCTGATCGGCGAGATCATGGGGCT
>DASVBY010000100.1:0-5519 GCA_036381895.1 Burkholderiales bacterium | reverse complement strand
GAAGTTCGACAACCGCGATCTCTCGCTCGCGGCGGCGAGCCGTCTCGCCGACGAGGCGATGCGCGGGGCGGTGCTGCGCATGACGCTCGGGCTCGATCCGGTGCCGGGGGCGTTCTTCGCGTAAAGAGCAGGGAAATCGCGGCCGTGCGGTGGCAACGCCTCTGCGCGGCCGTTACCATCGACCACAGGCGAGTCGGGAAACGATGAATGGCTCTGGCAGCGGATGAGCGCCTCGCGCGCGCGGAAGCGGCGGCGCACGCGGCGGACGACGAGCTCGTCGCGCGCCTGCGCGCGGGCGATGCGAGCGCGTACGAGCCGCTCATGCGCCGCTACAACCGCAGGCTCTATCGCGTCGCGCGCAGCATCCTGCGCGACGACGACGCCGCGCAGGATGCGATACAGGAGGCATACGTACGCGCGTTCACGCAGCTCGAGAGCTACCGCACGCCCGGGAATTTCGGCGCGTGGCTCACGCGCATCGCCGTCAACGAGGCTCTAATGAGACAACGAAAAGACCGGCGGTACACCGCGCTCGAGGGAGCGGACGACACCGATGAGGCGGCGACGCCGCTTTTGAGCGCCGCCGGCACGCCCGAAGAGCTCGCCGCGGGCGGCGAGCTTCGCCGGCTGATCGAGGCGGCGGTCGATCGGCTCCCCGACGGCTTTCGCACGGTCTTCATGCTGCGCGCGATCGAGCAGCTGAGCGTCGAGGAAACCGCCGCGTCGCTCGATATCCCCGTCGCCACCGTAAAAACCCGCTTTCACCGCGCCCGCGCACTGATGCAGCGCGCCCTGCGCCGCCACATCGAAGCCGCCGGGCTCAAGGCGTTCGACTTCGACGGCCCGCGCTGCGACGCCATCGTTGCGAACGTGCTCGAACGGCTCGGGGTGCGTTAACGGCGTTCCGCCCGCCGCCGCAGTCCCGGACTGTCTGCTGCTTCTCTCGCCTCGACTGCGCTCCGCGTGCGTTGCGCTCGCATGAGCAGCGCGCAAGCGAACCCTCCGAAATTGTCGTTTGACGCCGGCGGCACCAGGCACCAGATTGGCGGCCGTGCGTGCTTTGTGCTGCTGCACCCTCCTTTCCTTACCGAGAAACGACCCGATGAGCCGCCGCATTCATTACATCCAGACGAAATTCCTCGACCTCGCTTTCGAGCAGGAAGGCCGTCCGTCCGATCCGCCGGTCATCCTGCTGCACGGCTGGCCGGACGACGTGCGCACGTGGGACCGCATCGTTCCGCGGCTGACCGCGGCCGGCTTCCGCACGATCGCGCCGTACCTGCGCGGCTTCGGCCCGACCCGGTTTCGCTCCGGCTCGACGCTGCGCAGCGGTCAGATCGCGGCGCTCGGCGCCGACCTGATCGAGATGGCGCAGGCGCTGGGGCTCGAGCGCTTTGCGCTCGTCGGCCACGACTGGGGCGCGCGCGCCGCGTATATCGCTGCCGCCGAGATTCCGGACCGCGTCTCGCACGTGGTCGCGCTCTCGGTTGGCTATGGCACGAACCATCCCGATCAAGCGCTGCCGATCCATCAGGTGCGCAACTACTGGTACCACTGGTACTTCTGCCTGCCGCGCGGTGCGGAGCTCGTGCGGCAGTCGGGCCGCGAGCTGGCGCGCTTCATGTGGCAGACCTGGTCCCCGACGTGGACGTTCTCGGATGCCGAGTACGACGAGACGGCGCGCTCGTTCGAGAACCCCGACTGGGCCGGCATCACCATCCATTCCTATCGCCACCGCTGGGGCCAGGCCGAGGGCGACCCGCACTACGACGCGCTCGAACATCGCCTCGCGCGCCCGGCGAAGCTCGCGGTGCCGACGCTCGTGCTGCACGGCGCCGCCGACGGCGCCAACGACCCCGTCACCTCCGCCGGCAAGGAGCAGTACTTCTCGAGCCGCTACAAGCGCGAGGTGCTGCCGAATGTGGGACACTTTCTGCAGCGCGAAGACCCGGAGCGCGTCGCCGACGAGATCATCGCGTGGCTGAAGGCGTAGCGCGACGTGCGTCTGGCTAAGCCGGAGCTACGCTAAGGAAGCGGTATCGCGCTTAAGCGTTAGCCCGCCTGGCTATGCAGGCGAGCCGGATTTGCAGACTTGGGGAGGCATCCATGCGTCGAATCAGAATGACGATCGAGCCGGTCGTCCTCGAAGCCGAGCTCTTCGATACACCGACGGCCGGGGCGATCTGGAACGCCCTGCCCTTCACGTCCCGGGCGCAGACCTGGGGCGAAGAGGTGTACTTCGCGACGCCGGTTACGGTGGAACGGGAACCGGACGCGCGCGACGTGGTCGAGGCCGGCGAGCTCGCGTTCTGGGTCGAAGGCGATTCGATTGCGATCGGCTTCGGCCGCACGCCCGTATCGCGCGGCGACGAGATTCGCCTCGCGGCGCCGACGAACATCTGGGGGAAAGCACTTGGCGACGTAAGGCAGCTTCGAGCCGTGCGGGCGGGTGCTCCCATCCGGGTGGAGAGGGTCGAGTAGACGTACCGCCCGGCGTCCTTGCTGGCACCGCCCCTCGTTTCCACGGCCGGGCGACTTCGCTTCCTCGATTCCGGCTTTGCGATACAGGACGTCAAATGCCGCGAGAGCGCAGGGACGCGGGAAGCGGCCGCCGGAACGACGACGTTGCCGAGCGCCCGGAACTCCGCTGGTTCGGCTCTACGCGCCTCACGGCATCGACGTCTTCTTGTGCGTCTTCACGATGCTCCCGTCGGGATCGACGTAGCAGCTGAAGTCGAACGTCATCTCGCCGCCGTCCGCCCCCATCTGTCCCACGCGTACGCCCTCGACGTAGTGCGCGCCCTGCGTGGCGCGCACCGCGCCGCGCGCGACGATGCGCGCGTACGCCGGCTGCTCCGCGGCCGCGAGCGCCGCCTTGTGGCAGGCTTCGCGCGCCCGGTACTCGTCCGGGTGCAGCAGCCGCTCGCGCGCGTCGCGCAGCCCGGGCACCCGGTCGCTCAGGATCAGGAGCACAATCGCGGCGAAAACGAGCGGCGCTACCAGGCGCGCCGGACGCAGCCGTCTTCGCGGATCCGGATTCGGGGAAGATCCGGCAGGCTGTCGCATGCCCGGGATTCTATGGGTTCGTCACGCCGCGGCGCACCTTTGGGGACTGAGGGCTCCTGGGCAGGCTCGCGCTCGCCTGGCCGAGCGGCCGATCCCCTGGCCCGATTTGTGCTTCCCTTCCCCGCGAGCGGTGCCGCCGCTGCTTCCGGGGAGGGCAGGTCGCTGCGTCCAACACAGCACCTGTACGGCGGCACCGCTCACCCCTCTTTCGATCGCCCGCCTGCGTTCATGCAGACTGTCCACTCGCTCGCGCTGCAGCCTGGGGCAGATGCGGCTTTCGCCGGAATGGACGGACGTAGCGCGGAGCGGAGCTATCGGCGGAAGCTGAACCCGCGGGGGCTGCCGATCGAAGGCGCCGCGAACGCGCGGCCGCTCGCCGCCGGTCTACTGAGAGACCGCGGCGCGGGCATGCTGAACGACCGCGGTTGCGCACGCGGCGCGATGCCGGAGGGTGGACGCGGGCCGACGCCGGGGCGCGCCAGCCGCGGCGCAGTGAGAGTCGGCGAGATCGCGCGCGGCTGAAGCGCGCGCGGCGCCGGGCGCAGCTGCGCGCGAGCGCGCGGCGCCCCACGCACGATCGGCGCAGTGATGCGCGCGTTCGCTGTCCCTCTGCTCCGGATCCCCATGCGCCGCGAGACGCCGCGATCCACACCCATGCGCTGTTGCCCGCTGTGCGGCCGCACGAACCTCGGCGGCTGCGCCCCGCGGGGCGGCGCCACCCGGTCCTGTCGCATGCCGAGGCGGTCCTGACGGGGACCGAGCCGGCCGATGCCCGGCGGCCCGCTGTCGTGCCGGCGCCCCAGCTCGCGCCCGAAATGGCGGTCGCCTTCGCGCAGCTGCCGGTGGAACGCGCCGCCCTTCCCCGGGCGCCCTTCATGCGCGCGCCGCTCGTGCGGCAACTTCCCGGATGCGCGCCGGATGAAGCCGTCGTGCGGCGGCGCGAACGCGCGCCGCACGCCCGGGTGCCGGTATTTCACGCCGTGGCGATGGCGCGGGTCGTGGCGCCAGATCCGGCTCGGATGTTTGAAGCGCGGATGTTTGAAGTGCGGATGCTTGAAGCGCGCGCGGTGTTTGGGCACGACGCGATCGTGCACGTGCACGATGTGGATGTGACGATGCGGCCAGTCCCAGAAGCCGAAGAAGAACCGCGGACCGACGAACACGCCCACGCTCCAGAAGAAGCCGGTGCCGGCGAACGGGTGGTAGCCGGGCCACGGCGCCCAGAAAACCGGCGGATAGGCGGGCCACCACCAGGTGCCGTACACCACGCGCGGATCGTAGTACGGCACGTACACCACCTCGGGGTTCGCGGGTTCTATGACGATGTGATCGCCGCGGCGCTCGACGCGGTAGTACTGGTTCGAGCGCAGCGTGCCCGCATCGTACGCGCGCTTGCGCAGGTTCTGCACGGTGTCCATGACCAGGGCGCGATGGGCGAGGAAGGCATCGCCGAGGTCGCGCGTCCACTCGAGCTTCTCGTCCATCATCTGCAGGACCTGCGGAAACGCGACCAGCGATTTCACGCTCGGGTCCCAGCTCTCCCCTTCCACCGCTTTCACCGCCTCCGCGCCGCTGAGTCCCGGATTCGCCCGCGACCAGCGCGCCGCCTGCACGACTTCGAGCGGATAAGTCGCGGCCATGAGGATCTGCGACAGGAGTCCATCGGGATAGAGTGCGATCGGCGCGAGCAGCTGATCGAGCTCGGCCTGGGAGAAGTAGCGGTCGCCTTCGGCGGCTGGCGCGGCGTCGTCGGGTTCGTCGACGGGGTCAGACGGCTCGTCGGCATCCTGCCGCTCGGCGTTATCGGAGCCCGGAGGGGTTGCCTCGCTCGAATCCGGCGGTCCCGTCTGCGCGGCCCGATTCGGCGCAGCCGGCGCCGCATCCTGGCCGAAGGCTGGAACGACCCCCGTCAGTGCCAGGATGTACAGGGCGAATAGGAGTCCGGCTACCGCTCTCACCTGCGCGTCCCACCTGGATGGTTTTGCAGCCCTGATGTTCGCCGGCCGATACCCCTTAGACACGACAAAATCGTGTTTCGCGGCTTGTGGGCTTATAACGGTGGACCCGGAGAAAGGATGACGCGCAGCGGTTGCGCCACGGCCACAGGCGACGAGCGGTAGAAGCGTGGACGAAAGTCCCTGGTGAACGCGCTGGTACACGCTCGATCCGACGTTCGGACGACCGATCGCGACCTTACTTCAGGATAAAAGTCGCTCGAGGCGCGCGATCCGGTGAGAACCGCGGCTCAGTTCGCCTGTCGCGCCCGCGCGCCGGACAGGCGCCGCGCGAAGCCGCCGATATCGGCGGCGACCGCGAGCGCCGAGGGAATCGTGAAGAGCGAAATGAACGTCGAGAATGCCAGGCCCCAGCCGAGCGCGAGCGCCATGGGCGCGACCATCGGGTCGTAGCCGCCCCAGCCGTAGGCGGTCGGGAGCAGCCCGACCACCGTCGTC
>DASVBY010000099.1:0-7180 GCA_036381895.1 Burkholderiales bacterium | reverse complement strand
CATCGCCTCGCGCAGCAGCGACTTCTTCAGCCCCGGGAAGTGCACCTGGACGATCTTCTCCATCGTCTCCTTGTCGGGGAAGCGGATGTAGTGGAAGAAGCAGCGGCGCAGGAACGCATCGGGCAGCTCCTTCTCGTTGTTGGAGGTGATGAAGACGATCGGGCGGTGCCTTGCCTTGACGAGCTCCTTCGTCTCGTAGACGTAGAACTCCATCCGGTCGAGCTCGCGCAGCAGGTCGTTCGGGAACTCGATGTCGGCCTTGTCGATCTCGTCGATCAGCACCACGGCCGGTGTCGGCGACTCGAACGCCTCCCACAGCGGGCCCCTCTTAATATAATTGGCGATGTCGTGCACCCGCGGGTCGCCGAGCTGCGAGTCGCGCAGCCGCGACACGGCGTCGTACTCGTAGAGGCCCTGCTGTGCCTTGCTGGTGGACTTGATGTGCCACTGGAACAGCGGCCGGTTGAGCGCCTTCGCCACTTCCAGGGCGAGCATGGTCTTGCCCGTGCCGGGCTCTCCCTTGACGAGCAGGGGGCGCTCGAGGGTGATCGCGGCGTTGACCGCGAGCTTGAGATCCTCCGTGGCGATGTAGGAATCGGTGCCGACAAAGCGTGTCATGTAACCCTCTGGGAAGTACGACGGCTCGCAAAGGCCGAGAGTATAGCACCCGGCCGCTTCCGCCCCGAAAGCGCGCGGTGGCGCAGGCAAGCGCGCGCGAAATCGGATATCCTAAGCGCCCTTTTCGGCCTGTCGGCCGAGCACCCGAGAGATGCAGCCAAGCGCAGGCGGCGCTGCTTCCGCTCCGCGGACCGCGGCCCGGTCTTGCGACGCCGTTTCCACGCCCGGCGCTTCGCTCAGCGACGGCTCGGCATCGACGTTGGTTCATTCATTCGAGGAGCCGGATCGCACGATGTTCACCCGTGACATGACCATCAAGGGCTACGACGAGGAGCTGTACGAGGCCATCGTCGGCGAGGCCCGCCGCCAGGAAGACCATATCGAGCTGATCGCATCGGAGAACTTCGCGAGCCCGCGCGTGCTCGAGGCGCAGGGCTCCGTGCTCACGAACAAGTACGCCGAGGGCTACCCCGGCAAGCGCTACTACGGCGGCTGCGAGTACGTCGACGTGGCGGAGCGGCTGGCGATCGAGCGGGTGAAACAGCTCTTCGGCGCCGACTATGCGAACGTGCAGCCGCACTCCGGTTCCCAGGCGAATGCGGCCGTGTATCTCGCGCTGCTCGCGCCCGGGGACACCATTCTCGGGATGAGCCTCGCGCACGGCGGGCACCTCACGCACGGCGCCAAGGTCAATTTCTCCGGCAAGCTCTTCAACGCCGTGCAGTACGGCGTCGACGACCAGGGGCTGATCGACTACGTGCAGGTGGAGCGGCTTGCGCACGAGCATCGGCCGAAGATGATCGTGGCCGGCTTCTCGGCGTATTCGCGCGTGGTCGACTGGGAGCGCTTCCGGCGGATCGCGGACGAGGTCGGGGCCTATCTCTTCGTCGACATGGCCCACGTCGCCGGGCTCGTCGCCGCCGGGATCTACCCGAATCCGGTGCCGGTCGCGGACGTCACGACGACCACCACGCACAAGACGCTGCGCGGTCCGCGCGGCGGGGTGATCCTTGCGAAGCGCAATCCCGAGATCGAAAAGAAGCTGAGCTCGGTGGTGTTTCCGGGCACGCAGGGCGGTCCGCTGATGCATGTCATCGCCGCGAAGGCCGTCGCCTTCAAGGAGGCGCTCGAGCCGGCATTCAAGGAGTACCAGCGCCAGGTGCTCGCGAACGCCCGCGCGATGGCGCAGGCGGTCATGGAGCGCGGCTACGACGTCGTGTCCGGCGGCACCGACAACCATCTGTTCCTGCTGAGCCTCATCCGCAAGGGGTTGACGGGCAAGGACGCCGAGGCGGCGCTCGGCGAGGCGCACATCACCGTGAACAAGAACGCGGTGCCGAACGATCCGCAGCCGCCCATGGTGACGAGCGGCATCCGGCTCGGCACGCCGGCGGTGACGACGCGCGGCTTCAAGGAGGCGGAGTGCCGGCTGCTCGCCGGCTGGATTTGCGACGTGCTCGATCGGCTCGACGATGCGGGGGTGCGGCGCCGGGTCAAGGAGCAGGTGCTCGAGCTCTGCCGGCGCTTCCCGGTCTACGAGACGCGCCCCTGAGCCGCAAGCCCGGCCGCCCGGGTAGCGCTCGTCCGGGCGGAGTCAGAGCAGCCCGTAGAGCATTCGCAGCGAGGTGAGCAGCAGGAACGCCGCGAACACCTGCTTGAGCCGCCGGGCGTTCGTGGCGTGCGCGAGCCGCGCGCCGTACGGGGCGGTGAGCATCGTCATCGGCACGATCAGCGCCACGCCGAGCAGGTTGACGTAGCCGATGCTGCCGGGCGGCCGGGCGGGCACCCCCAGCCCGGCAATGACGAACGCGAGCGCCCCGGGAATGCTGATCAGGGTGCCGATGGCCGCCGCCGTACCCACCGCCCGGTGCATCGGGTAGTTGAGGGCGGTCAGGATCGGGACGCTCAGCGTCCCGCCCCCGATGCCCATGAGGGTCGAAAACCCGCCGATCGCAGCGCCCAGGAGCTCGCGAAACGGCCTTCCCGGCAGCTTTTCGGCGACGGTCAGGCCCTGCCTCGCGAACGCCATGTGCGCCGCCACGAACAGCGCCACGGTCGCGAAGACGGCGGTCAGGACCGGTCCGCGCAGGGTCCCGCTGAGCAGGCTTCCGATCAGCACCCCGGCCAGCAGACCCGGACCGAGCGCGCGCAGGAGCGCGCCGTCCAGGCTTCCCCGGGCGGCGTGGGCGCGCGCCGAGATGACCGAGGTCGGGATAATCGTGGCGAGGGAGGTGCCGACCGCCAGATGCATTTTCACTTCCGGCGCGATCCCGAGCAGCGTGAACATGTGGAACAGCACCGGCACGATCACGATGCCGCCGCCGACCCCGAGCAGGCCGGCGAGTATCCCGGCGACAGTGCCGGTGACGAGGAGCGCGGCGAGCAGTGCCGCCAGCCAGGCGAGGCTGTAGTTGTCGAGGAGGTCCAAGCGGGTTGTCTGATTGTGCGCGGGTTTATGCGGTTCTAGCCGATCGCGCGGCCCGCGTCATCTGGTTCGCGTCGCTCGACGTTCGCGCGGGGGCAGAGCCGGCGAACGCGCCGCGAAGCCGCCGCGCGGGTGCCGCCCGGTCGCGCGCGCCGCGACCGCCGGCCGGCGCGGGGACGCCATCTTTTCATTCCCATGCTTTCAGCGCTAACATAGTCCTCGCTTTCGAGCCAGAGGCCGCTTCGCCGGCGGCCCGCCGTGCAAGGGCGCGGCAGAAGCGACGGTTCGAAGGGGAGCGCATTGAAGCCCACCGATATTGGCAATCCCGACTACTTCCACCGCGTGGTGGATTGTCAGTGGGCCTGTCCCGCCCACACTCCCGTTCCCGAATATATCCGGTTGATCGCCGCGGGTCGCTACAGCGACGCCTATATGGTCAACTGGAAATCGAACGTCTTTCCCGGAATCCTCGGGCGTACCTGCGACCGGCCGTGCGAGCCGGCGTGCCGGCGGGGACGGGTCGAGGAGCGCAACGCCGAGAAACCCGAGCCGGTCGCGATCTGCCGCCTGAAGCGCGTCGCGGCCGACTACAAGGACGACATCCGCGCGCGGCTGCCGAAGCCGCCGAGGCAGAAGAACGGCAAGCGTATCGCGTGCGTCGGTGCCGGGCCGGCCTCGCTCACGGTGGCGCGCGATCTCGCGCCGCTCGGCTACAGCGTCACGGTGTTCGACCAGGAGGCGCGCGCGGGTGGCATGATCTGGTCGCAGATCCCGCGGTTCCGGCTCCCCATGGAAGTGATCGACGAGGAGGTCGGCTACATCCTCGATCTCGGCGTCGAGTTCAAGAGCGGGGTGCGGATCGACAGCATGAAGCAGCTCCTCGCCGAGGGCTACGACGCGGTGTTCGTCGGCTGCGGCGCGCCGCGCGGGCGCGATCTCGACATCCCCGGCCGGCGCGAAGCGGCCGCACGGATACACATCGGCATCGACTGGCTGGCATCGGTGTCCTTCGGGCACACCAAGACGATCGGGCGGCGCGTCATCGTCCTCGGCGGCGGCAACACCGCCATGGACTGCTGCCGCACCGCGCGCCGGCTCGGCGGCGAGGACGTCAAGGTCATCGTGCGCTCCGGGTTCGAGGAAATGAAGGCGTCGCCGTGGGAGAAGGAAGACGCCATGCACGAGGGCATCCCGATCCTCAACTACCTGGTGCCGAAGACGTTCGTGCACGAGAACGGCAAACTCGCCGGCATGACCTTCGAGAAGGTGAAGGCCGTGTACGACGCCAAGGGGCGGCGCAGCCTCGTGCCGACCGGCGAGCCGGACGCCTTCTTCGAATGCGACGACGTGCTTATCGCGATCGGCCAGGAAAACGCGTTCCCGTGGATCGAGCGCGACATCGGCATCGAGTTCGACCGGTGGGACATGCCCGTGGTGGACAAGGTCACGATGCAGTCGACGCTGCCGAACGTGTTCTTCGGCGGCGACGCGGCGTTCGGGCCGAAGAACATCATCTGGGCGGTGGCGCACGGCCACGAGGCGGCGGTGTCGATCGACAAGCTCCTCAACGGCGAGGACGTGCGCGAGCGGCCGCTGCCCGCGGTCAAGCTCGTTTCACAGAAGATGGGCATCCACGAGTGGAGCTACGACAACGAGGTGTCGCTCGCTGCGCGCTTCCCGGTGCCGTGGCGCGACAAGAAGGTGACGCTTCGGGACGTCCGCGTCGAGGTGGAGCTCGGTTTCGACCCGGAGACCGCGTACGCCGAAGCGCAGCGCTGCCTCAACTGCGACGTGCAGACCGTGTTCACCGGCAGCCTCTGCATCGAATGCGACGGCTGCGTCGATATCTGCCCGATGGACTGCATCACCTTCACCGAGAACGGCGAGGAGGCGGAGCTGCGCCAGCGCCTGCGCGTGCCGGCACTCAATGCCGCGCAGTCGCTCTACGTGTCGGCGCCGCTCAAGACCGGGCGCATCATGGCGAAGGACGAGGACGTGTGCCTGCATTGCGGCCTGTGCGCCGAGCGCTGCCCGACCGGCGCATGGGACATGCAGAAATTCCTGCTCCAGATGACCCACGCGGGCCCGGCCTGCCGGACGCCGCGGTCCAAAGTGGCTTGACATGGGTTCGGGCCACCGGGGATGCAGCGGACGCGGCGTAGTGAGAACAGAATCGGAAACGGCGGCGCGTCCGACGCGATCCTCGAGGGCTCCAAGCGGCGCGCCGTTCGTGCGCCGGCCGCGGTCCTCGGCGTCCGGCGCGTCCCCTGCGGTTGAATTCCACGTCGAAAGTTCGGCACGTCGCCTGCCATGATCAAGCGCCTCGAAGCGGTCAACGATTTCGTCGTCAAGTTCGCGAACGTCAACGGTTCGGGATCGGCCAGCGCCAACGAGCTCTTCGCCCGCTCGATCCTGCGCATGGGCGTACCGGTGTCGCCGCGCAACATCTTCCCGTCGAACATCCAGGGCCTGCCGACCTGGTACGAAGTGCGTGTCAACGAACGCGGCTACCGCGGGCGGCGGGGCGGCGTCGACCTCATGGTGGCGATGAACCCGCAGACCTGGGACCGGGACGTGCGCGAGATCGAGCCGGGGGGCTACCTCTTCTACGACAGCTCCAAGCCGCTGCCGAAATCGAAGTTCCGCGACGACATCCACGTCATCGGCATGCCGCTCACGGAGATCTGCAACGCCACCTATACCGATGCGCGGCAGCGTCAGCTCTTCAAGAACATCATCTACGTCGGCGCGCTCTCGGCGCTGCTCGAGATTGATCCGAACGAGATCGAGAAGCTCTTCTCCGAGCAGTACAAGGGCAAGGAGGCGCTGCTCGAATCGAACGTGAAGGCGCTGCACCTCGGGCGCGAATACGCGCTCGCACACCTCGACTGCCCGATCGGCCTGCGCGTGCGCCGCGCGGACGCGGTCGGCGACCGCATCTTCGTCGACGGCAACAGCGCCGCGGCGCTCGGGGCGGTGTACGGCGGCGCGACCGTGTGCGCCTGGTACCCGATCACGCCCTCGTCCTCGCTCGCCGAGGCCTTCATCCGCCATTGCCAGAGGCTGCGCATCGATCCCGAGAGCGGCAAGCGCCGCTACGCGGTGGTGCAGGCCGAGGACGAGCTCGCCTCGGTCGGCATGGCCATCGGCGCCGGCTGGAACGGCGCGCGCGCCTTCACCTGCACTTCCGGCCCCGGCATCTCGCTGATGCAGGAATTCATCGGGCTCGCGTACTTCGCCGAGATCCCGATCGTCATCATCGACGTGCAGCGCGGCGGACCCTCGACCGGCATGCCGACGCGCACACAGCAGTCGGATCTGCTCGCCTGCGCCTATGCGTCGCACGGCGATACCAAGCACGTGCTGCTGTTCCCCGAGGATCCGACCGAGTGCTTCGAGCTCACGGCGCAGGCCTTCGACCTCGCCGAGCGGCTGCAGACGCCGGTGTTCGTCATGAGCGATCTCGACATCGGCATGAACACGCGCCTGTGCGAGCCATTCCGGTGGGACGATGCGTGCACGTACGACCGCGGCAAGGTCATGACCTACGAGGACCTCGAGGCGGGCAAGGAGTTCGGACGCTACCTGGACGTCGACGGCGACGGCATTCCGTACCGCACGCTCCCCGGCACGCACCCGAAGCGCGGCGCCTATTTCACGCGCGGGACCACGAAGGACCGCTACGCGCGCTACAGCGAGGCGGGCGCCGACTACGTCGACAACATGGAGCGGCTGCTGCGCAAGTTCGAGACGGCGACGTCGCTCATGCCGAAGCCGGTGCTGCGCGCGGCCGCGCGCCCGGCGCGCTTCGGCGCGATCTACTACGGCTCGACGAGCCCCGCGATGCAGGAAGCGCTCGACGTGCTCGGCGAGCGCGGCATCCACATCAACGCGCTGCGGGTGCGCGGCTTCCCGTTCCAGGACGAGATCGCCGAGTTCATCGCGCGCCACCCGTGGGTGTTCGTCATCGAGCAGAACCGCGACGCGCAGCTCAAGACGCTGCTCGTGAACGAGGCCAAGGTGAACGCTGCGCGGCTGATCTCGGTGCTGCACTACGACGGCACGCCGATCACGGCCCGCTTCATCGTCGATGCGATCGAGAAGCACGCGGCCGCGCGCACCGTGGTGCCGTTCGCG
>DASVBY010000098.1:0-2450 GCA_036381895.1 Burkholderiales bacterium | reverse complement strand
GGCGGCGGCGCGAGCGCGCGTGGCGTCGTCGGCGATCTGTACTCGCTCGATTTCGACGCGAGCTGGGAACTCGACGTGTTCGGCGGCCGCCGCCGTGCACTCGAGTCGGCCTGGGCGAGTCTCGAGGCGGCCGAGGAAGATTTGCGCGACGTGCTCGTAACGCTCGTCTCCGAGGTCGCGCTCAACTACACGGAGGTGCGCGCGTTCCAGGCGCGGCTGGCGATCGCCGAAGCCAATCTCGCCGCGCAGACGGAAACCTACGAACTCGTGCGCTGGCGCCTCGAGGCGGGACTCACCACCGAGCTCGATCTCGAGCAGGCGCGGTTCAGTCTCGAGCAGACGCGCGCCCAGATCCCGCAGATGCGCTCCGCGCTCGAGCAGGCGAAGAACCGGCTCGCTGTCCTCATCGGCGAGAATCCGGGCGCGCTTGCGTCCGTCCTCGCGGAGCCGCGCCCCGTACCGCTCGCGCCGCTCGAGGTGGCGCTCGGCGTCCCGGCGGACACGCTGCGGCGCCGTCCCGACGTGCGCCGCGCCGAGCGCCTGCTCGCCGCACAAACCGCGCAGATCGGCGTCGCTGAGGCGGCGCGCTACCCGACTTTCTCCCTGCTCGGAAGCATCGGCCTCGAAGCGCTCGCGCTCTCGAACTTCTTCGGCAACGCCGCGCGCACGACGCAGCTCGCGGCGAGTGGCCGGTGGACGCTGTTCGACTTCGGGCGCCTGCGCCAGAACGTCGAGGTCCAGAGCGCATTGCAGGAGCAGGCGCTGGTACGCTACGAGGCTGCGGTACGCACCGCGCTCAACGACGTCGAGAACGCGCTCATCGCCTACGCCGAAGAACAGGAACGGCTCGCGGCGCTGCAGGCGGCGGCGGACGCGGCGCAGCGCGCGTTCGATCTCGCGAGTCAGCAGTACGCCGCGGGCCTCATCGACTTTCAGGCGCTGCTCGACTCGCAGCGGGCGCTCCTGTCGCTGCAGGACCAGCAGGCCGTGAGCCGCGCCGAGGCGACGTCGAACCTGATCCGGCTCTACAAGGCACTCGGTGGCGGCTGGACACCCGAGCTGCCCGCCGCCGCACCGGCCGCCGTGGAATCCGCCTCATGAACGATCTCAGTCCGGAACAGAAAAAGGACATTGCCGAAGTGCTCGGCGCCGGACGCGCTTCGCGCATCTCGCCGCGGATGCGCCAGTGGCTCCTGTGGGGCGCGCTCGCGCTCGTGCTGCTCGCACTGCTCGGCGCCTGGTGGCTCACCCGCTCGCGCGAAACCTGGCGGTACGAAACGCAGTCCGTGCGCCGCGGCGATCTCACGGTAACCGTGACGGCAACCGGCAACCTTCAGCCGACCAATCAGGTCGAGGTCGGCACCGAAATCTCGGGAACGATCCGCACCGTCGAGGTCGACTACAACGACAAGGTGAGAGCCGGTCAGGTGCTCGCCCGGCTCGACACCTCGCGGCTCGAGGCGCAGCTGCAGCAGGCGCAAGCGGCGCTCGCTGCGGCCGAGGCCAACGTGAAGCAGGCGCAGGCGAGCGTACAGGAAGCGCAGGCGCAGCTCGCGCGGCTCAAGCGCGTGCAGGAACTGAGCGGCGGCAAAGTACCGGCGCAGCACGAGCTCGATGCCGCGCAGGCCGCGCTCGACCGGGCACGCGCGGACGAGGC
The DNA here is from genome assembly GCA_036381895.1 of Burkholderiales bacterium. Lineage (GTDB taxonomy): Bacteria > Pseudomonadota > Gammaproteobacteria > Acidiferrobacterales > Sulfurifustaceae > JACQFZ01. The sequence goes on along the minus strand of DASVBY010000098.1, from coordinate 793 downwards.
GAGCGCCCGCGCGCAGGTCGCGCAGGCGCAAGCGACAGTCAACGCCACGCGCACCGATCTCGCCAAGGCCGTGATCCGCTCGCCGATCAACGGCGTGGTGCTCAAGCGCTCGGTCGAGCCGGGCCAGACGGTCGCGGCCACGTTCCAGGCGCCGGTGCTGTTCACGATCGCCGAAGACCTCTCGCAGATGGAGCTGCAGGTCGACGTGGACGAGGCAGACGTCGGGAGCGTGCAGCCGGGGCAAGCGGCGACGTTCGCGGTCGACGCCTACCCGGGCCGCATCTACCCCGCCCAGATCAAGACCGTGCGCTTCGGCTCGGAAACCATCGAAGGCGTCGTTACCTATAAGGCGATTCTCACCGTCGACAATGCAGACCTGTCCTTGCGGCCCGGCATGACGGCGACAGCGGTGATCACGGTCAAGGAAGTGCGGGACGTGCTGCTCGTGCCGAACGCGGCGCTGCGCTTCACCCCGCCTGCACCCCCCGCGCAGTCGCGCTCCTCGGGCGGCGGGCTGGTCGGGCAGCTCTTCCGCATGCCGCGCCGCGCGGCCTCGCGCCCGCCCGACGGGAACGCGCGCAGTGGCGCGTCGCGCGTCTGGGTGCTGCAGAACGGTGTACCCCAGGCGGTCGCGATCACGATCGGCGCCACCGACGGCGCCATGACCGAGGTGCGCTCGGGACCGCTACAGCCCGGCACGCCGGTGATCACGGACGCGGTTGCGGCAAACCGATGAGCGCGCCTGCGCGCAGCGCCGACGCCGCCGTGCCGCTGATCGAGCTGCGCGGCGTGA
>DASVBY010000097.1:0-8686 GCA_036381895.1 Burkholderiales bacterium | reverse complement strand
CCGCCGCTGCCCCGGCTCGCGATCACGGCGCTCATGCCCCGCGTGGCCGAGGAGTGGCCCGTGGTGCTCTCCGCGCCCTTGCGGGTCGCGGATGTGGCTGCCCTCAAGGTCCCGACGCTGCTTCTCTACGGCACCGCCACCAACCGGGCGTCCCGGCGCCTGGCGCAGTTGCTCGCCGCGGTGCTGCCGCAGGCTACGCTCGCCGGGGTCGAGAACGCGGACCATCGCCTGCCCGTCACCCACGCATCCGCGGTCTATCGGCTGCTCGCGGCCCATTTCGAACGCCACTCCGCCGCGCCCCAGCGCGACCAGACGCTTGCCGCGCCCCTTGGTGTGCCGGCATAATTCGTACACTCATTCGAGCTACCCGTCCGTGACCCGTTCGAACGACCAGATCATCATCCGCTCCGCCGCTCTCTCGGGCGCCGCGGTCCTGGTCGTACGCCTGGTAGTAGGTGCCATGCGCTAGCGTGGGCACGGGCGAGCACGACCTGAAGAGGTAAAGAAAGAGCAATCCCGAACCCCCGCCGGCGCAGCCGCCCGGCGGGGGTTTTGTTTTCCCGCACCGGTCGGCCTCCGGCGAAACGGAGAAACGACAATGCGAATAACCGGTGCGCAACTGACCGTCCGGCTGCTCGAACGCCACGGCATCCGGTGCGTCGCGGGCATCCCCGGCGGCGCTATCCTCCCCATCTACGACGCCTTGTCGCAGTCGCGCGCGATCCGCCACGTGCTCGCGCGCCACGAGCAGGGCGCAGGCTTCATCGCCCACGGCATGGCGCGGGCGACCGGCCGGCCGGCGGTCTGTCTCGCTTCCTCCGGGCCCGGCGTCACGAATCTCGTCACCGCGGTCGCCGACGCCAAGCTCGATTCGATACCGCTCATTGCGATCACCGGACAGGTGCCGCGTGCGCTCATCGGCACCGATGCGTTCCAGGAGGTCGACGCCTACGGGCTCGGCATCTCGATCACCAAGCACAACTACCTGGTCGGCTCGGCGCGCGAGCTGCTCGAGGTGATTCCGCGCGCGTTCGAGATCGCGGCCGAGGGACGGCCGGGGCCAGTGTGGATCGACATCCCGAAGGACGTCCAGAACGAGGCGATCGAGATCGACGAGCTGCCCTGGCCCGCGGCGCGGCAGCAGGAAGCGACGCCGCTCGATGAGGCCGCGCTCGATGCCGCCGCCGCGCTCATCAATGCCGCGGAGCGTCCGGTGCTCTACCTCGGCGGCGGCGTGATCCACTCGCTCGGCGCCGCGGCGCTCGCACGCCGGCTCGCGGAAACCGCCTCGATCCCGACCACCATGACGCTCATGGCGCTCGGCGCGATTCCCGCGGACCACCCGCTCTCGCTCGGCATGCTCGGGATGCACGGTGCCCGCTACACCAACCTTACGATGGAGGAATGCGATCTGCTCGTCGCGGTCGGCGCGCGCTTCGACGACCGCGCCACCGGCAAGGCCGCCGAGTTCTGCCCGCGCGCGAAGATCATCCACATCGACATCGATCCCTCGGAGCTCAGCAAGATCAAGCAGGCCGACGTCGCGATCGCGGCCGACGTCGGGCGTGCACTCGCCGCACTGCTCCCGCGGATCCAGCGTCAGCCCCGAAGCGCCTGGCGTGCACGCGTCGTGGCGCTCAAGCAGGAGTTTCCGCTCGCCATGCCCGGGGCCGACGACCCGCGCACGCACTACGGCATCATCCGCGCGGTCGCGTCGTGCCTGGACGAGAGCGCGATCATCACGACGGACGTCGGACAGCATCAGATGTGGGCCGCGCAGGCCTATCCGGTGAGCCGCCCGCGCCAGTGGCTCACCTCGGGCGGGCTCGGGACCATGGGCTTCGGGCTGCCGGCCGCGATCGGCGCCGCGCTCGCCGAACCCGAACGCACCGTCGTCTGCTTCACGGGCGACGGGAGCCTCCTTATGAACATTCAGGAGCTCGCGACCGCGGCGGACGAGGAGCTCAACGTCAAGGTCGTTGTCCTCGACAACAACTCGCTCGGGCTCGTGCACCAGCAGCAGGAGCTCTTCTACGGCAAGCGCTTCTTCGCCTCGTGCTACCGCGCGCCGACCGATTTCGTCGCGGTCGCGCGCGGCTTCGGCGTCGCGGCGCTCGATCTCGACCGCGTCGCCGACCCGCTCGCGGCGCTCGAGGAGGCGCTCGCCGCGCCCGGCCCCTGCCTCGTCCGCGTCTCGATCGCCGTGCACGAGAAGGTGTTCCCGATGGTCGCGCCCGGCGCCGCCAACCGCGAGATGATCGGAGGACTGCTGTGAACGCCCCGGCCGCCGCCGTGCGCGCGGGCGCACCGCGCACCGTGCTCGAGATCACGGTCCACAACCACCCCGGCGTCATGGTGCACGTCTGCAGCCTGTTCTCGCGGCGCGCCTACAACGTCGAAGGGATCCTGTGCATGCCGATCGGCGACGGCACGCTGAGCCGCATCTGGCTGCTCGTCAACGAGGACCGGCGCCTCGAGCAGCTCGAGAAGCAGCTGCGCAAGCTCGAGGACGTGCGCGCGGTACAGCGCCACGGTGCGACGCACGAGGTGTTCGTGCGCCTGGAGGAGTTCTTTCGCTGACGAGGCGCGCGGCATGCGGGCGCGCGGCCGGGACCGACCGGGCAGGAGCACGCCCGGCAGCCTTCCTTCCCGTTCCGGAAGCGGTCAGAATCGCCCCCCGCCGGGCGGGTCCGCGTGCGCTTTCGCGGCTGGGGCGGTCCGGCGTCGGTCAGGCGGAGCAGCAGCATGCAGCAGATTTCCTGGGACGATTTCGCGAAGGTGGAACTGCGCGTCGGGCGCATCGTGCACGCAGAGGAATTTCCTGAAGCACGCAAACCGGCGTACAAACTTCAAGTCGATTTCGGGCCGGAGATCGGGACGCGCCGATCGAGCGCGCAGATCACGCATCTCTACCGCCCGGAGGAGCTGATCGGGAAGCTGGTCGTCGGCGTCGTCAATTTTCCGCCGAAGCGGATCGGCCCTTTCGTATCCGAATGCCTCATCACCGGCTTTCCGAACGAGCGCGGCGAGGTGGTGCTGTGCGTGCCGGACAAGCCGGTGCCGCTCGGGGCGAAGCTCTTCTAGCGGCACGGCGCGCGGTCCTTGGCCCTGTGCGCCTGCGGGAAGCAATGCTCAACGCTGGACTGTCCTTGCGAGCAAAGTGACGCAATCTCGTAACGCCTGCTTCGGCCCTACCCTGAACCACAGAAAGTTGGTGCGCCTGTGCGGATTGGCGCTCTCCGCGCCGGCGCGCTGTTGATCCCGGGCTGTCATTGCGAGCGCAGCGAAGCAATCTCGTAACGCTTGCCGGAGCGCTAACCCGGAGCCGGAGAGACGATTGAGGCGCCGTCAGGCTTCGGCGAATCATCTTCCGGGTTTTCGAGATTGCTTCGTCGCTACGCTCCTCGCAATGACAGCCCGGGTTTCACGGCGGCTGCTCGTAGGGCGGCTGAAATTGCCTGATCGCTCCGCCATCTCGCGACGACGGCCTGGGTATGGCGACTGCTGCTTCCGGTCCGGCACTTCTTCTCGCCATAGCAGCCGCACCAGCCGGGCGGCCCGTTTCGAGCAAACGCTGGGTCTGTGCCGCCCCCGTCGCCTGTGCTAAAGAGATAGCCATGTCCGACCTCGCCATTCTGCTCTTCATGGCGGTCGCCCTGCTCGCATGGTTCGAGAGCCGCCGGGTGCAGGAGATCGCGACCGCTTACTGCCGCCGCGCGTGCGAGGCGGCGGGCGTGCAGCTCCTCGACGACGTCACGCCCGTGTGGCGGCTGCGGCTCGTGCGCGATGCCGGCGGCCGGCTGCGGCTGCAGCGGCTCTACACGTTCGACTACAGCCGCGACGGCGAACGCCGGCGCGGCTCGGTGGTCATGCTCGGCCGCACGCCGGTGTCGCTCCAGCTCGAAGAGCCGGGCGGCGCACGCACCACAACGGATCATTTCGTTCCGTAAAACTTCGTGCTAGCTTGCGCGCAGTCCCGCAAGCGTCCATCTCGTCCATGCGCAACACACTCCAGGCCCGCACCGGCGGGCAGATCCTCGTCGATCAGCTGAAGATCCACGGCGTCCGGCACGCGTTCTGCGTTCCCGGCGAATCCTATCTTGCGGTGCTCGACGCGCTCTACGACGCCCGCGCGGACATCGAGCTCGTCGTCGCGCGCCACGACGGCGCCGCCGCGTTCATGGCCGGCGCCTACGGCAAGCTCACAGGGCAACCCGGCGTGTGCTTCGTGACGCGCGGCCCCGGAGCGGCCAACGCCTCGATCGGCGTGCACAACGCCTTCCAGGACTCCGAGCCGATGGTGCTCTTCATCGGCCAGGTGGCGAGCGACCAGCGCGACCGCGAGGCGTTCCAGGAAATCGACTTTCGCCGCATGTACGCACCGCTCTGCAAGTGGGCAGCCGAGATCGACCGCGCCGACCGCATTCCCGAATACGTGAGCCGCGCGTTCCATCTCGCGGTATCCGGGCGCCCGGGTCCGGTCGTGCTCGCCCTGCCCGAAGACATGCTCACCGCGATGGCGGTCGTGAGCGACACCCCGCCCTACAAGGTGGTGCAGCCGGCGCCGCGCGCGGAGGACATGGCGCGGCTCAAGGCGCTGCTCGAGGCCGCGAAACAGCCGCTCGTGATCCTCGGCGGTGCAGGCTGGACCGCCGAGGGCGTCGCCGACCTGCAGGCCTTCATCGAAGCGTTCGATCTGCCCGCGGGCTGCGCGTTCCGCTTCCAGGACCTGCTGGACAACCGTCACCCGAACTACGTCGGCGACATCGGGATCGGCGTCAACCCCTCGCTCGCGCAGCGCGTGCGCGACGCCGATCTCGTGCTCGCGATCGGCGCGCGCCTCGGCGAAATGACGACCTCGGGGTACACGCTGCTACAGCCGCCGGTGCCGAAGCAGAAGCTCGTGCACGTGCACAACGACGCGGCCGAGCTCGGGCGCGTGTATCAGGGAGAGCTCCTCATCAACAGCGGCATGAACGAGTTCGCCGCCGCGGCGCGCGCCCTCGGCGGCATCGAGAACCCGACGTACGCGGCCTGGACCCGCGCGGCGCGCGCCGATTACGAGATGTGGCAGACGGGCGCCTACACCGGCATGCCGGGGAGCGTCGATCTGCGCGAGATCGTGTGGCACCTCGAGAAGACGCTCCCGCCCGACACCATCTACGCGAACGGCGCCGGCAACTTTTCCGGCTGGCTCCACCGCTTCCACCGCTACAGCGGCTTTCGCACGCAGCTCGCGCCCTCGAGCGGCGCCATGGGCTACGGCGTGCCCGCCGCGATCGCCGCGAAAGTGGCAAACCGCGGCCGCGCGGTCGTATGCTTCAGCGGCGACGGCGATTTCCTGATGACCGGCCAGGAGCTCGCGACGGCGGCGCACTACGCGCTCGATATCCTGTTCATCGTGGTCAACAACGGCATGTACGGCACCATCCGCATGCATCAGGAGCGCGAGTACCCGGGGCGCGTCTACGCCACCGAGCTCACCAACCCCGACTTCGCGGCGCTCGCGCGCGCCTACGGCGCGCACGGCGAGACCGTGACCGACACGGCGCAGTTCCCGGCGGCGCTCGAGCGCGCCCGCGCCGCCGGCAAACCGGCCCTGATCGACGTGGTCATCGACCCGAACGCCATCACCGCGCAGACCACGCTCGAGGCGCTTCGCGCCAGGGCCAAGGCACGCTGACCGGCCGGCGCGGCCGGCGCGTACTACACTCCCGTAAGAAGGCAGCCTGAAAGGGAACCGGGCCGCCGTGCCCGTCGGGCGCGGCGGCCCCGCCGCGCACATGAAGCAGATCCTCGGCATCGTCCTCGCCGCCGCCGCGTTCGCCGCCGCCGGCTGGCTCACGTACACGCAGGCGGCACCCGCCCCCGTCGTGTGGACCGCGCTCGGCCTGCTCGGCGTCGGCGTCGTGGTGCTCGTGTTCACGCTGCGCTACCGCACGCGCCCGCCGGCACGAGCCGCCGAGGCGGGCACCGGGCTGGCGCCGCCGAAGCGCGGGCGCGGCCATCGTGTCCGGTTCGATCGCGAGAAGCTCACGCTGAAGGACCTCGCGACCGGCGAAACCGCGACGATGCGCTGGCTGGACATCACCGCCGTCTACATCGTGGCGCTCGAGGGCTCGGGCGAGGGCGAGCTCCGCTACGTCGTACGCCAGGGCGAGCGCGAGCTCGAGATCCCGCTGGCCGCGGACGGCAACGAAGCGTTCCTCGCCGCCATGCAGGAGCGGCTGCCGGGCTTCGACGACGCGGGGCTCATCGAAGGCATGGCCATGGCGCACGGCATCAAGCAGCTCTGGCCGAGCGCGCTCCTGCCGGACGTCGCCGCGCGCTGAACGCGGGACAGCAAGCGCATCAACTCTGCGCTCAGCGCGCGTCGAGCGCCTTGATGCGCAGTCCGCGCGGCACGACCACCCGCTCCGCCAGCCCGAAGAGCCCCTGCACCAGCAGCGCCAGCACCGCCGCCGGCACGGCCCCCTGCAGGATCAACCCGACGTCGTCGAGGCGGATGCCGGTGAGGATCGGCTGACCGTAGCCGCCGGCGCCGATGAGCGCCGCGAGCGTCGCGGTGCCGACGTTGATCACGGCGGAGGTCTTGATGCCGGCGAGGATCGAGCGCCCGGCGAGCGGCAGCTCGATCAGGCGCAGCTGCGCCGCGCGCGGCAGCCCGAGCGCTTCGGCCGATTCGCGGATCGGCGCGGGGATGTCGGCGAGCCCCGCGTGCGTGTTGCGCACGATCGGCAGCAGACTGTAGAGAAAGAGCGCCACCGCCGCCGGCGGTCCGCCGATGCCGAGCAGCGGGATCATGAAGACGAACAGCGCGAGCGAGGGGATGGTCTGAATCACGCCCGCGGCCGCGAGGATCAGGTGTCCCGCGCGCGGGCGCAGCGCCGCCCATACCCCGAGCGGCACTGCCACCAGGATCGCGGCCCCGAGCGAAACGGCGACGAGCACGAGATGCTCCGCCGTATGGCGCCACAGCCGCTCCCACGGCCCGCGCGCCGTGACCGTGCTCTCGATGCCGAGCGCGCCGGCGAGGAAATCCGCGGCCACCGCCGCTTCCGGCTCGCGTTCGAGCTTCACGCGCGCGTTGAGGTGCGCCATGGTCGGCGCGTCGATGCGTCCGGCGAGCCGCTTCAACGCCGCGACCGCTTCGGGCGCGCGGCGCTCGAGATCCGCGCGATAGAGCAGCACGGCGTCGTACGCCGGGAAGAATCCGAGATCGTCTTCGAGCGCCCGCAGGCCGTAGTACTCGATCTCGGCGTCCGTGGCATAGAGGTCGATCACGTGCAGCGCCCCTGAGGCGATGCCGCGGTACGCGAGGTCGTGGTCGAGTCCGCGCACGTCGCGCTGCGGCAGGCGGTAGCGCCGCTTGAGCCCGGGCCAGCCGTCGGCGCGATTGAGGAACTCGTTGCCGAATCCGAACACGAGGTCCGGGTGGGCGCGCAGATCCGAGATGCGCCGCAGCCCGAGCCGCTCCGCGAGCGCGCGGCTCACGCCGAGCGCGTAGGTGTTGTTGAAGCCGAGCGGCGGCGTCATGCGCAGCCCGCGGCGCACGAGCGCATCGATCAGCGCCACCTCGTCGACGAGGCGCTCCTCCGCCAGGATCTCCTGCAGCAGCGTCCCCGTGTACTCCGGATAAACGTCGATCTCCCCGGCGAGCAGCGCCCCCCAGAGCACGCGCGTGCCGCCGAGCTCGCGCCGGTGCGTGGCCGCATGGCCCGACGCCTGCACGAGCAGGCGCGCCATTTCGCCGAGGATCACCGATTCCGTGAACTTCTTCGAACCGATGCGTACCGCGCCGTCGGCGGCAGCCGGCGTGTGCGCGGCGGCAGCCAGCGTGAGCACCAGGACAACGGCGCGAGCCATGCCCCGGCGCCGCGCCGGGCCGGCAACGGAAGGCGCGCGGCGCTTCACGCGGCTCATGCCCGTTCCCGCAGCGGTTCGAGCGCCAGGCGCTGCGCCGCGATGAACTTCTCGACGAACGCGTCGGCCGGCGCCTGCACGAGCTGCTGCATCGGGCCGCGCTGCACGATCGCGCCCTCGCGCATCAGCACGACCGTGTGCGCGAAGTGCGCGGCTTCGGCGAGATCGTGGGTCACGAGCAGCACGGTCTTGCCGAGCTGCGCAAAGATGCTCTTCAGCTCCTGCTGCAGGTCGTAGCGGATCATCGGGTCGAGCGCGCCGAGCGGTTCGTCGAGGAGCAGAAGATCGGGATCGAGCATGAGCGCGCGCATGAGGCTCACGCGCTGGCGCTGCCCGCCGGAGAGCTCGAGCGGGTAGCGCTCGAGCAGCGCCGGCGGCAGGTGTACGAGCGCCACGAGCGCCTGGAGCCGTGCCTCGATCCGCGCCCGCTCCCACCCGAGCTGGTGCGCCATGAGCGTCACGTTCGCGCGCACGGTCATGTGCGGGAACAGCCCGCCTTCCTGGATCACGTAGCCCATGCGGGCGCGCAGCCGCCGGATGTTCGCCGGGCCGAGGGTCTCGCCGTCGAACACGACGCACCCCGCATCGGGCGCGACGAGCCCGGCGACGATGCGGAGCAAGGTCGACTTGCCGCAGCCGCTCGGCCCGATCAGGACCGTGGTCTCGCCGCGCGGCACGCTCAAGCGGGTCGGCGCGAGCGCGATCGCGCCGTTGTAGTGCTTGGCGACGTCGATCAGCTCGAGCATGGGGCGGGAGTGTCGGC
>DASVBY010000096.1:0-4544 GCA_036381895.1 Burkholderiales bacterium | reverse complement strand
CCGCCTGGACGAACACCTGGTGGACGCCGCCGGCGCTGAGTTTCTTCACGGTCTCGGGTGTCGCGGCGACGCGGGTCTCCCGCGGCCAGACCTCGGCCGGGATGCCGATGCGCATGGTGGTCTCCTCCGAACGTTCTTGTGCCCGCCGGGTGCCTCCCGGCCGGGGGCGCGACCGCGGATTCTAAAGGCTGACGCGGAGCAGGGGAATGCGGAACCGCCCGGATCCCGCGCGTCCGGGCGGGCCCGGCCGGGTCAGAAGACGATGACGCCGCGGGCGTTGCGACCCGCCGCGAGGTCGGCGAAGGCCTGGGGCGCCTCGTCGATGCGGTAGGTGCGGGTGATCAGCTCGTCGAGCTTGAGACGCTTCGCCTTGTAGAGCGCGAGCAGCCGCGGGAAGTCTTCGCGCGGGCGCGCCGAGCCGAAATAGCTGCCGGTGAGGGTCTTCTCCTCGAACGTGAGCGTCGCGGTGCGGATCGAGGTCGTGTCCTTCGGGGGCGCGACGCCGACGACGACCGCCGTCCCGCCCTTGCGCAGCACCCCGTACGCCTGCGCCACCACCTCGCCGAAGCCGACGCACTCGAACGCATAGTCGGCGCCGCCGCCCGTGAGCCGGCGGATCGCCTTGACGGGGTTCTCCTCCTGCTTCGCATTGACGGTGTGCGTCGCGCCGAACTGCTTCGCCAGCTCGAGCTTGGCGTCCGAGGTATCGACCGCGACGATCACCGCGGCGCCCGAGAGCGCGCACGCCTGGATCGCGTTGAGCCCGACGCCGCCCGCGCCGAAGACGACCGTCGTCGAGCCCGGCTCGACGCGCGCGGTGTTGGTGACGGCGCCGACCCCGGTCATCACGCCGCAGCCGATGAGCGCCGCCCGGTCGAGCGGCACCTCCTTGTCGATCTTGACGACGCTGTCGACGTGCAGCGTCGCGTACTCCGCCATGACGCCGCAGCCGGTGAATACGTTTAGCGGCCGGCCGGCGCTGTCACGGGTGCGCACGGTGCCGTCGGGGAGCGTGTACACGGTCTTCGACGCCTGGTCGCAGAGCGACGGGCGCCCGGTCATGCAGTAGCGGCACTTGCCGCACATGCTGACGAAAGCGCTCACCACGTGATCGCCGACCGCGAGATCGGTCACGCCTTCGCCGACCTCGACCACGACGCCCGCGCCCTCGTGCCCTAGCACCACCGGCGGCGGCAGGGGAATGGTGCCGTTGGTGGCGGAGAGGTCGCTGTGGCACACGCCGCAGGCAGCGAGTTTGATCATGACTTCGTTGCGCTTCGGCGAGTCGACGTGGATTTCCTCGACCACGACCGGCTTGTTCACTTCGCGCGAGACGACCGCTTTAGCCTTCTGCCCCATGCGTTCTCTCCGTCAACCGTTGGCGCGCATCGTACCGATGAACCGCTCGAGGTGCGAGTCGGTGTCGCCGAGCGTGAGCTCGATCGCCGTGAGCCGCTTGAAATAGTGGCTGACGACGAGCTCGTCGGTCATACCCATGCCGCCGTGGAGCTGCACCGCCTGCTGCCCGACGAAGCGCCCGGCGCGCCCGACCGCGACTTTGGCCGCAGAGAGCGCACGCCGCCGCTCGCGGCGGTCGGGATCGCGCGAGCGGATCGCGGCGAGGTACGTCATCGACTTCGCCTGCTCGTACTGGATCAGCATGTCCACCGCCCGATGCTGCAGCGCCTGGAAGCGGCCGATCGGCTGGCCGAACTGGCGGCGCGTGCGCAGGTACTCGAGCGTGGCGTCGAGCAGCGCCTGCATGATGCCGGTCGCTTCGGCGCAGAGCGCGGCGAGGGCGATGTCGCAGGCGCGCTCGAGCGGGTCGAGCCCCTGGCCTTCGGCGCCGAGGCGCGCGGCGGCGGGCACGTGCACGTCGTGCAGCAGCACCTCGGCCTCGCGCAGGCCGTCGAACGTGCGGTACGCGCGCACCTCGAGGCCGGGTGTATCGCGCCGCAGCAGGAAGAGCGAGATGCCGTCGTAACCGGCGACCTCGCCCGCGGTGCGCGCGGCAACGATCAGCCAGTCGGCCGCCGCGCCGTGGAGCACCCCGGACTTGCAGCCGCGCAGACGGTAGCCTTCCGAGGTGCGCTCGGCACGCGCCGCGATGCGGTTCAGCTCGTAGCGCGCGCCGGGCTCCGCCTGTGCCACCGCCGCCAGCGTCTCGCCGCGCGCGAGCGCGGGGAGCAGCTCGCGCTGCTGCGCCTCGCTCGCCGCGAGGCGGATCAGCCAGGTGGCGAGCACGGCGCTCGAGAGGTAGGGCTCGACCACGAGCCCGCGCCCGAGGGCGTCCATGACGAGCATGGTCTCGACCGCCCCGACATCGAGACCGCCGTGCTCCTCCGGCACGTTCAAGCCCAGGAGACCCAGCTCGGCGAAGCGGCTCCAGACCTCGCGGCTCCAGCCCTCGGGGGAAGCGGCGACGGCGCGGCGCCGCTCGAATGTGTAGTCGCGGGCGACGAAGCGCCGGACCGTGTCCTCGAGCATCTGCTGCTCTTCGGTGAACGTGAAGTGCATGGCCGCGCCTCTCAGAGCCGCAGGATGTTCTGCGCGATGATGTTCTTCTGGATCTCGTTCGAGCCGCCGTAGATCGAGAGCTTGCGCATGTTGAAGTAGCCCGCGGCGACGCTCGAGACGTAGTCGGGCCAGGGCGCATCCGGCTGGTAGCCGGCCTCGAGGTATTCCTCCACGTAGGCGCGCGCGGAGGGACCCGCGGCGCAGAGCAGGAGCTCGGTGATCGCCTGCTGGATCTCGGTGCCCTTGATCTTGAGGATCGAGGCTTCGGGGCCCGGGGCGCGCCGCTCGGCTTCCGCCGAGAGCACGCGCAGGTTCGTGATCTCGAGCGCCATCAGCTCGATCTCGACCTCGGCGATCTTCGCGGCGAACAGCGGATCCTCGATCAGCGGCCGCCCGTGCTTGTGCTCGGCGGCGGCGAGGCGCTTCAGCCGCGCGAGCTCGCGCTTGGCGATGCCGACGCCGGCGATGTTCGTGCGCTCGTGGCCGAGCAGGAATTTCGCGTAGGTCCAGCCCTTGTTCTCCTCGCCGACCCGGTTCTCGACCGGGACCTCGACGTTCTCGAACCAGACCTCGTTCACCTCCCGGGTGCCGTCGAGCAGGGTGATCGGCCGCACCGTCACGCCGGGCGACTTCATGTCGATCAGGAGGAACGAGATGCCCTGCTGCGGCTTCACCTCCGTATCGGTCCGCACCAGGCAGAAGATCCAGTCGGCGTGCTGTGCATACGTGGTCCAGGTCTTCTGTCCGTTGACGATGTAGCGGTCGCCGCGGCGCTCGGCGCGCGTCTTGAGCGAGGCGAGGTCGGAGCCCGCGCCGGGCTCCGAGTAGCCCTGACACCACCACTCCTCGGCGGAGAGGATCTTCGGCAGGAAGCGCTCCTGCTGCGCGCGGCTCCCGAACGCCATGATCACCGGCGCCACCATCTTGATGCCGAAGGGGATCAGGCGCGGTCCGCCGCCGGCGGCGGTCTCTTCCTCGAAGATGTACTGCTGCACCGGCGTCCAGCCCGGGCCGCCGAACTCCTTGGGCCAGGTCGGCCCGCCCCAGCCGCGCTCGTACAGCGCCCGCTGCCAGGCGACGAAGTCCTCGCGCGTGAGCCGCAGGCCGTTCATGACCTTGTGGCGGATGTGCACGGGCAGCTTTTCGCGCACGAACGCGCGCACCTCCTCGCGGAATGCGTTCTCCTCCGGCGTGAAGTTGAGATCCATGGGTTTCAGCCTTCTTCTCGTTGTTCGCGTGCGCCGCCCGCCGCCTGTCCGAGGCGGGCGATCGTACCGAGCGCCGTGGCGCAGAGCTTCTCCGTGCCGTCGGCGCTCACGTAGACGTCGCAGCGGCACACCGCCTGCGTCCTGCCCGCGTGCACTACGCTCGCGCGCGCGATCAGCGCCTCGCCGATCGCCGGCCGCACGTAGTTGATCTTGTACTCCGAGGTCACGACCGCGGTCCCGAGTGCGCCGCCGCCGGCATAGGTGATGGCGTTGTCGGCGAGGTAGCTGACGACGCCGCCGTGCACGAAGCCGTGCTGCTGCTTGAGCTCCGGACGGATCGGCACGCGCAGCACGGCCGTGGTCGGGGTGAACTCGACGAGCTCCGCGCCGAGCAGCCGGCTGAACGGCTGTTCCGCGAGCACCCGCGCGCCGATGTCGAACATGTTCCCCATGGTCAGCTCGCGAACGCCTGGATGCCGGTCTGGGCGCGGCCCAGGATCAGGGCGTGGATGTCGTGCGTGCCCTCGTAGGTGTTGACCGCTTCCAGGTTCATCACGTGGCGGATGACGTGGAATTCGTCGGAGACGCCGTTGCCGCCGTGCATGTCGCGAGCCTGGCGCGCGATGTCCAAGGCCTTGCCGCAGGAATTGCGCTTGAGCATGGAGATCGCTTCCGGCGCAGCGCGGCCTTCGTCCTTCAGGCGCCCCAGGCGCAGGCAGGCGTGCAGGCCGAGCGTGATCTCGGTCTGCATGTCGGCGAGCTTCTTCTGGATCAGCTGGTTCGCGGCGAGCGGGCGCCCGAACTGCTTGCGCTCGAGCG
>DASVBY010000095.1:0-24801 GCA_036381895.1 Burkholderiales bacterium | reverse complement strand
TGCGGCGTCGAGCCCGTGATGATGCTCGCCTGCCCGGATCTGCGCGTCGCGCTCGCCACCACGCACGTGCCGCTCGCCGAGGTGAGCCGCCACATCACGCGCGAGCGCCTGCGTCTCGTGCTCGGCACGCTGCACCGCGATCTGCGCCAGAAATTCCGCATCGCCGACCCGGTCATCAGCGTCTGCGGACTCAATCCCCACGCGGGTGAATCCGGTCATCTCGGGCGCGAGGAGATCGAGGTGATCGGCCCGGTCGTCGAGGAACAGCGAGCGCTCGGGATGCGCCTGCGCGGCCCCCTGCCCGCGGACACCGCGTTCATCGCCGCGCAGCTCGCCGGCGTCGATGCCGTGCTCGCCATGTACCACGACCAGGGACTGCCGGTACTCAAGCACCACGACTTCGCGAACGCCGTCAACGTCACGCTCGGACTGCCGTTTCCGCGCACCTCGGTGGACCACGGGACCGCGCTCGATCTCGCCGGCAGCGGCCGCGCCGACCCCTCGAGCCTGCGCGCGGCGCTCGCGCTCGCGCGCAGGCTCGGCGCCTGATGCCCCATCGACCGCGCAAGCGCTTCGGGCAGCATTTCCTGCACGACCGGGCCGTCATCGAGCGCATCCTCGCCGCCTTCGATCCGCACCCGGGAGAGACCATCGTCGAGATCGGCCCGGGACGCGGCGCGCTGACGCTGCCGCTGCTCGTGCGCGTGCCGGTGCTCCACGTGGTCGAGCTCGACCGTGACCTCGCCGCGCAGCTGCCCGCGCTCGCCGCAGGCCGCGGCGAGCTCATCGTGCACCAGGCGGACGCGCTCACCTTCGATTTCGCCGCGCTCGCCGCGGGCGGCGCCCTGCGGCTCATCGGCAACCTCCCTTACAACATTTCGACGCCGCTCCTGTTCCATCTGCTCGCGCAGGCACCCGCGATCGCCGACATGCTGTTCATGCTGCAGAAGGAGGTAGCCGAGCGCCTGACCGCGCCCCCGGGCGACGAAGCCTACGGGCGGCTCAGCGTGATGGTCCAATGGCACTGCGCGGTCGAGCGGCTCTTCGACGTCGGCCCCGGCGCATTCCAACCGCCGCCGCAGGTGCACTCGAGCGTCGTACGGCTGCGCCCGCGTCCCGCGCCGGTCGCCGGCATCGACGCCGACCGTCTCGCGCGGCTGGTCCAGGCGGCGTTCGCTCAGCGGCGCAAGACGCTGCGCAACAGCCTGCGCGCTTTGGTGGATGCCGCCACCTTCGCGCGCGCCGGTATCGACCCGGGACGGCGACCCGAGGAGCTCACGCTCGAGGAGTTCGCGCGCCTGAGCGCGGCGGCGATGTCATCCGAAACGCGCCCGCGGCGTTGATCAACGCAACGATCGCGAGAAGGAGGACCTCATGCGTCGCACGCTGGCCGCATTGCTGACCATGGCTGCCGTACTGCCCGCCCACGGCGGGAGCTGGACCACCAATTCCTTCCGCACGCCGCGCGGCGATCTGGTGCAGCCCGGCGATCGCATGGCGCAGGTCCTGCGCGCTGCCGGCGCCCCGCTGCACCAGCGCCTGCTCTCCACGGGCGTCAGCATCGGACGCTTCGTCGGACTGAACCGCGAGCAGTGGACCTACCGCGGGCACGACGGCTACTACGTGGTGACGTTCGCGGGCGACCGGGTGGAGCGGATAGAGGTCGTCGCCGACCGCTAGGACCGCCGACACGGCGGCAGGGCCGCGGCGCGAATCGAGGATCGGGAACGTGCAACGCGAGCGCCGCATCGCGCCGTCGCGGCGCTCATCCTGCGCTGCGCTCGAGCTCTTCCGTCGTGCGCATCACCCACTCTTCGCTGCGGCGGGCCACTTCGGCCGCCGACAGCCCGCGGGTATCGATGCTCGGTCCGATGACGAGCCGGATGACGCCCGGCCGCTTGATGAACGCCCGCCGCGGCCAGTAGAGCCCGGCATTATGCGCGACCGGCACGACCGGGTAGCCCGTTTCCGCCGCGAGCACCGCCCCGCCGTGGCGCCAGCGGCCGCGCTGCCCCGGCGGCACGCGCGTGCCCTCGGGGAACACGGTGACCCAGATGCCGTCGCGCAGGCGTTCCCGCCCCTGCTCGATTACCTGCTGAAAGGCTTCGCGGCGCGAAGCGCGGTCGATCGCGATCGGCTTGAGCAGCGCCAGCGCCCAGCCGAACAGCGGCACCCACATGAGCTCGCGCTTCAGCACCCAGGTCTGCGGCGGCAGCAGCACCGGCAGCGCGAACGTCTCCCAGGTCGACTGGTGCTTCGACATCACGACCGCCGGTCCCGGCGGCAGACGCTCCAGCCCCTCCACGCGATAGCGCACGCCGCAGAGCACGCCGATCAGCCAGATCTGGAACTTCGCCCAGCGGCTGATCAGGTAATAGCGCCAGCGAAACGGCAGCGGGAACGTGAGCAGCATGAGCGGCGCGTACACGAGCACCGACAGCCACATCTCGAGATTGAACAGGGTCGAGCCGACAATCTGGCGCAGCACCCCGCGCGCGGACAACGCGCGGCGCGCGGGGGCGGCGGGCGGGGCGGGACGCGATTCCTGCGGAGCCGGAGTCGCCATCAGGGATCGACCGGCAGCGCGCCCGCGAGGAGCGCGTCGGCGAACGCAGCGAGGTTGTCGAACACGGGCACACCCTCGAGCCGCTTCCTGCGCAGCGTGCGGCGGCCGTGGCCGGTGCGTACGAACGCCGGGCGTGCGGACACGGCGCGCGCCGCGACCACGTCGCGCTCGTCGTCGCCGACGACCCAGATCCCGTTCAGGTTCACCTTGAGCCGGTCCGCGATCTCGACGAACAGGCCGGGCTTCGGCTTGCGGCATTCACAGTCATCGTCGGGCGTATGCGGGCAGTAGAACACCGCGTCGATGTCGCCGCCCTTGGCGCGCACGGCGTCGATCATCTTCAGGTGTATCCGCATCAGCGTATCGGTATCGAACAGTCCCCGCCCGACGCCCGACTGGTTGCTCGCCACGACGATGCGGAAACCCTCGCGGTGCATGCGCGCGATCGCCTCGAGGCTTCCGGGAATCGGATGCCACTCCTCGGGCGACTTGATGTAGGCGTCCGAGTCGTAGTTGATCACCCCGTCACGGTCGAGAATGACGAGTTTCATGCGTCGGAGTACATCCGGTTATCGTTCGTCTATCGCAGAAACCGCCGAAAAGGCCCTTCTTCTCGTCTCGCGTCCCGCATCCACGGCGGTCGGAGCCCGCTGCGCGTCTCAGCTTTGAAGCTTGGACACGTCGGCGATCTCGCGGAACTCGCGGCGAACCTGCGCCAGGAGCTGCAAGCGCGCAGTCCGCAGCGCCGCATCGTCGACCATGACCAGCACCTGGTCGAAGAAAGTATCGACCGCCCCGCGCAGCCGCGAGAGCTCCTTCAACGCCGCGGCGTAATCGCCGGCCGCCGTGAGCGGCGCGACGCGTTCCGCCGCCGCGGTCAGCTCGCGCGCGAGCGCCTTCTCCGCCTCTTCGCGGAACACGGCGCCGTCGATCCTGGGCGTGATGCTGTCCGGATCGCCGCCGCCCGCCTGTCGCAGAATGTTCTGAATCCGCTTGTTGGCGGCGGCGAGCGCCTGGCCTTCCGGCGCAGCGCGGAACGTGCGCAGCGCCTCGAGCCGCGGGATCAGCTGATCGATACGGCTGGGCGCGAGCGCGAGCACCGCCTCGATCTCGTCCGCCGCGTAGCCCCGCTCGCGCAGGTACGGGCGCAGCCGGTCGTAGAAGAACCCGCGCAGCCCCTGGACCACGTCCGGCGCGAGCGCAACGTCGCCATAGCCGCGCCGCGCCTGCTCGAGGAGCTCCGCGAGATCGAGCGGCAGCGCCTGCTCGAGCAGAATGCGCAGCACCCCGACCGCGGCACGGCGCAGCCCGAACGGGTCCTTCTCCCCGGTCGGCGCGAGGCCGATCCCGTAGATGCCGACCAGAGTATCGAGCTTGTCGGCGAGCGCGACCGCGACCGCGATCGGCCCCTGCGGGAGCGCCCCGCCCGCGGCGCGCGGGCGGTAGTGCTGCTCGATCGCGTGAGCCACCTCGGGGGCCTCGCCGTCGTGCAGCGCGTAGTAGCGCCCCATGATGCCCTGCAGCTCCGGGAACTCCCCGACCATGTCGGTGAGCAGATCGGCTTTGCTGAGGTAGGCCGCGCGCTCGGCCGCGACCGGGTCGGCGCCGAGCTTCGATGCGATCGCCGCGGCGAGTATCTGTATGCGCTGCACGCGTTCGAGCTGGCTGCCGAGCCTGTTGTGATAGACCACGTGTGCGAGGCGCGGCACGCGGTCGGCGAGCCGGGTCTTGCGGTCCTGGTCGTAGAAGAACTTCGCGTCCGCAAGGCGCGCGCGCAGCACGCGCTCGTTGCCGCGCACGATCTCGCGCGCATCGCGCGGCTGCATGTTGGCGACGAAGAGGAACTTCGGCAGCAGCCGCCCGCGCGCGTCGGCGAGCGGGAAGTACTTCTGGTGCTGCTGCATGCTGACGATGAGGCACTCGCGCGGCACCTCGAGGAACACCGGATCGAAGCTGCCGGTATGTACGCTCGGGCTCTCGACGATGCTCGTGACCTCGTCGATGAGCTCCATTTCGCGCCCGAGGCGCCAGCTCGTCCCGGCGCCTTCCTTCGCCGCCGCCTTGTCGAGCGCGCGCACGATCGCGTCGCGCCGCTCGGCGAAGGACGCGATCACGCGCCCCCGCAGGCGCAGCGTCTTCTCGTAATCCTGGGCGCGCCGGATCGCGATCGGACCCTTGCTCAGGAAGCGGTGGCCGCGGGTGCGGTTGCCGCTCTTCAACCCGAGCACCGTCCCCGGCACGACCTTCGACCCGTGCAGCATCACGAGCCCGTGCACCGGACGTACGAACTGGACCTCGCGCGCGCCCCAGCGCATGAGCTTCGCGATCGGGAGCTTGCGGATGCCCGCCTCGACGATGCCGGCGAGGTGCTGCGCGAGCGGCTCGCCCTTCTGCTTCGCGCGGTAGACGAAGTACTCGCCCTTCTCGTCGCGGCGCCGCTCGAGCTTCTCGGGCGCGACACCGCAGGAGCGCGCGAAGCCGGCGAGCGCCGCGGTCGGATTGCCGTTCGCATCGAGCGCCGCCTGCACCGACGGTCCCTTGCGCTCGATCACGCGCCCGGGCTGGCGCGCGAGCACGCCGGAGACGCGCACCGCGAGACGCCGCGGGGTGGCGAAGCTCTCGGCCTCGCTGCGCTCGCCGAGGAAGTGCTGCCCCCGCAGGCCGTCGACGATTTCCTTCGCGAACGCCTCGGCGAGGCGCTGCAGCGACTTCGGCGGCAGCTCTTCGCTCAGGAGCTCGACGAGCAGCGGCGCGACGGCCGGCGAACGGGCGCTCCGGGTTCGGGCCATGTCTAGCGCGCTCCGATCTTTCTCTTCGGCGCCGCGGGCTGCGCCAGCATCGGAAACCCCAGCCGCTCGCGCGATTCGTAGTACGCCTGCGCGACGAGCCGCGCGAGATTGCGGATGCGTGCGATGTAAGCGGCGCGTTCGGTCACGGAGATCGCGCCGCGCGCATCGAGCAGGTTGAACGTGTGCCCGGCCTTGAGGATGAGCTCGTAGCCCGGCAGCGGCAGGCCCTGCTCGATGAGCCGCTTCGCTTCCGCTTCGTAGCCGTTGAACTGCGCGAGCAGCCAGTCGACGTTCGACGCCTCGAAGCTGTACTTCGACTGCTCGTACTCGTTCTGGCGAAAGACGTTCTCGTACGTGAGCGGCGTGCCGTCCGGCATCACCGCCCACACCAGGTCGAACACGTTCTCGACGCCCTGCAGGTACATCGCGAGGCGCTCGAGCCCGTAGGTGATCTCGCCGAGCACCGGCTTGCAGTCGAGGCCGCCGACCTGCTGGAAATACGTGAACTGCGTCACCTCCATCCCGTTCAGCCACACCTCCCAGCCGAGGCCCCAGGCGCCGAGCGTCGGGTTCTCCCAGTCGTCCTCGACGAAGCGTACGTCGTGCTTGCGCGGATCGATCCCGATCGCGCGCAGCGAGTCGAGGTAGAGATCCTGGATGTCGTCGGGCGAGGGCTTCAGCACCACCTGGTACTGGTGGTGCTGGTACAGCCGGTTCGGATTCTCGCCGTAGCGGCCGTCCTTCGGCCGGCGCGACGGCTGCACGTAGGCGGCGCGCCACGGCTCCGGCCCGATCGCGCGCAGGAACGTGGCCGGATGCGAAGTGCCGGCGCCGACCTCGAGGTCGAGCGGCTGCAGGATGACGCAGCCCTGCGCCGCCCAATAGCGCTCGAGCCGGAGTATGAGATCCTGGAACGTCACGGAATCGCGGACAGGGGTCGGTGGGTCTCGTTGCTCGGTGCGCGTTCTGTCGCGCGGTCCGATTATAGCGCCCCGTCCGGGCGTCTGGTTACTCGGCTTCGTGCCCCGGTCGCCCGCTGCTCGCTCACAAGGTGTCGGCCGCGGAGGGAGCTTCGTGCGTCTCGGCCGCGGCATCGTGCGTGCGCGGCGCCAGCTCGCGGGCGATCGCCTCGGCGGCTTCGCCCGGGAAGCGGTAGAGGCGATGCAGGATCTTCTGCGTGCGCCGGGTGAAAAACTCGGTCCGGGTCGCCGGGTTGTGGCGCGTCGGGCTCGGCAGCGTGGCCGCGAGCTCCGCCGCCTGGGTTGCAGTCAGGTCGGCCGCGGACACCCCGTAGTACGCCTCGGCGGCCGCCTGCACTCCGTAGATGCCGGTGCCGAACTCGGCGATGTTGAGATAGAGCTCGAGAATGCGGCGCTTGCGCAGATTGGACTCCATGCCCCAGGTCAGCACCAGCTCGTGCCACTTGCGCACCGGGTTGCGCGCCGGGCTGAGAAACAGGTTCTTGACCGTCTGCTGCGAGATCGTGCTCGCGCCGAGCGCCAGACGGCGTTCCTCGAGGTTGTAGCTCATCGCCTCCTTGAACGCGATGAGATCGAAGCCGCTGTGCTCGTAGAAGCGCGCGTCCTCGGCGAGGATCGCGGCGCGGATCATGGGCTTCGCAATCTGCGCGAGCGGCACCGGACGCCAGCGCAGCGGCGGGAGCCGGCGGTCCTCGGCCCGCGCGCGCTCATACCGGAGCATGAAACTCGACTTCGGCACCGGGCCCGCGGCGAGCGCGCTCCAGTCGGGCCACGTGAGCATGAGATAGAAAAGATCCGCGATCAGCGCGATCAGCGCGAGACGCAGCCCCCAGCGAAGCAGCCACGCGAGACGCGCGAGCACGCCCGCCTTACGCCGCGCCATCGAATCCTCCGGAAGCCGGACGCGGGCGGCGCGGCGCTCCGCGATCCGCGTCCGGGGTGGGTGGTTGCATGCGCGATAGTCTACGGCAAGGGAGCGCGGATTCGCCGCCGCGCTGCAGGGCGGCAGACCAATGGACAAGGCGGCACGCTTTCGCTATGTTGCCTCGGCGTTTGGGCAGCCGCCCGAACCACCCGGAGGAGACCGGCCGCAGAGCCGGAGGAAGAACGAACGGGCCCGCGAGGGCCCGTTTCCGCTGGTGCTGTTCTACAATTACCCGCCCAAGCTCCGAGCCGCTCACCACATGACTTCCGCCGCATCCACGAGCTCCCGCCGCAAGTGCGTCGCCCTGATCTCGGGCGGCCTCGACTCGATGCTGGCCGCAAAGGTCATGCTCGAGCAGGGTATACACGTCGAAGGCATCAACTTCTACACCGGCTTCTGCGTGGAAGGACATACGCATGCGATCCGGCGCACGGCGCGCGCACGCCCCAAGCGCAACAACGCACTCTGGGTCGCCGAGCAGCTCGGCATCAAGCTGCACATCATCGACGTCATCGAGGAGTACAAGGATGTCGTTATCAACCCGAAGCACGGCTACGGCGCGCACCTCAACCCGTGCCTCGACTGCAAGAGCTTCATGGTGCGCAAGGCGCGCGAGTGGATGGAGGCGAACGGGTTCGACTTCATCGTGACCGGGGAGGTGATCGGGCAGCGGCCGATGTCGCAGCGCCGCGACACGATGCCGGTGGTCGCGCGCGAATCGGGCGCCTTCGACCGGCTGCTGCGCCCGCTCTGCGCCAGGCTGCTGCCGCCGACGCTGCCGGAGCGCGAGGGCTGGGTCGATCGCGAGAAGCTCTACGACTTCAGCGGCCGTTCGCGCAAGCCGCAGATGGCGCTCGCCGCCCGCTACGGCCTGACCGACTACGCGCAGCCGGCGGGCGGCTGCTGCTTCCTCACCGACGAGCAGTACTCGAACAAGCTCGCGGACCTCTGGCGCGCGCGCGGCGAGAAGCGCTACGAGCTCGAAGACATCCTGCTGCTCAAAGTCGGCCGGCACCTGCGGCCGCGGCCGCACTTCAAGCTCATCGTCGCGCGCGACGACGGCGAGAATAATTTCCTGCTCGGCTTTCGCCACCGCTACACGCACCTCATGGCGACCAGCCATCCCGGGCCGCTCGCGCTGATCGACGGGCAGGCGAGCGCCGAGGATCTCGAGCTCGCCGCGCGGCTCACCGCCCGCTTCGGCAAAGGCCGCGAGGCCGAGCGCGTGACGGTCGCGGTCACCGAACGCGGCGGATCGACCCGGACGCTGCACGTCGCGCCGCTGCGGGCGGATGAAGTTCCGAACGACTGGTACCTGTGAACCGTCACGTCCTCGACGCGCGCTACCTGCTCTGCCCGCTGCCGGTGATTCGCGTCCAGAACGCCGTCGCCCGGCTCGCGCCCGGCGACATCCTCGAAGTGCGCGCCACCGACCCCGGGGCGCTGCACGACATTCCCGCCTGGTGCCGGGTCCACGGGCATGCAGTCCTTTCCGCACTCGAAACCGAGGGCGAGATGCGGGTGACGCTCAAGGTGGGGGCGCCCTGAGTGTCCGCGCGGCCCTGCCTCGGGGCTGACGGCCGCTCGTTACCGCCGCCGCGTGCGCGGCTCGCCTGAACCAGCGCGGTCATGGACCGCTGTCAGTCACGCGTGCAAAGTCGAGCTTTCACTCTCGCCTGCAATGCACCATAATGGTGCTATCGGTTCTCATACTGCTCCGATATGGAGCACAGTAGGATTCGTGCGGGCCGATACTTTGTGAAAAATCAGTCACTTATGTCATCTCCGGGTGGGCACAGATCGTGCACTAAGCGGGTGGTCAAAATTGTGCACCCTGGTCGCTGACCGCTTTCAGCCACATCCTGGAGGAACTCTTAATGTCACCCGCCGAAGTCCTTAAGTTCATCAAAGAGCAGAGCATCAAGTTCGTCGACTACCGCTTCACCGACACCAAGGGCAAGGAGCAGCACGTTACCGTGCCGGCCGGCCAGGTGACCGCCGAGACGTTCGAGGAAGGCAAGATGTTCGACGGCTCCTCCATCGCCGGCTGGAAGGGCATTCAGGAGTCGGACATGATCCTGCTGCCGGACCCGACGACCGCCGTCAAGGATCCGTTCATGGAGGAGCCGACGCTGATCCTGCGCTGCGACGTCATCGAGCCGTCGACCATGCAGGGCTACGAGCGCGACCCCCGCTCCCTCGCGAAGCGCGCCGAAGCGTATCTCAAGAGCACCGGCGTCGCCGATACCGCCTACTTCGGCCCGGAAGCCGAGTTCTTCATTTTCGACGACGTGCGCTGGGGTTCGGACATCTCCGGCTGTTTCGTGAAAGTCGACTCGGACGAGGCGTCGTGGAACGCCCAGAAGGTCTACGAGGGCGGCAACCTCGGCCATCGTCCGAGCATCAAGGGCGGCTACTTCCCGGTTCCGCCGGTCGACTCGCTGCAGGACATCCGGTCGGCCATGTGTCTGGCGATGATGGAGATGGGGCTCGAGATCGAGACGCACCACCATGAAGTCGCGACCGCCGGCCAGAACGAGATCGGCACGAAGTTCAACACGCTGGTCAGGAAGGCCGACGAGCTGCAGATCTACAAGTACTGCGTCCACAACGTGGCCCATTCCTACGGCAAGACGGCGACGTTCATGCCGAAGCCGATCGTCGGCGACAACGGTTCGGGCATGCACGTGCACCAGTCGCTCGCGAAGGACGGCAAGAATCTCTTCAGCGGCAACGAGTACGGCGGCCTGTCGCAGCTCGCGCTCTACTACATCGGCGGCCTCATCAAGCACGCGCGCGCGCTCAACGCCATCACCAACCCGCTCACCAACTCGTACAAGCGCCTGGTACCGGGCTTCGAGGCGCCGGTCATGCTCGCCTACTCCGCGCGCAACCGTTCGGCCGCGATTCGCGTACCGTACGTGCCGAACCCGAAGGCGCGGCGCATCGAGGTGCGCTTCCCGGATGCGGGGGCGAACCCCTACCTCGCGTTCTCGGCGATGATGCTCGCGGGGCTGGACGGCATCCTCAACAAGATTCACCCGGGCGAAGCCATGGACAAGGACCTGTACGACCTGCCGCCGGAAGAGGAGAAGCGGATTCCGACGGTGTGCCATGCGCTCGACCAGGCGCTCGAGGCGCTCGACAAGGATCGCGGGTTCCTCAAGGCGGGGGGCGTGTTCACGGACGACGTGATCGATGCCTACATCGGGCTCAAGATGCAGGAGGTCACGCGCCTGCGCATGACCACGCACCCGATCGAGTTCGACATGTACTACAGCGTGTGAGGCGATAGCGCCTGCGGGTCCCGAAAACGCCCCCACGGTTCCGGGGGCGTTTTCGTTTGCGCCGCGGGCGGTCCAGTCGATGACGGCGCGGGATTTCAGCCCTTCGATACTCGAGAACCTCAGCACCACGGTGCTGACGCTCGACCGCGCGCTGCGCGTCACCGGGGTCAACCCGGCCGGCGAGATGATGTTCGAGATGAGCCGCAAGAAGATGCTGGGACAGTGCGCCGAGGACGTGTTCGGCCGCGGCACGCTGCTGCAGGCACTGCGCGACGCCCTCGGCTCCGGCCATCCGATCACCGTGCGCGGCGTACAGCTCGAGCTTCCGGGGGCGCGCACGCTCACGCTCGACTGCGCGGTGACCCCGCTGATCGAGGCGGCCGACGGGACCGCCGGCCCGGACAGCGCGACGCTCCTCGTCGAGCTCACGCAGATCGACCGGCTGCTGCGGCTTACGCGCGACGAAAATATGCTCGACCGCCAGGCGGCGAACCGCGCGGTCATGCGCGGTCTGGCGCACGAGATCAAGAATCCGCTCGGCGGGCTGCGGGGCGCGGCGCAGCTGCTCGAGCGCGAGCTCGGCGACGCGACGCTCAAGGAATACACGCAGGTGATCATTCGCGAGGCGGACCGCCTGCGCAACCTGGTGGACCGCATGACCGGTGCGCACAAGCCGCTGGCGAAGCGCCCGGTGAACCTGCACTCCGTGCTCGAGCACGTGCGGCTGCTGGTGCTCGCCGAGGTTCCGGCGGGCCTCGCGATCGAGCGCGACTACGACCCGTCGCTGCCCGAGCTCCACGCCGATCCCGAGCAGCTGGTACAGGCGACGCTCAACATCGTGCGCAACGCCGTGCAGGCGCTGGAGGGCCGCGGTACGATCGTGCTGCGCACGCGCGTCGACCGCGGTTTCACCATCGGCGCCCGCCGCCACCGTCTGGTGCTGCGGGCGGAGATCGAAGACAACGGACCGGGCGTTCCGCCGGAGCTGCGCGAGCACATCTTCTATCCGATGATCACCGGGCGCGCGGACGGCAGCGGCCTCGGACTCGCCATAGCGCAGGACATCGTGACCCAGCACGGCGGGCTCATCGAGTGCGCGAGCCGCCCCGGACGCACGGTGTTCACGCTGTACCTACCCGTGGAGAGCGGCAATGACTAGCGCGGACCTCGTCTGGGTCATCGACGACGACCAATCGATCCGCTGGGTGCTGCAGAAGGCGCTGGAGCAGGCGGGCTTCGCGGTGCGCGCCTTCAACTCGGCGAACGGCATCGGCGAGATGCTCGAGCGCGTCCAGCCGAACGCGATCATCACCGACATCCGCATGCCCGGCACGAGCGGGCTCGACCTCGTGTCGCTGATTCAGGACAAGGCGCCGGAGATTCCGGTGATCGTGACGACCGCGTTCACGGACCTCGACAGCGCCGTGTCCTCGTACCGCCGCGGCGCGTTCGAGTACCTGCCGAAGCCGTTCGACGTGGACGAAGCCGTGAGCCTGGTGCGGCGCGCGGTCGAGAACCGCCGGCGCGGGCGCGCCGAGCCGGCCGAAAGCGAACCCCATCCGGAAATCATCGGTGCCGCCGCCTCCATGCAGGAGGTGTTCCGCGCGATCGGGCGGCTGTCGACGTCGAATTTGAACGTGCTCATCAACGGCGAGTCCGGCACCGGCAAGGAGCTCGTGGCGCGGGCGCTGCACAACCACAGCCCGCGCTCGGGGCGGCAATTCATCGCGATCAACATCGCCGCGGTGCCGAGCGAGCTGCTCGAGTCGGAGCTCTTCGGGCACGAGCGCGGCGCCTTCACGGGCGCGACCAGCCAGCGTCAGGGCCGCTTCGAGCAGGCGAACGGCGGCACGCTGTTCCTCGATGAGATCGGCGACATGCCGACCGAGCTGCAGACGCGGCTCTTGCGCGTGCTCGCGGACGGCAAGTTCTACCGCGTCGGCGGCCACGAGCAGATCTCGACGAACGTGCGCATCATCGCCGCGACCAACCAGAACCTCGAAGAGCGCGTGCGGCAGGGCCGCTTTCGCGAGGACCTGTTCCATCGGCTCAACGTGATTCGCATCCATCTTCCGGCCCTGCGCGAGCGGCGCGAAGACATCCCGATCCTGGCGCGGCACTTCCTCAAGCGTTCCGCCGCCGAGCTCGGCGTGGAACCGAAGCAGCTCGCGCCCGAAACCGAGCGGCACCTGACGCAGCTTCCCTGGCCGGGAAACGTCCGCCAGCTCGAGAACACCTGCCGCTGGCTCACGGTGATGGCGCCGGGCCAGGTGATCCGCATCGACGATCTGCCGCCCGAGCTGCGCGCGGTCGACGGCGGCCGCGACGACCGCTGGGAAGTGAGCCTGCGGCAGCTCGTGGAAAGCCGGCTGATGCGCGGCGAGGGTCGCATCTATCGCGACGTCAACGCGACGTTCGAGCGCATCCTGATCGAGGCGGCGCTCAAATACACCGGTGGGCGCAAGCAGGAGGCGGCGAAGAAGCTCGGCTGGGGCCGCAACACCCTCACGCGCAAACTCAAAGAGCTCGGGATGGACCGGTAAGGAAACGAGCGCCGGCCCGTGCCCGTCGCGCCCGCGAATCGGCTCTCCCGCCCTCGCTCGGCCCGCCGCTGCATCCCTCGAGTATCGGCGAGAACTAGAATTCGCGGCGGGCGAGGCGCGGCAGATCGCCGTCGAGCCCGGACGCACGGCGCATGATGAGCCGCTTCACCGGCCCGAGGCGGTCGGTGAACGACAGTCCGAGGCCGCGCGCGCTGCGCACGAACGGCCAGTCGTTGCCGAACAGATACCTGAAGCCGCCGGTGACGGCGACCATGCCCAGATTGTCCCCCTTGCGCCAGCGCTCGTAGCGCCGCAGCACGTGCAGCCCGCCGAGGTCGCGGCGCGCCTGCGCCGCCTCGAGCAGCACCTCGGCGAGCGCGGCCGCATCGAGCAACCCGAGGTTCACGCCCTGCCCCGCGAGCGGATGCACCACGTGCGCCGCATCGCCCACGAGCGCCACGCGCGGCCGCACGTAGCTGTCGGCATGCGCGAGCGCGAGCGGAAACGCGGCGCGCGGACCGACCGAACGCAGCGGGCCCAGCCGGTCGCCGAACGCTTCCGCCAGGGCCGCGAGAAACGCGGCGTCGTCGAGCGCGAGCAGCTCCTCGGCGCGCTCGCGGTCGGCCGACCACACGATCGAGCAGGCGTGCGCCTCGGGCAGCGGCAGGAAGGCGAGCGGGCCCGTCGGCAGGAAGCGCTGCCAGGCGGTGTTGCGGTGCGCACCCTCGGTGCGCACGGTCGCGACGATCCCGAGCTGGCGCATGTCGAGCCGGCGCACGGGAATCGCGAGCACGCGGCGTACGGCGGAATCCGCGCCGTCGGCGCCGACCGCCAGGCGCGCACGCAGGCGCCGGCCGTCGGCGAGCGCGAGCGCGACGGCGTCCTCCTCGAGCGCGAAGCCGGCGACGCGGTCGTGCACCACGTGCACGTTGGTGTACTGCTGCATGCGCTCGTGCAGTGCGGCGACGACGACGGCGTTCTCGACGATATGCGCGAGGTACGGCTCGCCGATCTCGGCGGCGTCGAAGCGGATCTCGCCCCAGGCGTCCCACACCCGCATCGCCCGCACCTCGGCGGCCCGCCGCGCGACGATTCCGGCCCAGGCGCCGACGTTCTCGAGCAGCGCCTGCGAGGCGAGCGTCAGCGCGCTCACGCGCTGCTCGAAGTCTTCGCCGGCCGGCGGCCGCGGCGGGTGCGGTTCGATCAGCGCCACCTTGAGCGCACTGCCGCCGAGCGCGCAGGCGAGCGCACCGCCGACCATGCCGCCGCCGACGATCGCGACGTCGTAGTGCACCGGGCGCTGCGGGGGACGGATGCTCATGCCGGCGGCGGCTGCAGCGCGCGGCCGAGCGCGAGGCGCGGCCGGCGCCCCGCGAGGCCGCTCGTCACGCGCACGAGCGCCCGCTTCACCGGCGGCAGCAGATCGACCGCGATCAGCCCGAGATCGCGCGCGAGCACGAGGGGCGGAACCCGGCTCGGGAACACCCGCGCGAGCGTGTGCGTGAAGCCGAGGATGACGCGGTTGTCGCGCGCGCGCCAGGCGGCATAGCGCTCGAGCGGCGCGAGCGCGCCCGGATCGGCGCCGGCGGCGGCGCATTCGTACAGCACCTCGGCGAGCGCGGCGACGTCGCGCAGCCCGAGGTTGAAGCCTTGTCCCGCGACCGGATGCACGGTGTGCGCGGCGTTGCCGATCACGACGAGCCGCGGCCGCACCTGCCGCGGCACGCGCGTCAGCGCGAGCGGGTAGGCGCGACGCCGGCCGACGCGCTCGAGCGCGCCGAGGCGCTCGCCGAAGCGCGCTTCGAGGTGCGCGCGGAAGGTGGCGTCGTCCCAGCCGAGCACCGTATCGACGTCGGCCGCGGCGACGGTCCACACCACGGCGCAATGGGTCGCGCTCGCGGGCAGGAGCGCGAGCGGGCCGGACTCGGTGAAGCGCTCGTATGCGGTGTAGCCGTGCGGGCGTTCGGGCGTCACCGCGCTCACCACCGCCGACTGCCCGTAGTCGATGCGCTGCGCCTCGAGCCCTGCCGCCGCCCGCAGCGGCGAATCGGCGCCGTCCGCCGCGACGACGAGCCGCGCGCTCAGCTCGCAGTCGCCCTCGGCGAGGCGTGCGCGCACGCGCGCCGCCTCGTCCCCGAGCGCGAGCCCCTCGACGCGGGCCGGCGCGAGCAGCGTTAGGTCCGGCTGCGCCGCGAGCGCGCCGTAGAGCACCGCGCCGAGCATCGGCGCGGACACGACGTAACCGAGCGCCGGCGCGCCGGCGTCGTGCGCGCTCAACCGCGTGAACCCGAAGCGTCCCCGGTCGGAAATGTGGATGCGCTCTATCGGCGCGGGGGCGGCGCGGCGCACGATCTCCTCCCATACGCCGAGGCCCTCGAAAACGAGGCGCGAACCGTAGGCGAGCGCGAGCGTACGGTCGTCGTAGCCGGGTGCCGCCGGCAGCGCCGGTGGCGCGGCCTCGAGCAGCCCGAGGCGCAGGCCGCTGCCCGCGAGCGCGTGCGCGAGGCTCGCGCCGACGAGCCCGCCGCCGACGATGAGGATGTCGAAATCGGTCTTCACGGAAACGCAGTACTCCGAAAACCGCGGACGAGCGCGACCCGAGCAATCTTTGAACGACGAGGCTCGGCGAAGCCGCGCACCTCGCGCCCCGCGGATCACCCGCGCATCAGCGCCTCGATGTCGTCGATCGCCTTCGGCGCCTCGTGCGTCAACACCTCGCAGCCTTCGCGCGTCACGAGCACGTCGTCCTCGATACGCACGCCGATGTTCGCGAAGCGCTCCGGCACTCCGGGCCCGGCGGCGATATAGAGCCCCGGCTCGACCGTGAGCGTCATGCCTGGTTCGAGCTCGCGCCAGGCGTCGGCGACCTTGTAGTCGCCGACGTCGTGCACGTCCATGCCGAGCCAGTGGCCGGTACGGTGCATGTAGAAGCGCCGGTAGTCGCCTTTCTCGATCAACCCGTCGACCTCGCCCTGCAGCAGGCCGAGGTCGACCAGCCCCCGCGTGAGCACGCGCACCGCCGCATCGTGCGGATCGTTCCAGTGCCGGCCCGGACGCACTTCGGCGATGGCGGCGGCCTGCGCCGCGAGCACGATCTCGTAGACCGCGCGCTGCTCGCCGCTGAAGCGGCCGTTCGCAGGAAACGTGCGCGTGATGTCGGCCGCGTAGCAGTCGAGCTCCGCGCCCGCGTCGATCAGCACCAGGTCGCCGGCGTTGATGCGGCAGTTGTTCTCGCGGTAGTGCAGTATGCAGGCGTTGGCACCGGCGCCGACGATCGGCCAATAGGCCGGAAACTCGGCGCCGCCGCGGCGGAACTCGTAGAGCAGCTCCGCCTCGAGCTCGTACTCCATCATGCCCGGCCGGCACGCCTGCATGGCGCGGCGGTGCGCCGCCGCCGAAATCTTCGCCGCGCGCTTCATGAGCCGGATCTCCTCCGGACGCTTGATGAGGCGCATCTCGTGCAGGATGTGGTCGAGGTCGACGAACTCGCCCGGCGCGTGCACGCCGTTGCGGCTCTTCGCGCGCACTTCGTTGACCCAGGACATCAGGCGGCTGTCGAAGTCGGCATAACGCCCGATCGAGTAGAACACCTTCTCGCGGTTCTCGAGCAGGCCTGGGAGGATGTCGTCGATGTCCTCGATCGGGAAGGCGTCGTCCGCACCGTAAGCGGCGCGCGCCCCTTCGAGCCCGGCGCGCTTGCCGTCCCAGATCTCCTTCTCGGGGTTGCGTTCGCGGCAGAAAAGGATGTACTCGCCGTGCGGCCGCCCGGGAACGAGCACGGCAACGGCTTCCGGCTCGGGAAAGTGGGTGAGGTAGTAGAAATCGCTGTCGGGACGGTACGGGTAGTCCACGTCGCGGTTGCGAATGCGCACCGGCGCCGTGGGAATGATGGCGACGCCGCCCTGCATATGCTGCAAGAGCTCGGCGCGGCGCTGCGCGTAAACTTTCATATCCATGCGGTCATTATGCCGCAAAGCCCGGTAGGGGGCACCCCGAGTAGAGCCGAAGCGGTGCGTTGCTATCATACTTCCGCGCGTTCGCAGCCTGCGCGTGCGGCACATTACAGGCTGAGTCCGCCACAAGGAGAGTGCAACATGAACAACAAGGAGATGTCGGTCATGAGTTCGCTGCGCGCCTGCGTTCGTTCGATCTGCGGCTTCGTCGCGTTCGCCTTCCTTGCCGTCGCCGTGCACGTGCCAATCGCGGCGGCGGCGCTCGTCGGAACCGAAGCGGCGGTCGGCGCCGCGCAAGCGCGGACCGAGCGCGCGCGCGTGCAGCAGCTCCTCGAGCGGGAAGAAGTGAAGCGGCAGCTGCTCGCCGCGGGCGTCGCTCCGTCCGAGATCGGAGCACGGGTATCGGCCTTGAGCGACGCCGAGGTCAGCGAGCTGGCCGCGAGAATCGAGGCGCTGCCTGCGGGCGGCGACGGGTTCGGCGTGATCCTGTTCGTGTTCGTGGTGCTGGTCATCACCGATTACCTCGGTTTCACGGACGTCTTCCCGTTCGTACGCGCGGCGGATCGTTGACCGGATGAGCGCACCGCGGCTCGTCCCCGCGCCGACGTGCGCCGGCGGCGCGTGGCGCGCGCTCGCGCTCGCCGGCGCATTCCTGCTCGCCGCCTGCGCCGCACTGCAGTCGGAGCGTCTGGCGCGCGCGCCGTTCGCCGAAGCGGTCGAGCTGCACGACGTCGCGTTCTTCCCGCAGGAGGACTACCAGTGCGGGCCGGCGGCGCTCGCCACGGTGCTCGAGCGGGCCGGTGTGCGCACCACGCCCGCCGCGCTCGCGGCGCAGGTGTATCTGCCCGCGCGGCGCGGCAGCCTTCAGCTCGAGCTCCTCGCCGCCGCGCGCCGCCACGGCGTCGTGCCCTACGTGCTCGCGCCGCGGCTCGAGGCGCTGCTCGCCGAAGTGCAGGCGGGCCACCCCGTTGTCGTGCTCCAGAACCTCGCGTTCGCGTGGTATCCGCGCTGGCACTACGCCGTCGTCGTCGGCTTCGACCTGACGCGCGATGAGCTCATCCTGCGTTCCGGACGCGAACGACGCCGCATCGTTCCGCTGCGCGTGTTCGAACGCACCTGGCGGCGCGGGGACTACTGGGCCATGGTGGCGCTGCCTCCCGGCGTGCTGCCGCGCACCGCCGAGGAGCTCCCGTACTTGCAGGCGGTCGTCGCGCTCGAGCGCCTGCAGCGCTGGGAGGAAGCCCGCCGGGCATACGACGCGGCGCTCGAACGCTGGCCGGCGAGCCTCGGCGCGCAACTGGGGCTCGGGAACGCCGCCTACGCGCTCGGCGACCGCGCGGGCGCCGAGCGGGCGTACCGCGCGGCCGCAAGCCGGCACCCCGACGCCGGCATCGCCTTCAACAACCTGGCGCAGGTGCTCGTCGAGCTCGGCCGGCTGGCGGAAGCGGAGGAAGCGATCGCGCGCGCGCTCGCGCTCGGCGGCCCGCATGCGGCGGTGTTTCGAGAGACGGCGGCGGAGATCCGCGCGCGTAGAGCGGGCTATACGGAGCTATTGCCCGCAAAGGATGCGGAGAAATGACGGCGCATCGATCGCCGACGGAGCAATCGCGCCGCCGCGCCGGCGCCGCTTGCTGCAACGTGCGTACCACACCCGCGCATTGGGCTGGCGCGACTCTCGGGATTTCCATGCCTGCAGGAGTCCGTTCACGCCGCGGATCGCGCCCCGGTCGCTTGCGGTCGGATCCGCGACTCAGCGGTCCCGCAGCTCGTCGTACACGAGCTGCACACCCGCGCGCAGGTACTCGACGATCTCGGCAATCTCGCGCTCCTGCGTCTCGATCGTCTCGTCGTCGTCCATCTCCGCTTCGCCGATCCGTTCCGCGTCGAGCAGGAACTCGGCGACCTCGCCCTTCAGGCGGCGCGGATCGCGTACGCCGGCGGCCGCGAGTCCGAGCACGTAGCCGCGCGCCCAGGCCGCGAGCGCTTCGACGTGCTCGGGCAGCGGCGCCGCGTTCGGCAGCATCGGTTGAAATTCGAACTCCGGTCCCTCGAGCCGGGCGCGGATGTCCTCCTGCAGCGCCGCGATGACGCGCAGCAGCCGCTCGGTTTCCGCGGTGGGCGGCGGGGGTGTGTCGCCGAAGAGCAGCGTCCCCGGCGCCCGCCCCTCGGGCACCGACGCCGCGCCCGTCAGCACGCCGTGCACTTCGGCGGCGGAGAGCGGTACCGAAGCGGCGCGCAGTGCCGCGGCGAGCTCGTCGTAGTCGGGGGGAGAAACCGAAGAACCGTGCACGGCGCCACCTCGCGGGTTTGCTCGCGGCCGGCGGCTGCGGCGCCGGCAACGAATGACGGGACAGTGCACGCGAGTCTAGCACTGCGCGCTCGCCGCCCGCACCGTTGACCTTATAATGCCCCGAACCTATATTGACGCGGGCTCAATCGCGCGACCTCCGTGGAAAGCGACGACCTCAAGCAACTCGAGAACCGCATCGATGAGCTGATAGCCGCGTGTCAGCGGCTGCAGCAGGAGAACAGCGCGCTCAAATCGGAACAGGAGAATCTGCAGGCGGAGCGCGCGCGGCTCCTCGAGAAGACGCGCATCGCGCGCGAGCGCATCGAAGCCATGATCAACCGGCTGAAGGCACTGGAGCGCAGCGGATGAAAGAAACGAACGAAGGCGTTCCGGTAGTCATCATGGGCAAGGAGTTTCGCGTAGCCTGCCCCGAGCATCAGCGCGAGTCGTTGATCGCGGCCGCTGCGTACCTCGACCGCAAGCTGCGCGAAGTGCAGTCGACAGGCAAGGTGATCGGCACCGAGCGTGCCGCGATCATGGCGGCGCTCAACATCAGTCACGAGCTGCTCGAGCTGCGACAGAACGGCGGGCTGTCCGAGAATGCGACGCAGAAAGTGCGTCTGCTGCGCAACAAGATCGATGCGGCCCTCCGCTGGGATGGACAGACGCGCCAATAGGTATATCATTGTGAACGCGTCCCCTGCGGTGTACGTGACTGTCCCGGCAATCCTTTGAACCTATCACCGCATTTAGGGAGCCAGCCAGAAGATGCTGTTGTGCATGTCCGCCCTGGCAGCGGAAAGCCTGATGCATCTCTTAGGCACCCACTTGAACCGTTCGGTTCAAGGTGTAGCGGCCAGCACGGCACAGGCGGAGGACGCCCTGATTTCCGCGCGCTGCTCGCCCGACGCGAGCGGCGCATTGCAGCCGCGCGATCGCCGCGGTTTCGACTAGCCTCTCCTTCGACGTACCGGGCGTGAGCGCGAAGCGGCGCAACGGCCGCAGCCGCGAGAGCGCCGCGCCGCCCGGCGCGGGGAAGACGCCGCAGGCGCACGAAAGCACGGTGCCCGCCGCCCGCCCGGACGAGGAACCCGTGAAGACGAAGCTTCCGCCGAGACGCACCGCACGACGGGGCACGCAGCTGCGCGCACGGCGGACTCCGGCGGTGCACACGCCGAAGGCGGAGCTGCGCAAGACGATGCGAGCGCGCCGCGCGAGTCTCGCGCCCGCGCTGCAGCGCGCGGCGGCGAAGCGGGTGCTCGCGCAGCTCGTGCGCACGCCGGAGTTTCGTGCGAGCCGGCGCATTGCCTGCTACCTGCCGGACGACGGCGAGATCGATACCCGCCCGCTGATCGAGCGCATCTGGCGCGCGGGCAAGGAAGCGTACCTGCCGGTCCTCGCCTGGGCGCCGCGCCGGCGGCTCTGGTTCGCGCGTTTCACGCCGGGCACCGAGCTCGTCAGGAACCGCCTGGGGATACCGGAGCCGCACGTGGCGCCGCGCGAGCGCGTACCCGCCGCCCGCCTGGACCTCATCCTGCTGCCGCTCGTCGCATTCGATCCAAGCGGCAACCGCCTCGGGCGCGGAGCGGGCTTCTACGATCGGAGCCTCGCTTTCCTTCGCGGCCGCCGGTTCCTGCGCCGGCCGCACCTGCTCGGTCTCGCCCACGAGTTCCAGCGCGTGCCGGCCGTACCCGCCGACCCCTGGGACGTCGTGCTCGACGGCGTCGTCACGGATTGCGCCGTTTACTACGCCAATCGATGACGCTTTCCGACTTCATGACGCTGCGCTTCATCGGCGAGTGATGGACGCGCCCGGGCTGCGCGCGCTCGGGAAGCATCTGCCGGGGCTGCGCCAGACGCTGCAGCCCGATCTCGTGATCGCGAACGGGGAGAACTCGCCGAGGGCATCGGCACCCTGTGCGCGGTATTGATCGGTGTGGACGAAGCGACCGGACGCAGCCGCTCGATCCGGCGGCTCGCGCTCGACGCGCACCCGGCGCTCCGGCGCGCCGCCGGCTGATTCGACGTCCGCGGCGCCGGGGTTGAGGCGGCTGCTAGAATGGCGTCCATGGCCGCTGCACGACAGTACTGGCTCATGAAGTCGGAGCCGGACGTGTTCTCGATCGACGATCTTCGGGCGCGTCCGGGACGCACGGAGCACTGGGACGGCGTACGCAACTTCCAGGCGCGCAACTACATGCGCGCGATGCGCGAGGGCGACCTCGCGTTCTTCTACCATTCGAGCTGTCCGGTGCCGGGCGTCGCCGGAATCGTCGAAATCGCGCGCGAAGCCTACCCCGACTTCACCGCCTGGGACCCGCGGAGCCCGTACCACGATCCGCGCAGCACGCCGGAGCAGCCGTACTGGTACATGGTCGACGTGCGCTTCAAGCGCAAGCTCGAACGCCTCGTGCCGCTCGCCGAGCTGCGCGCGAACCCCAAGCTCAGGCGCATGCGCCTCCTCGCCCGGGGCAACCGGCTGTCGATCATGCCGGTGACCGCCGCCGAGTGGGAGGCGATCCTGGCGATGGAAAAGCGCGGCAGCTGATCGAGGCATGCACGGAAGAACTCGGGAGAGCGCCAATGAGAGCTTTGTTCGTTCTGACGATTTCGACCGCGCTGGCCTCGGCGTCGGCGTTCGGTGAAGGCAAGGCGCCCGCTCCGCCCACGGTGCGCATGACGACGAACGTCGGCGTCATCGAGATCGAGCTCGACCCGGTGCGCGCGCCGAAGACCACCGCCAACTTTCTCGCCTACGTCGACCGCGGCTTCTACGACGGCACGATCTTTCACCGCGTCATCCCGGGCTTCATGATCCAGGGCGGCGGCTTCGCGCCGGGCATGAAGCAGAAGCAGACCGGCGCACCGATCGTGAACGAAGCGGACAACGGACTGAAGAACACCACGGGCACGATCGCGATGGCGCGCACCGCCGAACCGCATTCGGCGTCCGCGCAGTTCTTCATCAACACCGCCGACAACCACTTCCTCGATCATCGCAGCAAGACGATCGAGGGCTGGGGCTACGCGGTCTTCGGCCGCGTCGTCCGCGGCATGGACGTGGTCCGCAGGATCGAGGCCGCGCCCACGCGCACGATCGGCCCGTTCGAGAACGTGCCGGTGCGCGACGTCGTGATCGAGAAAGTGGAGCGCGTCCGCAAGTAGCCCCCGGGGGGCGAACGCTCAGCTCAGGAACAGCTTGTACGCGGGGTTCTCCGTCTCGTCGGCGTACTCGTAACCGAGATTGTCGAGGAACTGCCGGAACTTCGCGTGATCCGCGGGCGGCACCTGCATGCCGACCAGCACGCGGCCGAAGTCGGCACCGTGGTTGCGGTAGTGGAACAGGCTGATGTTCCAGGCGCCGCCCATCTTGTTCAGGAACTCGAACAGCGCTCCGGGACGCTCCGGGAACTCGAAGCGATAGAGTATCTCGTGCGTCGCGTTCGGGGCGCGCCCGCCGACCATGTGGCGAATGTGCAGCTTCGCCATCTCGTTGTCGGTCATGTCCACGGTCGGGTAGCCCTTGGCGCGCAGGCCCTTCACGATCCTGCCGATCTCCTCCGCCCCCCTGATCTGCAGACCCACGAAGATGTGCGCCCGCTGCGGGTCCGCGTAGCGATAGTTGAACTCGGTGATGTTGTGGTCGCCGACCATGGCGCAGAACTCGCGGAACGAGCCGGGACGTTCGGGGATCGTAACCGCGAGAATCGCCTCGCGCCGCTCGCCGATCTCGGCGCGCTCGGCCACGTGCCGCAGCCGGTCGAAGTTGACGTTGGCGCCGGAAGCGATCGCGATCAGGTGCGCGCCGCGCACGCCCTCGCGCTGGACGTAGCGCTTGAGCCCGGCGAAGGCAAGCGCCCCCGCGGGCTCGAGCACCGAGCGGCGGTCCTCGAACACGTCCTTGATGGCGGCGCAGATCTCGTCGTTCGTGACCACCACGATCTCGTCGACGTACCGGCGGCAGAGCTTGAACGTCTCCCGGCCCACCTGCCGTACCGCCACGCCATCGGCGAAGATGCCGACCTGATCGAGCACCACGCGCCGGCCGCGAGCGAGCGAGCGCGCCATCGCGTCCGCGTCCTCGGGCTCGACCCCGACGATCTTGACGTCCGGGCGAAGCTGCTTGATGTACACCGCGATGCCGGCGATGAGTCCGCCGCCGCCGACCGGCACGAAGATCGCGTCCAGCGGCGCGGTGTGCTGTTTGAGGATTTCGAAGCCGATCGTGCCCTGGCCGGCGATCACGTCCGGATCGTCGTAGGGATGGATGAACGCCAGGCGCTCGGCGCGCGCGAGCCGCCGCGCATGTTCGTACGCGGCATCGTAGTTGTCGCCGTGGAGCACGGCGATGCCGCCGAGGTTGCGCACGGCGTCCACCTTGATCTGCGGCGTGGTGCGCGGCATGACGATGACCGCCTTGACCCCGAGCTTCCTGGCCGCGAGCGCCACGCCCTGCGCGTGGTTGCCGGCCGAGGACGCGATCACGCCGCGCCTGAGCTCGGCCGGCGGCAGCGCGGCGATCTTGTTGTAGGCGCCGCGGCACTTGAACGAGAACACCGGCTGCTCGTCCTCGCGTTTGATCCAGACCTGGTTGCCCAGACGCCCCGACAAGATCGGCGCGTATTCGAGCGGGGTCTCCCGCGCCACCTCGTAGACGCGCGCGGTGAGGATTCTCTTGACGTACTGCTGTGACACTGGAGTTCGGGCTGCGCTCGCCGCGCCGGTGTTGTTGTAAGTCCGCGGCGGCGGCGCGCTTAATCTAGCACTCATCCTTTATAAATACA
This sequence comes from Burkholderiales bacterium, assembly GCA_036381895.1. Lineage (GTDB taxonomy): Bacteria > Pseudomonadota > Gammaproteobacteria > Acidiferrobacterales > Sulfurifustaceae > JACQFZ01. The sequence continues at coordinate 684 of DASVBY010000095.1, read as the reverse complement.
TCCGAACTCGCTATTCTCGCCCCGGACGCATACCGGGCTACGGGAATGACGGCGGACGAGAAGAAGAAGGCTGCGGCGGCGGCGGCCCTCCAGTTCGTGGAACCGAACATGGTCGTCGGGGTCGGCACCGGCTCCACGGCCAACCACTTCATCGACCTGCTCGCCAGGCGCAAGGCCGACATCGACGGGGCGGTGGCGAGCTCGAAGGCCACGGAAGCGCGGCTGCACCAGCACGGCATTCCGGTGCTCGACCTGAACGTGACCGGCGACCTGCCGCTCTACGTCGACGGCGCGGACGAGCTCACCGAGCACCGCCACCTGATCAAGGGCGGGGGCGGCGCGCTCACGCGGGAGAAGATCGTCGCCGCCGCGAGCCGCAAGTTCGTCTGCATCGCCGACGACTCCAAGCTCGTGGGCCGCCTCGGCGCGTTTCCGGTCGCGGTCGAGGTCATCCCGATGGCGCGCTCCTACGTCGGGCGCCAGATCGTACGGCTCGGCGGCCACCCCGTATGGCGCGAGAACTTCGTGACCGACAACGGCAACCTGATCCTCGACGTCCACAACCTCGAAATCCTCGACCCCCTCGAGCTCGAGAACGCGCTCGACCAGATCGCCGGCGTCGTGGCGAACGGCGTCTTCGCCCGCCGCCCCGCGGACATCGTCCTGCTCGGCACGGACGACGGG
>DASVBY010000094.1:0-7844 GCA_036381895.1 Burkholderiales bacterium | reverse complement strand
AGATCGGCTCTTTCGCGATCTTCAGCACCTTGCGGACCTTGTCCTCCGGCATCTCCATCCGCTGCGCGAGCTCCTCGGGCGTCGGCTCGCGGCCCATCTCCTGCAGCATCTGGCGCGAGATCCGGTTCAGCTTGTTGATCGTCTCGATCATGTGCACCGGGATGCGGATCGTGCGCGCCTGGTCCGCGATCGAGCGGGTAATCGCCTGCCGGATCCACCAGGTCGCGTAGGTCGAGAACTTGTAGCCGCGCCGGTACTCGAACTTGTCCACCGCCTTCATCAGGCCGATGTTGCCTTCCTGGATCAGGTCCAGGAACTGCAGGCCGCGGTTCGTGTACTTCTTCGCGATCGAGATCACGAGGCGCAGGTTCGCCTCGACCATCTCCTTCTTCGCGCGCCGCGCCTTGGCTTCGCCGATCGACATGCGGCGGTTCACTTCCTTGAGCGCCGCGATCGGCAGCCCGGCGCGCTCCTCGATCTGGTGCAGCTTCTCCTGTGCCGCGATGATCTCGTCGGCGTGCGCCTCGATCACCCCCGCGTTCACGTCGCCCGCCTTGGCCGCCTTCTTGACCCAGCGCTTGTTCGTCTCGTTGCCCGGGAACAGCTTGAGGAAGGTCTTGCGCGGCATCCGCGCCTTGCCGACGCAGATGTCCATGATGATCTTTTCCTGCGCACGCGCCTGCTCGACGAGCGACCGCACGTACTCGACCAGGCGATTCACCTGCTTCGAGACGAACTTGATCTGCATGAACTCGTCCGCGAGCTTCTTCTGCACGCGCCGTACTTCCGGGCTGTCGTGCCCGTGCTTGGCGATCGCCTTGAGCAGGCTCGCGTGGAGCTTGCGGATGCGCCCGAAGCGCGCGAGCGCCTCCTCGCGGCTCGGGCCGCCGTCGTCGTCGCCCGAGCCGCCGCCTTCGTCGCTCTCCTCGTTGTCGTCGCTGTCGGCGGCGGACTTCACGTCCGGAATCGGCATATCCGGGGCGTTCGGATCGACGAAGTCGACCACGAGGTCGGTGAGGCGCATCTGGTCGGCCTCGACCAGATCCATCATGCGCACGACCTCGGCGATCGCAGCCGGGCAGGCGGCGATGGCTTCGGTCGTCTGGCGCACACCGTCCTCGATGCGCTTGGCGAGCTCGATCTCGCCCTCGCGCGTGAGCAGCTCGACGGTCCCCATCTCGCGCATGTACATGCGCACGGGGTCCGTGGTGCGGCCGAACTCGCTGTCGACCGCGGACACGAGCACCTGCTCCGCCTCCTCGGCGGCCTCCTCGTCGTCGTCCGCCGGCGGCGGCTCGGTCTTGAGCAGCAGCGAATCCGGATCCGGTGCCTCGTCGTACACCTGGATGCCCATGTCGTTGATCATGTTCACCACCGCCTCGATCTGGTCGGTGTCGTGAACCTCTTCGGGCAGGTGGTCGTTGATCTCCCGGTACGTCAGGAAGCCCTGCTCTTTGCCTTGAATGATCAGCTTCTTGAGCTGGGAGCGTTGGGTTTCTTGATCCATGCGAGCCTGATCTCTGGTCTGTGTCACTTTGTGCACTCGACGGGCAGCGAAAGAAAATCTGAAAGTATAGCTTAACTTTGCGCCTGCCCTAGGTTCGGTCAATGCGTGCCGCCTCCGGCCGCTCGGCCTGGAGTTGGTACAACTGCGCCAATTCCCTCATTTCCACGGTCGTTAGACCGTGAATTCGCTGCTTTTGCAGCAGATGCTCCACCCTTCCTTTGATCGCCGCGCGGCGCATCTGCTGCAGCACGCCCTGAAACTCGGCCGTCACGTCCTGTGCCAGCGCGGCATGAGTCCAGGTGGCGAGCCGCGCCACCTGCGGTTGGTACTCACTATCGCGGAAATGCTCTACCAGGGCGGCTGTATTGAAATGGGGGTTCCGTCGAAGCGTATCAATCAGCGCGCGCAGCAGCGGCATCCCCGGCCGTTCGAGATCCTCGAGAAAACCCTCGTCGGCCACCTGGGCGCAGAGCTCCGGGTGCTGCACCAGCATCGCGGCCGCCATCCACACGAGCGACGGCGGCTTCGGCTGGCGCCCGCCGCCCCGGTATGCCGGACCGCGAATGGGCTGGACCTCCGACATCCCCGCCTCCCGACCCCAGTACGCGCGTTCGATCTCGGCCGCCGGCACACGGCTGATGTCGGCCAGCTCCTGGACCAGCAGGCGGCGGAACACGCCGGCCGGGACCTTAGACAGCAACGGTCGCGCCAGTTCGATCAGGCGTGTACGCCCGTCGAGCCGTCGGAGGTCTACCTGCTGAGCCAGTGTCTCGAACAGGAACTTGGGCAGAGGCTTTGCCTGCGCCATGCGCACCTGCAAGGCCTCGGCGCCCTCCTTGCGGACCAGGGAATCCGGATCCTCGCCTTCCGGCAGGAACAGGAAACTCGCCTGCCGGGCCTCGTGCAGCACCGAGAGCGCCGTATCCACCGCGCGCCAGGCGGCTTCGCGGCCGGCGCGGTCGCCGTCGAAACAGAACACCACCTCCGGCGCGAAACGGTAGAGCCGCTCGAGGTGGTCGCGCGTGGTGGCGGTGCCGAGGGTAGCGACGGCATTGTCGACCCCGAACTGGGCCAGCGCGACCACGTCCATGTACCCCTCGACCACCAGCACCCGGCCGGCCGCGCGAATGCGATCGCGCGCGCGATAAAGGCCGTAGAGCTCGCGGCCCTTGTGGAACAGCGGCGTTTCCGGCGAGTTGAGGTATTTGGGCTCGCCGCGGTCGATGATGCGGCCGCCGAAGCCGACGATACGGCCGCGGTAGTCGTGGATCGGGAAGAGCACGCGGTCGCGGAAACGGTCGTAGCACCCGCCGCTGTCCTTGCGCACCGCGAGCCCCGCGCGCACGAGCAGCTCCCGGTCCTCCGCCGTCCGGCCGAGCTGCTGCGTCAGGTGGTCCCAGCCGTCCGGCGCATAGCCGAGTCCGAAGGCCGCGGCGATCTCACCGCTGATGCCGCGACTCTTGAGGTACGCGATCGCACGCTGGCTTTCCCGAAGCTGCGTCCGGTAGTAGCGCGCCGCCTCCTCGAGCACCCGCAGCAGCCCCGGCGCCGCATCGCCCCGCGGGCTCGCGCCCTGCGCTTCCGCCGGGAGCTGCAGACCGACGTGCGCGGCAAGCTCCTCGACCGCTTCCGGGAAGCTCATGCGCTCGTACTCCATGAGGAAGTCGATCGCGGTGCCGTGCGCGCCGCAGCCGAAGCAGTGATAGAACTGCTTCGCCGGGCTCACGGTGAAGGAAGGCGTTTTCTCGTCGTGGAACGGACAGCAGGCCTTGTAGTCCTTGCCGGCCCGCTTGAGCGGCACGCGCGCGTCGATGACTTCCACGATATCCGCGCGCAGCAGCACCTCGTCGATGAACTGCTTCGGGATCCGGCCGCCCATGGGCCTATTCTAAGCGGTCCGGGCGGGCGGCAAGAGGGGGACGGTCGGCGGCGCTAGCCGCCCAGTCGGGCCTTGACGCGGGCGCTCACCTGCCCGATGTCCGCGCGGCCCTGGAGCTGCGGACGCAGGACGCCCATGACCTTGCCCATGTCCCGGATCGAGGACGCGCCGCTCGTGGCGATGGCGTCGTTAATGAGCTGCTCGATCTCGGCGTCGCTCAAGGGTTGCGGCAGATAGCTCTGCCAGACGGCGACGTCCGCCTGCTCCTTGGCGGCGAGGTCGGCGCGCCCGCCCTTTTCATACTGCTCGATGGATTCGCGCGAGCGTTTGATGAGCTTGTCGATGACGGCGAGGACGCCGGCGTCGTCGAGCGCGATGCGCTCGTCCACTTCGCGCTGCTTGATCGCGGCAGTCAGCAGCCGCAGCGTGTCGACGCGCGCCTGGTCCTTATCGCGCATCGCCTGCTTGAGGTCGTTCTGGATACGTTCCTTGAGGCTCATCCCAGCCCGCGCGGACGGAACGGCATCTGCATGCGGGCGAGCTTCTTCTGCTCGCGCTTGCGCGCGGCGGCCGCTTTGCGCTTGCGAATCTCGGTGGGCTTTTCGTAGTACTCGCGGCGGCGCATTTCGGTGAACACGCCGGCCTTCTCGCAGGACCGGCGGAAGCGGCGCAGCGCGAGCTCAAACGGCTCGTTTTCTTTGACGCGGACGGAAGGCATCGAGTGCAATCACCTCTCGTAGCAAAACTCGGTTCAGGGAACGAACGCCGGGTAAACGGGCCTAAGGGCCTGCTTGGCCCGAAGGGGCGCGATTTTAGCCCCTCCCCTCCCCTTTGTACATTGTGCGGGCCTGCCCCGCCCCCGCCGGTAGAATATTCAGGACATGCGCATTCTGGGACTGGAAAGCTCCTGCGACGACACCGGAGTCGCGGTTTACGACGCGCAGGCGGGACTCCTCGCCCACCGGCGCTACTCGCAGGCCGCGCTGCACCTCGACTACGGCGGCGTCGTGCCCGAGCTCGCTTCCCGCGACCACATCCGCAAGGCCCTGCCTCTGATCCGACAGGTGCTCGCGGCGGCCGGCACCCGGGGCCGGGACCTCGACGGCATCGCGTACACCGCCGGCCCCGGCCTCGCCGGCGCGCTCCTCGCCGGGGCGGCTGTCGCCCGCGCCCTCGCCCACGCCTGGGGGGTGCGCGCCATCGGCGTCCATCATATGGAAGGGCATCTCCTCTCCCCGATGCTCGAGCCGGATCCGCCGGCGTTCCCGTTCGTGGCGCTGCTCGTCTCGGGCGGCCATACCCTGCTCGCCGAAGTGAGCGGGCCGGGGCGCTACCGGATCCTCGGCGAGTCGCTCGACGACGCCGCCGGCGAAGCCTTCGACAAGGGGGCGAAGCTCCTCGGGCTCGGTTATCCCGGCGGCCCGGCCATCGAGGCAGCCGCGGAAGCGGGAGTGCCCGGGCGTTTCCGGTTCCCGCGCCCGATGACGGACCGGCCGGGGCTCGACTTCAGCTTCAGCGGCTTGAAGACCGCCTGCGCGCTCGCGGCCGGGGAGCAGCCGCTCGACGACCAGCGCACGGCCGACATCGCGGCCGAGCTGCAGGCGGCGATCATCGACACGCTCGCGATCAAGGCCGAGCGCGCGCTCGAGCAGACGGGCCTCGCCCGGCTCGTGGTCGCCGGAGGCGTCAGCGCGAACCGGATGCTGCGCGCACGGCTCGATGCGCTCGCGCGCGAGCGCGGCATTTCCTGCCACTTCCCGCGCTTCGAGTTCTGCACCGACAACGGCGCGATGATCGCGTACGCGGGGTATCTGCGGCTGCGCGCGGGACAGGCGGACGCGGGGCTCGAGTTCGCCGCGCGCCCGCGCTGGCGGCTCAGCGATCTGCCGCCGATGGCGCCTTAGCGCCGATGCGCCCTTCGGTGCCGTCGAGCAGGTTGCGGATGTTGCGGCGATGGCGCCAGAAGAGGAACGCCGTCATGCCGGCGGCGAGGCCGACGTAGACGCCCGCCCCGTCGAGGAGCCACACGTACACGGGTGCGGCGAGCGCGGCGACCAGGGCGGCGAGCGAGGAGTAGCGAAACGCGGCCGCGACCGCGAGCCAGGTGAGCAGGAGCAGCCCGCCGACCGACGGCATGAGCACGAGCCACACGCCGAGCGCCGTGGCGACGCCCTTCCCGCCTTGAAAACCGAAGAAGACCGGATACAAGTGTCCGAGAAACACCGCCGCGCCGCCGAGCGCGATCACCCGCGGGTCGTCCGTGAAGTGGCGCAGCAGCAGCACCGCGACGACGCCTTTCAGCACGTCGCCCGCGAGCGTCACCGCGGCGGCGGTCTTGCCGCCGTAGCGCAGGATATTGGTGGCGCCGGGGTTGTTCGAGCCGGTGGTGCGCGGGTCCGGCAGACCGAACGCGCGCGCCACGACGATCGCCATGGGGATCGAGCCGATCAGGTAGGCGGCAAGAATGAGCAGGTATTCCACGGGCGCTAATTGGAAGCGGGCCGGGGGCCGCGGTCAAGACAGGGCCCGCAACTTTTCGCTATAGTGCGGCCGCAGCACCCGCCGGTCGCATGGACATCGTTTACATCCGCAATCTGCGCATCGACTGCATCATCGGCGTGTTCGAGTGGGAGCGCCGGGTGCGTCAGACCGTTGCGCTCGATCTCGACCTCGCGACCGACGTCGCCCGCGCCGCCGCCACCGACCGGCTCGCAGATACCGTGGACTACAAGGCGATCGCCAAGCGGCTCATCGAGTACGTCGGGCAGTCGCAGTTCCAGCTGGTGGAGACGCTGGCGGAGCGGGTCGCCGACATCGTGCTGCACGAGTTCGGCGTGCGCTGGGTACGGGTGCGGATCAACAAGAAAGGGGCGCTGCGGCAGGCGACCGACGTCGGCGTCGTGATCGAGCGCGGGCGGAAGGACTGATGCCGCGGGTCTACGTCAGCATCGGATCGAACATCGCGCGCGAGCGGAACATTCGCGCCGCGGTCGCCGCGCTGCGCGAGCAATTCACGGCGCTCGCGCTCTCGTCGGTGTACCGCACCCCGGCCGAAGGCTTCGTCGGGGACGACTTCTACAATCTCGTGGCCGCGTTCGACACGGACCTCCCGCTCGACGCGGTCGCCGAACGCCTCGCCGCCATCGAAGCGGCCCAGGGCCGCAAGCGCAACGGCCCGCGCTTCGGGCCGCGCACGCTCGACATCGACGTGCTGCTCTACGGCGATGTCGTGCGCCACGACGCGCGCTTCAACGTCCCGCGCGACGACATCGCGCTCTATGCGCACGTGCTCGGCCCGCTCGCCGAGCTCGCGCCGGAGCTGCCGCATCCGGAGACCGGGGAGCGCTTCGGCGAGCTGTGGCGCCGCTTCCCCGGCAACAAGGCGCTGCGCCGGGTGCCGTTCGATTTCGACCTCCGTGCGGGCGGCCGGATGCGGCGCGGCTGACGCCGGACTCGCCCGGCGGCATACGGCCTCAGGCGGCAGGCAGCGTCAAGGGACGCCGCGGAATTGCGCGCCCGCCCTTCCTATTCCGCTCCCCGGACGATCGTGATGAGCGTGTCCGACATGAGCCTGCCGGTCTTCAGGTTCATCCACGGGTTTTGAATCGTCACCTGCACGGCGCAGCCGGTCACGATTGCACCGCGGGTAGTGGCCGTCGGCCGTGCGTGCCGCCCGCCCATCGGTTCTTTCAACAATAGTTGATGCGGCTCGCATCTACCGCGCGCTGGCCGCCGCTGGGCGCGAAGCGCGACGTCGACCGCGAACGGGCGCGCCGCACCGCGGCGCTCAGATGACCACCGAGCGTCCGCCGTCGACCGCGATGACCTGCCCGGTGGTGTACGCCGCATCGCGCACGAGGTAGAGCGCTGCGCGCGCCACGTCGGCGGGGTCGCCGGCGCGCTTGAGCGCGGTGCGCGAGATGATGCGCTGCTTCGACATCTCGTCGAGTCCGCGCTCGGGCCAGAGGATGGCGCCGGGCGCGATGCCGTTCACGCGCACCTCGGGGCCGAGCTCGCGCGCGAGCGCGCGCGTCAGCATGATTACGCCGGCCTTGGCGATGCTGTAGATCGGGAAGTTCGGCAGCGGCCGCTCGCCGTAGACGTCGGCGACGTTGACGATCGCGCCGTTCTGCTTGCGCAGGTGCGGCGCCGCCGCCTGCGACAGAAAGAACGGCGCCTTGAGGTTGACCGCCATCAGCTCGTCCCACTGCGCTTCGGTCGCCTGCCCGAACTCGGTCGGGTAGAAGAGCCCGGCGTTGTTGACGAGCACATCGAGCCGCCCGAACGCCTCGACGGTCTCGAAGACGAGGTTGCGGTGCAGCCGCTCGCCGGTCGCGAGATCGCCGCGCACGAGCATGACGGAATCCGGCCGGATCCGGTGCAGCTCCGCCTGCAGCGCGTGGGCTTCGGCTTCGGAGGAGTGGTAGTGAACGACGAGGCGCATGCCCGCGGCGTGAA
>DASVBY010000093.1:0-31926 GCA_036381895.1 Burkholderiales bacterium | reverse complement strand
CTGCGCGAGATCGAATCGCTCGAGGCGGCCGGATAGCCCCAGTCCACGCCGTCTGCTAGATCGCCTCTTCGCCGCGCTCGCCGGTGCGAATGCGCACCACCTGCTCCACCGGGTACACGAAGATCTTGCCGTCGCCGATCTTGCCGGTACGCGCGGCGGAGATGATGGCCTCGACGCAGCGATCGACCTGATTGTCCGGCACGATCACCTCGATCTTCACCTTGGGCAGGAAGTCGATCACGTACTCGGCGCCGCGATAGAGCTCGGTATGTCCCTTTTGCCGGCCGAAGCCCTTCACTTCCGTCACGGTCAAGCCGGTCACGCCCGCCTCCGACAGCGCCTCACGGACGTCGTCGAGCTTGAACGGCTTGATGACGGCTTCAATCTTCTTCATTGCCTGTGTACCTCGGACCCGAATTATTCAATTATCTCTCTAACCTCGCGCGCCGGCCATCGGTCGCTCAGCGCGTGTAACCCGACGTAATAGGATAGCGCCGATCGCGCCCGAACGCGCGCGGCGTAATGCGCACGCCGGGCGCGGCCTGGCGGCGCTTGTATTCGCTGCGATCGACCATCGCCACCACGCGCCGCACGGTCGCCGGATCGAAGCCGGCGGCGATGATGTCTTCCGCCGACTGATCGCGCTCGACGTAGCGCTCGAGGATGGGGTCGAGCACTTCGTACGGCGGGAGCGAGTCGGTGTCCTTCTGATCGGGTCGAAGTTCCGCCGACGGCGGCCGGTCGAACACGCGCTGCGGGATCACGGCCCCGCGGCGGTTGCGCATGGCGGCGAGCCGGTAAACCAGCGTCTTCGGTACATCCTTGATCGCGGCGAAGCCGCCCGCCATGTCCCCGTAGAGCGTCGCGTAGCCGACCGCCATCTCGCTCTTGTTACCGGTCGTGAGAACCATCTTCCCGGTCTTGTTCGAGATCGCCATGAGCAGCACGCCGCGCACCCGCGCCTGAATGTTCTCTTCGGTCGCATCCGGGGGGTAGCCGCGGAACTCCTCGCGCAGCGCCTCGAGAAAGGCCTCGAACACGGGTTCGATCGGGATGAGGCGGGTCTGCACCCCGAGCGTCTGGGCCTGGGCGCGCGCGTCCTCGATGCTCATGGGCGCGGTGTAGCGCGACGGCATGATCACCGCCTCGACCCGCTCGGGGCCGAGGGCATCGACCGCGATGCAGAGCGTGAGCGCCGAATCGATGCCGCCCGACAGCCCGAGCACCACGCCCTTGAACCGGTTCTTCTCGACGTAGTCGCGCACCCCGAGAACGAGCGCGCCGTACACGCTCTCCTCTTCCGGGAGCTCGGGCGCGACCTCGCCCGGGACCGGCCGCGGGACCGGCGCCGCCTCGAAGTCGACGGCATACAGCCCCTCGACGAACGCCGGAGCGCGCCGCACGAGGCCCCCGTCGGCGTCGAGCACGAAGGATTCCCCGTCGAATACCAGCTCGTCCTGACCGCCGACGAGGTTGAGGTACACGAAGGGCACGCGCAGCGCCTCGACGTAGCGGCGCGCGAGCGCCACGCGCTCGCGCCCCTTGTTCAGGTGGTAAGGCGAGCCGTTGATGTTCAGGACGAGCTTCGCGCCCGCCGCCACCGTCTGCTCGATCGGTCCCGGCGCCCACATGTCCTCGCAGACGGTGACACCGATCGGAACGCCGGCCGCCGCGAATACGCAGGGGCGCGCGCCCGAGGCGAAATAGCGGCGCTCGTCGAAGACGCCGTAGTTCGGGAGGTGGTGCTTGAAGTAGGTGGCCTCGATCCGGCCGCCGCGCAGAAGCGACGCCGCGTTGTAGAGGAGCCCGTCGGCGCGCGTCGGGTGGCCCGCTACGATGTCGATGCCGGGCACGGCGCGCGCGAGCTCGGCGAGTGCCGTGTCGGAGCGGCGGATCAGGTCGGCGCGCAGCAGCAGGTCCTCGGGCGGGTAGCCCGTGACCGCGAGTTCCGGAAACACGACGAGGTCGGCCTGCAGCTCATCGCGCGCGCGCTCCGCGTACTGGCGCATCCGGGCGACGTTACCGGCGACGTCGCCGACCAGCATGTTCGCCTGCGCGAGCGCGATGCGCAGCCGGCTCACTTAAGTCAGCACCTCGCGCATGCGCTTGCCGATGTCGGCGGGCGAGCGCACGGTGTGCACCCCGGCCGCCTCGAGCGCGCGGAACTTCTCGTCGGCGGTGCCCTTGCCCCCGGCGATCACCGCGCCGGCATGACCCATGCGCTTTCCTTTCGGCGCCGTTACCCCCGCGATGTAGGCGACGACCGGCTTCGTCACGTGCTGCTTGATGTACGCGGCTGCGTCCTCCTCCGCCTGGCCGCCGATCTCGCCCACCATCACGATGCCCTTCGTCTGCGGATCGTCCTGGAACAGCTTCAGGCAATCGACGAAATTGAGCCCCTGGATCGGATCGCCGCCGATGCCGATGCAGGTGCTCTGCCCGAGACCGGCCTGGGTGGTCTGGTTGACCGCCTCGTAGGTGAGGGTGCCGGAACGCGACACGATGCCGATCACGCCGGGCTTGTGGATGAAGCCGGGCATGATACCCATCTTGCATTCGCCCGGCGTGATGATGCCGGGGCAGTTGGGGCCGATCAGGATCGAGCCCGTATACCGGGTGCGCAGCGCGTACTTCACGCGCAGCATGTCGCGCACCGGAATGCCCTCGGTGATGCAGGCGATCACCTTGATCCCGGCGGCCGCCGCCTCGAGGATCGAGTCCGCCGCGTAGGCCGCGGGGACGTAGATCATCGTTGCGTCCGCACCGGTCTCCGCGACCGCCTCGCGTACGGTATTGAACACCGGGAGCCCCAGGTGCTTCTGCCCACCCTTGCCCGGCGTGACGCCGCCGACGAGCCGGGTGCCATACGCGAGCGCCTGCTCGGAGTGGAACGTGCCCTGTTTGCCGGTGAAGCCCTGGCAGATGACTTTGGTGTTCTTGCCGACTAGTACGCTCATTACGCAATCCTGACTGTAGGTTTCATGGAACCGCAGCGCACCCCGAGGGGCCGGAAGCCGCTCGCGGCGCGCGCGCCTCTGCGCATTGCCGCCCGGCTACTTCGCCGCCGCGACCACCTGCTTCGCGGCCTCCGTGAGACTGTCCGCCGCCGTAACCTTGAGGCCGCTCGTCTGCAGCAGCTCCCGGCCCTTCTCGACGTTGGTGCCTTCGAGGCGCACGACCACCGGCACGCGCACGTTGACCTCCTTCACTGCCTTGATGATGCCTTCCGCGATGAGATCGCAGCGCACGATGCCGCCGAAGATGTTGACGAGGATCGCTTTGACGTTGGTATCGGAGAGGATGATCTTGAACGCTTCCGCGACGCGCTCCGCGGTCGCGCCGCCGCCGACGTCGAGGAAGTTCGCCGGCTGCCCCCCGTGCAGCTTGATCAGGTCCATGGTCGCCATGGCGAGGCCGGCGCCGTTGACCATGCAGCCGATATTGCCCTCGAGCGCGACGTAATTGAGGTCGTGCTCGCGCGCGCGCACTTCCTTCGGATCGTCCTGCGCGGGGTCGCGCAGCCGCGCGAGCTCGGGTTGCCGGTAGAGCGCGTTGTCGTCGACCTGGATCTTGGCGTCGAGCACCAGCAGATCGCCGGCCTTGGTCACGACCAGCGGATTGATCTCGAGCAGCGACAGGTCGCAGTCCTCGTACGCCCGATAGAGCGCCGTCATGAGGCGCGTGAGCTGCGCCACCTGCCTGTCGTCCAGGCCGAGCGCGAAGCCGATCTCGCGGCACTGGTAGGGCTGCAGGCCGACCGCGGGCTCGACGGCGGTCTTGAGGATTTTTTCGGGGTGCTTCGCCGCGACCTCCTCGATCTCCATACCGCCTTCGGCCGAGGCGATGAACACGACGCGCTCCGACGGCCGGTCGGTGAGGCAGGCGAGGTAGATCTCGCGCGCGATCTCGCTCGGAGCCTCGATGTAGAGCCGCTCGACCGGCTGCCCGCCCGGGCCGGTCTGGTGGGTGACGAGCCGCGAGCCGAGGAGCTTTCTGGCCGTGGCTTCCAGCTCATCGCGGCTCCGCACCAGTTTCACGCCGCCGGCTTTGCCGCGGCCGCCGGCGTGGATCTGTGCCTTGATCACCCAGGCCGAGCCGCCGAGCGCCTCGGCCGCCTGCAGCGCCTCGGCAACGGAATGGGCGGGACGCCCGGGCGGAACCGGCACCCCGTACTTCGCCAGAACGGATTTCGCTTGATATTCGTGGAGATTCATGGGCCTTCGGACGTGCTGAGGAGGCGCGGATTATCCCTTATGAACCCCTGGTTTGGGAATCGTTGCGGCACGACCGAACCGCACGCGGCCGACCCGGCCGCCGGCATACGGGGTCGCGGCAGCGGCCGCCGCAAGACCGAGATTGCGGGCGCTTCGGCGCGCAGGTAGGATCGAGGCCAGCCGCCCGCTTTGCGAGCGTTCGTTCACTCTCGCGTTAATGGCTACATCACCCGCAGTCAGCCCGGATCCCGCTCGCGGCGACGCCGCTTCCCGCATCCTTACCGCCGCCGAGCAGTTGTTCGCCGAACAGGGGTACGCTGCGGTCTCGATCAGCGCGATCGCCGAGCGCGCGGGTATCAGCAAGGCGAACGTGTTCCACCATTTCAGCTCCAAGCGCGAGCTCTACCTCGCGGTGGTGCGCCACGCCTGCCGCGGATCGGCCGAGCGGCTCGAGTACCTGGAGGCGCAGATCGACAATTTTCCCGAGCGCTTCAGCGCTTATGCCGTCAAGGCGCTCGACGGCATGCTGAGGCGCGAGCGCCTGCACCGGCTGATGCTGCGGGAACTAATCACGGAGGACGACGACAGCCTGGCCAAGGAGCTCGCCGAGCGGGTGTTCGGCGCGAACTTCGCGCGGCTGGTCGCGATTCTGCGCAACGGCCAGGCGCGCGGCGGACTGCGCAAGGACTTCGATCCGGCCATGGCCGCGCTCGCCCTGATCGGTGCGAACTACTTTTTCCTCCAGTCGCGCAACGTCATGCAGCACCTCCCCGACGCCGGGTGCGCGACGGATCCGCGTCGTTACAGCGAACTGCTCGCCGACCTGCTGCTGCGCGGGATGCTGCCGCGATCCTCGGCCGACTAGCGGCCGCGGACCACGCGGCTGCGGCGGCGTAGGATGGCATCCACGCCATGCAAGTGCAGACCCTGCAAAGTCTCGCCAGCATCGACGCCCGCGACTGGAACCGCATCGCCGGCGACAATCCGTTCCTGCGTCACGAGTTCCTCTACGCCCTGGAGCGCACCGGCTGCGTCGGACCCGGAACCGGTTGGGAACCCGCCTACGTGGTCGCCCGGCGCTGCGCGGACGGCGCGCTGCTCGGTGCCGTGCCGCTCTACCTCAAGGAGCACTCCTACGGCGAGTACGTGTTCGATTGGGCGTGGGCCGATGCGTACCGCCGGCACGGACGGTCGTACTACCCGAAGCTCGTCGCGGCCGTGCCCTTCACCCCGGTTGCGGGCCCGCGCCTGCTCGTCGCGCCGCAGGCCGACCGCCGCATCGTGGCGGAGCGGCTCATCCAGGGTGTGCGCGCGGCCGCCGACGCCGCGCGTGCGTCGTCGGTCCATTGGCTGTTCCATACGCCCGAGGAACGCGAGATCCTCGGCGCCGCCGCGCATCTCGCACGCGTCGGCTGCCAGTTCCACTGGTCGAACCCCGGCTACCGGGACTTCGCGGACTTTCTCGCGCGCTTCACCTCGCACAAGCGCAACAACGTCAAGCGCGAGCGCCGGCAGGTGCGCGAGGCGGGCGTGCGCTGCGAACTGGTGCCGGGCACGGCGGCCACGCCAGCGCTCTGGGACACGCTCCACCGCTTCTACCGGGCGACCGTGCGCGCGCACGGCGGAATTCCTTACTTGACGCGCGATTTCTTCTTCGCGCTCGGCGACGCCATGGCATCGCAGGTACTCCTCGTCGTCGCGCGCTGCGGCGAGCGGACCGTGGGAGCGGCGCTGTGCCTGCGCAACGCGCACACGCTCTACGGGCGCTACTGGGGCGGAGCGCGCGACATCCCCTGTCTGCACTTCGAGACCTGCTACTACGCACCGATCGAGTACTGCATCGCCGAAGGCATCCGCCGCTACGAGGCCGGGGCCCAGGGCGAACACAAACTCGCGCGCGGCTTCACACCGACGCCGACCTGCTCCTCGCACTGGCTGCGCGACCCCGCGTTCCACCGCGCGGTCGGCGAGTTCCTCGCCGCCGAGCAGGAGCACGTCGGTTACTACATGGACGAGCTCAACGAGCACGCGCCCTATCGGCGCACCACGGCGCCCGGTTCCAGGTGAGCGCGTGTTCGTGCTCGATCCGCACACCGAAGACTTTCGCTTTCCGCCGGTCGAGCTGGCGTCGCGCGACGGACTGCTCGCGGTCGGCGGCGATCTGCGGCCGGCGCGTCTGCTCGCCGCCTACCGTCAGGGCGTCTTTCCCTGGTACAACGAGGGCCAGCCGATCCTCTGGTGGAGCCCCGATCCCCGCGCGGTACTGTTCCCGGCGCGGTTGCGGGTATCGCGGAGCCTGCGCAAACGCCTGCGGTCGCGGAAGTTTCACATCACTTGCGACACCTGCTTTCGCGAGGTGATGCTCGCGTGCGCCGGCCCGCGGCCGCAGTATCCGCAAGGGGGAACCTGGATCACGCCCGCCATGGTCGAGGCGTACACCGAACTGCATCGGTTCGGCTATGCGCACTCGGTCGAAGCCTGGCTCGGCGACCGGCTCGCCGGCGGGCTGTACGGTGTTGCGATCGGGGGAATCTTCTGGGGCGAATCGATGTTCAGCTGCGAGTCCGACGCGTCGAAGGTCGCGCTGGTGCACCTCGTGCGCCAGCTCGAACGCTGGGGCTACGCGCTCATCGACTGCCAGCTTCCCTCGGCGCATCTCGCGAGCCTGGGCGCGGAAACCATTCCGCGGCGGACCTACATGGCGCTGCTCGCCGACGCGCTCGCGCTGCCCGGGCGCGCGCCGCCCTGGCGTTTTGACACCGACCTGCCCATCGTATAGCGTGGCCCCATGAGCGGGCATCAGCGCACTCCGGACATCTTCCTCTCGATGCCGCATCCCTGCAGCTATCTGCCCGGGAAGACCGCGGCGACGCTCTTCATCGATCCGCGCTTCCCGCTCGACCGCGAGCGCTACGGCGCGTTCACGCGCCTCGGCTTCCGCCGCAGCGGCGATCTCATCTACCGTCCGCATTGCCCCGGCTGCAGCGCCTGCGTTCCGGTCCGGATTCCGGCCGCGCGCTTTGCGCCGAATCGCGGCCAGCGGCGCGTCTGGAAGCGCAACGCGGGCGTCGAGGTGGTACCGCGCCCTGCCGTCTTCGTGCGCGAGCACTTCGACCTCTATCTGCGCTACCAGTCGGTGCGCCATCCCGGCGGCGGCATGGACGACCCCGATCCGCAGAAGTACATCAACTTCCTCACCGGCAGGCGCGTCGAGACGGTCTTCTACGAGATGCGGGAGCACGGGGTGCTGCTCGGCGTCGCCGTCGTCGACCGGCTGAACGACGGCCTGTCCGCGGTCTACACCTTCTACGACCCCGCCGAGACCGCGCGCGGTCTGGGCACGTTCGCCATCCTCTGGCAGATCGAGCAGGCGCGGCGGCTGGGGCTGCCCTGGGTGTACCTCGGCTACTGGATCGCCGAGAGCCCGAAGATGGCCTACAAGGCGCGGTTCCGCCCGATCGAGGCGTACCGCGGCGGGCACTGGGCGGAGCTCGACCCCCCGCCTTGACGGCGGTCGCGCCGTGGCCGCAACTTTACCCATCGGGGCGAGTGCGGCATCATACGCCGCCCGATCAGATCAGGATTATTTCCGCTGCGTGGCAAAAGAAGAGCACATTGAAATGGAGGGGACGATCATCGAAACCCTCCCCAACACCCTGTTTCGCGTCAAGCTGGACAACGGACACGTCGTCACGGCGCACATTTCCGGGAAGATGCGCAAGCACTACATCCGCATCCTCACCGGCGACCGCGTGACGGTGCAGCTCACCCCCTACGACCTCACCAAGGGCCGCATTACGTTCCGAGCCCGGTAGCGGGCGCCGCTCTGCGGCGCAGCCCCTCGCCGCCTCGTGCCGAAGCGCGCAGGACGCGGGCGAAAGAAAAAGGCCCCGGCGAGCACCGGGGCCTTTGCGTTGCGCGCTACCGCTCAGGCTACTCTTCTTCGACCGAGGCCGGCTTCGACACGCCCTCGCGCGACTGGAACTCGAACTGCGGTCCGTCCGCAGTTGCCGTCACCTTCACGTGCCCGCCGTTCACGAGGCTGCCGAAGAGCAGCTCGTTCGCGAGTGGCTTCTTGATGCGCTCCTGGATCAGCCGTGCCATCGGCCGCGCGCCCATCGCCGGGTCGTGGCCGTTGGCCGCAAGCCACTTGCGCGCCGCCTCGTCGAGCTCGATCGTGACGTGCTTCTCCGCGAGCTGCGCCTCGAGCTCGAGCACGAACTTGTTCACCACGTGCAGGATCGTCTGCTCGTTTAGCGGCTTGAAGTGGATAATCGCGTCGAGCCGGTTGCGGAATTCCGGACTGAACAGACGCTTGATCTCGAGCATGTCCTCGCCACTGTGATCCTGCCGGGTGAAGCCCATCGAGGCGCGGCTCATGCGCTCGGCGCCCGCGTTCGTGGTCATGATCAGGATCACGTTGCGGAAGTCGGCCTTGCGCCCGTTGTTGTCGGTGAGCGTCCCATGGTCCATCACCTGCAGCAGCAGGTTGAACACGTCGGGGTGCGCCTTCTCGATCTCATCGAGCAGCAGCACCGAGTGCGGATGCTTCGTGATCGCCTCCGTGAGCAGCCCGCCCTGGTCGAAGCCGACGTAGCCGGGCGGTGCGCCGATCAGGCGCGATACCGTGTGCCGCTCCATGTACTCGGACATGTCGAAGCGGATGAGCTCGACCCCGAGCACGCGTGCGAGCTGGCGCGTGACCTCGGTTTTGCCGACGCCCGTCGGCCCCGAGAACAGGTACGAGCCGACGGGCTTCTCCGCGTGGCCGAGGCCCGAGCGCGCGAGCTTGATCGAGGTCGCGAGCGCCTCGATCGCTTCGTCCTGGCCGAAGACCACCATCTTGAGGTCGCGCTCGAGCGTGCGCAGTGCCTCGCGGTCCGAGGTGGAAACCGTCTTCGGCGGGATGCGCGCCATCTTGGCGACGATGGCCTCGATGTCGTGTACGCCGATCGTCTTCTTGCGCTTGCTCGGCGGCAGGAGCTGCTGGCTCGCGCCGGCCTCGTCGATCACGTCGATCGCCTTGTCCGGCAGGTGCCGGTCGTTGATGTAGCGATGCGACAGCTCCACGGCGCTGCGCAGCGCCTGGTTGGTGTAGCGCACGCCGTGATGGCGCTCGAAGCGCGCCTTGAGGCCGCGCAGGATCTCGACCGTCTCCTCGACCGAAGGCTCGGTCACGTCGATCTTCTGGAAGCGGCGCGACAGTGCGCGATCCTTCTCGAAGATGTTGCGGTATTCCTGATACGTGGTCGAGCCGATGCACTTGAGCTCACCGGTCGAGAGCACCGGCTTGAGCAGGTTCGACGCGTCCATGGCGCCGCCCGAGGCCGCGCCCGCGCCGATGATCGTATGGATCTCGTCGATGAAGAGCACCGCCCCTTCCTGGCGCTTCAGGTGGTGCAGCACCGCCTTCAGGCGCTTCTCGAAGTCGCCGCGGTACTTCGTGCCCGCGAGCAGGCTGCCCATGTCGAGCGCGTAAATGGTGCTGTTCGCGAGGATGTCCGGCACCTCGCCGTCGACGATCTTCTTCGCGAGCCCCTCGGCGATCGCGGTCTTGCCCACCCCGGCCTCGCCGACGAACAGCGGGTTGTTCTTGCGCCGGCGGCACAGCACCTGAATCGTGCGCTCGATCTCGCGCTCGCGCCCGATCAGCGGATCGATCCTTCCGAGCCGCGCCTGCTCGTTGAGGTTCACGCAGAAGGAATCGAGCGGGCTCTTCTCGCCGGCTGGACCGTCCTCGTTCTCCTCGGGCGCAGGCAGCTCGTTGTTGCCCTCGCCCGGCACCTTCGAGATGCCGTGCGAGATGAAATTCACCACGTCAAAGCGGCTGATGTTCTGCTTGTGCAGGAAGTAGATCGCGTGCGACTCCTTCTCCCCGAAGATCGCGACTAGCACGTTGGCGCCGGTGACCTCCTTCTTGCCGACGCCCTGCACGTGCAGCACCGCGCGCTGAATCACGCGCTGGAAGCCGATCGTCGGCTGCGTATCGAGCTTGCTGTTTGGCGGCAGAACCGGGACGTTCTCGTTGAGAAAATTCAGGAGATTGCGCCGGAGCTCCTCGATATTGCCGCCGCACGCCCGCAGCACCCGCGAAGCGCTCGGGTTGTCGAGCAGCGCCATCAGCAGATGCTCGACGGTGATGAATTCGTGGCGCCGCTCACGGGCGGCCTGGAAGGCGGCGTTCAGGGAAAATTCGAGTTCCTGGGACAGCATTTGAGTCAACCTCCGGGCTTGGCCCGCTGTATTCTGGTTCCCCTTCCTATTCGGGCTCCAACGTGCATTGCAGCGGGTGCTGATGCTCTTGCGCGTAGGCCAGCACCTGCCGCACCTTGGTCTCCGCGATTTCGCGCGTGTAGATGCCGCACACGCCGATACCCTTCTGGTGCACGTGGAGCATGATCCGCGTCGCCTCCTCCCGATTCTTATAAAAGAACCGCTCCAGCACGATGACGACGAATTCCATCGGCGTGTAGTCGTCGTTCAGCAGGATCACCTTGTAGAGCTGCGGCCGCTGGAGCTTTGGGCGCGCTTCCTGTACGACCGGGCCCTCGGGATACTGCGGCTGTTTCTCTTTCATATCTGGAAGCTTAGACCAAAGAGTTAAAGCAAGGGGACCGAGCCCAACCGAGAACAAACTCCATTGTGCGACCGTGCACCAAAATTTCAACCCATGCGGCTCCGGCACGAATTTTGAGCGTCCCCGCAGCGGTCGAACCGCCGCGGGTGCGACTCAGAAGGGCGTGCTTGACTAGCGGGCAAAAAGAAGGATGATGAATCCTGCCTTCGCCCTAGCCGGCGGCGGCCGTCGGGGCGAACGTTACCTTTGAGGATCGACAGCGGCCTTTAGTTCCGCTGCAGCAAGGGGGATGGCTATGCCGACAGGTACCGTGAAGTGGTTCAACGCGGGCAAGGGGTACGGATTCATTACCCCCAGCGATGGCGGAGACGACGTCTTCGCGCACTTCTCCGCAATCGAGATGGAAGGCTACAAAACGCTCAAGGAAGGACAGCAGGTCGAGTACGAGGTCCAGGAAGGCCCGAAAGGTCCCCAGGCCTCCCGCATCCGGTGTCTCACCAGATAGCGTAGCGCCGAGCCACTTCGACAGCAAAGCGACAAGATTCGAAACCCGGCCCGGCCGGGTTTCTTTTCGTGCGTCCAAAACTCACCGCGGCGCGTCCGGCTCCCTCCGGACACGCCGCGGCCGCCGGACATCAGCCCATATAGCGGACGATAGCTTCGCCGAAGCCCGAGGAGGACACGACCTTCGTCTCCGCCGTTTTGGCGGCCGTCCGCATCCGCGCGAGGTCGTACGTCACCTCCCCCGCCGCGATCGCACCCGACATTCCCTTGATGATCAGGTCCGCTGCCTCGGTCCAGCCCAGGTACCGCAGCATCATCTCGGCCGAGAGAATGAGGGATCCCGGATTGACGCGGTTCTGCCCGGCGTACTTCGGCGCCGTGCCGTGCGTGGCCTCGAACACGCCGACGGAATCGGCGATATTGGCCCCCGGCGCGATGCCGAGGCCGCCGACCTGCGCGGCGAGCGCGTCCGAAAAGTAGTCGCCGTTCAGGTTGAGCGTGGCGATGACGTCGTACTCCTCGGGCTTGAGCAGGATCTGCTGCAGGAAGTTGTCGGCGATCACGTCCTTGATCAGGATTTCCTTCCCGGTCTTCGGGCTGCGCAACGTGCACCACGGACCGCCGTCGAGCGGCTGCGCCCCGAACTCGCGCTTCGCGAGCTCATAACCCCAGGTGCGGAACGCGCCCTCGGTGAACTTCATGATGTTGCCCTTGTGCACCAGCGTAACCGAGCGCCGGTCGTTGTCGATCGCGTAGCGGATCGCCTTGCGGATCAGGCGCTCCGAACCTTCGCGCGACACCGGTTTGATGCCGATCGCCGAGGTTGCCGGGAAGCGGATCTGGGTCACGCCCATCTCCTTCTGCAGGAACTCGATGACCTTCCGCACTTCCGGGCTCTCGGACGGCCACTCGATGCCGGCGTAGATGTCCTCCGTGTTCTCCCGGAAGATCACCATGTTGGTCTTCTCGGGGTGCTTCATCGGCGTATCCGTTCCGGCGAAATAGCGGATCGGCCGCACGCACGCGTAGAGATCGAGCTCCTGGCGGATCGCGACGTTGAGCGAGCGCATCCCGCCGCCGACCGGGGTCGTGAGCGGGCCCTTGATCGAGACCACGTACTCATGGAGCGCATCGAGCGTCTCGCGCGGCAGCCACTGGTTGTCACCGTACGTCGCGACCGCCTTCTCGCCGGCGTACACCTCCATCCACACGATCGCGCGCTTGCCGCCGTAGGCCTTGCGCACGGCGGCATCGACCACGGTGCGCATCGCGGGCGTGATGTCGATACCGATGCCGTCGCCCTCGATGAAGGGGATGATCGGGCGATCCGGAACGTTCAACGAATGGTCGGCATTTACCGTGATTCGCTCGCCTTCCGAGGGAACCTTGATCTTCTGATACTTCATAGGTACGTGATCTCCTGCAAATCTCGCGTCGCGCGGCTTGCGCCGCCGCGTAGTATAGCGGCAATCCCTGCGCGGTTCGCGGGAAGCTGCGATGCCGGCAGCGGGTATCGAGCGTGCGCTGGTGCGCCGTCGGGCGGGCCCGCTCACCACCCCTTCCGGCGGCCATCGGGCGCGCCGGCCATGGCCCGGTGATTCGCCGCGACCCCCGCTTCCCGCGGGCGCGGCACGGACGGGAAGCCCCGACGTCAAAATTGACAATGCGTATGACTGGGTATTCAATAGGCTCAAATCCTTAATATTGCATCCGCCGTGGCGCGCTCCGGCAGCCGGCTGTACTACAAACAGAACCGTCTCAAGCAACTCCGCGCCTTCTGCTGCGCCGCACAGACCGGCAGCGTCTCCAAGGCCGCGGAGCGGCTCTACCTCAGTCAACCCTCGGTCTCGCTGCAGATCCAGGCGCTCGAGCGGGAGTTGAACGTCACGCTGTTCGAGCGCCGCGGGCCGAAGATTCAGCTCACCCCCGACGGCCGGCACCTCTACGAGCTCGCGCAGCCGCTGGTCCACGGGATCGATGCACTCGCCGAGACCTTCGCCGCCGGCAGCGGCCGGGTCACCTCGGGGGAGCTCTCGATCGCCGCCGGGGAGTCGACGCTGCTCTACCTCCTGCCCCGGCTCATCAAGCGCTTCGCCGACGAGTACAAAGGCATCCGCATCAAGCTGCTCAACGTCACCGGACGCGACGGCCTCGCGCTGCTGCGCGCGGACGAGGCGGATCTCGCCGTCGGCTCGATGATCGATACGCCGGACGACATCACCTACCACCCGATCTTCACGTACGACCCGATGCTGATCACGCCGCTCGATCACCCGCTCGCGCGCAAGAAGCAGATCCGGCTCGAGGACGTGAGCCCGTACGGGTTGATCCTGCCGCCGCGGCACCTCTCGACCTGGCGCGTGGTCGAAACGGTGTTCCGGCAGCACAACCTGAGCTACAACGTGACGCTCGAGGCGGGCGGCTGGGAGGTGGTGAAGAAGTACGTCGAGCTCGGGCTCGGAATCTCGATCGTGACGAGCATCTGCCTGACGGGCAACGAGAAGCTCGCGGCGATCCCGCTCGACAAGTACTTCCCGAAGCGATCCTATGGTGTGGTCCTGCGGCGCGGCAAGTTCCTGACGCCGCAGGCGCGGCTCTTCATCGAGATGATGGAGCCCGAATTCTTCAAGCGCGGCGCAGCCGACAATCGCGCCGCAACCGAGGGCCGCGGCGCGGCCAGACGCCGCGCCGCGGCGAGCTGAACGCTCAGTCGAGCTTCTCGTACAGCGGCAGCGTCAGGAACTCAACGAAGTCCTCCGACGTCGACATCTGCTCGAAGATCTCAGCCGCCTGCCTGTACGGGATGCGGTTGAAGGCCTCATCGCCGTGCTCGCGCCGGATCCCTTCGAGCACCTCCGGGATCATGGCGCGCACCATCTCGGCGGTCACCTTGCGGCCGTCCTCGAGCTTGCCCTTCGGCGAGCGGATCCACTGCCACACCTGCGAGCGCGAGATCTCGGCGGTGGCCGCGTCCTCCATCAGGTTGTGGATCGGGACGCAGCCGGTGCCCGCGAGCCACGACCCGAGGTACTGGATGCCGACGTCGATGTTGAGCCGTAGCCCTGCCTCCGTGATCGGCTGTTCCGGCTGGAAGTCGAGCAGGTCGGCGGCCGTCACGTTGACGTCGTCGCGCTTCTTGTCGATCTGATTCGGCCGGTCGCCGAGCACCTTCTTGAACTCCTCCATCGCGACCTGCACCAGGCCCGGATGCGCGATCCAGCCGCCGTCGTAGCCGTCGGTGGCATCGCGCGCCTTGTCCGCACGCACGCCGGCGAGCGCCTTCTCGTTCGCCTCGGGGTCGTTCTTGATCGGAATCAGTGCGCTCATGCCGCCGATCGCCGGCGCGTTGCGCCGGTGGCAGGTCTTGAGCAGGAGCAGCGAGTAGGCGCGCATGAACGGCACGGTCATCGTGATGAGACTGCGGTCCGCGAGGCAGAAGTCGCGATCGCTCTTGAACTTCTTGATGCAGGAGAAGATGTAGTCCCAGCGCCCGGCGTTCAGACCGGCACTGTGCTCGCGCAGCTCGTAGAGGATCTCGTCCATCTCGAATGCCGCGAGGATCGTCTCGATCAGCACCGTCGCCTTGATGGTGCCGCGCGGGATGCCGAGCTCGTCCTGCGTGGTACAGAAGATGTCGTTCCACAGGCGCGCCTCGAGGTGGCTCTCCATCTTCGGCAGGTAGAAGTACGGCCCGGAGCCGCGCGCAATCAGCTCCTTGGCGTTGTGGAACATGAAGAGCGCGAAGTCGAAGAGCCCGCCCGACACCCTGGCGCCGTCGACGAGCACGTGCTTCTCGTCGAGATGCCAGCCGCGCGGGCGCACGATGAGCGTCGCCACCTCGTCGTTCAGGCGGTACTGCTTGCCCCCCTGCTCGAACGTGATGGTGCGCCGCACGGCGTCGCGCACGTTGATCTGGCCCTGGATCTGGTTGTGCCAGTTCGGCGTGTTCGAGTCCTCGAAGTCGGTCATGTAGCTGTCCGCCCCCGAGTTCAGCGCATTGATGATCATCTTACGATCGACCGGACCGGTGATCTCGACGCGGCGGCACTCGAGGTCCTTCGGCAGCGGCGCAATGGTCCAGTTGCGGCTGCGGATCTCCCGGGTCTCCGGCAGGAAATCCGGCCGCTTGCCCGCGTCGAGCTCCCGCTGGCGCTCGACCCGACGCGCCAGCAGCTCCTGGCGCCGCGGCTCGAACATGCGGTGCAGCTTGGCGACGAGCGCGAGCGCCTCCGGCGTCAGGATCTCGGCGAACTCGGGCGTGACCGGCGCTCTGATTTCGACTCCGTCGGGAAGCGTCTTGTTGGCAGCAGCGGATTTCATAATGTCCCCTCGTTGAATCGATGTATCCCGCTCGGCGGGGCCGATAAGACTAGCGCAATTCCACCGGATCTTCAGCCGGGTCCGCGGACGAAAAAAAGCCACGCCGGCTCCCGCCGGCGTGGCCACCCCCTACCGACGCCGTTCAGGAAACGGCGACCTTCCTCCCGTCCTCGAAGAACTGCTCGTCCTCGGTCGAGCCCTTGAGCGCCGTGGTCGACGCCTGCTCGCCCTCGATGGTCTGCGTGACCGCGTCGAAGTAGCTGGTGCCCACCTCGCGCTGGTGTTTCACCGCGGTGAAGCCCTTGTCGGCCGCGGCGAACTCGGCCTGCTGGAGCTCGACGAACGCCTTCATATGCTCGCGCGCGTAGCCGTAGGCCAGGTTGAACATCGAGTAGTTGAGCGCATGGAACCCGGCGAGCGTGATGAACTGGAACTTGTAGCCCATCGCGCCGAGCTCCTTCTGGAACTTGGCGATGGTCGCGTCGTCCAGGTTCTTCTTCCAGTTGAACGACGGCGAGCAGTTGTACGCGAGCATCTTGTCCGGAAACTGCTTCTTGATCGCCTCGGCGAACTTGCGCGCATACACGAGATCGGGCTTGCCGGTCTCGCACCAGATGAGGTCTGCGTACGGCGCGTAGGCGAGGCCGCGCGACACCGCCTGCTCGAGCCCCGGGCGCGTGCGGTAGAAGCCTTCGACCGTGCGCTCGCCGGTGCAGAACGGCTTGTCGTTGTCATCGATGTCGGACGTGAGGAGGTCGGCCGCTTCCGCGTCGGTGCGCGCGATCAGGATCGTCGGCACCCCGAGCACGTCGGCCGCGAGGCGCGCGGCGACGAGCTTCGCGACCGCCTCGCGCGTCGGCACCAGCACCTTGCCGCCCATGTGGCCGCATTTCTTGACCGCCGCGAGCTGGTCCTCGAAATGCACGCCCGCCGCGCCGGCCTCGATCATCGCCTTCATCAGCTCGAAAGCGTTGAGCACGCCGCCGAAGCCCGCTTCCGCGTCCGCCACGATCGGCGCGAAATAGTCGACGTAGTCCGGGTCGCCGGGACGCTTGCCCTCCATCCACTGGATCTGGTCGCAGCGCATGAGGGCGTTGTTGATGCGGCGGACGACGGCGGGAACCGAGTTGGCGGGATAGAGCGACTGATCGGGGTACATCTCGCCGGCAAGGTTGGCGTCGCCCGCGACCTGCCAGCCCGAAAGGTAGATCGCCTTGAGGCCGGCTTTCACCTGCTGCATCGCCTGATTGCCGGTGAGCGCCCCGAGCGCGTTCACGAACGGCTCTTCGTGCAGCAGCTTCCACAGCCGTTCGGCGCCGCGGCGCGCGAGGGTATGCTCGATCTGCACCGAGCCGCGCAGCCGCACGACCTGCTCCGCACCGTACCCGCGCGTGATGCCCTTCCATCGCGGGTTCTCCGACCATTCCCTGTTCAGCTCGCCAACGTCCGCTTCAAGACTCATGACACCCCTCTTCTCGCTGAATTGAAAAACCCCGGGCCTCGGGCGTCGGACGGCGCAAGGGCGACTTCTCGCGCCCTCGCGGCTGGAAAACCCTCGGCGCGCCGCCGGTAACCTCGGCTGGTTCGGCGTGGCGCGGCAGTTTAGAAGAGGTGTCGCAGGCGGGCCAACGAAAATATATCAATACAATCTATTAATGCCGCCTCCCGCGCACGCGCGCGGGCGGGAAGCACGGCGCGCGCGTACTTCGGCTCAGAGCGCGCGCTTGAGCACGCGCCCGAGCTCGCCGACGATGCCGCGGCGGAAGGCGAGCACGCACACCACGAAGATGGTGCCCTGGACGACCGTCACCCATGCGCCGAGCTGCGCGAGGTAGTTCTGCATGGCGACGATGATGGCGGCGCCGACGACCGGACCGAAGACCGTGCCGAGGCCCCCGAGCAGCGTCATGAGGATGACCTCGCCGGACATCGTCCAGTGCACGTCCGTGAGCGACGCGAGCTGGAACACGAGCGATTTCGTGCCGCCGGCGAGCCCGGACAGCCCCGCCGAGAGCACGAAGGCGAGCAGCTTGTAGCGGTCGGTTTCGTAGCCGAGCGAGATCGCGCGCGGCTCGTGCTCGCGGATCGCCTTGAGCACGTGGCCGAACGGCGAGTGCACGGTGCGGTAGATCAGCAGGAACCCGCCGAAGAATACCGCGAACACGACGCCGTACATCGCCCAGATGTTCGAGAGATCGATCAGCCCGAAGAGCCGCCCGCGCGGCACCGCCTGGATGCCGTCTTCGCCGCCCGTGAACGGTGCCTGCAGATAAAAGAAGAACATCATCTGCGCGAGCGCGAGCGTGATCATGGCGAAGTAGATGCCCTGGCGGCGGATTGTGATCCAGCCGGCGACGACGCCGAGGAGCGTTGCCGCACCGGTGCCGAGCAGGATCGCGATCTCCGGCGTCACCCCCCACACCTTCGCCGTATGCGCCGTTACGTATCCGGCAGTGCCGAAGAACATCGCATGCCCGAACGACACGAGGCCGCCGTAGCCGATGAGCAGATTGAACGCGCAGGCGAACAGCGCGAAGCACATGATCTTCATCAGCAGCACCGGGTAGATGAACAGCGGGCCGACGATGAAGATCGCGAGCATCACCAGGAACGCGATGCGCTGGCTCTTGATGTCGGCCGCCGTGACCGGCGCGATCATTACGCTCGATTCGGTGCTTGCCATGTCAGCGGCTCCCGAACAACCCTTGCGGCCGGAGCAGCAGCACGATCACCATGATCACGAAGATCACCGTGTTCGACGCCTCCGGATAGAACACTTTGGTGAAGCCCTCGACCACGCCGAGCCCGAAGCCGGTCACGATCGAGCCCATGATCGAGCCCATGCCGCCGATCACGACTACGGCGAACACGACGATGATCAGGTTCGCGCCCATGAGCGGATTGACCTGGTAGATCGGCGCCGCCATGACGCCCGCGAACGCCGCGAGCGCGACGCCGAAGCCGTACGTCAGCGTGATCATGCGCGGCACGTTCACGCCGAACGCCTGCACCAGCGCCGGGTTCTCGGTGGCGGCGCGCAGATACGAACCGAGCTTGGTCTTCTCGATCACGAACCACGTGCCGAAACACACGAGCAGCGACGCGACGATGACCCAGGCGCGGTACGTGGGCAGGAACATGAAACCCAGATTGCGCCCCCCGGTGAGCAGCTCCGGCGTCGGGTACGGCATGCCCGAGGTGCCGTAGTAGTTCACGAACAGGCCCTGGATCGCGAGGGCGAGCCCGAACGTGAGCAGCAGCCCGTACAGATGATCGAGCTGATACAGCCGCGACAGCATGAACCGCTCGATTACGATCCCGGTCACGCCGACGATGAGCGGCGCGAGCAGGAGCGACCACCAGTAGCCGACGCCGAGATAGGTCAGCAGGAAGTAGGCACAGAACGCGCCCATCATGTACTGCGCGCCGTGCGCGAAATTGATGATGTTGAGCAGGCCGAAGATGACGGCGAGGCCGAGCGACAGCAGCGCATAGAACGCACCGTTGATGAGCCCGATGAGGAGCTGCCCGAACAGCGCCTGGATGGGAACGCCGAAAACCGTGTCCATCGCTCTTCCGTTGGTTGTTGCGCGGCCGCTGCGCGCCGCGTCCGCCGCCCCGACCGCCCCCGCCCGGAGGCGGAAGCGGTGGGGAGCGTCGCAGAGCGCGCGTCAGCGCCGCTGCTGAGTCGCGGCTTACTTGACGAGCGGGCAGCCGCCGTCCTTGAGCGGACGGAACGCCTGCTCAGCCGGGATAGTGGCGCGCAGCTTGTAGTAGTCCCACGGCCCCTTGGACTCGGCCGGGCTCTTCACTTCGAACAGGTACGCGTTGTGCAGCTTGCGGCCGTCCTCGCGGATGCGGCCCTTGCCGAAGAGCGGGTCGTCGGTCGGCATTTCCTTCATCTTGGCTATGACCTTGGTGCCGTCGTCGCTCTTCAGCGCCTCGACCGCCTTCAGGTAGTGCAGCACGCCGGCGTAGACGCCCGCATGGTCCATCGTCGGCGCGCCGCCGCCGGTGCGCTCCATGAAGCGCTTCGACCACGCGCGCGTCTGGTCGTTGAGGTCCCAATAGAAGGTCTCGGTGAGGATCAGGCCCTGCGCGGTCTTGAGCCCGAGGCTGTGCACGTCGCTGATGAAGACGAGCAGGCCCGCGAGGTTCTGGCCGCCCTGCACGATGCCGAACTCGGCCGCCTGTTTGATCGAGTTGATGGTGTCGCCGCCCGCGTTCGCGAGACCGATGATCTTCGCCTTCGACGCCTGCGCCTGCAGCAGGAAGGACGAGAAGTCCTGGGTGCTCAGCGGATGCCGCACGGCTCCGAGCACCTTGCCGCCGCTCTTCTTCACCACCTCGGCGGTATCGCGCTCGAGCGCGTGACCGAAGGCGTAGTCCGCGGTGAGGAAGAACCAGGTGTCGCCGCCGGTCTTCACCACCGCGCTGCCGGTACCGTGAGCGAGCATCCAGGTGTCGTACAGCCAGTGCACGGTGTTCGGCGAGCACTGCTTGCCGGTCAGGTCCGACGTCGCCGCGCCGGTGTTGATGAATGCCTTGCCCTTCTCGCGCGCCACCTGATTGATCGCGAGCGCGACCGAGGAGGTCGGAACGTCGACGATCACGTCGACGCCCTCGGTGTCGAACCACTGGCGCGCGATGCTCGAGCCGACGTCCGGCTTGTTCTGGTGATCGGCCGATACGATTTCGACCTTCAACCCCTTCTTCGCGGCACCGAAGTCCTCGACCGCCATGCGCGCCGCCTCCACCGAACGCGGCCCGCCGATGTCCGCGTAGAGACCGGACATGTCGTTCATGACGCCGATCTTGACGACGCCGCCCGAGATCTCCGCCTGCGCCGCCCCGGCGGCGAACGTCATGGCGGCCAGTACAACCAAGCTTCGTTTCAGCATAACGGTCTCCTCTGTTGACGGACTGCCGAATTTATTGACGGACTGCCGAATCTAGACGCCGAGATACTCGTGCAGCTTGTCGAGGTTCGAGTTGAGCTGCGCGTTGGGGATCATGTCGACGATGCGACCGCCGTTCTCCATGATGTAGTGCCGGTCCGCGACGCGCGCCGCAAAGCGGAAGTTCTGCTCGACCAGCAGGATCGTGAAACCGTGTTCCTTGAGCCGCCGGATGGTCTCGCCGATGTGCTGCACGATGACGGGCGCGAGGCCCTCGGTCGGCTCATCGAGCAGCAGCAGGTGGGCGCCGGTGCGCAGGATGCGCCCGATCGCGAGCATCTGCTGCTCGCCGCCCGACAGCTTCGTGCCCTGGCTGCCCAGGCGCTCGGCGAGATTAGGGAACAATTCGAAGATCTGGGGCAGCCCGATGCCATTGGGCCGCACGACCGGCGGCAGCAGCAGGTTCTCCTTGACGTTGAGGCTCGCGAAAATCCCCCGCTCCTCGGGACAGAAGGCGCAGCCGAGGCGCGCGATCCGGTGCGACGGCAGGTGCACCGTCTCCTGCCCCGCGATCGCGACCGACCCGACGCGCCGCGGCACCATGCCCATGATCGCCCGCAGCGTCGTCGTCTTGCCCACGCCGTTGCGCCCGAGCAGCGTCACCACTTCGCCGCGGCGTACCTCGAACGTGGTGCCGTGCAGGACGTGCGACTCGCCGTACCAGGCGTTCAGATCATGCACGTTCAGCAGCAGATCGGCTTCAGGCATGCTCGGAACCCAGGTAGGCCTGGATCACTCCAGGGTGTTTCGAGACCGTATCGTAGTCGCCCTCGGCGATGACCTCGCCGCGCGCGAGCACCGTGATGTGGTTCGACAGATCGGCGACCACGCTCAGGTTGTGCTCGACCATGAGCACGGTGCGGTTCGCCGCGACCCGCTTGATGAGCGCGGAGATGCGCTCGACGTCGTCGTGCGTCATGCCCGCCATCGGCTCGTCGAGCAGCATCATCTCCGGCTCGAGCGCGAGCGTCGTCGCGATCTCGAGCGCGCGCTTGCGGCCGTACGGGAGCTCCACCGCCGGCGTGTGCGCATAAGGCGCGAGCCCGACGGCGTCGATCAAAGCATGGGTGCGCTCATCCATTTCCGAGAGCACGCTTTCCGAGCGCCAGAAGTCGAAGGAATGGCCGCGCCTGCGCTGCAGCGCCACGCGCACGTTCTCGAACACCGTGAGGTGCGGGAACACGGCCGAGATCTGGAAAGAGCGCACCATGCCGCGCCGGGCGATCTCCGCAGGCCGTTGGTGTGTGATCTCCTGGCCGTTGTAGAAAATGCTGCCGCGCGTGGGCGCGAGGAACTTGGTGAGTAGATTGAAGAACGTGGTCTTCCCGGCTCCGTTCGGTCCGATGAGCGCGTGGATCTGGCCGCGCCTCACCTTGAGGTTGACGCCGTTGACGGCGACAAAACCTTTGAACTCTTTCGTCAGGCCCCGGGTTTCGAGAATTATGTCGTCCGTCATGTCACGGCGGAACATTCTGTTGGCCTCTGACGCGCAGGGCGGGCGCGAGGGTGCGCGCGATTATAACCGGCCCGTCGGCCATTGCACCCGCTCGCGCCAAGTACATCACCCGGCGCTTCCTCCCGTCATCAGGCGCAAGTCCAACACCGGCCGCTGCGGTATTCACCGTATACACCCGCTCGGTCGCCAACCGCGGCGGGTGGGTTCCCGCCTTCGGTCCGGTGCCCGACAGGTCTCCCCTGAACGGCTGCACCCCGACGACGGCGCCTATCATACTCCGATTCACGTACCGATTGCCTAGTCTTGCACGCGCACGAATCCGCTCGGCGCACCGGCAGGCGCGCGCCGAGCATCGGACCGCAACCGCTCGCATCGATGTCAGCAAGGGGTACTGCGAGGTCGCCGAGACGCATTGCCGCGATCGCGCCGCGCAACAGTCGATCATGGCCGGCGCGATCTCCCGCTGGCCGTACACTGATCGCCGCGAGCTGCGGCACTGTCCGGCCGAACGACACGCCCTAGCGATCAAGGCATCGACGACCGCCTCGGGGGCGCGGCCGAGTCGGCGTTCGTATCGGCGCCGCCGGTTGCGGCGATGAAGCGAACCTCCGGCCGCCGCCGCAGGCGCCGGAGCACCGGGCATGCGTGGGCGCTGCAGACCGCCTCATGTGCGCGCCGCGATACTGCGCAGTTTCCCCACGATACCGGCCGGGAAGAAGTAAACCGAGAGCACGAACAGGAGGCCGAGCCAGAGCAGCCAGCGATCGGGCGAGAACAGCGCCGCGAGGAACCCGCCTGCGAACGGCAGCGGCGCCACCGCCGCGCTCACGAGCGCGATCAGGTCCTGGAGGTACGACTGCGCGAGCAGGAACAGGGCGGCGCCGACGACGGCGCCGTACATCGTGCCCATACCGCCGATCACCACGATCAGGAGCACGTCGAGCATGATCTCGAACGAGAGCGAGGTGCCGGGGCCGTTGTAGCGCAGCCACAGCGCGAGCAGGCACCCGGCGAGCGTGGCGAAGGCGGCGCCCAGCACGTTCGCGAGCGTGCGATAGACCACCACCGGGTAACCGAGCGCCTCGGCGCGGAAGTCGTTCTCGCGAATCGCCTGCAGCACCCGCCCGAACGGCGAGTTGACGATGCGCAGCATGAGGAGGAACAGGACCACCGTGGCCGCGAACAGGAAGTAGTACGCGATCAGCCGGCCGTCGAGCGCGACGCCGAGGAACGGTTCATCGCGCAGGCGGAACCCCGGCGAGAGCAGCGCGGGCACACGGAACGTCAAACCGTCTTCCCCGCCCGTGAACTCCGTGAGCTGCGAGGCGAGCGTGAGCACGGCCGACGCCACCGCGAGCGTGATCATGGCGTAGAAGAGCGCGCGCACGCGCAGGCTGAAGAGCCCGATCGCGAACGACAACGCCACCGACAGCGCCAGCGCCGCGGCCGCGCCCGCGGCCACACTCCCCCACCCCGCGCCCCAGCGGCTGGCGGCGATCGCGATGCCGTAGGCGCCGATGCCGAAGAACATCGCGTGCGCGAACGAGACGATGCCGGTGTAGCCGAGGAGCAGATCGTAGCTCGCGACCAGCACGATGAAGACGAGGATCTTCGCCGCCACGCCGAGCGCGCGGGCGCCGGGGAAGAGAAACGGGGCGAGCGCGAGCCCGGCGACGATGACGACGAGCAGCGCCGCGAGCCAGCGGCTGCGGGGCAGATCGTGCGAGAGCAGGCGCGCGAGCATGGATTTAGCGCCGCGCCACCGGATACAGGCCCTGCGGGCGCCAGAGCAGCACCGCCACCATGAGCAGGATGTTCGAGAACAGCGCCACCACCGGGGCGAGGAACCCGGCGTAGGTCGCCGTGAGCCCGACGAGGAGCGCCCCGACGAAGCAGCCGCCGATCGAGCCGAGGCCGCCGATCACGATCACGATGAAGATGAGCACGAGCACCTGCTCGCCGATCTGCGGCACGACGCTCTGCTGATAGAGGCCCCAGAGCACGCCGCCGAGCCCCGCGAGCGCCGAGCCGGCGACGAACACACCCACGAAGAGCCGCCCGATCGGGTACCCGAGGCTCTCGACCATTTCGCGGTTCTCGACCCCGGCGCGGATCAGGAGCCCGAGCTTCGTGCGGTTCAGCACGAGCAGCATCGCCGCGAAGACGACGAGCCCGAAAGCGACCGCGAGCAGCCGATACTTCTCCACGGCCGCGTCGCCGAAGAGGAGCGCGCCGCGCAGCGCCTGGGGCAGCGGCAGCGGGATCTGCAGCGGCCCCCAGATCACCTTGATCAGCTCCTGCCCGACGATCATACCGCCCATGGTGATCAGGATCTGCCGCAGGTGGCTGCCGTACACGGGCCGCACGATCAGCCGCTCGAACGCCCAGCCGATGGCGGCGGCGACGCTCATGGCGGCCACCATGGCGGCGAACACCGCCGCGAGGTTCGCCCCGAGGCTCTGCGACGCCGTCCAGTCGCCCATGAACCCGAGCACGCTCGTCGCCACGAACGCGCCGAACGCGATGAAGACCCCGTGCCCGAAGTTGAGGACATCCATGAGCCCGAAGACGAGCGTGAGACCCGAGGCGATGATGAAGACGATGAGCCCCATTGCGAGGCCCGCGACCGTGAGCGTGACCCAGGTCGACGCCGAGCCGACGAGCGGCAGCGCGATGAGCGCGAGCGCCGGCACCAGCAGCACCGGCCGCCAGTCGCGCGACGCCGCCGCGAGCGGCGCGTCATGCGCGCCGACGGCGCTCATGACGCCTGCGCCACCCGCCCGAGGCCGAGCAGCTCGCGCTGCAGCCGCTCGTCGCGGGCGAGCGCCTCCATGCTGCCGCGGTAGACGATACGTCCGTCGTCCATGACCGCCACACTGTCGCCGAGCTGGCGCGCGAAATGGAAGTTCTGCTCGACGAGCAGGATCGTGGTGTCGCGCTCCCGCAGCTCGCGAAACGCCGCAATCATGTTCGCGGCGATCGCCGGCGCGAGCCCCTTCGACGGCTCGTCCACCAGGAGCAGCTTTCTCGGCTCGATGATGGCACGCGCGATCGCGAGCATCTGCTTCTGTCCGCCCGAGAGCTTTCCGGCCGGGTACTGCCAGAATTTCTCGAGCGCCGGGAACAGCCGGAAGATCCAGGCGAGGCGTGCGCGGTCGAGGTCCTCCTCGCGCCGCGCTGCGCGCGCCGCGAGCAGCATGTTCTCGCGCACCGTGAGGTCGCCGAACACCCCCATGTTCTCCGGCACGTAGGCGATGCCGGCCTGCGCGATCGCCGGCGTCGGGCGCACCGTAATGTCCTCGCCCTCGAAGCGGATGCGTCCGGCGCTCGCGCGCCACAGGCCCATGATGGTGCGCAGCGTCGTCGTCTTGCCCGCCCCGTTGCGCCCGAGGAGGAGCGTCAGCTCCCCGGCCGGCACCTCGAGGTCGACGCCGTGCAGCAGGTGGTAGGCGCCGACGCGCGTGTGCACGCCCTCGAGCACGAGCAGCGGCGCGCTCATGCGGCGCTCTCGACGGGCGCGAGCCCGAGGTACGCCTGCTGCACGACCGCGGACGCCATGACTTCCGCGGGCGCACCGTCCGCGACCAGCGCGCCGCTGTGCAGCACGATGATGCGGTCGGCAAGCTCGCGCACCACGTCGAGCTTGTGCTCGACCAGCAGCACCGTCTTGTCGCCGCTCGCCTTGAGCCTGCGGATCAGCTCGAGGATCACGGGCACCTCGTCGACGCTCATGCCCGCCGTCGGCTCGTCGAACATGTACACCTCGGGCTCGAGCGCCATCAGGATCGCGACCTCGAGCTTGCGCTGCTCGCCGTGCGCGAGCGCCGCCGCCGGGAGGTCGCGCTTGCCCGCGAGCGCGACGACCTCGAGAATCTCCTCCGCCCGACCGAGGAGCTCGCGGCGGCTGCTCCAGACGCTCCACAGGTTCAGCCCGATCCGCGCCCGCGACTGCACCGCGAGCCGCACGTTCTCGAGCACCGTCAGGTTCGGGAACAGGTTGGTGAGCTGGAACGCGCGGCCGATGCCGAGGCGGCTCCGCGCCGCCGCCGACCGCGCGGTGATGTCCTCGCCGTAGAGCAGCACCTGCCCGGCGCTCGGACGCAGCTGCCCGGAGATCAGATTGAAGTAGGTCGTCTTGCCCGCGCCGTTCGGACCGACCACGGCCGTGAGCGCGCCCGGCGTGAACGCGCACGAGACGTCGTTCACGGCGACGTGGCCGCCGAAGCGGACGGTGAGGCCGCGCGTTTCGAGCGAAGGCGTCATGCTACCGCTTGTTGCGGATCGGGACCTGCATTTCCTCCGGCTTGATCTCGCGCACGAGCTCGAGGTCGGCCCACGGGAGCTTCGGGTCGACCTTGACGCGGAAGTGGTACATCGACTGCATCGCCTGGTGGTCTTCCTTGCGGAAGGTCATCGGGCCCTTGGGTGTGTCGAAGCGCATCCCTTCCATGGCCTTGATAAGCTTCTCGGTGTCGGTGTCGCCCCCCGTGCGCTTGAGCGCCTCGACCACGGCCATGCCCGCGGCCATGCCGCCGGCGGTGAAGAAATCGGGCGGCGAGTCGAAGCGCTTCTGGTGCTCCTTGACCAGCCAGTCGTTCACCGGGTTCTTGGGGATCGAGTAGTAGTAGTACGTCGCGCCCTGCATGCCCGGGAACTGCTTGTAGGCGGCGAGCGCCGGCAGGATGTTGCCGCCGGTCGCGATCTCGATGCCGTAGCGCTGCGGCTCGAGGTCGGCGATCTTGAACGGATTCCCGGCCCCGGCCCAGATGATGAAGATCAGCTTGCGGCCGGGCTGGTCCTTGAGGGCGTCGAACAGGCGCTGCGCGCCGGCCGTGAAGTCGGTGGTGTTCGGCGGCAGGTACTCCTCGTGCACGATCTTCGCGTGCTTGAGCGCGTCCTTGAACGCCTTGACGCCGTCGCGTCCGAATGCGTAGTCCTGCGCGAGTGTGGCGATGTAGGTGTTCGGGCCGTCGAGCGCAACGGCGTTGGAAATCGCATCCTGAGAGGAGTTGCGTGCCGTGCGGAAGATGTAGCGATTCCATTTGTCGCCGGTGATCGAGTCGGCGACCGCGGGCTCGACGATCAGGATCTTGCGGTACTCCTCCGCAACCGGCAGCAGCGCGAGCGCCACGCCGGACGAGCTCGTGCCGATCGCGATATCGGCCTTGTCGTCGGCATAGGCCTCGGCGAGCAGCGCCTTGCCGAGGTCGGGCTTGCCCTGGTCGTCCTTGCGGATGACGACGAGCTTGCGCCCGGCAACGGTCATCGTGCCCTGGGTCGCGTACTCGAGCCCCATCATCAGCCCGGTTTCGGTCTGGGTCGCATAGGCCTCGAGCGGCCCGGTCTTGCCATAGAGCAGCGCAATGACGATGTCTTTCGCCTGCGCCGCGCCGGTAAAGGAGAACGCCAGCACTCCGGCTAACAGCATTCGCTTCATGTCGGTCACCTCACTGGAAACTGCGATGTGCCATCGATGCGATCCGCGGCCTATGCCGCAGCCGCGAGGAACCGGCTGACCCGCTCGATCTGCTCCGGCACGTTGAGCGCGGGCGCGTGGCCGCAGCCCGCGATCTCTACCAGCTCCGCGCGCGGGCCGCGGCGCGTCATCTCCTCGGCCACCGCACGGGCGAGCAGATCCGAGCTCTCGCCGCGCAGGAGCAGCGTCGGTACGTCCAGGCGGTCGTAGTACTGCCACTGCTGGTAGTCGTCCGGATGCGCCACGAACTGGCGCATGATCGCCGGATCGTAGTGCACGGTGATGCGCCCGTCGGGAAGCCGCCGCGCCGAGGTCTCGGCCATGCGGCGCCACTCCTCGTCGCTCTGCCAGCCGTAGGGCCTGTAGATCGTGCGCAGGTACGCCTCGTACGCGGTGAGGCTCTCGAACGCCGGCGGATTGCCGACGTAGGAGACGATGCGATCGGCGCCCGGCGTCGCCCGGATCTCGGGGCCGATGTCGTTGAGGACCAGGTGCGTGATGCGGCCGCGAAGCACCGTCGCCGCCGCGCGTATACCGAGCGCGCCGCCCATCGAGGTGCCGACCCAGCGCACGCGCTCGAGCTCGAGCTGATCGAGCAGCGCCTGCGCGATGCGTACGTAGAAATCGAGACAGTATTCGGCGTCCGGCAGCGGGCTCCACTGCGACAGCCCGCGCCCGATGGTATCGGGGCAGATGACCCGGTAGCGGTCGGCGAGCGCCGCCGCGAGCGTATCGAAGTCCCGGCCGGTACGCGCAAGCCCGTGCCACATGACAACGGGCGGCCGGGCGCTGGCGCCCCACTCGACGTAATGAATCTCCCGCCCGCAGCACGTGAGGTAGCGCGAGCGCGGGGCGATCGGGCCGGAGCTCATTTCGGCATGCCTCCAGACGGGTTCTAACCTTTACCAACGGCGCCGCAGCGCCGGGCGCAGGCACTATCACACGGGTCGCGCACGGCCACAATCGCGCACGGGCCGATGTGCAGCGTGGATCAAGCGCTCGTGCACCCTCGTGCAAGTGTGGCCGCCCGATCGGGGCCGAAGGTATAGTACCGCCGACGGCGGACTCGAGCCGCGGATCCGCCGGTCCAGAGGGGGGCTTGATGACTATCGAATTCGCGACCACCGGCCTCGCCGGTCCGCAGAAGTTCGAAGCCTGGCGCTCGGTACTCGCGGACGTCTTCGGTCCGTTCGAGCTGCGCGCCACGTCGCACGAGCGCTTCCACGCCCGCGTGCGCTGCTTTCGCCGTGCGCAGCTGCAGTTCAACGACATCTCCTACTGCTGGCAGACCGGCGAGCGC
This sequence comes from Burkholderiales bacterium, assembly GCA_036381895.1. GTDB lineage: Bacteria > Pseudomonadota > Gammaproteobacteria > Acidiferrobacterales > Sulfurifustaceae > JACQFZ01. The sequence continues at coordinate 3,121 of DASVBY010000093.1, read as the reverse complement.
ACGCGCGGCAACATCGCGCAGCTCCCGCAGGAGTCCTATCTCCTGACGCGCCCGATCGAGGGGCAGCTGCGCGTCGAGCGCGGCGGGCGCGAGTTCGCGCTGCGTCCCGGCTTCCTCTATCTCTTCAACCAGAGCCTGCCGTTCCGCTTCATCTCGGGGCCGGGCTACCACTCGGTGAGCGTGTCCGTGCCGGCGGCCGCCCTGCGCCTGCGCGAGCCGCGCATCGGGCCGGTCTACCGGATCGCGATCGCGGACGACACGCCGGGCGGGCGCCTGCTCAGCGACTACATGGATCATCTGGCGGCAGGAATGCACCGATGGCCGGATACCCAGGCGCTCGGGCTGAGCGAACGCCTGCTCGATCTCATCGTACTGCTCATGGTGCAGCCGGACCGCGCACCGGCGGCCGCCGGCGACACGGCAGTGAAGGCGGCGCAGCGCGAGCGCGCGATCGGCTACATCCAGGCGCATCTCGGCGAGGACGATCTCGGTCCGCAGCGCATCGCGCGCGCCTGCGGCGTTTCCGTGCGCTACCTGCACCAGATCTTCGCGGCCGGCGGCCTCGCGGTCGAGGATTTCGTGTACGCGCAGCGCCTCGGGAAGTGCCGCGAGCTGCTCGCCGATCCGCGGCAGCGCGGCAAGCCGATCGCGCAGCTCGCCTATCAGGTCGGCTTCCGCCACCCCGCGCACTTCAGCCGCCTGTTCAAGGCGCGCTACGGCGTAACGCCACGCGAGTTTCGCGCCTCGTCGTACCGCGCGGCGCGCGATGTCGGGTCTTCGAGGCGCAAGGCCGGGGAAAACGCAAAGAGAGCGTGAACCGCATGGCGCGAAGGACTCGCGCCCGCTGCGCGTCGCGCCCCCCGTCGCCCCGACCCCACGGCGGGGAGACGAGGAGGGGCCGCGCCCGGCGGCTGGTCCTCGTTGGCGTTTCGATCCTGCGTCCGTGGCGATCCTATCCGGTGCTGCGTGCGGCGCCGTCAGTCGGCACGCTGCCTCGCGCGGGCGCGCAGCTCCCGGCGCATGACCTTGCCGGTCGCGGTGAGCGGCATGGCATCGATGAACTCGACTTCGCGCGGGTACTCGTGCGCCGCGAGCCGCGTCTTGACGTGCTGCTGGATGTCGCGCGCGAGCTCGGGCGTTCCCTCGTAGCCTTCCTTCAGCACGATGAACGCCTTCACCGCTTCGGTGCGTACCGGATCGGGCACGCCGACCGCCGCCGCCATCGCCACCGCCGGGTGCTTGAGCAGGCAATCCTCGATCTCGCCCGGCCCGATGCGATAGCCGCCCGAGGTGATCACGTCGTCGGCGCGCGCCTGGTACCAGAAGTAACCGTCCTCGTCCAGGGCGCCGAGATCGCCGCTCACGAGCCAGTCGCCGATGAACTTGCCCGCCGTCGCTTCGGGATTCTTCCAGTATTCGAGGAACATCACCGGGTCCGGCCGGCGGAACGCGATGTTCCCGACCTCCCCGCGCGGCAGCTCGCGGCCCGAGTCGTCGATCACGGCCACCGCATGGCCCGGGACCGCGCGGCCCATGGAGCCGGGCTTCACCGGCATCAGCGCGGCGCAGTTCGACACGACCAGGTTGCACTCGGTCTGACCGTAGAGCTCGTTCACCGTCACGCCAAACGTCTCGCGCGCCCATTCGAGCAGCGGCGCGCCGAGCGTCTCGCCGCCGCTCATGATCGTACGCAGACGCACGCCGTGATTCGCCGGCGCGCCCGCCTGGCGCATGAGCTTGAGCGCCGTCGGGGGCAGGAACACGTTGCGCACCGCGTGGCGGCGCATCAGCGCGAACGCCTCGTGCGGATCGAACTTCGCGAATCGCCGCGCGAGCACCGGGATGCGGTGATGCCACGCCGGCAGCAGCACGTCGAGCAGCCCGCCGATCCAGGCCCAATCGGCCGGTGTCCAGTAGAGGTCGCCCGGCTGCGGGAAGAAGTCGTGCGAAACCTCGACGCCCGGCAGGTGCCCGAGCAGCACGCGCTGCGCGTGCAGCGCCCCCTTCGGCTGCCCGGTGGTGCCGGAGGTATAGATGATGAGCGCCGGATCGTCGGCGCGGGTGCGCACCGGCGTGAACTCGTCCGAGGCGCGCTCGAGCGCCCGCTCGTAGTCGAGCGTGCCGTCCGCGCCCCGGCCGTCGACCACGAGCACGAGCTGCAGCTCCGGCAGCCGCGCGCGGATGGCGCTCACTTTGGGAAGATTGACGCGGTCGGTGATGAGCGCGCGCGCGCCGGAATTCTGCAGCCGGTATTCGAGCGCGTCCTCGCCGAACAGCACGAACAGGGGGACGGCGATCAGGCCCGATTTGTAGAGCGCGATGTGCGCAATAGCCGTCTCCGCCGCCTGCGGCAGCAGCACCCCGCACCGATCCCCGGGCGCCATCCCGTGCGCCTTGAGCACGTTCGCGAGCCGGTTCGAGGCGCGCTTGATGTCGAGGAAGCGGTAGCGCCGGCTGCGGCCCGATTCGTCCTCGAAAATGAGGGCGACCGCCTCCGGGTCGGCGTCCGCGTGGCGGTCGCAGGCATCGACGCCCACGTTGTAGAAGTCGGGAATGCGCCATTGAAAGCGCGCGCAGAGTGAAGCGTAATCGGGCGCCCGTTGCAGCATGTAGCGCTCCTCCGTATCCGGGACACGCGGCGATTATGGGGCAGGCGCGGCGGTGCGGACAACGGCGCTCGCGGCTTTGCGTCCCTCCCCCGGCGCTGGGTTACACTTGCGCGCATGGTGTGGAAGCCGAACGTGACGGTGGCCGCGGTGGTCGAGCGCGAAGGCCGCTTTCTGCTCGTCGAGGAGCAGGCCGACGGAGCTCTGGTGCTCAACCAGCCGGCGGGCCATCTGGACGAAGGGGAATCGTTGCTGCGCGCGGTCGTGCGCGAAACGCTCGAGGAAACGGCCTGGCACATTGAGCCGCAGGCGCTGCTCGGCGTGTACCGCTGGTGCCACCCGGCGAAGGGGATCACCTACCTGCGCTTCGCGTTCATCGCGCGGGCGCTGCGCGAGGAGCGCAACGGCACCCTCGACGAGGGCATCGTCCGGACCCTTTGGCTCGCCCCGAGCGAGATACGGCGCGAGCAGCATCGCCACCGAAGCCCGCAGGTCCAGCGCTGCATCGACGACTA
>DASVBY010000092.1:0-37002 GCA_036381895.1 Burkholderiales bacterium | reverse complement strand
CAGGCGCTGGGCCATCACGCCGAGCACCGTGGCCTTGATCATGTAGGACGGCACGCCGAGATCGAGCAGCCGCGTGATCGCGGTGGGTGCATCGTTGGTGTGCAGCGTCGAGATCACCAGGTGTCCGGTCAGCGCCGCCTGGATCGCCATCTCGGCGGTCTCGAGGTCGCGGATCTCGCCGATCATGATGATGTCCGGGTCCTGCCGCAGCAGCGCGCGCACCCCGCTCGAGAACCCGAGGCCGATCTGCGGCTGTACCTGCATCTGGTTGAAGCTCGGGTCGACGAGCTCGATCGGGTCCTCGATGGTGCACACGTTGACGTCGGAGGTCGCGAGGCGCTTGAGCGTCGAGTAGAGGGTGGTGGTCTTGCCGGAGCCCGTCGGGCCGGTCACGAGCACGATGCCGTGCGGCTGCGCCACCATCGCGTCCCAGCGCCGGATGTCCTCCTCCCCCAGGCCGAGCTCGGAAAAGCTCTTCACCAGCACCGCCGGGTCGAAGATGCGCAGCACCATCTTCTCGCCGAGCGCCGTCGGAATGGTCGATAGCCGCAGCTCGACCTCCTCGCCGTCGGGCGTGCGCGTCTTCAGGCGCCCGTCGAGCGGGCGCCGTTTCTCTGCCACGTCCATGCGGCCGAGGGTCTTCAGCCGGCTCACGATGGCGGCCATGACCGGCGCCGGCACGTGCCAGGCGAGGTGCAGCACCCCGTCGATCCGCAGCCGCACCTCGGCCCGCTCGCGCCGCGGCTCGAGGTGGATGTCGCTCGCGCGGCTCTCGAAGGCGTACTGCAGCAGCCAGTCGACGATGCTCACGATGTGATGGTCGTTGGCATCGAGCTGGCCGCGGCGCCCCAGCTCGACGAGCTGCTCCAGGTTCCCGACTGCACGGCCCGCCCCGGGGCCCGGCGCGCCGCTCGCCTCCGCCCGCTGCAGCGCGCGGCTCACGCTGTAGAACTCCCCGAGGTAGCGGCTGATCTCGACCGGGCTCGCGAGCACCGGCACGATGTCCTTGCGCAGCATCCGCCGCAGCTCGTCGACCCAGTCCGTGTCGTACGGATCGCCGGTGGCCACCTCGACGCGCTCGGCGCTCACCGCGAGCGGCAGAATGCGGCGCGCGGCCGCGTAGCCGTAGGGGATGCAGCGGGTGACGCTGGCGATGTCGATGCGCAGCGGATCGATGCGCCGGTAGGGGAGGCCGGTCTTGCGCGACAGCCAGAGCATCAGCTCCTCGACGGTGAGGGGCTTGTGCGGCGGCTCGCGCCGGCGCACCGCGGTATTGGCGACGGCCACGCACGGGTGCAGATCGCGCGCGGGCGCGGTGCCGGCGCGGCGGACGGCGCGTTCCGCCTCGTGCGGCTCGATAACGCCGTCGGCGGCGAGCGCGGCAATGACGTCGTGGAACCGGAGTGCGCTCGGTGCGCGCTGAGCGGCGGCGTGATTCGGCATAGGCTTCCCCTCGGCTTCGGACGGCTCGATGTCGATCCCGCGGCGCCGGCCGCGCGGATCGGGTCGGAAGCCTAGCGGTGCGGGCGCCGCCGCCGCTATCGCACTATGGTGCCGCGCGCACGCGGGCACGGGACGTTCGTTCGGGTTCGGGCGATGGCGCGGCGAGGGCGGCGCGGCGTTCGCCAGCGGTGCCTCGACGAGGTGAAGCCTGCAGCGAGGTTGCGCATAATGGCGTTCCCTTTCCTCGACCTCGGATTTCGCATCCAATGGACGACCAGCTGCGCAACAGTGCGCTCGAGTACCACCGTCTCCCGACGCCGGGGAAGATCGCCGTCACCCCGACGAAGGATCTCATCACCCAGCACGACCTCGCGCTCGCGTACTCGCCCGGCGTAGCCGCCGCGTGCCACGCGATCGTGGCCGACCCCGCCGAGGCGCGCAACCTCACGGCGCGCTCGAACCTGGTCGGCGTCATCACCAACGGCACCGCGGTGCTCGGGCTCGGCAACATCGGGCCGCTCGCGGGGAAGCCGGTGATGGAGGGCAAGGCGTGCCTGTTCAAGAAGTTCGCCGGCATCGACGTGTTCGATATCGAGATCAACGAGCGCGATCCCGACAAGCTCGTCGACATCATTGCGAGCCTCGAGCCGACGTTCGGCGGCATCAACCTCGAGGACATCAAGGCGCCGGAGTGCTTCTACATCGAGCGGCAGCTGCGCGCCCGCATGAAGATTCCGGTGTTCCACGACGACCAGCACGGCACCGCGATCATCGTGGCGGCGGCGGTGCTGAACGGCCTCAAGGTCGTCGGCAAGAACATCGCGGAAGTCAAGCTCGTCACGGCGGGCGCCGGCGCGGCCGCGATCGCCTGCCTCGACCTCCTGGTCGCGCTCGGACTGCCCAAGGAGCACATCTACGTCACCGACATCGAGGGCGTGGTTTACCGCGGGCGGACCAAGGAGATGGACGAGTACAAGGCGCCGTATGCGCGCGACACCAGCGCGCGCACGCTCGATGAAGTCATCGAGGACGCGGACATCTTCCTCGGGCTCTCGGCGCCGAACGTGCTCAAGCCCGAGATGCTGCAGCGCATGGCGCCGCGACCGCTCGTGTTCGCGCTCGCCAATCCGGAGCCCGAGATCCGCCCGGAGGTGGCGAAGCGGCTGCGCCCGGATGCGGTCATCGCCACCGGCCGCTCGGACTATCCGAACCAGGTCAACAACGTGCTCTGCTTCCCGTTCATCTTCCGCGGCGCGCTCGACGTCGGCGCCACGGCGATCAACGAGGCCATGAAGCTCGCCGCGGTGCACGCGCTCGCGAGCCTCGCCCAGGCCGAGCAGCCGGATCTCGCCGGCGCCTACGGCGACGAGCAGCTCGCTTTCGGCCCGGAGTACATCATTCCGCGGCCGTTCGATCCGCGCCTGATCATCAAGATCGCGCCCGCGGTCGCGCAGGCGGCGATGGACAGCGGTGTCGCCACGCGCCCGATCCAGGACATGGCGGCCTACCGCGACTGGCTGTCGAGCTTCGTCTACCACGCGGGCACCATCATGCAGCCGGTCTATGCCGCCGCGAAGCGCGCGCCGAAGCGCGTGATCTACGCCGAAGGCGAGGACGAGCGGGTGCTGCGGGCGGTGCAGACCGTGGTCGACGAGGGACTGGCGCAGCCGATCCTGATCGGGCGCCCGGACGTGGTGAACGCGCGCATCGAGCGCTACGGGCTATCGATTCGCGCGGGCAGGGACTTCGAGCTGGTCAATCCCGAGAGCGACCCGCGCTACAAGGAGTGCTGGCAGCTCTACTACAGCCTCACCAAGCGCAAGGGCGTGACCATCGAGTACGCGCGTACCGAGATGCGGCGCAACACCACCATCATCGGCGCGATCCTCATGCGCCGCGGCGAGGCCGATGCGATGCTCTGCGGCACGTACGGCCAGTACAAGTGGCATCTGCGCGACATCAACGACATCATCGGGCTGTCCCCGGGCGTGCACAACTACGCCGCCATGAACCTGCTGGTCCTGCCGCGGCACACGGTCTTCATCTGCGACACCCAGGTCAACTACGACCCCGACGCTGCGCAGATCGCGGAAATGGCGCTGCTCGCCGCGGACGAGGTGCGCCGCTTCGGCCTCACCCCGCGGGTAGCGCTGCTGTCGCACTCGAGTTTCGGCAGCGCCGTGACGCCCTCGGCCGTCAAGATGCGCGAGGCGCTCGCGCTGATCCGGGAGCGGGCGCCCGAGCTCGAGGTCGACGGCGAGATGCACGGCGACACCGCGCTCTCGCGCGTGATGCTGCAGAAGGTGATGCCGGACTCGACGCTGCGCGACCAGGCGAATCTGCTGATCATGCCGACGCTCGATGCCGCGAACATCTCCTACAACGTGCTCAAGGAAGTGGCGGGGCAGGGCGTCACCGTGGGGCCGATGCTGCTCGGCGCGGCGCGTGCGGTGCACATCCTCACGCCGACCGCGACCGTGCGGCGCATCATCAACATGACCGCGCTTGCGGTGGTGGACGCCGGCTTCAACCGCTAGGCGCCGCGGCCGGCCGTGCGGCGGCGGCCGCGCGCCGCGCGCGCTCGTGCGCGCTCGGGGGCGGCGGGCGCCCCGGCGCGACGCTCGCCGCCGCCGGCGCGAACCAGGCGCGGTCCGCGGCGGGCGAAGCCCACACTTCGAAATGCAGATTCGAGAGCGCGGCGGCGTCGTCGAGCAGCCGGCGTTTGCATGCGTCCGGCAGCCGCCCGGGGCCGAGCGCCGCCGCTTCGTTGACGAGCTGCATGCGTTCGCGCTGCACGGCCGCGCGCCGCGCCGGCCGCGCGGGCGCGGCGGCGCAGGCGAGCGCGTTCGCGAGCGGATCGGCGACCGCGTCGACGAACGCCGCGGGCGCGGCGCTGCGGGTGAACGCGCGGCGGGCCGCGCGCAGCTCGCGCGGCGGCCGCGATTCCTCCGGGATCAGCAGCAGGCGCGCGCGGCGCAGGGCGCGCCCGAGCGCCACCCGACTCGAGAGCACCGAGATCGGCACCGACAGGACCAGTGCGCCCACGACCGGCAGCAGCCACCAGACATAATCGTTGCTCAGCCACACCACGACGCCGGCCCAGGCGACCCCGATCAGCGTGTGCACCCCGTGGCGGCGCAGCGCCTCGGCCCAGGTCGTTTCGGCGTCGCCGCGCAGCGGCGACTTCCAGCGCGCGGGCCAGCCGAAGAGCGCGGTCGCGACGAAGTGCGCGTGGAACAGCATGCGGATCGGTGCGAGCAGCATCGAGAACAGGAGCTCGATCAGGGTGCTCGCGAGCAGGCGCGCCGGGCCGCCATAGGCGGCGGCGCCGCGCCACGCGGCGAGGGCGGCGCCGAGGAGCTTCGGGAGGAACAGCACCAGGGTCGTTGCGGCGAAGAGGGTGAGCGCGTACCCCGTGTCCCATTGCGGCCACAGCGGGAACAGCTGCTTCGGCGCGGTGAAATAAGTCGGCGGCACGAGCTGGTGCACGGCGAGCAGCAGCGTCGAGGCGAGCAGGAACAGGAACCAGAGCAGCCCCGACAGGTAGGCCATGACGCCGGTCGCGAACAGCGCGCGGTGCGCGCCGCAGATGCCGCGCGCGAACACGAACGGTGCGTTGATGACGTTGCCCTGGCACCAGCGGCGGTCGCGCGTGAGTTCGTCGATCAGATTCGGCGGCAGCTCCTCGTGGCTGCCCGGCAGGTCGTAGGCGAGCCAGACCGAGTAGCCGGCGCGGCCCATGAGCGCCGCCTCCACGAAATCGTGCGACAGGATCTCGCCGCCGAAGCGCCCGCGCCGCGGCAGCCGTCCGATCGCGCAGTAGCGCATGAACGGCGCCAGGCGGATGATGGCGTTGTGCCCCCAGTAGTGCGATTCGCCGAGCTGCCAGAAGTGCATGCCGGCGGCGAACAGCGGTCCGTAGACGCGGTGGGCGAACTGCTGCAGGCGCGCGTAGAGCGTCTCGCGCCCGCTCGCGTGCGGCACTGTCTGGATGATGCCGGCGTCCGGGTTCGCCTCCATCAGGCGGACGAGCGCGGTCAGGCATTCGCCGCTCATGACGCTGTCCGCGTCGAGCACGACCATGTAGCGGTAGCGCGCACCCCAGCGGCGGCAGAAATCGGCGACGTTGCCGCTCTTGCGCTTGATCCGGTGGCGGCGGCGCCGGTAGAAGATCCGGCCGAAGCCGTCGACCGCACGGCAGAGCGCGAGCCAGCCCTTGATCTCGGCGACGCGCGCATCCGGCTCGTCGCTGTCGCTCAGTACGAAGAAGTCGAAGTGCGCGAGCTCACCCGTGCGGCGCACCGACTCGTAGGTGGCGCGCAGCCCCGCGTAGACGCGCGCCACGTTCTCGTTGCAGATCGGCATCACGACCGCGGTGCGGGCACCCGGCGGAAGCGGCGCGCGCGCGAGCCCGCCGGCGGAGATCGCGTGCGGATCGTGCCGGCGCAGCAGCAGCGCGAAGCCCGCGAGCGCCGTCCAGAAGCCCGCCGAGATCCAGCCGAAGAGCACGGCGAAGAGCGCCAGAATGACGAGCTCGAGCGGCTGCTCGCCGCCGTAGGGGAGCACTCCCTTCATCGCGTGCACGGCGAGCCACGTCTGCACGAGCACGAGCGCGAGCAGCGCGGTGCGCCGTGCGGCGGCGACCTGGCGCCAGGCGCCCGCGGGGCGCGGCGCGGGGTTCCCGCGCCGCGGCGTCCACGGCGAGAAGCGCGGCGGCCAGGCGTACGGCGCGATCGGCGTGCGTGCGAGCGGCGGCGCTGTCTCGAGCCGCGTGTGTCCGCGCGGATCGCGCCGCGCGAGCGGCGGTGCGCCGCGCGCGGCGAGCCCGAGCCGGGCCGCGAGCGACGCCCGCGCGGGGTCGTCCCAGGGGATGTCGGTGGCGCCGAGGGCGGCGTGCAGCGATGCGACCGTCTGCGGCCGCCCGGACGCCGCGTGCTCCGCGGCGCGCGCGAGCAACGCGCGGCGCCGTTCGGGGGCGAGCGGCAGCCGTTCGAGGTATTGCAGGCAGGCATCGAGCGCCGCGGCGCCCGCGCGCGCTAATCCGGCGGCAGAACGTAGCTCCATGTCTCCGAGATCGCTTCCTTGCTCGCCGAGCGCAGGAACACGCGCAGCTCGACCGGTTTCGCGACGTCGCCGCGGCGCACCCGCAGCGCGACGCGCCAGGCGCCGGTGACGTCGTTCCTATATAGGGTGTTCTCCACGATCTGTCCGTTGCCGTCCACGGTCGCCATGCTCTCGATGTTGGCGTCGTCGGCGAGATCGCGCAGCGCCGGCCCGTCGAACTCGATCAGGAGCGGCACGCTGTCGTCCGGGTGCTCTTCGTACGCGCGGCCGCGCCGGGTCTGCAGCACCCAGGCCGAGGGCGGGCGCGTCTCGGTGTCCTTCTGCCAGTGCAGCCGGTACTCGAAGTCGTACGGCTCCTGCGGCTTCGGCGTCGCCTCCGGCACCCAGTAGGCGACGATGTTGTCGTTGGTCTCGTCGGGCGTCGGAATCTGCACCAGCTCGACGCGCCCGGCGCCCCACGAGCCCTTCGGCTCCACCCAGGCGCTCGGGCGCAGCTCGAAGCGCGATTCCAGGTCCTCGTAGTGCATGAACGTGCGGTCGCGCTGCATCAGTCCGAACCCGAGCGGGTTCACGGCGGCGAACGAGGTCACGAGCAGCCGTTTGGGATTGAGCAGCGGCCGCCAGATCCATTCGCCGGTGCTGAGGCGTATCGACAGCCCGTCGGAGTCGTGCACTTCCGGCCGGTAGTCGTCGCGCGGCACGTGCTGGCTCTCGCCGGCGAGATGCATGCTCGTGAGCGGGGCGAGCCCGAGCTTGCCGACACCGGCGCGCAGGTACAGCCGCGCCTTCACGTCCATGACGGTTTCGACGCCCGGGCGCACCTCGAAGCGGTACGCGCCCGTCGCCCGCGGGGAATCGAGCAGCGCGTAGATGGTGAGCGCTTCGGCATCGCGCGCGGGGCGTTCCAACCAGAACTCGACGAAGCGCGGGAACTCCTCGCCGCTCGGCAGCGCCGTGTCGATCGCGAGCCCGCGCGCCGACAGCCCGTAGCGCTGTCCCTTCCCGACGGCGCGGAAGTAGCTCGCGCCGAGGAATGCGACCACCTCGTCCTTGTAGTCCGGCCGGTTGAGCGGGTAGTGGACGCGAAAGCCGGCGAAGCCGACGTCGGCGAGGCGGCCCGGGTCGAACGTGTTCTTGCCGTAGCTGAACTGCTTCGGGTCGAACGGGATCGGGCGCACGCCTTCGGCCGTGATCTCGTTCAGGCGCACCGGCTGGTCGTAGAAGTAGCCGACGTGAAAGAACGCGATCTCGAACGGCAGGTTCGAGTCGCGCCAGTGGGCCGCCTGCGGATTGAAGCGGATATCCTTGTACTGGTGGTAGCTCAGCTGCTTCAGTTCCTTCGGCAGCGCGTTCCCCGGCGGCTGATACGGCGTTTCCGCGAGCGTGCGCGCGCGCTGCGCGATGTCCTCGAAGCCGAAGGTCGCGTTGTCCGCGAGCGCCGGCAGGTGCAGCCCGAGCAGCACGCTCGGAACGAGGGCACGCAAGCTTCCCTGCAATCTCATCGATGGTCGCCCGTCTCGGCCGCCGCAGCGGTGTACTCAGGTTGGGAACCGACGCCGAATTCAACGTGCGCCAGGCAAAGGCACAGCTCCGGCTGCTCTTCTTCTAGGCACTCATGTCTCGCCGTTCCGCTGCGGGCGCATCAAAGCATGAATCCCGGCCCACGGACCATCCGACAAACACCTTATCGAAGCGTTCCGCGCGCGTGCACCGTCGCCGCGAGGCGACACTCGTTGGTCGGTTGTGCGGGAAGCGACGCAGAGCCGCGCGATGCGGCGCCGTCAGGCGCGCAGCCGCCGCGGCTGCGGGGCGTCGGCGGGAAGCAGCGCGAGCAGGGCGCGCACCGCCTGATCGATGGTCTTGTTCGAGGTGTCGAGCGACGCGTGCGCCAGCTCGTAGAGGTGGCGCCGCGCTTCGTACGTGCGGACGATGTTCTCGAGCGCTTCGCTGCGCAGCCGCGGACTCGCGATGCGTGCGTCGTGCTGCGCCAGTACGCGCGCGAACATGACCTGCGGCCTGGCCTTGAGCCAGACGGTGAAAAACGAGTTGAGCAGCAGCTCGTACGTCGCCGGTTCCGTGACGATGCCGCCGCCGGTGGCGAGCACCACGCGCGGATACCGCACGATCACGCGCTCGAGACAGCGGCGCTCGAGCTGGCGGTAGCCGTGCTGTCCGTAGAGCATGAAGATCTCGCTCACCGCGAGTCCGGCCTCGCGTTCGATCTCGCGGTTGAGCTCGACGAACGGCACGCCGAGGATCTCGGCGAGCCGCGGCCCGAGCGTCGACTTGCCGACCCCGCGGATGCCGACGAGCGCGACGCGCTGCGCTTCGCCGTTCGCCGGCCCGTCGCCGGCCGCGAACAGCTGCCGGCGGATGCGCGCGAGCTCCTGCGGGCTCTGGCGCTTGAGGAACTCGACGATGACGGTGAAGTCGGCGCTGTGCGTCTCCTCCGGCGCGAGGAAGCTCTCGATCGGAAGGTTGAGCGCGACGGCGAGCTTGTGCAGCAGCCCGAGCGAGATGTTGCCGGTGCCGTTCTCGATGCGCGCGAGATAGGCGAGCGAGATGCCCGACTGCTGCGCGAGCTGCTTGCGCGACATGAAGCGCTGCACGCGCGCCGCGCGCACCCGGCGCGCGAGCAGCGCGTGCAGCTCGGCTTCGGTCGCGGGCGCCGCGAGGCGGACGCCCGCGCCGTTCTTCGCACCGGCGCGCGCGGCGCCGGCCGCCCGCCAGCGGACGCGCGCCGCCTCTTTGCGCTTCCGTGCCATGTGATTCCGGCGCCGCGCTCGGGCTACTTCGGCGGCATGCGCAGCGCGCCGTCGAGCCGGATGGTCTCGCCGTTCAGCATCTCGTTCTCGACGATGTGCTGCGCGAGCTGCGCGTACTCGTCCGGCCGGCCCAGGCGCGAGGGGAACGGCACGCTCTTGCCGAGCGACTCCTGGATGTCCGGGGGAAGCGCCGCCATCATCGGCGTGTGGAAGATGCCGGGCGCGATGGTGCACACGCGGATGCCGACGCTCGAGAGGTCGCGCGCGATCGGAAGCGTCATGCTCACGATGCCGCCCTTGGAGGCGGAGTACGCCGCCTGTCCGATCTGTCCGTCATAGGCCGCGACCGACGCCGTGTTCACGATCACGCCGCGCTCGCCGGCCGCGTTCGGGGTACCCGCCGACATGGCCGCGGCGGCGAGGCGGATCATGTTGAACGTGCCGATCAGGTTCACGTTGATGATGCGCGTGAACAGGTCGAGCCGGTGCGCGCCCTTCTTGCTCACGGTGCGCTCCGCGCCGCCGATGCCGGCGCAGTTGACGAGCCCGTTGAGCTGCCCGAGCTTGGCCGCCGCGGCGACCGCCGCCTCGGCGTCGGCCTCGCTCGTCACGTCGGTCTTGCAGAACACTGCGCGCTCGCCGAGCTCGTCGGCGAGCTTCTGGCCGGCCTCGACGTTGAGATCGGCGATCACGACGCGCGCCCCGGCCGCGTGGAAGCGGCGCACGGTGGCCGCGCCGAGACCCGAGGCGCCGCCGGTGACGATGAATGTCGATTCCTTCAGTTGCATGTGTCTGCTCTCATGGTGGTGGTGTAAAAAGTCTGTAGCGCAAGCGACGCAAAGGGGCAGGCGGCAATATCGAGCAATCCGCGCCTGCCCTCTGCTCCGGTCGTGACGTTCTCACCGTGTTCTCTCGCGGTCCACGGCGTCGTCGACGGTTCCGGATTCCCGCTTCATGCTGCGCGCTGCACCAGGATCGCGATGCCCTGACCGCCGCCGGCGCAGGCCGAGGAAATGCCGAACTCGGCGCCGGCGCGCGCGAGCTCGCGCGCGACGGTGACGGTGAGGCGCACGCCCGAGGCGGCGAGCGGATGGCCGATCGCGATGGCGCCGCCGTTGACGTTGACGCGCGCGCGGTCGAGCCCGAGCTCCTTTTCGACCGCGAGGTACTGGGCGCCGAAGGCCTCGTTGATCTCGAAGCGCGCGACGTCGCCGAGCTGCATTCCGGCGCACTTCAGCACCGCGCGGATCGCGGGCGCCGGCCCGATGCCCATGATCTCGGGCGGGACGCCGACGACGCTGCCGGCGACGATGCGCGCGAGCGGCTTCAGGCCGTGCGCGCGCACGTAGTCGCCGGAGGCGACGAGCGCCGCCGCCGCGCCGTCGACGATCGCCGAGCTGTTGCCGCCGGTCTGTACGCCGTCCGGGCGGAACGCGGGCTTGAGCTTCTGCAGCACCTCGAACGGGCTCGGGCGCACGTGCTCGTCGCGCTCGAAGCGCCCGACTTTGCGCGGCAGGCGGATGCCGCGCGGACGGTAGCCGTCGAGCGTCCACTGCTGATTGACCACGGGCTCGATCTCGTCGCGGTAGAAGCCGCCGTCCCAGGCCGCGACCGCGCGGCTGAAGCTCTGTTCGGCGAAGCGGTCGACCTCCTCGCGCGTGATGCCGTAGCGCTGCGCCAGGTTCTCGGCGGTGTCGCCCATGCGCGTGTTCGACGCGGTGTCGAGCGTCGACTCCCACAGGAAGTCCTTGAACTCGACCTGGCCCATCTTGAAGCCGGTGCGGTGCGTGTAGGCGGCGACCGGATTGCGCGACATCGATTCGGCGCCGACGCAGAGCACGAGCTTCGCCTTGCCGAGCGCGATCTGGTCGGCCGCGGTGAGGATGGTCTCGAAGCCGGTGCCGCAGAGCCGGTGCACGAGCAGCGCCGGGACCGGCATGGGCACGCCCGAGTAGAGGCCGATGTGGCGCGGCAGGTAGTAGGCGTCGAAGGCCGACTGCGCCATGTTGCCGGCGATGATCGCGCCGACGTCGCGCGGGTCGATCCCGCTGCGCGCGAACAGCGCGCGCGCGGCATGGATGCCGAGATCGGTCGGCGACACCTCGCTCAGCACGCTCATGTAGTCGGCGAACGGCGTGCGCACGCCAGCGACGAGCCAGATGTCGTCGTAGCGGCTGATCAGGGCATGGCTTTCGGAACTCTCGTACATTGCAGCAACTCTCTCTTGCTTTCGGGAAGTTCGTGCGGCGGCTCCGGCGACCGGGCTGCACGCGACGGGCGGCGCTCCGCGGGCGCCGTTGCGCGCGCCGGACGCGGCGCCGCGCCCGGCATGCCCGCCGCTGCGGCTCAGGCCAGCAGGATCACCGCCGGATCCGCCGGCGTCCGGTACAGCAGCTCGACCAGCGCCTGGCGGCGCGTCAGCACGGCGCGCTGGTTGATGTAGCCCTTGTCGGTGATCTCGCCGGCGTCGATCGAAGGCGGCTCGGCCATGAGCAGCGCGCGCGCCGCGTAGGTGGAGGAACCGCCGCCTTCGGCGCGCAGCGCCGCGAGGCCCTCGGCCACCCGCGCGCGCACCGCCGGGTGCGCCAGCACCTGCTCGAGCGGCGCATCGGCCGCGAGGTCCGGGCAGAGGCTGCGGCAGCCGGCGACGTTCGGGAAGATCAGGAAGCCGATGTAATCGCGGTCGTGGCCGGTGAGGACGATGTCCTGCGCCACCGGCGCGAGCGCGGCGATGCCCTTGATGCGCACCGAGCCGACGTTGACCCACGTCGCGGTGGTGAGCTTGAAATCCTCGGCGACGCGGCCGTCGAAGAGGAGCCCGCGTTCCGGGCGCTCCGGATCGACGAAGCGCACGGCGTCGCCGGTAACGTAGAAACCTTCTTCGTCGAACGACCTGGCCGTGAGCTCCGGCTGCTTCCAGTAGCCGGGCGTCACGTTCGGTCCGCGCACGCGGATCTCGAGCTTGTCGCCGTTCGTGACGAGCTTCGCCTCGCAGCCGGGCAGCGGCACGCCGATCACGCCGGAGCGCTCCGCCTGGAAGTGGCAGCTCGTGACCGCCGGCGCCGTTTCGGTCAGCCCCCACGAGGACACCATCGGCACCCTGCGTCCGAGCGTCTGTACGGCGAGCTCCTCGAGCGCTTCCCAGAGGTTCTGCGGCAGCGCCCCGCCGGCGTAGAAGATCATTTGCAGACGGCTGAAGAAGTTGCGCCGCAACGCTTCATCGGCGCGCAGCGCCGCGATCAGCATGTCGTAGCCGCGCGGCACGTTGAAATAGACGGTCGGCCCCACTTCGCGCAGGTTCGCGACCGTCTGCTCGAACAGGCCCGGCATCGGGCGGCCGCCGTCGAGGTACAACGTACCCCCGTTGCGCAGGATCATGTTGAAGTTGTGGTTGCCGCCGAACGTGTGGTTCCACGGCAGCCAGTCGACGATCACGGGCGGCGTGTGCTCGAGGAACGGCCACACCTGCGCCATCGCCTGCTGGTTGGCGCACATCATCCGCTGGGTGTTGATGACGCCCTTCGGGTCGCCGGTCGAGCCCGAGGTGAAGAGCAGCTTCGCGACGGTGTCCGGGCCGATTGCGGCGAAGGCGCGCTCGACGGCGGCGTCGTCCGGATCGACGAGGAGCGCCTCGAAGCGCAACGCTCCGGCCGGCACCTCGCTCGCGCTGCCGACGACGAGCTGCGCGTCGTGCAGGCCTGCCACGGCGGCGAGGGCCCGCGCGAAGGGCGCGGCGTCGGCGACGTAGATCACGCCCGGCTGGATCGAAGCGAACACGGCCTTGAGCTTGCCGAAGTCCTTGGACATCAGCGAGTAGGCCGGCGATACGGGCGCCACCGGTATGCCGACGTGCATCGCGGCGAGCGCGAGCAGCGCGTGCTCGACGCTGTTGTCGGAAAGGATCGCGACCGGACGCTCGGGCGAGAGCCGCTGGCGCAGCAGCCACGTGGCGATGCGGCGCACGCGCTCGCGCGCTTCGCCGTAGGTGACGCCGCGCCACGCGCCCTGCACACGTTCGAGCAGGAACGGCCGGCTCGGCGTCGTATCGGCCCAGTGCTCGAGGTACTCGCCGATGCAGCGCGCGAACGGGGCGAGCGTGTGGCGCGCGCGCAGCAGGGTCGTGCCGTCCGCGCGGCGTTCCATCTCGACGGCAGGCGGTGCGAACATGGGGCGTTCGCCCGTAGCGTTCAGTTGCGTTGCTTCGTTGCGGTTCACTGCCATGTCGCACCTCCTGCCTTGACTGTCGAGACTTTCGTTACTGCGTGTTGATGAGCTTCCAGTCGCCGTTCTCGATCTTGATCATTACGCGCGCCCGCTCGTCGTGGCCGTAATGATCGTCGGGCGAGTAGTTGAAGACGCCGTGCGTCGCCACGATCTCGCGCGAGTTCTCGAGCGCGTCGCGCAGCGCTGCGCGGAACTCCGGCGTGCCGGGCTTGGCCTTCTTGAGCGCCACCGGCGCGACCTGCTGCAGGACCAGGCAGCCGTCGTACATGTGCGCGCCGAAGGGCGAGAGCGATCCCTTGCCGTACTTGGCCTCGTACTTCCGCGTGTACTCGAGCGCGACCTTCTTCGAGGGGTGCGAGTCGGGCAGCTGGTCGGCGACCACGATCGGACCGATCGGGAAGATCGTTCCTTCCACCGCCTTGCCGCCCACCTGCAGGAACGCCCTGCTCACCGCGCCGTGCGTCTGATAGAACCGGCCCTTGTAGCCGCGCTCGACGAGCGTCGTCTGCGGCAGCGCCGCGGGCGTGCCCGAGCCGACGATCAGCACCGCGTCCGGACGCGCGGCGATGACCTTGAGCGCCTGTCCGGTGACGCTGGTGTCGGTGCGGTTGTAGCGCTCCACGACCGTCAGCTTGATGTTGCTGCCCTCGAGCACCTTCTGCAGCTCGTCGAGATACGACTGGCCGTAGCTGTCGGCGTAGCCGATGAAGCCGAGCGTCTTCACCCCGTCGCGCTTCATCTGGTCGACGAGCGCTTTCGCCATGAGCGCGTTGTGCTGCGGCAGCCGGAACATCCACTTCTCCTTGTCCGGCACGATCGGCGTCGGCGCCATGGTGAGCTGCGGGGTCTTGGTCTCGTTCGCCACTTCCGCGACCGCGAGCGCGGTCGGGGTGGTCGAGGAGCCGATGATGATGTCGACGTTGTTCTCGCTCACGAACTTGCGGGCGTTCTTGGTGGCCTCGCCCGGATTCGTCGCGTCGTCGAGGACGATGTAGTTCACCTTCTCGCCGGCGATGGTGGTCGGGCAGAACTCGACGGTATTGCGCTCGGGAATGCCGAGCACCGCGGCCGGCCCGGTCGCCGAGACGGTGATGCCGACGTTGATGTCGGCGAAGGCGGCGGCGCTGAGTGCGCCGCTCAGCGCAAGTGCCAGCACCGCCTTCGCGCCCGCGCCGTGATAACCCTCGATGCCCGCCGCCGGGCGCGCGCGCGTGCCGCACTTCGAACCGAGTTGAGTTGCTTCGTTGCGGTTTGCTGCCATGTATCGTACCTCTGCGGTTGGTTTCTTGTGTGCAACTGCTTTGGTCTTGTCGTCACTACTTGCCCGTGACGACGCTCTCCGGAATGAGCTTGTACGCGCCGTTCTCGACCGTGATCAGCACGCGTGAGCGCTCGTCGTGGCCGAAGTGGTCCTCGGGCGAATAGTTGAACACGCCGTGCGTCGCCGCGATCTCGGGCGTCGATTCGATCGCATCGCGCAGCGCCGCGCGGAACTCCGCGGTCCCTGGCTTGGCCTTCTTCAGGGCGACGGGAATGGCGGCTTCGAGGATCAGGCAGCCGTCGTACATGTGGGCGCCGAAAGGCGACAGCGAGCCCTTGCCGTACTTGGCCTCGTACATCTCCTTGTACTTAAGGCCGATTTTCTTCGACGGATGCGAATCGGGCAGCTGCTCGGCGACGACGATCGGTCCGATCGGGAAGATCGTTCCTTCGGCCACTTCGCCGGCGACGCGCAGGAACGCCGGACTGACGGCGCCGTGCGACTGATAGTACAGCCCCTTGTAGCCGCGCTCGGCGAGCGTGGTCTGCGGCAGCGCGGCGGGCGTGCCGGAACCGACGATCACGACCGCCTGCGGGCGGGCGGCGATGATCTTCAGCGCCTGCCCGGTGACGCTGGTGTCGGTACGGTTGTAGCGCTCGATCGCGGTCAACTTGATGTCGGTCCCCGCGATCGCCGGCTTGAGCCCGTTGAGGAAGCTCTCGCCCCAGCTGTCGGCATACCCGATGAAGCCGATCTTCTTGATGCCGTTGGCATTCATGTGATCGACCTCGGCCGCCGCCATCAGCTCGCTCGGCTGCGGCAGGCGGAACAACCAGTGGTCCTTGTCCTTCTCGGTGTAGGGGACCGGGCCGATGGCGAGCTGCGGCGTCTTGGTCTCGTACGCGACCTCGAGGATGGCGAGCGAACCCGGCACGCTCGAGGAGCCGATCAGGAGGTCGACGCCGTTCTCGGTCACGAGCTTGCGCGCGACCTTGGTCGCCTCGCCGGGGTTGGTGGCGTCGTCGTAGACGGTATAGTTGATCTTCTCGCCGCCGATCGACGTCGGGCAGAAGTCGATGGTGTTGCGCTCCGGGATGCCGAGCACCGAAGCGGGTCCGGTGGCCGAGACGATGACGCCGACGTTGATATCGGCCCAGGCGGCGGCGTTGAGCGCACCGCCCAGCGCGAGCGCGAGCAGCGCTTTGATGCCCGCGCCGTGGTTTGCACGAAGCTTGGTAGTTGAATTCATTCGTATGATCCTCTGGGTGGTTGCTCGGTACTTCAACTACTGCTACGAGACGTCGGCGCTAGCGGGGGCCGAGGGGATCGTGCTGCCGGGGCATCGCTCCGGACACGAGCGGGATTGAGCCTGCGCACCGCGCGGCGGGTCGTTGTGGTTCTTGCGGCATCTCGCGTGACCCCGGCGCTATTGAACAGCAGTGGCAGCGGTTGAACAAGCCGGCGGGGGTGGTTACTATAAAAGTCCCTTCTGTACAAGTAAATATTTTATAGTACTCAAGGGTCGGCGCCCGCAGCGCTTCGCGCCCTCGCCTTCGCGGCGCCGCCGGCCGTCTGCAGCACGGCATGACTAGACGACGACGAGGAGGCCGACCATGCGTAGCGCTGTACGTTTCGACGTTGTCTGGCTGGTCGGCGCATCGTGTATCGGCACGCCGTTCGCCTTCGCCGCGAAACCGGTTCCGCCCGCCACCGCCTGCGCCGCCCTCGCCGCCGGCACCACCGTCGTCAGCGCGAATCCGCTCGGCGACCCGGGCAGCACCAGCGTCGGCGACGCCTTCGTGCCCTGCGTGCTGAGCTTCGATATGGATACCGACGCGCCAACGATCTCCGCGCGCTTCGGGCCGTGCCGCGAGTCGGCCATGGAGTTCACGGGCACGAGCACCGACGACGGCCGCTTCCGCAAGAGCGGCGGGAAGCTCATCCTTTATGCCGGTCAAGCCGACCGCCCGCTCTGCGCCTACCCGAAGCAGGCGCGCTACGTCGGCGAGGGGAGCATCGAGGACGCGGCGAACTTCCGCTGCGAGCTGCCGGAGGCGCCGCGCTTCAAAATTCCTTGGGACGAGCACGACCGCTGGTACCTGCGGCTCCTGCACTGAGCGGCGCCGCGGCCGAGGACGCGGCGTAGGCCGCTCCCGGGCCGCTGCGCCGCGGGCGGCGAGCAAAATGCCGCTCGGCAAGGTAAGCTCGCGCCCTCGGCCCTTCCGTAGTATTTCGAGAGTAGAGAAAGCAAGTGGATACGACGATAGCGGCCATCCTCCTGCAGGATGGCATCACGAACGGGGCGATCTACGCGCTCCTCGCGCTCGCGCTGGTGCTGATCTTCGCCGTCACGCGCGTGATCTTCGTGCCGCAGGGCGAGTTCGTCTCCTACGGCGCGCTCACGGTAGCGGCCATGCAGTACGGCGTCATGCCCGGCACCGTCTGGCTGCTCCTCGGCGCCGGCGTACTCACCGCACTGCTCGAGCTCAAGCGTGCGTTCGGCGCGGGCGAGCTGCGGCGGGCCCCGCGCATTCTCGCGCTCTACGTCGGCTACCCGATCGGGCTGTGGCTGCTGCTGCGCTCGCTGCCGCTCGGCGAGCTGCCGATGGCGCTGCAGATCGCGCTCATGCTCGCGCTGATTGTGCCGCTCGGACCCATGATCTACCGGCTCGCGTTCCAGCCGCTCGCGGAAGCGTCGGTGCTCGTGCTCCTGATCGTGGCGATCGCCGTGCACTTCGCGCTGCAGGGCCTGGGGCTGCTGTTCTTCGGTCCGGAGGGCTCGCGCACCCAGGCGTTCACCGACCTGCTGTTCGATGTCGGGGTGCTCTCGATCTCGGGCCAGAGTCTGTTCGTGGTGGGCGCGACCGCGCTGCTCATCGTGGCGCTCTACCTCTTCTTCGAACGCACGCTCTACGGCAAGGCGCTGCGCGCCACCGCGATCAACCGCGTCGGTGCGCGCCTCGTCGGCGTGAGCATTCCGCTCTCGGGCACGCTCACGTTCACGCTCGCCGCGCTCATCGGTGCACTCTCGGGCGCGCTCATCGGTCCGATCACCACCATTTATTACGACTCGGGCTTCCTGATCGGTCTCAAGGGCTTCGTGGCCGCGATCATCGGGGGGCTCGTGAGCTATCCGATCGCGGCTGCCGGCGCGATCCTCGTCGGCGTGATGGAGGCGTTCGCCGCGTTCTGGACCAGCGAGTTCAAGGAGGTGATCGTCTTCACGCTGATCATTCCGGTGCTGTTGTGGCGCTCGCTCACGAGCCAGCACGTCGAAGAAGAGGAGGAGTAGGCGGTGCGCGAGAGATATCTGATCCCGGCGTTCGTGGCGATCCTGGCGGTGGTGCCGCTGCTGCCGGTGGTGCCCGAGTTCTGGATCACGCTGCTCAACTACATCGGTCTCGCGGCGATCGTGGTGCTCGGGATCGTGCTGCTCACCGGCATCGGCGGGCTCGTGTCCTTCGGTCAAGCGGCGTTCGTCGGCATCGGCGCGTACACGACCGCCTATCTCACCACCGCCTACGGCATGTCGCCGTGGCTGACGCTGCCGATCGGGCTGGCGGTCACGGGCGTCTGCGCGTGGATCATCGGCGCGATCACGCTGCGGCTCTCGGGGCATTTCCTGCCGCTCAGCACGCTCGCCTGGGGCATCAGCATCTATTTCGTGTTCGGCAACATCAACGCGCTCGGCCGGCACGACGGGCTCACCGGCATTCCCGTGGTCGAGTTCTTCGGCCTCGAGCTCATGAGCGGCCGCCGCTACTTCTATCTCATCTGGTTCTTCGTGCTGCTCGCCGTGCTCGCCACCAAGAACCTGCTCGACTCGCGTCCCGGCCGCGCGATCCGCGCGCTCAAGGGCGGGGGCGTGATGGCCGAGTCCTGCGGCGTCGCGACCGAGCGCTTCCGCATCCTCATCTTCGTGTACGCGGCCGTGCTCGCGGGGCTCTCGGGCTGGCTCTACGCGCACCTGCAGCGCGCGGTCAACCCGACGCCGTTCGGCATCGGCCCGGGCATCGAGTACCTGTTCATGGCCGTGATCGGCGGCGCCGGCCACGTCTGGGGCGCGCTCCTCGGCGCGGGCATCTTCACCGTGGTCGAGGACGTGCTGCAGGACGTGCTGCCGGCGCTGCTCGGGCGCAGCGGCCACTTCGAGATCATCGTGTTCGGCGTGATCATGGTGCTGCTGCTGCAGTACGCGCGCGACGGGCTCTGGCCGCTGATCCTGCAGGCGGTGAACCACGCCGGCGCGCGGCGGCAGGTGCCGGCGGCGCCGCCGCTCCCGGCGCGCGCGAAGCCCCAGGCCGAGGAGTCGGTGCTCGCGGTGCGGCGCGCGCGCAAGGAGTTCGGCGGCCTCGTGGCCGTCAACGACGTGAGCTTCGAGATGCGCGCCGGCGAGATCCTCGGGCTCATCGGCCCGAACGGCGCCGGCAAGAGCACGATCTTCAACGTCATCACAGGCCTGCTGGAGGCGAACGGCGGGGAGATCCTGTTCCGCGGCGAGCGGCTGAACGGCCTGCCGCCGCGCGAGATCGCGCGCCGCGGCGTCGGGCGCACCTTCCAGCACGTACGGCTGCTGCCGGCGATGACCGTGCTCGAGAACGTGGCGATCGGCGCCCACCTGCGCGCCCGCAGCGGCGCGGTCGCGGCGATGCTGCGGCTCGAGCGCCGGCAGGAGGCGCAGCTCCTCGCCGAGGCCGCGAAGCAGCTCGAGCGCGTCGGCCTCGGCGCGTACCTGCACGAGCAGGCGGGCAACCTCGCGCTGGGCCAGCAGCGCATCCTCGAGATCGCGCGCGCGCTCTGCGTCGACCCGGTGCTGCTGCTGCTCGATGAGCCGGCCGCGGGGCTGCGCTACAAGGAGAAGCAGGCGCTCGCTGCGGTGCTGAAGCAGCTCCGCGACGAGGGCGTGAGCATCCTCCTCGTCGAGCACGACATGGATTTCGTGATGGGGCTCACCGACCGGCTGGTCGTGCTCGATTTCGGAACCAAGCTCGCCGAAGGGCAGCCGCGCGAGATCCAGACGAATCCGGCGGTGCTCGAGGCGTATCTCGGCGGAGTGGCGTAGGCATGAGCGACCAGATTCTCGCGGTACGCAACCTCACGGTCACCTACGGCAAGGTCGAGGCGCTGCATCAGGTGAACCTCGACGTGGCCGCGGGCAAGATCGTCACCGTCATCGGTCCGAACGGTGCCGGCAAGTCGACGATGCTCAGCGCGATCATGGGCACGCTGCCGCCGAACGGCCGCGCCCAGGGCGAGATCCGCTACGCCGGGGAGGCGGTCGGCGGCTATCCGGCCGAGCGCCGCGTGGCGCGCGGCATGTGCCTGGTCCCGGAGAAGCGCGAGCTCTTCGCCAGCATGTCGGTCGAGGACAATCTGCTCCTCGGGAGCTTCCGGCGCTACCGCGCCGGCGAGAAGAACTACGCGGACGAGATGGAGCGCGTGTATGCGATCTTCCCGCGGCTCAAGGAGCGGCGCATGCAGCAGGCGGGCACGCTCTCGGGGGGCGAGCGCCAGATGCTCGCGCTCGGGCGCGCGCTCATGGGTCATCCGAAGCTGCTGATGCTCGACGAGCCGAGCCTCGGGCTCGCGCCGCTCATCGTGCAGGAGATCTTCCAGGTGATCGCGCGTCTGCGCGAGACCGGGGTGGCGATTCTGCTGGTCGAGCAGAATGCGCGCGCGGCGCTGCAGGTCGCCGACTACGGCTACGTGCTTGAAACCGGGGAGGTCGTGCTGCATGGACCGGCGACGGAGCTCGCCGCCAATCCACGCGTCATCGAGACCTATCTCGGGCTGGCGCGCAAGGAGAACGTCGCCTGACCCGTGAAGAGGCGGCCGCGCCCTGCGGCCGCTGCCGCCCCGCGATCCGAAAGGGCGGCACGATCGCCGGCTGCCCGACACTCGGGAGCGGGCGCCGCGCCGGCAGAAAGCGAAGCCGCCGGACGGCGTCCGGCGGCTTCTTCCCGGCTCGGCTCAGTCAGCCGCGCTTGTGCGCGCGGAAGTGACCGTGGCGTCCCATGCCGCGGCGCAGCAACTCGTTGAGCGTTTTGCGCTGCTCGGGCGAGAGCGCCTGCTGCAGGGTCTGCGTCGCGTCGGCGAGCTGGTTCAGCTTTTGTGCGTGCTCGGCCGCGCGTTCGGCGCGAAAGCGCAGCAGCGTCGGCGCGTCCGCGTCCGCCGGCGGGCGTGCGTGCGGCTCGCCGAATACGCTGCGCACGGTCTGGGCGTACGCGGCCCATGCCGCCTGCTGTTCCGGCTGGATCTGCAGCCGCTCGGCCAGGCGCTCGAGGCGCGCCTCGATGCGCTCGGCTCGGCGCGCGTGGCGCTCCGCTGCGCGCGCGGCGCTGTCGCCGGCGTTGTCCCAGCTCCAGGCGGGCAGGGCGCTGAGGGTGCCCATGGCGGCGAATCCGAGCGCCGCGGCCAATACGGTACGACGGTAGTTCACGGAACGGACTCCTTGATGTCTTCGACAGCGCATACAACGCAGGGGCGATCCTTCGGTTGACGGCACGCGCGCCCGCGCCGTCGGTTCGTCGCCGATCGACGGTCCGGCGCCGCGGGCGCCGCCCCGCGGGCCGGGTGCAAGACCCGAACGCCGCGGACGATTTTGTTATCATGCCCCGGCCGCCGCGCGGCCCGGCCGCGCGCGTACACGTCGCGCCCGCGACGACGAACCCGAATAACAGGAAAGCGGATCCATGACGCCCCCTACGACCATCGAGCTCGTCGGCACGATTCTGTTCGCCATCGCCGTGCTGCACACCTTCATGACCCGCCAGTTCGAGCGCCTGGCGCACCTGCAGCCCGGGCACGCGGGTCTCTGGCACCTGCTCGCCGAGGTCGAGGTCGTATTCGGGTTCTGGTCGTTTGTCTTCATCGCCTTCTATGCCATCACCGCCGGTACCGACGCGCCGACGCGCTATCTCGAGAGCCTCAACTTCACCGAGCCCATGTTCATTTTCGTGATCATGGTGATCGCCGGCAGCAAGCCGATCCTCCAGCTCGCGGCGGGGACGGTGCGCGGGATAGCGCGCCTGATCCCGGCGCCGCGGCCGGTCGCGTTCTACTTCGTGGCGCTGTCGCTAACGCCGCTCCTCGGCTCGTTCATCACCGAGCCCGCCGCGATGACGCTCGCGGCGCTCATGCTCCGCGATCACGTGTTCGCCAAGGAGATCTCGAACCGCCTGCGCTACCTGACGCTCGGGGTGCTCTTCGTCAACGTCTCGATCGGCGGCACGCTCACGCCGTACGCCGCGCCCCCCGTGCTCATGGTCGCCGGGACCTGGGGCTGGGACATCGGCTTCATGTTGAGCACCTTCGGCTGGAAGGCCGCGCTCGCGGCAGTGGCGAACGCGCTTTTCGCGACACTCCTGTTCCAGGCCGAGCTGCGGCGGCTGCCGGCGACGGCGGTGGCGAAGCAGGAGGCCCCGTTCGTTATCATTGCGCTGCACGTGGCGTTCCTCGCGGGCGTCGTCGTGTTCGCGCACCATCCGGTCGTGTTCATGGGTATCTTCCTCTTCTTCCTCGGGGTGGCGCAGGCCTACCCGCGCTATCAGGAGCGCCTGATCCTGCGCGAGGGTCTCCTGGTCGGCTTCTTCCTGATGGGGCTCGTGATCCTCGGGACGCAGCAGCGCTGGTGGCTGCAGCCGGCGCTCTCGGGCATGAATGCGACCGTGCTCTACTTCGGCGCGACCGCGCTCACCGCGATCACCGACAACGCCGCACTCACCTACCTCGGCTCGCTGGTGGAGGGCATCGACGACGCGTTCAAGTATGCGCTGGTGGCGGGCGCGGTCACGGGCGGCGGGCTCACGGTGATCGCCAACGCGCCGAACCCCGCCGGCTTCGCGATCCTGCGCGGCAGCTTCCCCGAGGGCGCGATCAGCCCGGTCGCGCTCTTTCTCTATGCGCTTCCGCCGACGCTGATGGCGATGGCGGCGTTCCTGTTCCTCTAGCGATGGAAGCGGCGCCGGCCGGCCCGGGGACGCAGCGGCTGTTCGTCGCGCTCTGGCCGGATGAGCGCGCGCGCGCGGCGATCGCGGCTGCGGCCGAGGCGCTCGCGCTGCGCGGCGGACGCGCCACTGCACCGCGCAACCTGCACGCGACGCTCGTCTTCCTCGGCGCCGCGGACGCCGCGCGGCGCGCCTGCATCGAGCGCGCCGCGGCGGCGGTGCGCGGGGAGCCGTTCGAGCTCGCGCTCGATGCCGTCACCTGGCGCCGCCGCGGCGGCCTCGTCTGGCTCACCGGTGCGGTGCCGCCGGCGCTCGCGGCGCTGGTCGCGCAGCTCAACGCGGAGCTCGCCCATTGCGGGCACAGGCCCGAGGCGCGCCCCTACCGGCTGCACGTGACGCTGGCGCGCAACGCGCGCTCGATCGGGCGCGACCGGGTGGTCGCACCGATCCGCTGGCAGGCGCAGGAGTTCTGCCTCGTGTCGTCGCGGCCGACGCCGGCGGGATCGGAGTACACGGTCGAGGCGCGCTGGCCGCTCGCCGCCGGCGGGTAGCACACGGGAGCGGGTGAGTCGCGATCGGCAGGCGATCGGTCGGGCCGATGCCGTAGCCGCAGGCCCGGGACGCGCGCCGCCAATGGCGCGCGCTCTTCGCATCGACGTCGGTAGAGGAGTCGGGCGGGGTCCGCCGATCGCGCCGCTGCGCCGATGCGGTCGGGTGCGCGATCGGCGCGCGGTTTCGGCGTCTTGAGGGACCGCGGCGGTCCCGCGGCGCTACTTCCGCTCGGCGAGCTGCGCCGCTTCCTCGCGGATCGCCTGCATGCGCGCCTCGATGCTCGACTGCAGGTAAAAGTTGTCGCCGGCCCGGCGGCTCGCGAGCTTCAGCTGCTCGAGTGCGCCGCGCGCGTCGCCGCGCAGATAGTAGTGCTCGGCGAGCGCCTGGTGCGCTTCGGCGAGCTTGCCGTTGGCGCCGGCCGCCTGGCTCAGGAGCTCGTACAGCACCGGATCGTCCGGCCGCTGCTTGATCGCCGCGCGCAGTATCGGCTCGGCCTCGCGGGTGCGCTTGCTGCGCACGAGGGCGCGCGCGTAGTTGAGCGCGAGCGGATAGTACGTCGGGTCGCGGCGGTAGGCCTCGGCGTAATAGCGCAGTCCCTGCTCGGTGCGGCCCGCACCGAGCTCGATCTCGGCCTGCAGCAGCCGGTAGTACACGTTGTCCGCGTCGCGCTCGCGCAGCCGCGCGACTTCGCGCCGCGCGCCCTCGTAGTCGCGCGCGCGCGCGAGTGCGAGCGCGTAGCCGTAGCGTTCGGCTTCGAGGTTCGCGCTCTTGCCCTCGGCCAGGTTCGCCGCGAACCCGCGCGCGATCTCGACCGGATCGCCCGGTGCGGTCGCGCGCAGCTTCGCCCGCACCAGCCGGAACTCGAGGCTGTCCGGCACCTGGCGGTACGGGTGCTGCTCGGCGCGGCCGCGCGAATCGGCGATGCGCGCCGTGGTTACCGGGTGCGTGCGCAGGAACTCGGGTAGGTTGGTTTCGTTGTGGCGGTTGAGCGCCTGCATGCGCTCGAAGAACGCCGGCATCGCGCGCGGATCGAAGCCGGCCTCGGCGAGCAGCCGGATGCCGATGCGGTCGGCTTCCTCTTCGGCCGAGCGCGTGAAATTGATGCCGCGCTGCGCCATGGCGGCGCCGGTGAGGGCCACGGCCGCGTCGCCGCGTCCGGCGAGCAGCACCGCGGCGAGCAGCGCCGCCATCGCCGGCATCGAGCGCTGCTGATCGGCGAGCAGGCGCGGGATGTGGCGCTGGGTGATGTGCGCGATTTCGTGCGCGAGCACCGAGGCGAGCTCGGCCTCGCTCTCGGCGGCGAGCAGCAGGCCGGTGTGAACTCCGATGAACCCGCCGGGGACCGCGAACGCGTTGATGCTCGGATCGGCGACCACGAAGAAGTGAAACGGCATGCCCGGCTGGTCGCTGTGCGCGACGAGCTTCTGGCCGAGGTTCTGCACGTAGGTGGTGACTTCGGGATCGTCCGAGATCGCGAGGCTGCTGCGGGCGCGCCGCATGAAGTCCTCGCCGAGCTTGCGCTCTTCGGCCGGGGAGATGACCGCGGCCGACGCGTCGCCGAGATCGGGCAGGTTGATGGCGTCGGCCGCCGCGCCGGAGCCGGGCAGGGCCAGCGCGGTCGCGAGCAGCAGGCAGGACAGGCGCGCCATGCCGATAGTATGGAGGCATGCGCGTGCAATTAAAATGCAAGCGGGCGGCGGTGCGCCGGACCCGACGGCCGCTGCCCCGCGGCCGCCGCGCGGCGGGTCTCCGTCCGGGCGGCGCTATCGAATATACTCGGGCGCGCAGGCGGCGATCGACACAGGTTCGAACATGGCAGATCAGGAACTCGACGTACGCGGGCTCAGCTGCCCGCTTCCAATCCTCAAGACCAAGAAGGCGCTCAACTCGATGCAGAGCGGCCAGACGATCCGCGTGCTCGCGACCGATCCGGGTTCGATGCTCGACTTCAAGGCGTTCGCGGCGCAGACCGGAAACGCGCTGCTCGAGGCGGCGGAAGCGGACGGCGTGTACACGTTCGTGATCCGGAAGGCGTAGCGCCCCGCGCCATGCGGCGCGCGGGCGCGCCGCCCCGGCCGGAGGCATGGTCTACACTTACCGGCAAAAGTCCATCGACCCGCCGGTACATGAGTGAAGCGAACAAGCCTGCGGCCGCGAGCCCCACGATCCCCATCAATGCCGCCACCGACCCGCTGAAGCTGCTCGGGCAGGTTCTCGCCCTCGCGGTGCGGCTCAAGGCGTCGGACATCCACCTGCGCACGCGCAACCACCCGATCCTGCGGGTCGACGGCAATCTGCGCGCGGTGCGCGAGATCGCACCCCTGCCCGCCGACTTCATGGAGCGGCTCGCGCGCACGATGATGTCGGCGCGGCTGCTGTCCGAGTTCGAGAAGAACCACCAGGTCGACCTCTCGATCGGCTTCAAGGACATCGGGCGCGTGCGCGCGAACGTGTTCTACCAGCGCGGCTCGATCGGCATGGTGCTGCGCGTCATCAACACCAACGTCCCGACGCCGGCCGAGCTCGGCCTGCCGGAGGCGGTGCTCGCGTTCACGCGCCTCGAGCGCGGCCTGGTCCTCATCACCGGCGCCACCGGCTCGGGCAAGTCGACGACGCTCGCGTCGCTGATCAACGAGATCAACAACACCCGCAGCAGTCACATCGTCACGATCGAGGACCCGATCGAGTTCCTGTTCGCGGAGAAGAAATCGATCATCACGCAGCGCGAAGTGGGCGTGGACACCAACAGCTTCGCGGACGCGATGCGCGCGGTGCTGCGCGAGGATCCGGACGTAATCCTGCTCGGCGAGATGCGCGACCCCGAGACCATCGAGACCGCGATGACGGCGGCGGAGACCGGGCACCTCGTGTTCTCCACGGTGCACTCGCCGGCCGCCGCCGAGACCGTCTCGCGCATCATCTCGACCTTCCCGCCCGAGGCGCAGCCGGGCATGCGCGCGAAGCTCGCGCAGAACCTGCGCGGCGTCATCAGCCAGCGCCTGCTGCCGCGCAAGAACAACCAGGGCCGCGTGGTGGCGTGCGAGGTAATGACGGTGTCGGCGCTTGCGCGCGAGCTGATTCTCGATCCGCTCAAGATCAAGGACCTCGGCGACCTGATACGCAAGGGTACGCTCGCCGAGGGTATGATGAGCTTCGACACCGCGATCTATCACCTCTTCAAGCAGGGGCACATCGACGAAGACACGGCCCTGCAGTACGCGACGAGCCCGACCGACTTGAAGTTGCGGCTGCAAGGCTTCGCGTGAGGCCCCGGCGGCCCGCGCCGCCCGCCGGATCCCGAAGTAATAGGTCTGTGCTCGCCGGAGTCCGCCCGGCAGCCGGGGCGCTTTTCGCTGCGCGCCCTAGCCGGCGGCCCGGCGCGCCGGGGCGCTGCCGCCATTAGACCCGCGCGACCGCCCGTGCGATTGCGGCCGCGGCTTCGGCGAGCTCACCCTCGTGCACCGTGAGGCTGATCCGCACGCACTCGTGCTTGTGCGCCCAGGCGTCGTCGATGCCCGGGAAGAAGAACGACCCCGGCACGACGAATACGCGCTCCTTCTTGATCTCCTCGTACAGCGCCAGATCGCGGACGGGCAGGTCCTTGAGCCACAGCCACGCGAACAGCGCCCCTTCGTACTCGTGCAGGTACCATTCGACGGGCGGCATGGTCTCGGCGAGGACGCGGCGCAGGCGCTCGAACTGCGCGCGATAGTACGGCGCGATCGCCGCCGCCGAGACCTGGAGCAGGTCGCCGGCCTCGATCGCACGCGCGGCGAGCGCCTGACCGAAGCGCGCCGAGTGCAGTGTCGCGTTCGCGAGGAACGCGCGCAGGGGTTCGAGGTAGCGGCTCGGTCCGATGGCGATCCCGATGCGCTCGCCGGGGAGCCCCGCTTTCGACAGGCTCATCGAGTACATCACGTTGTCGCCGCGCACCGGCTCGATCGCGGCGAACGCGAGGTTCGGAAACGGCGGGCCGTACGCCGCGTCGATGAAGACGGGCACGTCGCGGCGCGCCGCGGCCGCGACGAGGTGCTGCACCTCCTCGTCGCGCAGCACGTTCCCCGAGGGATTGCACGGGCGCGAGAACAGCACCATGCCGGTCGCGGCGTCGATGCACAGGCGCTCGAAGTCGACGCGGTACTTGAAGGTGTGTGCATCCCGAATCTCGATGCCCGGGGTGCTCGCGAGCAGCGCCTCCTCGCTCAGGCACACGCCGTCGTAGCGGGTATAGTCGGGGCTCGTGGGCAGCGCCAGGCGGCGCAGTCGCCCGGCCGCATCGTAGCCGCAGAAGCAGTTGGCCGCGGCGAACAGCAGCGTCTGCTGCCGGGTGCGACGAGCACGTTCTCGGGCCGCAGCTCCCACCCGTACCGCCGCCGGAACAGCCCGATGAGCGCGTCGATGAGCGGAGCGTAGCCCTCGGTTTCGCCGTAGCGCCCGACGATGGCGCCCTCGGCGAGCAGCGCCTCGGCGTGGCGCCGCCACATGGCCTCGAGTGCGGGCAGCACGACCGGGTTACCGGCGCTGAGGTTGATCCAGGGTTCGTGCGGGGCGGCCGCGACCGTCTGCTTGATGTCGCGCATGATGGTGCGCACGCCGGTCAGCCGGGACATGCGTACCCCGTGCGCGGAAAGCGTCGTTTTCATCGGGCGGGGTGTGAGCGTGGTTGTCGAGCGGCAGCATACCAAGCGCCCCGCGGACCGGGAACCACGCCCGCCCGCGCCCGCCGGCGCGCCGCCGGAATTCGTTGCGCTGCGCAGTGCTGCTAATATCTGACCGCCGCGCGCGCCGCGGGGGGCCGCGCGCTCAGCAACCGAGAGTCCGAGGATGCCCTTGAAGCGCAAATACTACACGGGGCGCGACCTGCGCCGGGTGCTCTGCATCGAGGAGCTGCGCCGCATCGGCCGGCGCCGCGTACCGAACTTCGCGTTCGAGTACGTCGAAGGCGGGGCGGAAGACGAGACGACGCTGCGCTGGAACCAGGAGGTGTTCGCGCGCTACCGGCTGGTGCCGCGCACGCTGATCGACACCAGCGCGCGCCATCAGCGCATCACGCTGTTCGGCCGCGAATCGGCGTCGCCGCTCATCATCGCGCCCACCGGGCTCGCCGGGATGCTGTATCACCGGGCCGACGTCGCGCTCGCGCGCGCCGCCGCGGCCGCCGGCATCCCGTTCACGCTGAGCACCGTCTCCAACGTGCGCCTCGAAGAGGTGGCGGCCGAGGCGGGCGGGCGGCTGTGGATGCAGCTCTACGTCGTGAAGGACCGCAGCATCGCGCGCAACATCATCGAGCGCGCCGAGCGCGCGGGCTACGAAGCGCTCGTGTTCACCTCCGACGCCAACGTCTTCGGGAACCGCGAGTGGGACAGGCGCAGCTACCGCGCGCTCGCGAAGCTCACCTGGCGCAAGATGTTCGACGTCGCCATGCACCCGCGCTGGATCTTCAACGTGCTGGTGCCGCACGGCGTGCCGCGGTTCGAGAACATCATCGACTTCATGCCGCCCGAGGCGCGTACCGCGGCTTCGGGTGTGGGCTACGTGCCGCGGCTGTTCGCGCCTGATATCTCCTGGGACGACATCAAGTGGCTGCGCGATGCGTGGCCGCGCAAGCTCATCCTAAAAGGCGTGCTCAACGTTGACGATGCGGAGCGCGCCGCCGAGCTCGGCTGCGACGGCATCGTAGTGACGAACCACGGCGGCCGCCAGCTCGACGGCTGCGTGTCGGGGCTCGAAGTGCTGCCGGCGATCGCCAAAGCCGTCGGCGACCGCATGACGGTCATCGTCGACGGCGGCTTCCGCCGCGGCACCCACGTGGTGAAGGCGATGGCGCTCGGTGCGCACGCGGTCATGATCGGCCGTGCGACGCTCTACGGGGTCGCGGCGGCGGGCGAAGCCGGGGCGCGGCATGCGCTCTCGATCCTGACGACGGAGATCGACCGCACGCTCGGGCAGCTCGGCTGCCGCTCGTTCGAGGAGGTGGACGAGAACCTGATCGTCTGCGACCACCCCCACCTGCAACCGCTCGGGGCCGAAGCGCCGCGGGTGCGCGCGGCCGGCTGACCGCGCCGCACCCGGCCCGGCGGGGAGGGCGCGGGGCGCCGGGGGAGATTCGAGAGGCGGGCTGTCCGCCGACCCGCCGCGGCTTCCCGGCCGACGGTAAACGCTTTGCCCCGGCCGGCGTTACAACTATTCTCCGTTGCGCCGGACTAAGCTGGAAATGCGGCCAGAGTCCGCCGCCTCGGACGCCGCGCTATCGGAATTCATCCACGGCATGCTCCAGCCCCGAAAACCGCGCCCGCGCACGCTGCTGATCGGTATCGGCGTTGCGCTCGCGCTCGCCGTCGCCGGCGGCGCGGTGCTCGTCGGCGGCAGCCGTGAGAGCGAGGGCGCGGCGCGCGCGCCGGCGGCGGCCGCAGCGGAGAAGCCGGCACCGGTGATCGTCGAGCCGGTACGCTTCGCGAGCGCGGCCGCAACGGTGACCGCGGTCGGCACCGGGCGCGCGGCGAGCGCGGTGGCGCTTTATCCAGAGGCCGCCGGCCGCGTGACCGAGATCCTTTTTACTCCCGGACAGCACGTGAAGCGCGGACAGCCGCTGCTGCGGCTCGACGCGGAGGAAGAGGAGCTCAACGTGCAGCTCGCGCGCGTGCGGCTCGAGGATGCGCGCCAGCAGCTCGAGCGCTACGAGCGCACGGTCGCAACCGGCGCCGTCTCGGCCACCGAGGTGGACCGGGCGCGCACGGCGCTCTCGGCGGCGCGCATCGAGCTCGCGCGCGCGGAGCTCGCGCTGCGCCAGCGCACGCTGGTCGCGCCGTTCGACGGCGTCATCGGCATCGCCAACGTCGACGTCGGCGACCGCGTCACGGAATCGACCCAGATCGCTTCGCTCGACGACCGCTCGAGCCTGCTGGTCGATTTCGAGGTGCCGGAGGCGTTCGCCTACGGCGTGCGCGTAGGCGGGGCGGTGACGGCCACGACCTGGGCGCTGCCGGGCGAGGAGTTCGCGGGCACGGTGGCCGCGATCGGCTCGCGCATCGACCCGCAGACCCGCACGCTGCGCGTGCGCGCGCGCTTTCCCAACACCGGCGATCGCCTGCGCACCGGCATGTCCTTCACCATCCGTCTGCCGCTCGCCGGCGATCGCTTCCCGTCGGTGCCGTCGGTCGCGGTGCAATGGGACCGCCGCGGCGCCTACGTCTGGCGCGTCGTCGACGGCAAAGCGGAGCGCGTGCCGGTGCGCGTGCTCAAGCGCGAGGAGGAGTGGGTGCTGGTCGACGCGCCGCTCGCGGCGGACGACCGCATCGTCACCGAAGGCGTGCAGCGCCTGCGGCCCGGGCGCGCCGTCGAGATCCGCCAGCGCGCGGCCGCGGTCGCCGCCGGGGAGCTGCGTTGAGGGAACAGCCGCGCCTCGAGGACCTGCCGTCGCTCAGCGTGCGGCGGCCGATCCTCGCGATCGTGATGAACCTGCTCATCGTGATCGCGGGCCTCGCCGCCATCCTCGGCGTCGAGGTGCGCGAGCTCCCGAGCGTCGAACAGCCGATCGTCACGGTGCGCGTCGACTATCCGGGCGCCGCCCCCGAGACTATGGACGCCGAGGTCACCCGCGTGCTCGAAGGGGCGGTCGCGCGCGTGCCGGGCGTGCGCGCGATCCGCGGCGCGAGCGAGGAGGGCAACGCGCGGCTGCGGCTCTACTTCGATCCTTCCGTCGACATCAACGTCGCGGCGACCGACGTGCGCGAAGCGGTCGCGGCGGCCGAGCGCCGGCTGCCGGACGGGGTCGAGAACCTCGTGGTGGTGAAGGCGAACGACCTCTCCGAGCCGATCATGCAGCTCTCCGTCTGGAGCGACGCGCTCTCCGAGGAGGAGCTCAGCAACGTGCTCGAGGACCAGGTGGTGCCGAGCCTCCTCAGCGTCCCGGGCGTCGCCGACGTCGCGATCTACGGCAACCGGCGGCGCACGCTCAACGTCATCGTCGATCCGCAGAAGCTCGCGAGCCATTACCTCGGCGTCGATCACGTGGCCGCGGCGCTGCGCAGCGCCAATCTCGACGTCCCGGCGGGGAGCGTCGAGACCGCCGATCAGAAGCTCCTGGTCCGCGCCGACGCCTCCGTGGTCGAGGAGGCGCTGATCGAGCGCATCGTGATCCGCGGGACCACACGCATCGGCGACGTGGCCAACGTCTTCTACGGTCCGGCGGAAGCGACCTCGTACGTGCGCCTGAACGGCCGGCCGGTCATGGGGCTCGGCATCATCCGTCAGGCGCAGTCGAACACGATCGAGATCTCGGCCGGCGTCGATGCCGTGGTCGAGCGCCTCAACCGACAGATGCACGACATCCACATCGTCAAGACCGCCGATGACGCGGTGTTCATCCGCGGCGCGGTGCAGGAGGTGCTGCTGACGCTGCTGCTCGCGGTGGTGATCGTCATCGTCGTGATCCGGCTCTTCATCGGGTCGCTGCGCGAGACGCTGATCCCGGCCGTCACCATCCCGGTGTCGCTGATCGGCACCGTGGCCGCGGTGTGGCTGCTCGGCTTCTCGATCAACGTGCTCACGCTGCTCGCGCTGGTGCTCGCCGCGGGCCTCGTGGTCGACGACGCGATCGTGGTGCTCGAGAACGTCGAGCGCGTGCGCCGCCTCGGCCTCAAGCCGCTCGCCGCCGCGGTGCTCGGCACGCGCCAGGTGTTCTTCGCCGTGATCTCGACCACGGTCACGCTGGCCTCGGTGTTCGTGCCGATCGCGTTCCTGCCGGGGGAGGCGGGGCCGCTCTTCCGCGAGTTCGCCTTCGTCATGGCGATCTCGGTCGCGATCTCGGCGTTCGTCGCGCTGTCGCTCGGCCCGATGATCGCCTCGCGCCTGCCCGACGTGCCCGCCGGCACCGCGCGTACGGGGCTTGCCGCGCGCATGGAGGCGCTCGCCGCGCGCGCCGCGGGGTTCTACGACCGCTCGCTCGCCGCGCTCATGCGCGCGCCGCGGCGCACCATCGCCGTGAGCCTCGCCGCGGCGGCGATCGTCGCCGCCTCGTACTGGGGACTCGAACGCGAGCTCGTTCCGCGCGAGGATCGCGGCACCCTCGTGATTACGCTGATCGGCCCGGACGGCGTCAATCTCGCCTACAGCGACCGCCAGGTGGCGGAGGTCGAGCGGCTGCTCGCGCCGCTCGTCGCGAGCGGGGTGGTCGAGAACGTGTTCTCGATCGTCGGCCGGTGGGACCTGCACCGCGGTTTCATTGCCGCGCCGCTCAGGCCCTGGGGCGAGCGGCCGAGCCAGCTCGCGCTCGCCGACAGTCTGGCGCCGGCGCTCGAGCAGATCCCCGGCGCGCGCGCGACGGTGCGCCATCCGAACAGCCTCGCGATCCGCACCGGCGGCGCCGACGTCGAGTTCGCCGTCACCGGCCCCGACTATACGGGCATCGCCGCCGCGGCCGACAAGCTCATTGCGGCGATCGAGGAGCGCGCGCCGGAAGTGCGCTCGCCGATCATGTCCTACTCGACGACGCAGCCGCAGCTCTCGGTCGTCATCGATCGCGACCGCGCCGCGGACCTCGGCATCGATCTCAGCGGGATCGCGCTCACGCTGCAGGCGATGGTGGACGGCGCCGAGGTGGCCGAGCTCAACGTCGAGGACGAGACCGTGCCGATCATGATCGAGTCGGCCTACGGCGCGGTCAACGATACCGACGACCTGCGCAACCTCTACGTCGCGACGCGCGACGGCCGCGTGCTGCCGCTGTCCTCGCTGATACGGATCGAGGAGAGCGGCGCCGCCACCGAGCTCGAGCGCGAGGGCCAGCGCCGGGCGATCGAGGTCGAAGCGGCGCTCGCCCCGGGGGTGGCGCTGCGCGACGCGGTCGAGCGCATCGAGGCGCTCGCCGCCGAGGTGCTGCCGCCCGGTTACCACGTGACCTGGCTCGGGCAGGCGCAGGCGCTCGAGGAGACCGGGCGCGACCTCGCGATCACGTTCGGCGTCGCGCTGCTCGTCGTGCTGCTTGTGCTCGCGGCGCAGTTCGAGAGCTTCGCGAGCGCGGTCGTCGTCATGGTCACGGTGCCGTTCGGGCTCGCCGCGGCGACGCTCGCGCTCTGGGCCTCGGGCACCTCGCTCAATCTCTACAGCCAGATCGGGCTGGTGATGCTGGTCGGGTTGATCGCGAAGAACGGCATTCTCATCGTCGAGTTCGCGAACCAGCTGCGCGACCAGGGCTTCGGCGTCGCCGAGGCGGCGCAGCGCGCGGCCGTCATCCGGCTGCGCCCCGTGGTCATGACCATGCTCACGACCACGCTCACCGGCGTGCCGCTCATCCTGAGCGGCGGACCGGGCGCCGAGGCGCGCGCGGCGATCGGCTGGGTGATCTGCGGCGGCGTCGGCATCGCGATCGTCACGACGCTCTACATCACGCCCGTGTTCTATCGCCTGCTCGCTCCGCTCGGCCGCAGCCGCGGCGACTTCGACCGCCTGCTCGACCGCGAGCTCGAGCAGGCGCAGGGGAAGGACATCGTCGAACGCGTCCCGCCGCCGATCCCGCAGCAATAACGAGAATGCCCTGAGCCGAACCATGCGCTCGCGCCGCTTCTACGCCGCTGCCGTGCTTCTCGCCGCGACCGCCGGCTGCACGACCGTGGGTCCGACGTTCGCGCGCCCGGCGGTCGAGCTGCCCGCCGTCTACCATACCCCGGTGCCGGCGCTGTTCCGCGACGCCGCGCCGGTCGAGCACTGGTGGGAGCTGCTCGGCGACGAGCAGCTCAACCGCCTGATCGCGCGCGGTCTCGCCGCCAACCTCGGGCTGCGCGCCGCCGCGAGCCGCGTGCTCGAGGCGCGGGCGCTCGCGCGCGGGGCGGCGGCGCGTGCGGGCCCGCGCCTCGACGCCGGCGCTTCGGGCGCGGTCGACGCGACGCGCGATCTCGAGGGCGACCGCGACCGCACGGTGCGCAGCGCCGACGTTTTCCTCGAGGGCTTCTGGGAGATCGACCTCTTCGGGCGGCTCGCGCGCACCCGCGAGGCGGCCTGGGCCGAGGCCGAGCGGCAGCAGGCGCTCGCCGACGAGGCGGCGCGCCTCACCGTAGCCGAGATCGCGCGCACCTACGTCGAGCTGCGCGCCGCCGAGCGGCGGCTGCAGCTCACCGAGCAGTCGCTCGAGCTGCAGCGCCAGACGCTGAAGCTCGTGCGCGCGCGGGTGGACGCGGGGCTCGCGCCCGGGCTCGATCAGGTGCGCGCGCAGGCGGCGGTCGCGACGCTCGAGGCCGACCTGGGTCCGCTCCGGAGCGAGATCGGGCGGCTCCAGAACGCGCTCGCGGTGCTGCTCGGCGAGCCGCCCGGGGCACTCGCCGAGATGCTCGCCAAACGCGGCTCCATTCCGTCGGTGCGCACCGGCGCGATGATCGGCGTGCCGGCGGACCTGGTGCGCCGCCGCCCGGACGTGCGCGCGGCGGAGCTGCTGGTGGCCGTGGCGACCGCCGAGGTCGGTATCGCGACCGCCGAGCTCTACCCGCGGCTCACGCTCCCCGGCGTCCTCAGCGTCGGCTACACCAACTCGCCGGTCGCGGCCGCGCGCCGGTCGCTGGTCGCGTCGCTGTCGCTGCTGCTCGACGTGCCGCTCTACGACGGCGGCGAGCGGCGCGCGAACGTCACGGCTGCGAAGGAGCGGCTGGTGCAGAGCACGCTGCTCTACGAGGAGCGGCTGCTGCGCGCGCTCGAGGAGGTGGAGGCGGCGCTGCTCGGCTACACCGGTGCCCGCGCGCGCCGCGACGCGCTGATTACGGCGGTCGAGAACAACCGCCTGGCGTACGAGCAGTCGCAGCACCTCTACCGTCAGGGGCTGATCACGTTCCTCGACGTGCTCGACAGCCAGCGCGAATGGAACGAATCGCTGCAGGAGCTCGCCACCGCCGAGCAGGCGCTCGCGCTCGAGTTCGTGAACCTCTACAGCGCGCTCGGCGGCGGCGCGCGCATGGCGCCGGTGTCGGATACCCGGGCCGGAACCGCCGCATACGCGGACGAAGATCGATAAGAAGCAAAGGCGGACGGTGCCGAGGGGTGATCGGCCCCGCGGCCGCGTCCCTGGCTTCGTCCGCGCGAAGCGCCCTACAGGCTCTCGGACGCGAAATCCGCGAGCCGCGAGCGCTCGCCGCGCGTGAGCGTCACGTGGCCGGCGTGCGCCCAGGGCCTGAAGCGGTCGACCACGTACGTGAGGCCCGAGGTGGTTTCGGTGAGATAGGGCGTGTCGATCTGCGCGATGTTGCCGAGGCAGACGATCTTGCTGCCCGGGCCGGCGCGCGTGATGAGCGTCTTGATCTGGTGCGGGCTCAGGTTCTGCGCCTCGTCGATGATCAGGAACTTGCGCAGGAACGTGCGCCCGCGCATGAAGTTGAGCGACTTGATGCGGATGCGCGAGCGCAGCAGATCGTGCGTCGCCGCGCGCCCCCAGGAGCCGTGCTCGTGGCTGCCGGTGTCGTTCAGCACGTCGAGGTTGTCCTCGAGCGCGCCCATCCACGGGCTCATCTTTTCCTCTTCGGTGCCCGGCAGGAAACCGATGTCCTCGCCGACCGGCACGGTCTGGCGCGTCATGATGATCTCGGTGTAGCGCCGCTCCTCGAGCGTCTGTGCGAGCGCGGCCGCGAGCGTCATGAGCGTCTTGCCGGTGCCGGCCTGCCCGAGCAGCGTCACGAAGTCGATGTCGGGATCCATGAGCAGGTTGAGCGCGAAGTTCTGCTCGCGGTTGCGCGCGTTGATGCCCCAGACCTTGTGCTTCTCGTGGGTGTAGTCCTTCACGACCTCGATGATCGCGGCATCGCCCTCGACGCGGCGCACCACCGCCTCGAACGACGGGTCGTCCTCGGTATAGATGAACTGGTTCGGGAACCAGCTGCGCGCGCGCGGACCGCGGATGCGGTAGAACGTGCGGCCTTCCTCCTTCCACGACTCCATGTCGCGCGAGTGCTGTTCCCAGAAGTCGCCGTTCAGGCGGTCGACGCCGGTGTAGAGCAGGTTCGCGTCGTCGAGCACCCGATCGGTCGTGTAGTCCTCGGCGCGGATCCCGAGCGCATGCGCCTTGACGCGCAGGTTGATGTCCTTCGACACCAGTACCACTTCCCGGTCCGGGTGCGCCTTGCCGAGGTCGAGGGTCACGCCGAGCAGCATGTTGTCCGGCCGGCTCGCGTCCATGCCGTCGGGCAGGACGCTGTGGACCGCGGTCATGTGGAAGTACAGGCGCCCGGTTTCGAGGTCGGGCGTGACGGAGGGGATCTTCACGCCTTTCGAGATGTCGCCGTTGGCGTCGGCGACGAGCTGGTCGAGGAAGCGGCTCACTTGGCGCACGTTGCGCGCCGCTTCGGAGAGGCCGACCTTGGCCTTGTCGAGCTCCTCGAGAACGACGATCGGGAGGTAAACGTCGTGTTCCTGGAACCGCAGGATCGCGGTCGGGTCGTGGATGAGTACGTTGGTGTCGAGTACGAATATCTTTCGCTTTTTGGTCATCGATCCTTTGCTACAGGCTGCGTACGGCCTCGAGCACCTCGTCGACGTGTCCCGGGACCTTCACGCCGCGGAACTCGCGGCGCAGGGCGCCGCTCCTGTCGAAGACGAACGTCGAGCGCTCGACCCCCATGTAGGTGCGACCGTACAGCGTCTTCTTGCGGATCACGCCGAACGCGCGGCAGAGCTTCTCGTCGGGATCGGCGATGAGCTCGAACGGGAAACCGTACTTCGACTTGAAGCGCTCGTGCGACGCGAGGCTGTCGCGCGAGACGCCGTAGACCAC
>DASVBY010000091.1:0-2942 GCA_036381895.1 Burkholderiales bacterium | reverse complement strand
GATGCCCCAGAT
Source organism: Burkholderiales bacterium (assembly GCA_036381895.1). Taxonomy (GTDB): domain Bacteria; phylum Pseudomonadota; class Gammaproteobacteria; order Acidiferrobacterales; family Sulfurifustaceae; genus JACQFZ01. The sequence continues at coordinate 2,930 of DASVBY010000091.1, read as the reverse complement.
GCCCGATCCGCTGATCTTCACGGACAGCGCCGCCGAGAAAGTGAAGCAGCTCATGGCGGAGGAGAACAATCCGGATCTGATGCTGCGCGTCTTCGTTTCGGGCGGCGGCTGCTCGGGCTTCCAGTACGGGTTCACCTTCGAGGAAACCGCGAACGAGGACGACACGCGCGTCAACAAGAACGGCGTGACGCTCCTGATCGACCCCCTGAGCTTCCAGTACCTGGTCGGGGCCGAGATCGACTACCAGGAGGACGTCCAGGGCGCGCAGTTCGTGATCAAGAATCCGAACGCGCGGACGACCTGCGGCTGCGGCTCTTCGTTCACCGTCTGAGCGCCGCGCCGAGCGAACGAACGAAAGGGAGGCGATGCCTCCCTTTCCTTTTCCTGCACCGATCCGCCCGGTTCTCGGGCGGCTGCTCTGCGTTGCGGCACCCCGTGCCGGGGGCGCGAAGGACCGAAATTGCCGCTTCGCGGCCTCCGGTGCTGGTGAACCGGGCTCAGTGCACGTCGAGCGCCGCGAACTGGTGCGCGTCGACGGCCTCGAGCTGCGCGACCCAGGCGTGCGCGAGCGGCAGAAAAGCCTCGAGGTCCTCGTTGCTCAGGGGCTCGCCCTCGGGAAACTCGAACGTCAGCGGATCCATGTGCTCGCCGTCGACGCGGAACTCGTAATGCAGATGCGGCGCCGTCGCCAGGCCGGTGCTGCCGACGTAGCCGATGATGTCGCCCTGCTGCACGCGCCGGCCTGCCTTGAGGCCGGAGCGAAAGCGCGACAGGTGCGCGTAGAGCGTGCTGAAGGTGCCGCCGTGATCGATCACCACCGTCTTGCCGTAGCTCTCGTTGTCGCCGAGCCAGGCGATGCGCCCGTCGCCCGTGGCCCGCACCGGGGTTCCGGGCGGCGCCGCGTAATCGACGCCCGTGTGGGCGCGCGGGAGCTTGAGGATCGGATGGTAGCGCGACTCCGAGAAGCTCGAGCTGACGCGGCTGAACTTCACGGGGCTGCGCAGAAACGCGCGCTTCACGCTGCGGCCGGCCGGCGTGTAGTACGCGAGCGTGCCGTCGCGGTGGCGATAGGCGATGGCGCGGTGGCTGCGGCCCTGGTTCAGGAACTCGGCCGCGAGTATCGGTCCGTCGGCGATCTTGCGCCCGAGCCAGTAGCGCTGCTCGAAGACCACGCCGAAGGTGTCGCCCGGATGCAGGTCGAGGGCGAAGTCGATGTCCCAGCCGAAGATCTCGGCGAGCGCGAGGATCAGCGGATCGGAGAGCCCGGCCTGCTTCCCCGCGTCGTAGAGCGAGCGCTCGACGCGTCCGCTCACGTAAACGAGCCGGGCCTCGAGGCCGCCGCTCCCCGGAGTCGTGTAGGGCGGCGCCGGATCGGGCAGGCGCAGGTGCGACCCCGCATCGTTGCCGGCGAGGAGGCCCTGCAGATCGCCGATCGCCGCCGTGCGGATGGCGATGCCGTGCCCGGGAAGAAAATGCAGCGCGCGCGCGATGTGCGTCGGCGACGGCTCCTCGGCGGCGCTCTGCCACACCGCCTGCTTGAGCTGCCCGAGCGTCATCACCGGCGCGGTGGCGCGTATGGTATCGAGCAGCTCGGAGATGTCGGCGAGGCTCGCGCTCGCGTTCCCGCCCGGCATGGCGGCGACGCTTCGCGGCTGCGTCACTGCCGAAGCGAGCGCGACCGAGGTGGCGATGGCGGCGGTTCCGAGGAGCCAGGCATAGCGGTGCGGACGCGTCGCGCGCGGGCGGGCGGGCTGAATCGCGCTGCGCGGTGGGGTCGCTGTTCTTCTTCGCGGCGGAGTCGCAGTTTTTCTTGTTCTGCGAGGCATCAGCCCGTTCCGGTTTGGACGGCCGTAATGTAACCGCGGCGGATCGGAGCGCCAAGCGCGCGATTGCGGAGTATTACCGGTCCCGCCTCCGGTTTCCTCCCGGTTTTTCGCTGACGCGCGCAGCCGGTGATGGTAGTCTTGGCCACGCTGACAACAGTGGTTCTCGTCGCTGCATGTCCCGCACGATCTCTCCGGAGCAGTTGCCGTCGCTCAAGCGCGGCGCGCAGGAAATCCTCGTCGAAGAGGAGCTCGAAGCGCGGCTGAAAGAAGGCAGGCCGCTGCGCGTCAAGGCGGGGTTCGACCCGACCGCGCCCGATCTGCACCTCGGCCACACGGTGCTGCTGCACAAGCTGCGCACGTTCCAGGACCTCGGGCACGAGGTGACGTTCCTGATCGGCGATTTCACCGGAATGATCGGCGACCCGACCGGCAAGAACGTCACGCGCAAGCCGCTTTCGCGCGAGGAGGTGGCGGCGAACGCGCGCACGTACGCGACGCAGGTGTACAAGGTGCTCGACCCGGAGCGCACGATCGTGCGCTTCAACTCGGAATGGTTCGACCGCATGTCGGCGGCCGACATGATCCGCCTCGCCGCGCAGCACACCGTGGCGCGCATGCTCGAGCGCGACGACTTCCAGAAGCGCTTCCGCGCCGAGCAGCCGATCGCGATCCACGAGTTCCTGTACCCGCTGGTGCAGGGCTACGACTCGGTCGCACTGCAAGCCGACGTCGAGCTCGGCGGCACGGATCAGAAGTTCAACATGCTGGTCGGGCGGGAGCTGCAGAAGCACTACGGGCAGCGCCCGCAGATCGTGATGACCATGCCGATCCTCGAAGGCACCGACGGCGTGCACAAGATGTCGAAGTCGCTCGGCAACTACATCGGCATCAACGAGGCGCCCGAGGAGATGTTCGGCAAGCTCATGTCGATCTCGGACGAGCTCATGTGGCGCTACCTGGAGCTGCTCTCGCGCGAGGAGCTCGCGACCATCGCGCGCTGGCGCGAGGAGGTGGCGCAGGGCCTCAATCCGCGCGACGTCAAGTTCCGCCTCGCGCGCGAGCTCGTGGCGCGCTTCCACGGCGCCGACGCCGCCGCGCGCGCAC
>DASVBY010000090.1:0-39018 GCA_036381895.1 Burkholderiales bacterium | reverse complement strand
GTTCTTGAGCGCGGCCGACGGCCCGTGGTTGTACTCCGGCGTGACGAATACGAAGGCGTCGAACGAGGCGATCTTCGCCGCCCAGGCCCGGGTATGCGGCTGACTGTACTTGCCGCGCGAGGGCGGCACGGGCTCGTCGAGCAGCGGAAGATCGAGCTCCTTCAGGTCCACGAGCTCGAACTGGGCGTCCTTGCGCTTCGCCGCGATGCCGTGCACCCAGCGGGCGACGGCTTCGCCGTTCCTGTTCGGGCGCGTGCTGCCGAGAATGATGGCGATGCGGATCATTGCGTCTCCTCTCCTGCAAAGCCACCCATAAGGCAAACGCCGTGCCGGTCCGGCACGAACGGCGGCTACGAGAGCGAAACGCCGATCAGCGCACCGGTGCCATAGGTAATGACCGCTGCAGCGGCGCCGATCAGCACCTGGCGCAGCGTGGAATAGGCCGGGCTGCGGCCGCTGAAGAGCGACGTGGCGAGGCCGATGGCGGCGAGCGCAAGCCCGCTCGCGGCGAGGCTCCACGCGATGCCGGTCGCGCCGCTCGCGAAAAAGAACGGCAGCACCGGAAAGAGCGCGCCGAGCGCGAAGAGCGCGAAGGAGAACGCCGCCGCGCTCCAGGGATTGCCGCCCATCTCGGCGGGGTCGATGCCGAGCTCTTCGCGCGCGAGCGTGTCGAGCGCCACGCGCTTGTCGCGCATGATCTCGGCGGCCACGCGCTGCGCCTCCTCGCGCGGCAGGCCCTTCGCCTGGTAGATGAGCGCGAGCTCCTTGCGCTCGGCCTCGGGCGTCAGCTCGATCTCCTCGCGCTCGCGGGCGATCTGCGTGCGCGCGAGCTCGCGCGAGTTGGTCACCGAAAGCCACTCGCCGAGCGCCATCGAGAGCGCCCCGGCGATGAGCCCGGCGAGGCCCGAGAGCAGGATGGTTTCGGAGGCCGCGCCGGCGCCCGCGACGCCCATCACGAGCGACAGGTTGGAGACGAGCCCGTCGTTCGCGCCGAGCACCGCGGCGCGCAGCTCGTTGCCGCCGCCGCGCCGGTGCCAGCGCTCGGCGCGCGCGATCTCCGCGCCGGTCATGCCCCGGCCGCGCGCGGTCGCCGCCGCCTGCACCACGGCCGCGTGGCTGCGCTCGTCCGCCGAGAGGTGCGCGGCGTCCGCCTGCGTCGCGTACTTGTCGCGGTCTGCGTACTCGGCGGCCGCGATCGCGGGCAGTACGAAGCGCGGACCGAACCGTCGCGCGAGGCGCGCGAGCACGCGCGTGCGCAGGCTGGGCCTGAACTCCGGAATCTGCACGCCGGCCGCTTCGAGCTTCGCGCGCCACGTCTCGGCGTGCTCGGTCTCGGCGCGCGCGAGCTGCAGGAACAGATCCTTCCGGACCGGGTCGCGCTCGGCCGCCGCGAGCGCCTTGTACAGCTCCGCCCCCTCGAGCTCGTCGTTGAGATTGGCGCGGTAGCGCTCGATGTCCGAAGTCATGCGCTCTCCCCTCCCTGTTATCGGTTCTTGGCCCCCAATCATACCTGCCCGGACCTGCGCGGCGTATGTTGGTCCGCGGATTGTCGTGCGTGAATCGAGGACGCCGCCGATCAGGTTCGGAGAGAGAACGGCCGCATTCTGCTGCATGGCAGCCGCGCGGCGCGTGCAGAGCGCGGACGGCGAGCCGTCGCGAGATACGTGCGCTTGCGGCGCGCTGCGGACGCGAGTGTTGCGCCGAACTGCACCGCAGGCTTCTACCGGTTGCCCGAAGTCCGGCCGGCGCGGCGCCGGAGCGGCCCCTTCCCGATCTCAGAGCGCGGTGTAGCCCCCGTCGACCAGATAGGTCGGACCGGTCAGGAAGCTCGCTTCGTCGGAGACGAGATACGCGACCATACTCGCCACCTCGTGCGGCTCACCGAGCCGGCCGATCGGATGCAGCGGCAGCACCGCCTCCTCGAGCCCGGCAATGAGCGGCGTGCGGATGTACGCCGGCGACACACCGACCACGCGGATCTTCGCCGGCGCGAGATTGAGCGCCGCGGCCTTGGTCAGGCCGAGCAGGCCGTGCTTCGCTGCGGTGTAGGCGGGCGCGCCGGCCGTGCCGACGACACCGAGCACCGAAGCGACGTTCACGATCACGCCGCCCCGCCCGGCCCGTTTCATCACCCGCGCGGCGTGCTTCACGCCGAAGAACGCGCCCGTCAGATTGATGGCAATGATCCGGTTCCAGTCCGCTGTTTCCTTCTCGTCGATCGGCACGTCCTTCTCGCCGATGCCCGCGTTGTTGACCATGGCATCGAGCCCGCCCAGCTCGCGCACCGCGAAATCGACGAGCCGCTCGACCTGCGCCTCCTCGGACACGTCGGCGGCGCAGACCTTCGCGCCGGCGCCGAGACGCTGGGCGAGCTCGTTGGCCGCTTTCTCGACGACGTCGGAAACGACGACGGCTGCGCCGTCGCGCACGAGACGCTCGGCGATGGCCGCTCCGATGCCGCTCGCAGCGCCCGTGACTATGGCCCTCTTTCCTTTCAGGTCAGGCATGGCTCGCGTCCCTCGTGATGGTCCCGATGAGACATCGTAGAGGGTCCGATGAGACGGCGCCGTTGTCGAAGATACTGATTGAAGACACCGATTACGGAACCGATCGCCGCACTGCCGTTTCCGCGCTGCTCGTGAGGCCGCGATCGCCGCAGGGTCGTTTGACCGAGCCGCTCGGGGCGTCCTGTTTCGGTGGCCGCAGGCGGCGCGCCTATCCCGGCCGCCCGTCGAGGCGCGGCCGCGTGAGGATCGGCCAGTAGCGCACGAAATAAATCCCGAAGCCGGCCGACCACAGCGCAGCCGCGCCGATCACGGTCGCGACGTAGTTCGAAGGAAATGCCCACCCGCCGAAGACGCGCACGACGGCGGCGAGCAGCACGAGGACATACGCCGTCGTCTCCCAGCGATCCGCGACGAGCGGCCGCGCGGTATGGCCGCGCGCGGTGCGCGTCATCATGCCGATGGTGAGACCGCCGATCGCGCCGACGGACAGCGCGTGCAGCGCGAGCGATTCGCTGACGAGGCCGGCGGCGGCGCCCGCGCGCAGCGCGAGGTGCACCACCACCCACGCGTAGCCGGCGTGCAGCACCCAGACGAGCGGCGTACCGAGGGTGCACCGCGTGTCCCAGAGCGCCAGGCGCACGGCGTGCACGAGCGCCGCGGCGGCCGCGGCCGCGGCGATCGCCGCCGTCGGGGCGCGCAGCACGTCGAGCGCGAGCAGCAGGAGCACGCCGCCGAGCGCGGCGCGCTCGACCCACAGGTTGCGCCGCGCCCGCGCGCCCGGCACGCCGTTGTTCGTGAACATGGGCACGACGCGCCCGGCGATCACCGAGATCACGAAGAGCACGATGTCGAGCCCGATGACGAGACCGCTGCGCGCCGGGAACGTGGAATCACCCTGCATCGCCAGGTGCAGCACCAGGATCGCCGCGGCGACGCCGAGGAGCAGCGCCACGAACAAGTAGTTGCGCCGGTTGCGCGCCTGCACCAGCGGAACCCCGATCGCGACCGCCACGGCCACCGGGAACGAGGCGTTCAACCACATCGCCGCGGTCGCGAAAGGCGTGAGCACGGCGATGCGCGCCGCGACCCAGAGCGCCGCGAGCGCGGCGAGGAGCGAGCCGCTCGGCGTCGGCCGCCCGGTCCAGTTGCGCACCGCGGTCAGCAGAAACCCGGCGATGACGGCGAGCGTGTAGCCGAACACCATCTCGTGGCCGTGCCACAACGGCCCCTGCAGATAGGCGCCCGACGGGAAGCGTCCGACGTACTGCAGCACCCAGACCACGATCCACAGCACGGAGAACAGACTGGCGAGCAGATAGAACGGACGAAAGCCGAGATTCCAGAGACTGCGCATGAATCGATCATCTTCGCGGAGGTTGAGGCCGGGCTCCCGCACTTTGCCGCGGCGTGGGCTCCATGGGATTGACCTCGGTCAAGCTCCCCACCGCACCTTGCCGCGTGCATCGGGTACGCAGCGCTTCGGTTGCAAACGGTGCCCGACGCGGGGCGATCGGTTCGAACCTTTCGGCGTGCAAAGCGGCCGCGGGCATTATCGCATGCCCGGCCGCCGTTGAGCTCCCGGTCGCCGCGGCGCCTCAGCCGGAGAGGCGCGCCTGCCGCCGAACGAACGCGACGAAGCCCGCGAGGAACTTTCGCAGCGCTTCAGCCACCCGCGGGTCGACGATATCGCCGTTCGCGTCGAACACATCCCCCGCCCGCGCGACCGCCAGCCGCCCGCCGGACCAATAGGCGGCGCCGAGCGTACGAAACACCGGCAGCCACGCAGCCTGCGCGAGCACGGTACCGAAGCCGCCGGGAGAAGCGCCGATCACGGCGACCGGCCTGCCGCCGAACACGCGGGCGATGTCCGCCGGCGGGCGGCTCAACCAGTCGATGGCGTTCTTCGCGACGCCCGGAAGGCTGTTGTTGTACTCCGGCGCCGCGAGCAGCAGGCCGTCCGCCTGCGCGATCGCGTCCTTGAGGCGCGCGACGGCCTCGGGCACGCCGTGCGACGCCTCCTCGTCGCCGTCGTAGAGCGGAATACCGGCGATCGATTCGACGCGCAGCACCGCGCCCTCCGGCATCGCGCGCGCCGCCGCGCGCAGCAGCGCCGCGTTGTACGAACTCCGCCGCAGACTCCCGGGCAACCCGATGATCGTCTCCATCCGCTCCTCCGTCATGCGCGACCCGACACGTACGCCATCGCGGCGATCGACGCGCGCAACCGCCCGCGGCACCGCGCCGTCTCAGCGCGACCCCGCGGCGCCCGCGCGCTGTTCCGCGGCCGCGACGCGGCCGCTCTCGAGCGCCGGCGCCGGCGGCAGTCCGGTCACTTCCAGGATCTGCTTCTCGTCCAGCGTCTCGTGCTCGAGCAGCGCCTGCACCAGCGCATCCATCGCCTTGCGGTGGCGCGTGAGCAGGCTCTTCGCCTGTTCGTAGCTCTCCCCGATGATGCGCTGCACCTCCTCGTCGATGAGGCGTGCCGTCGCCTCGCTGAACGGCCGGTTCTGGCCGAAGCCGCCGATGCCGCCGAGGAAGGGGTTGTCGCGCGGCGCGAGCTGCACCAGCCCGACGCGGTCGCTCATCCCCCAGCGCGTCACCATCAGGCGCGCGAGATTCGTCGCCTGCTCGATGTCGTTCTCCGCGCCCGTCGTCCGGACGCCGTAGACGATCTCTTCCGCCGCGCGCCCGCCGAGCATCCCGATGATGCGCGCGCGCAGGTAGCCTTCCGGAAAGTTGTAGCGGTCGCTGTCCGGGCGCTGATAGGTGACGCCGAGCGCACGCCCGCGCGGCACGATGCTCACGCGGTGCACCGGATCGGCACCCGGCACGACCAGCCCGAGGATCGCGTGGCCGGCCTCGTGATAGGCGATGCGCTCCTTGTCCTCGCGCGAGAGCAGCAGCGGCCGCTCCGGGCCGAGCATGATCTTCTCGAGCGAATCCATGAAGTCCTTCATGCGCACCTCGTTCTGCTCGCGCCGCGCCGCGAGCAGCGCCGCCTCGTTCACGAGGTTCTTGATGTCGGCGCCGGAGAAGCCCGGCGTCGCCTGCGCGATCTCCGCGAGACTCACATCCGGTGCGAGCGGGACCTTGCGCGTGTGCACCTTGAGGATCGCTTCGCGGCCGTTCTTGTCGGGCAGATTCACCACCACGCGCCGGTCAAAGCGCCCGGGCCGCAGCAGCGCCTTGTCGAGCACGTCGGGCTGGTTGGTCGCGGCGAGCACGATCACGCCCTCGCGGCTGCTGAAACCGTCCATTTCGGCGAGGATCTGATTGAGCGTCTGCTCCTGTTCGCTCGCGCCGCCGATGACGGTCTGGCCGCGGGCGCGGCCGATCGAGTCGATCTCGTCTATGAAGACGATCGCCGGTGCGTGCTCGCGCGCCTGCTTGAAGAGATCGCGCACGCGCGCGGCGCCGACGCCGACGATCATTTCGACGAATTCCGAGCCGCTCATGGAGAAGAACGGCACGTTCGCCTCCCCGGCGACCGCGCGCGCGAGCAGCGTCTTGCCGGTGCCTGGCGGCCCGACGAGCAGCACGCCCTTCGGCGCGGTGCCGCCGAGGCGCGTGTACTTCTCCGGGTCCTTGAGGAAGTCGACGATCTCGACGAGCTCGTTCTCCGCCTCGTCGATGCCCGCGACGTCGTCGAAGGTCACGCGCTTGTCGCGCTCCTGGTCGTAGCGGCGCGCGCGGCTGCGCCCGATGCCCATCAGTCCGCCGAGGCCCCCGCCCTGCTGCGCGCGGCGGAACAGCCAGACGTAGAAGAGAATGATGAGCAGCGCCGGACCGAAGCCGAAGAGGAGCGTGGTCCAGAGCCCGCCGTCCGTCTGGATCGGCTCGGCGCGGATCTCGACGCCGTGGTCGATCAGAAGCTGCTCGAGCCCGGGATCGATGAACGTCGGGAGCGTGGTCTCGAAGTTCCTGGACGAGCGCGGCGCGGCGCCCGGCGCCGGTGCCGGCGCTTCGCGTTGGGGCGGCCAGGTGACGGGCTCCTTGAAGCTGCCCTCGATGCTGTCGCCGCGGCTGTAGATCGCCTCCACATTGCCGCGCGCGACCTGCTGTTTGAACTCGGTGTAGGGGATGGTGATCGGCCGATCGGCGGCGGGGAACAGGAAGTTCGCAGCGAGGTAGTTGAGCAGCAGCAGCACCAGGAACGTGATCCAGACGCGCCGCGGCAGCGTCGAGTTGGGACCGGGCGCGGGCGTGCCCGGTTTGCCGTTCGGCGGGGGCTGGCGGGATCCGGGTGCCCGCGGCGCCGATGCGTTCTTCTTGAACCAGTCCATCATGACCTCCTGTTTTCCGACGGCTGCGCCGGCGCCGGCCGCCGGCGCGCCACGATCTTGCTCAGCTCGCGCAGCCACAGTACCGCGCTCGCGACCGCTGCGCACGCGAGCCAGTCCGCGGGACCGAGGCTCACGGTCGAGAAAGCGCGCTGCAGGAACGGGACATAGATGACCGCGGCCTGCAGCAGCAGCGAGACCGCCACCGCGCCCCACAGCCATCCGTTGGACAGGAGCCGGGCGAGAGCGCTCTCTTCGTCGGAGCGCGCGTTGAAGACGTTGAAGAGCGAGAACAGCACCAGGGTGTTGAAGGCCATCGTCTGGGCGTAGGCGATATCGCCCGTGCCCTCGATCAGGCCTCCGGGCAGGCTCGCGTCGAGCACGAGCAGGGTGCCGGCGGCGAAAACGACGCCGACGTATACGATCCCGGCCCACATCCGGCCCGTGATGACCCCCTCCCCGCGCGGCCGCGGCGGGCGCGTCATCGCGGCTGGATCGGCCGGGTCGACGCCGAGCGCGAGCGCCGGCAACCCGTCGGTAACGAGATTCACCCACAGTATATGGGTCGCGAGCAGCGGCAACACAAGCGTCCCCGGCGCGCCCGCCGCGAGCCCGATGACGTCGGCGAGCAGCACGCCGAAGAACATGGTCATCACCTCGCCGATGTTCGAGGACAGCAGGTAGCGCAGGAACTTGCGTATGTTGGCGAAGATCGCGCGGCCTTCCTCCACGGCGGCGACGATGGTTGCGAAGTTGTCGTCGGCGAGCACGATGTCGCCCGCCTCCTTCGAGACGTCGGTCCCGGCGATGCCCATAGCGACGCCGATATCGGCTCGGCGCAGGGCCGGCGCGTCGTTCACGCCGTCGCCGGTCATCGCCACGATCGCGCCGCTTTGCCGCAGCGCCTCGACGATCTCGAGCTTGTGCTCGGGATTGACGCGCGCGTAGACCGCCACTTCGCGCACGACGCGGGCGCGCTCGGCCTCCGACATGCGCTCGAGCTCCGCGCCGGTGATCGCGCGCCCGTCGCTCGCGATGCCGAGCTCCGCCGCGATCACGCTGGCCGTCACCGGGTGATCGCCCGTGATCATGAGCGGCCGGATACCGGCGGCCTTGGCGCGCGCGACCGCCTCTTTCGCCTCGGCGCGCGGCGGATCGAGCATGCCGATGAGCCCCGCGAAGGCGAGCTCCTCCTCGACGTGCTCGTCGACATTGTCGTCTTTGAAGGCGTTCGCGGGCAGCGCCCGCGACGCGACTGCGAGCGTGCGCAGCGCCTCGGCCGCGAGCGCCTCGTTCGCCCGCAGGATCTCGGCGCGGCGCGCCTCGGTCAGCGGCCGCAGGCCGCCGCCGACGAGCTCGTGCGTACAGCGCGCGAGCAGCACGTCGGGCGCGCCTTTGGTGAAGACGAGTACGCGCTCGCCGTGCTCGGCGTCGGTATAGACGGCGCTCATCAGCTTGCGCTCCGAAGAAAACGGCACTTCCCCGATGCGCCGAAAGCGCGCATCGAGCGCTTCGTCCGTGAGCCCGGCCTTGCGCGCGGCGACGAGGAGCGCCCCTTCGGTCGGGTCGCCCTCGACGCTCCAGCGACCGTCGCGCTCGATGAGCACGGCGTTGTTCGCGCGGTCGCCGACCGCGAGCGCGCGCCGCAGCTCGGTGCGCTGCGCCGCGTCGAGCGCGCCGCCGTCCGCGCGGCGGACCTCGCCCTCGGGCGCGTAGCCGGTGCCGCTGAACTCGGCGCGCCCGCTCGCCGTCACCACGACGCGCACGGTCATCTCGTTGCGCGTCAGCGTCCCGGTCTTGTCGGACGCGATGACGTCCGCCGACCCGAGCGTCTCGACCGCCGCGAGGCGGCGCACGATGGCGTTGCGCTTCGCCATGCGCTGCACGCCGAGCGCGAGCACGGCGGTGACCACCGCGGGCAGCCCTTCCGGCACCGCCGCCACGGCGAGCGCGACGCCGAGCATCAGCACGTCGAAGAGCGCCGCGAAGCCCTGCACCTCCTCGAGGAGCAGGATCGTGGCGATCATTGTCGCCGCGATAGCGACGACTGCGAGACCAAGCAGTCTGCCGACGCGCGCGAGCTCGCGCTGCAGTGGCGTCGTTTCGACCGGTGTCTGCTTCAGCATCCCGGCGATGCGTCCCATTTCGGTATGCATGCCGGTGGCGGTGACGACCGCGACGCCGCGCCCGTAGGTCGCCGCGGTGCCGCTGTAGAGCATGTTGCGGCGATCGCCGAGCGGCACCGCGTCGGCGAGCGGCGCCGCGTCCTTCGCGACCGGGAGACTCTCGCCGGTGAGCGCAGCCTCGGCGGTTTGCAGCGCCGTCGCCTGTATCAGCCGCGCATCCGCCGGCACGGTGTCGCCCTCTTCGACGTAGATGATGTCTCCCGGGACCACTTCCGCGGCGAGGATACGGCGGCGCGCGCCCTCGCGTATCACCTGCGCTTTCGCGGCCGCCATCTGCCGCAGCGCCGCGACCGCCCGCTCGGCGCGCGCCTGCTGTGCGTAGCCGAGAAGCGCGTTGAGGAGAACGACGGCGAGGATCGCGATGGCCTCGTAGGGGAGCGCAGCGTCGCGCTCGACGACCCAGAGGCCGCCGGAAACCGCCGCGGCGGCGAGCAGCAGGATGACGAGTGGATCCTGGAACTGCGCCAGGAACTTGCGCCACGCGGGTGGCGGCGGCTCGGCTGCGAGCTCGTTGGGGCCGTAGCGCGCGAGCCGCGCGCGCGCCTCGCGCTCGCTCAACCCGCGCTTCGCGTCGCTCCCGAGCGCCGCGACGACCTCGGCGGCCGGCCGGCGATACGGTTCGGCCGGCACCAGGGGCGGGCCGGCGAGCGCCGGCGGCTTCAGGAGAGCGGATTCGCGCCGCATGCAGTGCGGCCGCGCAGAGCGTGGATCGGATTCACCGCGTCGCTCGCGAGCCCACGGCACCGCTTGCGAGCGCGTACGCCGCGAAAAGCCAACCCGGGAAATACTGCGTGATGTCGCGCCACCGCGCTTCCGGAACGAGACGTCTCATGCGATACCTCGGCGCGAAGATCGACCCTTGGCACCCCGGTTGCCTCGGCGCTCGCGCGAACGGTAGCGCACGGCAATCATGCCAGACATCCGGGGGAATGTGTACGAACGGGCCGCCGTTGCAGCGACACGCCGCGCGAACGCTTCAGGCGCGCGCGGCCGGCGCGCCGGGCGGGTATTCGAGCGCGCGCCGGTCCCATCCGCCGAGCTCGGCGGCCGCCGCATACGTGCTCTCCAGGAACGCGAGCAGCGTCCGATCCGGCGCGGAAGACAGGCGCACGGCGTCGTAAGGCAGTACGAACTCGTGCAACGCCGCGTCATAGGTCGCCTCGGGCGGCGCGACCGCGGCCTGGGCGAAACCGGCCGGCTCGGGGTACGCGTAGGAATAGAACAAGGGCTCCGGATGCGCCTCGGCGCCCGCCCAGAAGCCGGCGCTGCTGCACTCGTGCGAATACGCTTCGCGCACCACGCGGTCGGGCAGATTGGGGATGCCGCCGGGGTGCTCCGGCGCCGGCCTTCCGGAAAAGCGCGTCACCGCGAGATCCGCGGCGCCCCAGAAGAAATGCACCGGGCTCGATTTGCCGCGGAAGCGCGCGCGGAAGACCCGGAACACGCGGTCCGCCTGCAGCAGCACGCGCCAGAAACGCTCGGCCCATACGGCGTCGTACGTGCGGTGCACCTCGTCCTCGTCGAACGGAATCGCGTGCGTGAGCTCGTTCGGCTTCTTATGGATGCGCACGGGGAGCCCCAGCCCGTTCAGCCGCTGCATCAAGTCGGCATAGAAAGCCGCGACCGACCGCGGCGCGAGCGGGAGGTGCGCTTCCGCCCCGTCGCTCGTGTGGAGGTGCAGCTGCTGCCCGATGAAATCGAATTCGAGCCGGAAAGTGCGCGCGCCGTGGGTAATCGGCGGCGTCGCGAGGCCGCGCGGCGTCACCTGCAGCGTCACGTGCCACTGGTGGTTCACCCAGGGGCATTGCACCAGTGCGATCTTGCCGACGATCTGCAGCCACGGGTGCAGCGTCGCATAGGTGTCCTTCCACGCGTCGTACGGCAGGCTCGGCCAGGCGGACATGTCAGGCGCTCCGCAGTCGGGTTTCGATCGCGACGCCCGCGCGCAGCGCAGCCGTCACCGGGGTGCGTTCGCAGATCTCGAGGAGCCGCACGCGCTGCGTCTCGTCGAGCGGCGCCGTGCACGCGACCTCCCGCTCGATGCGGTCGGCGCCGTCCTCGCGCACGAAATCGAGCGTCACGGTGAGCGTACCGAGGTCCCAGCCGTGCCGCTCGGCATACATCCACAGCGTGATCGAGGTGCAGGCGCCGAGCGCCGCGAGCAGGTAGTCGAACGGCGTCGGCGCCGCCGCGGGTTCGCGGCTCGTCCGCCGAGAGCGCGTGCTGGCGCACCTCGATGCGCTGCGCGTAGCGCGCCGCATGCGTATCGCCGACCACCGTCGTCCGCGCGAGGCGCACCTCGATCCTCCAAATCCGAAGCCGACGCTTCCGCACCGACCGCCGAAGACGACGGCTACGATGTGGCGGTCGTCATTCGTGCGAGGCGCGTCGCGTCCGCGCGAAGCGCCGCCGCACTGCAGCCGCCGGCCGTTGAAACGCGCGAGTTTAGCGCGAACGGCGCGAAGCGGGATGGGATGGGCTTACATTTTTCACGCCCAAACCCCGACAGGCAGTGTGCCAAGCCGCGCTTGCGTGATCCACGCGGACTCGATCACTTCTCGGGCTCGGCGGCGCTGCGGATCTCGCCCGCCACGTTCGCCAGGATCTCGTACGAACGCAGCCGCGCCCCGTGGTCGAAGATCGCCGACACCAGGATCACTTCGTCGACGCGCGTTTGCTCGACGAATTCGGCGAGCGCGCGCCGCACCGTGTCCCCCGATCCGACGAACGAGTAGCGCAGCATGGCCGACGCCTGTGCTTTCTCGATCGGGCTCCAGTAGCTCTCGATGTCGTCGATCGGCGGCGGCAGCGGCCCCGGCCGGCCGCGCACCAGGTTGGTGAACTGTTGCTGCGCCGAGGTGAAGAGCCGGCGCGCCTGCGCATCGCTGTCCGCTGCGAACACGTTGACGCCCGCCATGGTGTAGGGCCGCTCGAGCTGACGCGACGGCTTGAACAGGCGGCGATAGAGCGCAAGCGCCTCGAGCAGCGCTTCCGGCGCGAAGTGCGACGCGAACGCATAGGGCAGGCCGAGTGCCGCCGCGAGCTGCGCGCCGAAGAGGCTCGAGCCGAGGATCCAGAGCGGCACCCGCAGTCCGGCGCCAGGAACCGCCCGCACCGCCTGCCCTTCCTCCGGCGGCTCGAAATAGGCCTGCAGTTCGAGCACGTCCCGCGGAAAGCTCTCGGCACTCTCCGGGTGGCGGCGCAGCGCGCGCACGGTGAGCGGGTCGGTGCCCGGGGCGCGCCCGAGCCCGAGATCGATCCGCCCCGGGTAGAGCGCTTCGAGCGTACCGAACTGCTCGGCCACGACAAGGGGCGCGTGGTTCGGCAGCATGATGCCGCCCGCGCCGACGCGGATGGTGCGCGTCGCGGCCGCCACCTGACCGATCACGACCGCGGTCGCCGCGCTCGCAATACCTACCGTATTATGGTGTTCGGCGAGCCAGAAGCGTCGGTAGCCCCAGGTCTCCGCGTGCCGCGCGAGATCGACCGTGTTGCGCAGCGCCTCGCCCGCACTCCCGCCCTCCGGGATGAAGGCGAGATCGAGCACGGACAGCGGAATCACGGAGCCTCGTCCGGGCGGCTCGCGGCGTCGAGGAGCGCGAGCTGCTCGGCGTTCAGCGCGATCCGCATCGCGCCGAGCAGCTCCTCGACCTGCGCTGCGCTCGTCGCGCTCGCGATCGGCGCGGTCACGCCCGGCTGCGCGGCGACCCATGCCAGCGCTACCTGCGCCATGGTCGCCCGTTGCGCGCGCGCCACAATCTCGAGCGCTTCGAGTACCTTGAAGCCGCGCGGCGTCAGGTACTTTTTCACCATTCCGGCGCGCGGCCGGCCGGCGAGATCCGCCTCGCTGCGGTACTTGCCCGTCAGGAAGCCGGAGGCCAGTCCGAAGTAGGGCACCACGCCGAGACCGCGCTCGCGGCAGAGCGCCTGGAGCCGGCCTTCGAACCCGGTGCGGTCCATGAGGTTGTACGCGGGCTGCAGCACCGCGTACGCCGCCACGCCCGCGCGCGCGCTGCTGTCGAGCGCCTGCGCCAGACGCGGCGCTTCGTAGTTCGATGCCCCGATCGCCCGCACCTTGCCTTCGCGCACCAGCCGGTCGAACGCGGCGAGCGTCTCTTCGAGCGGCGTGTCGCGATCGTCGATGTGGGCGAAATAGAGATCGATATGGTCCGTCTGCAGGCGCCGCAGCGACGCTTCCGCGGCCGTCGCGATGCGCTTCGGCGCGAGTCCCTTCGAGCCGCCGATTTCCATGCCGACCTTGGTCGCGATCAGCACGTCGTCGCGCCGCCCGCGCGCCGCGAGCCACGCACCGATGATGCTCTCCGACTCGCCGCCCGAATGCCCCGGCACCCACGTCGAGTACGCATCCGCCGTATCGATCATGCGCCCGCCGCCGGCAACGAAGGCGTCGAGCACCGCGAAGGATGCACGCTGATCGGCGGTCCAGCCGAAGACGTTGCCGCCCAGCACGAGCGGCGGCGTCTTGAGCCCGCTGCGCCCGAGGTCACGCTCGTTCATGGGTATTCCTCCTGTTCGCACCTGGCGACCGATGGTGCCAGAAATCCGCGCCGCCGGCTAAGCGCGTGCACCGCGCCGCTGCACCTGCTGCACACCGATCGCCAGGCCGGCGGCCGGTGCACGAACTCGAACGGCCCGCGGCGAATCACGTTCATTGCGCGCCCGCCTCGATGTCGTTCGGCGCCTGCAGCAGGAAGCTCGCGCCCCCCTTCGCCTTCTCGAGGTCGCCGCGCGCGTCTCGCCGAATAGTCCTTCTCGGCACGCGGCATTGGCCCGTGCATCGTGGCCCATCGCGCCCGCCGCGAATGAATCGGCCTCGCCGTGATCGCGCTGCCGTGCCTGCCGTACGCGATGGACATCCCGGTGCTGTTTCTCGCGGTGCCGGCACTTGCCGCCGGCCTCGTCCCGGGCAGCGCACAGCTCCTCTGGATCATGGACATCTAACACCTTCCTGGTGGCGGACTTCCTCATCACCATGGGCACGCTCGGCGATCGCATCGGCCGCCGGCGGCTGCTCGTGAGCGTCGTCGGCGTCGTCGGCGCCGTGCTGCTGCTGGCGCTCGCGGTCGTGATCGGCTTCTCATTGAAAGGGGTGGGCGCGGGCCCGCAGGCGGTCGAGGCGGACGCGGACCGCGAACGGGCGGCGTGAAGCTGCGCGATCGCGGCAGCGCGGCGGCTAGCCGGCCGATCGCCGCAGATCGAGTGCGTGTCCGGCGTCGTCCGGGAACGAGATCACGCGCTGCGGCAGCGGCACGGTGATGCCGCGCTCGCGGAATTCGCGCCAGATCGTGCAGTGGAGCTGTGAGCGCAGCTCCATGACGCCGTTCTCGGGATCGTTGATCCACACGGTGAGCTCGAGGTGGATGCCGTTCTCGCCGAAGCCGGTGACGAAAGCCTGCGGAGGCGGGTGTGCGAGCACGCGCGGCTCGGAGCGGCCGATCTCCTCGAGCAGCGCCAGCACGCGCTCGAGGTCGTCGGTGTAGCCGATGCGCACCGGAATACGCACGCGCACGTCGCGGTCGCCGTACGACCAGCTCACGATCCGCTGCGTCACGAGCTCCTCGTTCGGAATGAGCACGTCGTGCCCGTCGGGCGTGCGCACCACCACGTGGCGCGCGTTGAGCTCCTGCACCGTCCCGAAGGTCTCGCCCACGGTGATCATGTCGCCCGGACGCACCGATTCCTCGAAGATCAGCACGAACCCGCTCACGTAGTTGCTGACCGTCTTCTGCAGGCCGAGGCCGACGCCGACCGCAAGCGCGCCGCCGAGCACGGTGAGCGTCGTCAGATCGAGGCCCGAGGCCAGGAGCGCCGCGATGACGACGGCCGTGAGCAGCACGAGCTTCGCGAGCTTGAGCAGCGCCACTTTCGTGCTCGCGTCGAGATTGGCGGCGCGGCGGATGCGCAGATCGAGCGCCTTGAACGTCCAGAGATACAGGATCAGGAGCAGCGCGATCGAGAGCAGGAAGCTCGCGACCGTGAGCAGCGACACGCGCGTGCTGCCGATGTACACCGCAAACTCGTCGAGCACGTCGGCGACGAGCGGCGCCCAGCCGAAGATGTGGAGCGCGAGCAGCGTCCAGATCGCGAGCGTGAGCGCCCCCTCCCATGCCTTGAGCCGGCTACCGGGACTGAAGCTGTGCCGCAGCACGAACACGCCCATGCGCACCAGCGTGAACGCCCCGACACCGAGAATGACGTAGTGCAGCAGGTCGGTACGGATCTTGAGGCCGTGGCGCAGGAGCGCACTGCCCGCGAGCAGCCACAGCCACAGCAGCAGCGGTACCGTCACCAGCGCGCCCGTGCGCACGGCCACGCGGCGGATACCGTCGGCGCTCGGCGGGCCCACCGCCGCCTGCAGCCGCAGGCGCAGCCGGTGGCCGAGCCAGAGCGACAAGAGCACGCCGAGCGCGAGCACGGCGAGCTGCCACCAGGTGCCGGGCTCCTGCAGCCGCGGCCAGAGCGAGCCGAGAAGCTCGGTCAACGGTACCGGACGGTAGTCGCCGGATGCCACGCGGGAGGTCATGCGGCAAGTATAGTCAGGGCCCGGCAGGCGGCTGCCGGCGTCCGGCCGAACGCGATGCCGGCGACGACAGGCCGGAACGGCGGAGCGAACGGCGTTCGGCCGCTACTCCTCATCCTTCCATTCGCGCAGGTTGCGGCGGTCGATCTCCTTTTCGAGCTCCCGTGCACGACGCAGCGCGCGGCGCAGCGCGAGCACGTACCCGAGCACGAACAGCGCGACCGCGAGCGCAATCCACAACCAGGTACCGTTCATGCCGCCGGCATCGGTGCGCGCCGAACGTTGCGTGCGCCCTGACGATTCAAAAGATGAGATCGATGACGCCGAAGACGACGAGCAGGCCGATCAGGAAGATGATGAGTACGACCCATCCGAGCACTTTGAGCATGAGCTCCTCCATGTGCTTGTTGCGTCCCTGAACGGCGCATACTACGTGGAAAGCGGCGTGAAATCCCTCCGGAGAACCCGGCGCTGGTCGACGCGTTCGGCGCCTGCGGCGAGCCGCGTCTCGCGGCGGCTGACGCGTAGAGGCTGGACTCGCGCGATTCCGGCGGTTGTAGTGGTGGTAACGGATTCCGGTTTCGCCGCAACGATGACTCGGCCCGCTTCGTCTACGACTGGATCATGGTACGCAGCGAGGCGGCGTTGCGCTGCGCCTTGTCGTCGCGGCAGTTGTTGAACAGCACGTGCACCGCCTCCACCTGGAGCGCGAGGCGGCGCAGCGGCGGGACGAGCTCGCGCAGCTCCTCGTCGCTGTAGAGGTAGTCGAAGCGCTCGGCAGCCGTCGCCGTCGATCTGTTCCACGTCGATGCGTTGCGCCCGTGCAGCCGCACCAAGGCGAGCGCGGGATGCGTCGCCTCCCACACCGGCTCGACGCTGCTCGCGAACCCGCGCGGCGCGTCGGTCACCACGTGCACGAGCCCGAGGCGCCGCTCGAACGCGAGCGTCTCCGCGCGCAAGCGCTCCCCGAACCAGGACCGGTGGCGGAACTCGACCGCGAGCAAGTCTCCCGGCAGGCGTTGCGCGCACTGCGCCACGTGCTCGAAGTTCTCCTCGCCGTACATGAACCACGGCGGGTACTGGAACACGATCGCCCCCAGGCGCCCGGTCGCGCGCAGCGGCTCGAGCGCGCGCGTGAAGCGCAGCCAGAGCTCGTCGACGATCGCGCCAGGAAGATCGCGGTAGTAGACGTTCTTCCTGGGCACGAGGCGCGCACGCGCGCGCAGGTCCGCCGGCAGCGCTTCCGGTGGGGTCTGATGCTGCGTGAACAGCCTGAACGCCTTGACGTGAAATACGAATCCCGGCGGCGTGCGCTGCGACCAGAGGAGCGCATTGTGCTCCGACGGCAGCCCGTAATAGGTGCTATCGACCTCGACGATCGGGAAGCGGCTCGCGTAGTAGCGCAGCCGCGCTTCCGCCGTATTCACGCCCGGCGGATAGAAGCGCCTGCTGTCGATCAGCGTCTTGTCGGTCCAGGAAGTCGTGCCGATCAGGATATCGCCCATCGCCGGCCGCCGTTCGCGCTCGGGCGGACAGCATAACGGGCGCGCGCCCGCCGAGAAACGCCCGCGCGACCCCGGCGGGCGGCGGCCGCTGCACGCAGGCTACGGGCGCTGCCCCGCGAGTGCGATCACCGGACCGTCGGTGGAGACGGCGCGCACGCGCTGGAAGCCTGCGGCGAGGAGCTGGCGCCGCAGCAGCTGCGCCGGACCGCCGATCGGAAATACCGCGAAGCTGAAGGCGATCGGGCGTTCGATCACGACGATCGCGCCGCCCGGCCGCAGCATGGCGTACACCTGACCGAGCAGCGTGGGCTGCTTCACGAGCTGCACGGCAGCGCCGTGCACGCACACGGCATCGAGCGCAGCCGGTGCGAACGGCAGCCGCACCTCCTCCTCGACCGACGGAATCCGATAGACCGCCCAGCCCGGGAGCTGCGGCAACGCCTCCTCGGCCGCGCTCTCGAACGTAATGAGCAGCGCCCGCCCGAGGAAGGTGAGCTGCGGCAGCTCGCGGGAAGCGTCCGCGAGGCATCCGGCCAGCGATACCGATCGCGCCTCGGCCGGCTCCCTCGTATCCACCGTCGCTTGCAATTCGTGCATGTCTGGTCGCCTCGGTTGCGCCGCCCGCACTGCCGCGGCCGGACGCACGTGCGCACCGTAGCACCCACTTCGATGGGATGAGTCCCACTTTCCGTCCCACTCTTGAAGTGGGACAGGAAACTACCTATGTTCGACCCCGTCGCGAGCCATACCGGGCCAGATCAATGTCCGCAAGAAGCGCCCCTGCCGACACCGGCACCAACCTGTTGCACGAAATCGCCAGCTTTTGCCGCGACACCGGCATGGCCGAGAGCACCTTCGGCCGGCGGGCCGTGAACGACGGGAAATTCGTGGCGCGGCTGCGCTTCGGCGGGCGGGTGACGACGCAAACGGAGGCGCGCATCCGCGCGTTCATCGCCCAGCATCGCCGAAACGCCCCCGCCCCCGCGGCGGCTTCGGATCCTGCCCCTGCGCCGCGCAACGGGACCCCCGCCCCGGCTCCCCTCGCCGGCACCCCGGAAGCGAACTTCCGCTTCTACGACAACCGCCAGAAATACCTGCTGTTCGTGAACACCTGCAGCGAGAAATGGGTGGTGGCGCAGCGGGTCGCGATGGAGCTCGAGCACGTGTATCCCCGGCCGCCGGCGCTGCGCGTGTTCGACGCCGGCGTCGGCGACGGCACCGTGCTCGCGCGGGTGATGCGCCTGATGCACGGCAAGTTCCCGACCACGCCGTTCTACGTCGTCGGCAAGGAGATCAGCCTCGAGGACGTGCGGCTCACCCTGGACAAGATGCCCGACCGCTTTTACGAGCATCCGGCGACGGTGCTGGTCATGACCAACATGTACTACTCGGAAGCGCCGTGGCTGCGCCCGAACACGCTCGCGGCCGCGAGCGGGCTCGTGTGGCACGAGCTCGCGCTGCGCGGCAGCACCTCGGCCGAGTTCGAAGAGCAGATCACCGCGCTGCAGCCGTTCCTGTCCGAGAACTGGACCGCGCGCATCAGCAAGACGTCCGGCAACCCGGTGTACGAGCGTCCGGTCGTGCTCGTGATCTATCGCAACGACTACCGCTTCCTGCTCGAGTCCGTCATTCCCAAACAGGGCGCGGTGCGCGCCGACTTCGATCTCGTCATCGCTTCGCAGCCCTACCGCGCGCGGGCGCCGGTCGAGTTCAAGGCGTCGCGCGTGGTCGCTCCGCTGGCGCGGGCCCTCGGCCCGGGCGGCCGGCTCCTCGGCATCCATTCCTACGGCAACGACCCGGGGCTCGAGATCATCCAGCGCGTCTGGCCGGGCGAGAACCCGTTCCAGATGACGCGCGACGAGCTGCTGCGTACCACCAAGAAGCTGCTCGGCGCCGACGCCCGCGGCTTCGTGTTCAAGTCCTATTCCGACCAGCGCTCGCTCTTCAAGTACTACATGCACACGCTGCCGTCGGAGATCAGCTCGTCGATCGGCACCTCGACGCTGATGGCCGCCTGGAACGCGGCCGTGTACGTCGCGCAGATCGAGGACCACCGGCTCGAGGCGGTAATGAGCGGACCGGGCTACCTCGACGCCACGCGCGAGGTGCTGCGCAAGCACGGGAAGCTCTGGTTCCTGAACGAGTCCTACGTGATCGCTCGCCAGCGCTACATGCTGCGCTGAGGGCGGAGCGGGCCCCATGTCCATCGTGTCGCCGAAATCCGCGCCCGCGGCGCAGGAGGAACGCGCGGTCATACAGGCGCTGATGCAGAGCGCCTCGGTCGAGATGACGGTGCACGACGCGCGAGAGCTCCACGCCTGCCGCGCGCTCCTCCCGCCGGGCACTCCGGTATACGTGAGCTTCCTGCCGAAGCAGACCTGGACGCAGAGCGTCGACACGGCTGCCGCGGTGCGCGCGGCCGGCTTCGAGCCGATCCCGCACCTTCCCGCGCGCGAGCTCGAGAGCCGCGCGCAGCTCGCCCAGGTCCTCGGCGATCTGCGGCGCGCGGCGAACGTGCGCCGGCTCCTGCTCATCGCCGGCGATCGCGCGATGCCGCGCGGTCCCTTAGGCTCGAGCGCCGAGGTCATCGACACCGGCCTGCTGCAGGCCTGCGGCATCGAAGCGGTCGCGTTCGCGGGCCACCCGGAAGGCAGTCCGCGGATCGCGCCGGGGGCGCTGCGCGCGGCCGAACGGGACAAGATCGAAGCCGCCCGCCGCGCCGGCCTCGCGGCGAGCTTCCTCACTCAGTTTTGCTTCAGCGCCGAACCGGTCATCGACTGGGTGCGGCAACTGCGGGCGCGCGGCATCGACGCGCCGGTCGTCGCCGGGCTCGCCGGTCCGGCGCGCCTCGCGACCCTCGTGCGCTACGCCACGCTCTGCGGCGTCGGTCCGTCGCTGCGCGCGCTCACCGGGCGCAGCGGCGCGCTCGCCCGCCTCGCCGGCACCCACGGCCCCGAGCCGATCGTGCGCGCGCTGGCGCGCGCCGCCGCCGCGGGCGCGCTCGACCTCGCCGGGATACACTTCTTCACCTTCGGTGGGCTCGCGCGCACCTGCGCCTGGCGCCAGGCCGCCGCCGATGGACGATTCGAGCTGCTTGACGAAACCTTCCGCGTCGCCGCCGACGCCAACTGACGGGAACTCTTACGTGCGCCGCTTCGTACTCACGCTCTCCTGCCCCGACCGCATGGGCATCGTCGCCGCCGTGTCGGCGTTCCTGCTCGAGCACCGCTGCAACATCGTCGACAGCGCCCAGTTCGGCGATGCCGTCAACGGGCGCTTCTTCATGCGCGTGTGCTTCGATGCGGAAACGCCGCGAAGCGCGGCCGATCTCGACGCTGCGTTCACGCGCGTCGCCGAGCCGTTTGGCATGCAGTACCGCTTCTACGACACCGCGGTCAAGCCGCGCGTCGCGATCCTGGTGTCGAAGTTCGGCCATTGCCTGAACGACCTGCTCTACCGCTATCGCATCGGCGCGCTGCCGGTCGAGATTCCGGCGATCATCTCGAACCACCGCGACTTCGAACGGCTCGCGGCGGCGCACGACATCCCCTACCACTACCTGCCCGTGGAGCCCGCGGCGCGCGCGCGGCAGGAACAGCAGCTGCGCGAGATCATCGACCGGGAGCGCTGCGACCTCGTGGTGCTCGCGCGCTACATGCAGATCCTGTCGCCCGAGCTCTGCGCGCACCTGCGCGAGCGCGCGATCAACATTCACCATTCGTTCCTGCCGAGCTTTCGCGGCGCCCGGCCCTACCAGCAGGCGCACGCGCGCGGCGTGAAGCTCATCGGCGCCACCGCCCACTACGTGACCGAGGACCTCGACGAGGGCCCGATCATCGAGCAGGACGTGGCGCGCGTGAACCACGCGATGACGGTCGAGGACTACGCCGAGGTCGGCCGCGACATCGAATGCACCGTGCTCGCGCGCGCCGTGAAGTGGCACATCGAGCACCGCATCCTGCTGAACGGCATGCGCACCGTGGTGTTCCGCTGAGCGCAAGCGACGCGCGGGCGCGCCGCGCGGGTTCTACGTCGAGCGAGCGACAGAAACTCCGCCCGTCAGTGCGCGCCGGCACGAAGCAATCTCGCAACCCTCGCGCACGGCTTCCGGAAATGCGCAGGCCGGTATCACGAGATTGCTGCGCTTCGCTCGCCATGACGGTCTCGGCCTCGCCCGCCGGCGCAGTCGGCTTGCCGCGGGCGGGCGAGCGCCGCTAGACTCTAAACCCCGCGCCATCGGCGGCAGCGTTTATGGTCACCGCGGTCCTCAACTACACGCTCGATACCGGCGTACGCCCGGTAAGCGAGAGCTACGGGCCGAACAACAGCCGCTTCCGCTACACCGGCGTGCACGACCCGCGCGCCGTCGAGATCGCCGACGGCCGCCCGCGCGCCCGCGAATTCTCCCTCGACGTCCACGGCTTCGCTTTCGTCGAGCACCGCACCGCGATGCGCGACTTTTTCGATCCCGAGGAGCTCGAGCGCGTCTACTACCCTGAGGTCGAGGCGCTGGTGAAGCGGCTGTCGGGCGCCGCCCGCGTCGTCGTGTTCGATCACACCCTGCGCTCGGGCGACGCCGGGGAGCGCGAGGCGCGGCACGTGCGCGAGCCCGTCGCCTCGGTGCACAACGACTACACCGGGCGTTCGGCGCCGCAGCGCGTGCGCGAAATCCTCCCGGACGAAGCCGAAGCGCTCCTCGCGCGGCGCTTCGCGATCGTTCAGGTATGGCGCGCGATCGACCAGCCGATCCGCACGCATCCGCTCGCGATCGCCGACGCGCGCACGCTCGCGCCCGCCGACCTGATTCCCGCCGAGCGGCGCTACCCGCACCGCGTCGGCGAGATCTACCAGGTGCGCTACAACCCGGCACACCGCTGGTTCTACTTTCCGGAGATGCGGCGCGACGAGGCGCTCGTCTTCAAGACGTTCGACTCGGCGACGGACGGCCGCGCCCGCGCCGCCGCGCACACCGCATTCGACGACCCCTCGACCCCGCCCGCGGCGCCGCCACGGCGCAGCATCGAGGCGCGGGCGTTTGCGTTCTTCGACTGAGCGCGCTCGTGCCGGGGCGCCGAATCCGCCGCGCCGGCGGCGCTTGGGCACCGGCGCCGCGGTTTGCATGCGCGGCGCGCATGCCGCCGTGAGAATTTCTCGCTTGACGCCGCGCGCCACCGCGCCGCATTCTCGCCTCCGAGCCCGTTCGCCCTGACGCCATGACGCGCACCGCCCTCCCGACCCGTTCGCTCCTGCTCCTCATTGCCGCGTCGGCGATCCTCACGCTCTGCTTCGGGCTGCGCCAGAGCCTCGGCCTGTTCCTGCGCCCGGTGACGATCGAGCTCGGCATCTCCGCCGCCGCCTTCAGCTTCGCGCTCGCACTGCAGAACATCGTCTGGGGCTGCAGCCAGCCGCTCGTGGGCATGGTCGCCGACCGCTTCGGCGCGCGTCCGGTGCTGATCGCGACCGCGCTTCTCTACGCCGCCGGTCTGTTCGTCATGGCGTCCGCCGACAGCGCACTCGGCGTCAACGTGGCCGGCTTCGTCATCGGCATCGGCATCGCCGGCACCGGAGTCGGGGTGCTCATGGGCGTCGTCTCCCGTGCGACGCCGCCCGAGCGGCGCAGTCAAGCGGTCGGAGCGGTTGCGGCCGCGGGTTCGCTCGGCACCATGGTTCTCGCGCCGCTCGGTCAGGTGCTGATCGACGCATTCGACTGGCGCACGGCGCTCCTCGGCTTCGCCGCCATCGCCGCGCTCATGGCCGTGCTCGCCGCCGCGATCCGCGGGCCCGCGGCGCTCCCGGGCGGCGCCGCCCGGGACGGTACGGCCGGCCTCTCGTTCGTGCAGGTGTTCCGCGCCGCCTCCACGCACCGCGGCTTCCTCGCGATGACGATCGCCTTCTTCGCCTGCGGCTTTCAGCTCGTCTTCATCACCACGCACCTCGCACCGTTTCTCGACATTTGCGGGCTCCCGGCGAGCGCGAGCGCCAGCGCGCTCGGGCTGATCGGCCTGTTCAACGCCTTCGGCACGTACACGGCGGGGCTCCTCGGTGCGCGCTTCAGCCAGCGCCGCCTGCTCGCGCTCGTCTACCTGCTGCGCACCGCCACGATCATCGTCTACCTCGCGCTGCCGATCACCGTCACCTCAACGCTCGTGTTCGCGGCGGTGATGGGCTTCCTCTGGCTCAGCGTGGTGCCGCTCGTGGCGGGCCTCATCGGGCGGATGTTCGGCCTCGGATACTTCAATACGCTC
Source organism: Burkholderiales bacterium (assembly GCA_036381895.1). Lineage (GTDB taxonomy): Bacteria > Pseudomonadota > Gammaproteobacteria > Acidiferrobacterales > Sulfurifustaceae > JACQFZ01. Next base: position 15,754 of record DASVBY010000090.1, on the reverse strand, counting down.
TACGGCGTGGCCTTCCTGAGTCACCAGCTCGGCTCGTTCGCCGGCGCCTGGATGGGCGGTGTCGTCTTCGACTTCACCGGCGGCTACGGCATCGCCTGGACGGCGCTGATCGTGGTCGGATTCCTCGCTTTCGGCCTGCAGTGGACCATGGACGACCGTCCGGCCGACGCGGGCCCGGGTGCGCTGCGGCCGGCGCCGAGTGCGGCCTGAGCACGCCTCCTCCTCCTCGCGGCGCGCCGTTCTCGATTACACTGCGTGCACCCGCACTCCCGAGGTCTGACATGAGCGAGCAGCAGATAATCACGGAAACGGCGGACGGGATCGCGACCATCACGCTCAATCGCCCGGCGGCGCTGAACGCACTCTCGCACGACATGGGGCGCCAGCTCGTCGCGGCGACGGCGGCGTTCGAGCGCGACCCGGCCGTGCGCTGCGTCGTGATCCGCGCCGCGGGCGACAACTTCATGGCCGGCGGCGACGTGAAAGGCTTCTACAAGTCGATGACCGAGAATCGCGCCGCGCACGTCGCCGCGATGGAGCTCAACGTCGTCAACGTGCATCAGCTGTTCGCGCAGCTGCGGCGCATGCCGAAGCCGGTGCTCGTCTCGGTGCAGGGTGCCGCGGCCGGCATTGGCCTGAGTCTCGTGCTCGCCGCGGACCTCGCGATCGGCGCGGACGATGCCTTCTTCACGCTCGCCTACCGCCACATCGGCCTGTCGGGGGACGGCGGCTCGACTTATTTCCTGCCGCGCGTCGTCGGCGAGCGCAAGGCGCTCGAGCTCGCGCTCCTCGGCGACCGCTTCACGGCGCAGCAGGCGCTCGAGCTCGGCATCCTCAACTGGGTGGTGCCGCGCGCGCAGCTCGCCGAGGAAACCGCGAAGCTTGCGCGCCGGCTCGCCGACGGACCCACGGTCGCACTCGGCATCGCAAAGCGCCTGATCCGCTCGTCGTTCGACAACAGCTGGGACGAGCACTCGCACCGCGAGGCCGAGGGAATGGCCGCCGCGGTCGCGACCGAGGACCATCTGGAAGGCGTGACTGCGTTCGTCGAGAAGCGCAAACCCGTGTTCAAGGGCCGCTGACGGCGCGACGCCCTGGGAACGTGTGGCCTCGGGCGGGAAGCGGGCGGCTCGCTCGCGCAGGCCTTCCGATACTCGATTGCGCCGCCGCTTTATCGCGCTCGTGCACCGGCTCGCAACGAACGAAGCGAGGCGCAGCAGCGGACGAGCCCGCCGTCCGACGTGCACGCCGCGGCGAACACCAGGCGGCCCGATGAACCGAGCGACTTCATCGAGGCGCTCATCGCCTGATCCGGCGGCAGCCCGAGGCGTACGCACGGCGGGGAAATCATCGCCGCCCCCGGGGTGTTTCCCGGTGCAACTCGAAAGAGCGCAGCGCTACGCTCGCCGGGCGAGCGCAGGCGGTGGCGCGGATCGATGCATATTTCCACCCGACAACTCATTGAGGCGAAGGAGCTGGCCGCGGAGTTGCTCGAGCAGCTCGGGCTCGAAACCTATGTCTTCGGCGTCGAGCCGCGCGACGGCCGCTTCGAGGTGCGCGTCGAGCGTGCGCTCGCGGACGGCTGGCAGACGGTGACGCTCTCGATCGATCCCGAGCAGCTCGCTCGCTCGCGCACGGATGAGGCCGTCCGGGCGGCGCTGCTGCGGGACTGGCGCGAGCGTCTCGCCGCGCCGCGGTAAAACCGGGAAGCGCGTTGCCGTGGGTTGGAACGCCCCCACTCCGACGAACACGGTGCACGCGGCCGACGACGTGCCGCTGCTGCTCGGCGTGCTGCCGGACGACCTGCGGGAGGCGGCGGCGCGCCTGCCTTCCGAAACGCTCGTGGAGATCGTGATGGACCTCGGCCGCCCGGCGGAAGCGCGCTTCCCGGAGCACGCGGTGCGGCTCGCCGAGCGCCCGGTTGGCCCCGAGGACATCGCCTGGGTGCTCGGCCGCATCGGCGAGTTCACCGAAGACAACCGCGCCGGCATCGAACGCACCCTGCACCGGATATCGGCGATTCGCAACCGCAAAGGTGCGGTGGTCGGGCTCACGCTGCGCGTCGGCCGTGCGATCTTCGGCACCATCGACATCCTGCGCGATCTCCTCGAGAACGGGCGCAATCTGCTGCTGCTCGGCCGCCCGGGCATCGGCAAGACCACGCTGCTGCGCGAAGCGGCGCGCGTGCTCGCCGACGATCTCGGCCGGCGCGTCATCGTCATCGACACCTCGAACGAGATCGCGGGCGACGGCGACATCCCGCACCCGGCGATCGGCAGTGCACGGCGCATGCAGGTACCGCGGCCCGACCGCCAGCACGCGGTCATGATCGAGGCCGTCGAGAACCACATGCCGCAGGCCATCATCGTCGACGAGATCGGCACCGAGGCGGAGGCCGCGGCGGCGCGCACCATCGCCGAGCGCGGCGTGCAGCTGATCGGAACCGCGCACGGCAACACGCTCGAGAACCTGGTGATGAACCCGACGCTCTCCGACCTGGTCGGGGGCGTGCACACGGTAACGCTGAGCGACGAGGAAGCGCGGCGGCGCGGGACGTACAAGACCATCAGCGAGCGCCGCGTGCCGCCGACGTTCGATACCGTCGTCGAGATCATCAACCGCAACGAGCTGCTGGTGCATCGCGATACGGCGCGCGCCGTCGACCGCCTGCTGGAAGGCCGGGCCCCCGGCGGCGAGCGCCGGCTGCGCACGGGCCAGGTCGAGGTGCGCGAAACGCGGCGCGTGGCGGCTGCCGAGGCGGCGGCTGCCCTGCCCCCGCTCTCCGGCGACGACCGCCCGGTGCGCATCTATCCCTACGCGCTCAGCCGCGACTTGCTCGAGCGCGGCATCCGGGAGCTGCGCCTCAACGCACGCGCCGCAAACCGCCCGGAGAACGCGGACGTGGTCGTCGCCCTGCGCTCGCGCGCCGGTGACCCGCGGCTGCAGCGCCTGCTGCAGGCGACCGGCCTGCCGCTCCACGTCGTGAAGAGCAACACGTCCGCGCAGATGCGCCGGCTGCTGCAGAACCTGTTCAACGTCATTCAGGGACTCGACGAGGAGGAAGTAAAGGACGCCGTGCGCGAGGCCGAGCACGCGATCCAGCGCGTGCTGACCGAAGGGGTCGCAGTGGCGCTCGCGCCGCGCCGGCCGATGGTGCGCAAGATGCAGCACCGCATGATCGCGCGCTATCACCTCGAGGCACAAAGCCAGGGCAAGGAGCCCTTGCGCCATCTGGTGATTCAGCCGCCCGACTGATTATCGCGTCGACCGGCCGTGGAGCACTCGACAAGCCGCGCCCGGCCCGAACTGCATCGGTAACGCACGACGCGTGTATCGAACGCTTGCGCGTTGGGGGCTCTCCCCGCTTCCGCCCTATGCTTCGGCGCCCGGCCGTGGTAGCGCTTCCGTTCTGCCCCCGGGTCCGCCACGCCGCGGTTGGCCATAGGCCCGCGACGCGCCCGCGTCGGCTCCCTCTGCTGCTTCACCGCGTGCTCGCCGACCTCCGCCGGTATGTGTCCCGTGGCCTCCTCCGCCTCGACACCCGCGGTTGCCGAAGCCCGCGGCTCCGGATCCTTGCGTTCGTTCTCGGCCATTTCCTTCCTCCTGATGCGCGCACTGGTTCAGACAGACGTGTGCGCCCGGCATTCGGCTGCCGCAATATCCATTGCCCGCCCGCCCCGATACCGGCAGACTGACGCTTCGAAGCACCGACTGCCCCGCTGTTTCAGAGGACATCCGATGAACCGCGACGAACTGCGCGCGATCCAGGCACCGCTCAAGGAGCGTTATCGCGCGGATCCCGAGGCGGCCGTCATCACGCTTCGCGCCGAAGGCGCGCTCGGCGAAGGCGTCGCCTGCAACGTCGAGACGTCCCGCGCGCTGGTCGAGGCCGGACTGCATCCCTCGACGGGCGGCAGCGGCCTCCAGGCCTGCTCGGGCGACATGCTGCTGCAGGCGCTGGTCGCCTGCGCCGGCGTGACGCTCGCGGCGGTCGCGCTCGCGCTCGGCATCGAGCTGCGCAACGGACGCGTGCGCGCCGAAGGCGACCTCGACGTCCGCGGCACGCTCGGCGTCGCCAAGGACGCCCCGGTGGGGTTTCGCCGCATCCGGCTCGCGTTCGAGTTCGACACCGATGCCGACGCCGAGCAGCGGCGCAAGCTGGTGGAGTTGACGGAACGCTACTGCGTGGTTTATCAGACGCTGCGCGGCGGCGTGCCCGTCGAGGTATCGGCGCCCTGAGTCGCGCCGGTGCGCCGCTCACGACCCGAAGCAACGACCCGCAAGAGCGAAAGATCGCCCGTCAGCGAGGCCGCCGCCCCGCGCCCGGACGCCGCTCGTAAACCGACGAACGAACCGACATGACATCCCGAGCTCCGAACAAGCTGCCCGACGGCGTATTCGCCGCCGTACTCACACCGCTGCGCGACGACCTGTCGATAGACCACGACGCTTACGCCGAGCATTGCCGCTGGCTGCTCGCGAACGGCTGCGACGGCCTCGCGCCGATGGGAACCACCGGCGAGGCGAACTCGTTCAGCGTCGCCGAGCGCATCGAGGCGCTCGAGCGCCTGGTCGAAGCGGGGGTACCGGCCTCGAAATTGATGGTCGGCACCGGCTGCTGCTCCATCACCGACACCGTGGCGCTCACGCGGCACGCGGTCGCGCTCGGCGCCGGCGGCGTGCTGACGCTCCCGCCCTTCTACTACAAGAACGTGAGCGACGACGGGCTCTACGCCGCGTTCGATCAGGTGATCCAGCGCGTCGGCGACGCCCGCCTGAAGCTCTACCTCTATCACATACCGCCCATGAGCGGCGTCCCGATCAGCCATGCGCTGATCGGCCGGCTCGTGCGCCAGTACCCGGACACGGTCGTCGGCATGAAGGACTCGAGCGGCGACTGGAACAACATGAAGACGACCTGCGAGATGTATCCGGGCTTTCGCGTGTACGCCGGCACCGAAAAGTTCCTGCTGCCGATCCTTGGCGCGGGCGGCGTCGGCTGCATTTCGGCGACCACGAACGTCACCTGCCGGCTCGCGGCCGAGGTGTACGCGAAGCGCGCGACGAGCGACGGCCAGGCGCTGCAGCAGACGCTCACGCGCGTGCGCGACGCGCTCGAGAAGTACCCCGTCATCGCGGCGCTCAAGCGCCTCACGGCGGCGCGCACGGGGCACGCGGGCTGGCGCCTGCCGCGCCCGCCGCACCTGCCGCTCGACGATGCGCGCTTCGCCGCGCTGCAGGCGGATCTGCAAAAGCTCGGGTTCGTCGCGCCTTAGCTGCGCGGCACGCGGCTCCGCTTGGCCATCCATCTTCCTCGGGCCGTCACGAGAGTGAAGCCGCACTCGTGACGAGGCACAACCGCCGAGCGCCCATGGATTCCGGATCACGCGCCTGCGGCGCGGTTGAGCCGGACGAATGCCGACGATCGCTCTGCGTCGTTCACGGCCCAGGCCGTTCCTGTCGGCGCCGGCATGCAGCCGACATTGGGTTCCGGCGTTCCGCCTCTGCCCGTCCTCCCCGCGCTGCGCGCGGGCGGCGCCATCGAACGTTAAAATCTGCGGCTTCCCGACTCGACAGGACAGTCACCATGAGCGAGATCATCGGCTTCATCGGCACCGGCATGATGGGCGAGCCCATGGCGCGCAACCTCCTGCGCGCAGGCTTTCGCCTCAAGGTCTACAACCGCACCAGGGAGAAGGCGCGCGCGCTCGCTGACGAAGGCGCGGAGCTCGTCGACACGCCGGCGCAGGCGGCGGTCGACGGCGGCATCGTCGTCACCATGCTCGCGAACGATCAGGCCGTCGAGGAGACGGCGTTCGGGCCGCAGGGCTTCGCACCCGCGCTCGGCAACGGGCTGCACCTTTCGATGAGCACGATCGCGCCGGCGACCGCCGCCACGCTCGCCGAGCGCCATCGGGCGCAAGGCGGCGCCTACGTCGCCGCACCCGTCTTCGGTCTTCCGCCCGCCGCGGCGGCGAAGAAGCTTTGGATCTGCACCTCGGGCGCCGAGGCGGCGAAGGCGCGCGCGAAGCCGATCCTCGAGACCCTCGGCCAGGGCGTCTTCGATTTCGGCGAGCCGCCGGGCGCCGCAAACGTCGTCAAGCTCGCAGGAAACTTCCTGATCATGGCGGCCATGGAAGCGATGGCGGAGGCGTTCGCGCTGGCGGAGAAGAACGGCGTCGCGCCGGCCGCGCTCGCGAACATGCTCGGGCAGACGCTGTTCAACTGCGCGGTCTACCATAACTACGGCCGGTTCATCGCCGAACGCAACTACGATCCGCCGCGCTTCCGGCTCGAGCTGGGACTCAAGGATGCGAGCCTGGTCCTCGATGCGGCACGCGCCGCCCAGGCGCCGATGCCGTTCGCCGCGTTCGTCCAGCAGCGCATCCTGTCGGGGCTCGCCAAAGGCCGCGGCGGGATCGACTGGTCGGCGATGGCGCTCGGCGCCCGGGAGGATGCCGGCCTCGGCTGATACCGAGCGCCTTCCGATACAACCGGTGTTCAGCCACCGCCGGAATGACGGCGCACGTGGCGTCACTCCGGGCAGCAGCAGCGGTGCGGGCCGCATGCGGGCGGGTTCCGGGAATCCGGAGTCGCGCCGCCGACGAGTCGGCGCCGGTTATTCGGAATGGGGAGGCGATCTCAACCGCGGCCGGACCGCGCGGCGGCGGCCTCAGGCAGCAGCGTGATGTTGAGCTCGAGCACTTCGCAGTCGCCTTCGCGGTCGAGCCGGATCTTGACCGCGTCGGGATCGATCGCGACGTACTTGCGCACCACGTTCAGCAGCTCCTCCTTGAGCAGCGGCAGGTAGTCCGGCCCGCCGCGCGGCGTGCGCTCGCGCGCCACGATGATCTGCAGCCGCTCCTTCGCCACCGCGGCGCTCCTGCGCCGCTGCGAGCGGAAGTAATCGAGGAGTTTCATTTCAGGTCCCGAACAGCCGGCCGAGCAGGCCGCGCTTCTCCACCAGGAACCGGTGCGGGCGGTCCTCGCCGAGGTAGCGCGCCACGGCGTCGTCGTACGCCTGGCCGGCGTCGCTGTCCTTGTCGAGGATCACGGGGATGCCGGCGTTCGACGCCTGCAGCACCGACTTCGATTCGGGAATGACGCCGAGGAGGTCGATCGCGAGGATCTCGCGCACGTCGTCGACGCTCAGCATCTCGCCCTTCTGCACGCGCGCGGCCGAATAGCGCGTGAGCAGAAGGTACTCCTTGACGCGCTCCTGGCCGAGCTCCGCGCGGCGCGTCTTCGCGGCGAGGATGCCGAGAATGCGGTCGGAGTCGCGCACCGAGGAGACTTCGGGGTTGGTGACGACGATGGCGTCGTCCGCGAAATAGGCGGCCAGCAAAGCTCCCCTTTCAATGCCGGCCGGGGAATCGCAGACGATGTAATCGTAATCCTTCGCGAGCTCTTCGAGCACCCGCTCGACGCCCTCTTTCGTCAGCGCTTCCTTGTCGCGCGTCTGCGAGGCGGGCAGGATCGCGAGACCCTCGACCCGCTTGTCCCTGATGAGCGCCTGATTGAGCGTGGCCTCGCGGTTGATGACGTTCACGAAGTCGTACACCACGCGGCGCTCGCAGCCCATGATGAGGTCGAGGTTGCGCAGCCCGACGTCGAAATCGATGACGACCGTCTTGTGGCCCTTGAGCGCGAGGCCGGTGGAGACGGCGGCGGCGGTCGTGGTCTTGCCCACTCCGCCCTTGCCCGAGGTGACGACGATGATTCTTGCCACGGCGTGCGTTTCTCCGCTAGCTACATTTTCTCGATGATCAGGCGTTCGTCCCGCAGATAGATCTGCACCGGCTGCGCGCGCTCCGCGTCCTGGATCTGCTCGCTCACCCGGTAGTGCCCCGCGATCGAGACGAGCTCGGCGTCGAGGCTGCGGCAGAAGATGCGCGCCCCCGTGTCGCCGGCGACGCCGGCGAGCGCGCGCCCGCGCAGCGTGCCGTACACGTGGATGTTGCCGTCGGCGAGGATCTCGGCGCCCGGGCTCACGGTCGCGAGCACGATGAGGTCGCCGCCCTTGGCGTAGATCTGCTGCCCGGAGCGCACCGGCTCCTTGACCAGCAGGTTCGCTGCGCGCGGCTCCGCGCCCTCGCGCGGCGCGCGCCGCGGAGCCGCCGCCGCACCGGCCGCGAGCGTGCCGAGACCGACGCCGGCCGCGATGCCGGCGAGCACCCCGCAGGCGCCGCGAATACCCACCGGGATCAAGCTGCGCTCGCGCAGCAGCCGGTCGAAGCGGGCGATGTCGAAGGCGAGCTGCGTCTCCTCGGGGAGCGCCTCGAAATCGAGCAGCACCGGGAAGTTCGCGAAGAGATCCGGCGCGGCGGCGATCCTGGCGTCGAGCTGCTCGGCGAGCGCCTCGAGATCCGCGGTCAGTACGCGCAGCACCGAAAGCGCGATCATGCGCCCCTTGAGCTCGAACGCGGGCAGCGTTTCGCGGGGAAAATGATGGATCAGAGCCATCCGTACGGGTGCGCTCGCCGCGGCCGGACCGAAGCCCCTCCGGTTACAGAATGGACCGCGGGATTGTGACGCGAAGAAGCGGATTGACACCACCGGGCGACTCGTGCCGCGCGTGCATCGCGTCGCGGCGCCTCGCCCGTTCGTCGCCTCGCGGCGAACGCCGCGTTCAGCGCGGCAGCGGGATCACGCCGGGCTGCGTGGGGCGTTCGGGAACGCCGTAGTTCCTGGCCAGGTAGTCGAGGATCTCGTCTTCCCTCTCGCCGAGATCCCACAGCCCCTGGGTGTCCTGCATCCAGCGGATCGTCTCGAGCCACTGGGCGCGCGTCATGCCCGTCTGCGTGATGAGCGTCGCCGAGTGGCACGCGGTGCACCAGGCGCTCACGATCTCGAAGCCTTTGTCGATCGCGAGCCCGGTCTTGGGATCGATCGGCTTGTCCGCGGCGCCCTGGCTCGCCGCGACCGCGAGCACGGCCGCGGCGATCGCCGCCGCCCGGGCGAAACCGCTCGCACGTACGCCGCTCACGTCACCTGCACGGCGATACGGTGCATCGCGTTGTTACCGTAGCCGCCCGGGTTCCAGCCGGGCGTGATCATCGGCTGCGTCTTGCCGGTGTCGTCGGTCGCACGCGCCCAGACCTCGTAGTAGCCGCGGCTCGGGAGCTTCAGCTCGGCCTGGAAGCGCTGCGGCGCGTACGCGTTCGCGGGCCGCTCGAGCTCGGCCTCGTGCCAGGTCTGGCCAAAGTCGTAGGAAAGATCGACGCGCGTCACGCGTTCCGCGCCGGTCCACGCGTGCCCGCGCACCGTGAGCGGCTTGCCGTAGCCGTGCTCGGCTCCCGAGCGCGGGAACGTGATGAGCGACTTCACCGGCATGACCTCGAGGATGCACATGTCGCCGGCCTTCGCCCCCGGCGCGACCGGCTCGCACGGCACGCGGTACGACGTGCCCATCATCTTCTCGCCGTCGTGCACCTGGTCGCGCACGGCAATGCGCCGCAGCCACTTGCCGGACGCCGAGCCGGGCGCCCCGCCCGCGATCAGGCGCAGCGGGTGGCCGTGCCACAGCGGAATGTCCTGGTCGTTCATCGCCCAGGCGATCATGACCCCGTCCGACATCGCCTTCCTGATCGGCACGCCGCGCGATATGACCACGCGGTTCGGGTCGCCGGAGAGATGCTTGTCCGCGCCGTAGTAGCCGATATAGACGGCGGTGCTCCTGACGCCGACCGCCTCGAGCACGTCGCTCAACCGCACCCCCGTCCACATCGGGAAGCCGACGCCGCCGTAGGTCCACTGGCCGCCCTTCGCCGGCGGATGAAAGCCGGAGCGGCCGTTGCCGGCGCACTCGATCCAGATGTGCCGCCGTATCGGCCGGAACCTGCTCTTGAGGTCGGCGATGGTGAACTTCGCCGGTTTCTCGACCGCTTCGCCGTCGATCGTGAGCGTCCAGGTCGCCGGGTCAATCGCTTTCTCGTCGGGCGGCAGGCCGTTGTTACGCATGAACAACCGATCGGCCGGCGTCACCGGATCGTCGAGCAGGTGCGGCGGCGTCTCCGCCACCAGCGGCCGGTCGCCGATCACGACCAGCTCGGCGCTCTTGCCGAGCGCAACGAAGTCGACGGCTTCGGCCGCGAGCGCGACCGGAATGAGGCCGGTGGGGAAGAAACGCGCGAACGGAATCTGCGGACCGACCACGGCCGCCAGCGCGAGCAGCGTCCCGCCCTGCAAGAACGCCCGCCGGCGCGCGTCGACGATGCGTGCGTCCGACTCCTGTTCGACACCGTGATCCGCGTGACTGCCCTTTTGAAGCGACTGCCTTTCCATGGTGCGCCTCCGGGAGTGAACAGGGAAAAATCGAGCATACACAGACCGCCTCGCGCGGTACCAGTCCGCATTTCTCCAGTTCCTGTGCGGGAACGGCGTTCGTCGCGCGGACGCGCCGGACGGCGAGGCGCTTCCGTTCGGGCATTCGGCGGAACCGTTGCGCCGCGGGCCCTTTGTTCCGCGTGCCGTGGGCATAAGGTAGGATGCCGCTTCTCTTATTATTGGCAAGCACGCAGTGGGGTTTCGATGCGGATTCTGGTTTTCGGCGCGGGAGGCGTGGGCGGCTATTTCGGCGCGCGCCTGGCAGCGAGCGGCGTGGACGTCACCTTCGTGGCACGCGGCGAGCACTTGCGGGCCATGCGCTCGCAAGGTCTGCGGGTAGAGAGCGGACTCGGCAATCTCGTGCTGCAACCGGTACAGGCGACCGACACGGTCGCCGGCACCGGCGCCTTCGATTACGTCCTCATCGGCGTGAAGCTCTGGGACACGGAAACCGCGGCGCAAGCCGTCGCCCCCGCCGTCGGGCTCGACACCGCGGTGATTTCGTTCCAGAACGGCGTCGACGCCGTCGACCTGCTCACCCGCCGGTACGGCCGCGAGCGCGTCATGGGCGGCATCGCCCACATCGCGGCCTACATCGAAGCGCCCGGCGTCATCCGCCACAACGGCACCCTGCAACGCCTCACGTTCGGCGAGCTCGACGGCAGCCGTTCGGCGCGCGGCGAGCGCCTCTACGAAGCCTGCCGCCGGGCCGGGATCGAGACCGTGCTCAGCGACAAAATCGAGCACGTGATCTGGGAGAAGTTCGTGTTCATCGTGGGCCTGAGCGCCATGACCGCGCTCACGCGCCTGCCCATCGGACCGATCCGCGAGGAGCCGCTGACGCGCCAGTTGCTCGCCGACATCATGCGCGAGGCGGACGCGGTCGCGCGGGCGCGCGGGGTGGACCTCGGCGCCGACAGCGTCGAGCGGCAGCTCGGGTTCATGGATACGCTGCCGGCGGGCATGATCGCCTCCATGCTCGGGGACCTGCGCCGCGGCAATCGCCTGGAGCTCCCGTGGCTCAGCGGCGCCGTCGTGCGCCTGGGCGATTCGCTCGGGGTCGCCACACCCGCGAACCGCTTCGTCTGCGCGGCGCTCGCGCTGCACGCGAACGGCCGGCACCCGGCGGCGGCCGACTGACCCCGAGGTGCGCGTCGCCGCGAGGCTGCTGGCCGCGCTCGCGCCGCTCATGCTCGCAGCGCTGTTCGGCTGGGCGGTTCTCGAAGGACGCCTGCGCTTCGGCGGCGGCGACAAAGACGTGCTTCTCATCGCGCCCGCCCTGCTCTGGGCGCTGATCCATTTCTTCTGTTACGCGGTCCTCTGGGCGCAGGGCTTCGGTCTCGTCCGCGCTGCAGCCCTGGCCGGGGGCGTCGCCACGGGGTTCACCGCGATCGCCTGGGTAGCGCTGTTCGTGTTCGCGTGGCTCGTGCGCGGTTGGTAGCGCACATCGCCGCCACCGGTTGAGCGTGTCACAATGGGCTTCGACGAGCACGTGCGAGGCTCGCGCGGAGGTGTCCATGTGGCCGACAACGCGACTCACGAACCTTCTCGGGATCGAGCATCCGATCGTCCAGGCGCCGATGGCCGGCGCTTGCACCCCGGAGCTCGTCGCCGCGGTCTCCAACGCGGGCGGGCTCGGCTCCTACGGGGCAGCCGCCGCGCCGCCCGCGAAGCTGCGCGAGGTGATCCAACGCATTCGGGCGCTGACGGACCGGCCGTTCGCGGTCAACCTGTTCGCACCAAGCGTCGAGCATTGCGAGGTGAGCGCGGCGCAGCTGCAGGCGATGGCGCGTCTGCTCGCGCCCTGGCACGAGGAGCTCGGCGCCGGGCCGGTCCCGGACGTTTCGCCGATCATCGGCCCGTTCGATGAGCAGCTCACGGTTCTGCTCGAGGAGCGCGTTCCCGTGTTCTCGTTTCATTTCGGCCCGCCGCCGCTCGAGGCGATCGAACGCGCACACGCCGCCGGCGCGCGCGTCATGGCCTCCGCGACCACGGTGCGCGAGGCGCGGATGCTGGCCGACGCCGGAGTCGATGCGATCGTTGCGCAGGGCGCGGAGGCGGGCGGCCACCGCGCAACCTTCGCCGGCCCGTCCGAGCAGGCGCTCACCGGGACGCTCGGGCTCGTGCCGCAGATCGTCGATGCCGTGTCGCTGCCGGTGATAGCGGCGGGCGGCATCATGGATGCGCGCGGCATCGTCGCGGCGTTCGCGCTCGGTGCGAGCGGCGTGCAGATGGGAACCGCGTTTCTCGCCTGTCCGGAGAACAGCATTCCGCCGGTGTACAAGGAAGCGGTGCTGCGCGCGACTGACGAGGACACGGTCGTCACCGAGGCGTTTTCGGGGAGGCCCGCGCGCGCGGTGCGCAATCGCTATGTCGAGGAGATGGCGCCGCATCGCGACAAGGTGCTCCCGTTCCCGGCGCAAATGTCGATCGGCCGCGCGCTGCGGCAGGCTTCCGCGCGGGCGGGCCGGCCGGATTTCGTGAGCATCTGGGCCGGCCAGGCGGCGCGGCTGGCGCGGGCGCGGCCGGCCGCGCAACTGATGGACGAATGGGTGCGCGAGTGCGGGGCACTCCTGGCGTCGCTAGGTCGCGCGCATCCGTAAACCTCACGCCGGCCCGACGCTCAACCGGCTGGACGCGTCGCGGCAATCGCGTTTAATGTTCGCCCGCAACCGTTCATCGCGCGCCAAGACCCATCGCTCTTGACTGCCCACAATCCCCCCGGCCATTTTCGGCGGCACGCCGCCGGCAACGCCCTGCGTCCCGGTACCGGAGCCGCAGCTTGACCGGCAAAGCCGCGCATCCGGTGCTGCGCGCGACCCTGTGGATGGTGGGCGCGCTCGCCTCGTTCATGGCGATGGCGGTCGGCGGCCGCGAGCTGTCGGCCGAGCTCAGCACGTTCCAGATCCTCTTCTTCCGCAGCGTCGTCGGGCTCGCCGTCATCGCGCTGCTGCTCACGGTCCACGGCTGGTCTCAGGTGCGCACGCGCCGGCTCGGGCTGCACGCCGTGCGCAACTTCGCGCACTTCGGCGGGCAGTTCGGCTGGTTCTACGGGCTCGCGTTCCTGCCGCTCGCCGAGGTGTTCGCGATCGAGTTCACGACCCCGGTGTGGACGGCGCTCCTCGCGAGCCTGCTCCTCGGCGAGCGCTTCACGACCGCGCGCGGCGTGGTCGTCGTCCTCGGCATGGCGGGGGTGCTCCTCATCGTGCGCCCCGGCCTCGCCGTGGTGCACCCGGCAGCGATCGCGGTGCTCCTGAGCGCGCTCGGCTACGCGCTCTCGCACACGCTCACCAAGAAGCTTGCGGCGACCGAGACCCCGCTCGCCATTCTTTTCTACATGACGCTCATCCAGCTTCCGCTCGGATTCGTGCCGGCGGCCTTCGACTGGGCCTGGCCCTCCGCCGCGATGTGGCCGTGGCTCATCGTCGTCGGGCTCACCGCCATGAGCGCGCACTACTGCATGGTGCGCGCGTTCGCGCACGCCGACGCCATGGTCGTGGTGCCGCTCGATTTCCTGCGGCTGCCGCTGATCGCGGTGGTGGGCCTCGTCTTCTACGGCGAGCGCATCGAGTGGCTCGTGTTCGCGGGCGCTGCGCTCATCCTCGCCGGCAACCTCTACAACCTGCGCGCCGAGCGACGCACCGTCGGCGCCGCCCGTCCGGTCCCCGCGGGCGCCCGCGCGGCGCGCGAGTAGCGGCTGCCGCTAGAATAGCGGCCTTCTGCAAGTCACAACCAACAACGGAAGCACCGATGTCCGAAAGCACCACCCCGATCGAAGCCCTCACCGGCAGCATCATGTCGCCGTCGCATTTCGACTGGCTCGACATGAAATATCGCGTGCGCATGCGCGCATTCGTGAGCCTGTGCATGCCGCCGGTGTTCTCGAACCTCGAAACACACATCAAGATGATGGCGCTGCGCAAGCAGGGCTACGCACCGATCATGTACTTTCTCGACTTCCGCAGCGGCACGACGCCGATTGCCTTCGGCCGCGCGCTCGAGAACTCGCACACGCTACGGCTGTGCCGCAGCGCCGCGGAACAGCGCGTGTTCCTGCATTCGAGGAGCGTGCTGCGCGCGAAGAGTCGCTCGCACGGCCCCGAGGCGCTCGGCTACGACGACGGCAGCGGCGCGATGGTCGAGGCGGGCACGGCCGAGGCGCTGCACGTGATCACGCGCCCCATGGCGCCGCCGGGCCAGCGCCAGGTGACGACAGCGCCGGAGGAGCTTCGCCGGCTCAAGGAGCACGCCTGGGACGAGCCGATGCCGTCGATCGAGAACCTGAGCGTTCCGCCCGAAGGCTACGAGCGGCTCGACCTCGGCGCGTGGGCCGAGCGCACCGACGTCTGGGGCATCCCGAACACCGACATCAACCAGCACGTGAACGTGCAGGAGTACGTCCGCGGCGGCGAGAACGCGTTCACGCGCGCGCTGCACGGCGCCGGGCTGCCCATCGACCGGCATCACATCACGCGGGCCCGGCTCGTGTTCCGCCGGCCGTTCTTCCCCGGGCAGACGTACATGATCCGCGCAACGCTCTACCGCCGCGATAACGCCACCCAGCTTCAGGCCGGCTACTACGCGCTCGAGAACGGCAAGCCCGCCGAGCGGCCGTCGTCGTTCCTTGTTTACGACGGCATCATCGAGGACGAGAACGCCCGGTAGAACCCGCACGGCCGCAATCGGTACGACCGCGCTCGAGCGCGGTCTACCCGTCCCCCGGAAATCGCAACTCGACGCTTTCGATCCGGACGCGCGCGCCGCAAGGCGCGCACGTCCGAAAGCGGGTCGCAGCCGCGACATCGGTGCAGTCGACGTTCGATCGTGCCGGCGACGCCTCGACTCAGCTGCCGACCTCCACCGATTGTACCGTCCCGCACCCGAACTGCGCAGCTGCGGCTTCCCCTACCGCGGCCGCCCCTGCTCCATTCGCCCGGGGTTTGCGCGCAGCCGTTCGATTTCTGCCAGCCGCTGGGGCGAGTTAAGATCTTTCGCAGCGCCGCGCGCAGCCGGAAAACAGCGGCAAGGGGTGACTCGTAATGCACGTACCGAAACACTTCGAAGAGACACGGATCGACGTTCTTCACGCGTTCATTCGCGCCCACCCCTTCGCCACGCTAATCACTCTTTCCGCCGACGGTCTCGAAGCGAACCATCTTCCGCTCGTATTCGACTCCGAGCCCGCGCCGCTCGGTACATTGCGCGGACACGTGGCGCGCGCCAACCCCGTATGGCAGCACTATCGCCCGGATGTCGATGCTCTCGCGGTGTTCCATGGACCGCACGCGTACATTTCTCCCGGCTGGTATCCGAGCAAACGGGAAACCGGCAAAGTCGTCCCGACGTGGAATTACGTCGTGGTGCACGCCCACGGGCCGCTTCGCGTCGTCGAGGATCGTGCCTGGCTGCGCAGCCATCTCGAAACGCT